>JBMORD010000224.1:0-83095 GCA_049322495.1 Myxococcota bacterium | reverse complement strand
TGGTCGGCCTCCGCCTCCGCCGAGTCAGCCCACGCCTGCAGCTCCGCCAGCCGCGGGTCCGGCTTCGCTGACGTGGCCTGCGGCGCCTGCTTCGCCTCGAGCTCGGCGACGCGCGCACGCAGCTGCTCCGCCTCAGCTTCCGCCGAGTCAGCCCACGCCTGCAGCTCCGCCAGCCGCGGGTCCGGCTTCGCTGACGTGGCCTGCGGAGCTTGCTTCGCTTCAAGTTCCGCGACACGCGCGCGCAGCTGCTCCGCCTCAGCTTCCGCCGAGTCAGCCCACGCCTGCAGTTCGGCAAGCCGCGGGTCCGGCTTCGCTGACGTGGCCTGCGGCGCCTGCTTCGCCTCGAGCTCGGCGACGCGCGCACGCAGCTGCTCCGCCGTGTCTGCCGCTCCGACGGAGGTAGCCAGCTTCGACTCGAGCTCGCCAACGCGTGCGCGCAGCTGCTCAGCCTCCGCTTCCGCCGAATCTGCCCAGGCCTGCAGCTCCGCCAGCCGCGGATCCGGCTTCGCCGCCGAGGCGCCAGGTGACATCTCCAACGTCGCGACGCGCGCGCGAAGCTGCTCGGCCTCGGCTTCCGAGGAGTCCGCCCAGGCCTGGAGCTCAGCCGCCCGCGCTTCCGCGGACTTCAGCAGCCTCTCGAGCTCTTCGACGGAGCGCCCCACGCTGATCAGGTAACGCTCGAACGATGCGCTTCCCCCAGTGCGGAGCCCCGCGCGTCACGGACCTGACGCGTCACGTTGGTCAGCTCAGCTCGAGCGCCTTGAGTCGGGTCAGCAAGGTGAGCGTGAGGCGCTCGAGGAGGTCCGCCCCGACGCGAGCGAGCCGCCGTCGCCACCCGTCCTCGGGCACGTAGCGCACCTGAAACAAGCGGGCGTCGGCGACGCGAGACAGCAGGTATTCGTCGGAGGTCGCGAGCTGATCGACCAGCCCGAGCTCGAGGCCGCGCTTCGCGAGCCAGTACTCGCCGGTCGCGACCTGGTCGACGTCGAGCGAGGGGCGCTGCGTCTTCACGAAGTCCTTGAACAGGCCGTGCGTCTCTTCGAGCTGCTCGGTGAACTTCGCGCGGCCCTTGTCGGTGATCTCCGCGAAGACGCTCACCGTGCGCTTGAACTCACCGGCGGTCATCTCGTCGTAGTCGATGTCGTGCTTCTTCAGCAGACGGTGAACGTTCGGTACCTGCGCCACCACGCCGATGGAGCCGACGATGGCGAACGGCGCCGCGAGGATGCGGTCCGCGACGCACGCCATCATGTAGCCGCCGCTGGCCGCGACGCGGTCGATGCAGACGGTGAGCTTCACCTTGCGCTCCTTGAGCCGAGCGAGCTGCGCGGCCGCGAGCCCATAGTGGGCCACCGAGCCGCCGGGGCTCTCGAGCCGTACCACCACTTCGTCCTCGGCGGTCGCGACGGCGATCACCGCGCTCAGCTCATCTCGCAGGCTCGTCACCGCAGTCGCGAGCAGGTCGCCCTCGAAGTCGAGCACGAACAGCCGGTGCTTCTTCTGCTCCGACGCCTCCTCCTGCTTCTTGCGCGCCTTGAGGAGGGACTTGAGCTCCTTCGGCTCGAGGATCTCCTCGCGCAGGGCGTCGCCGAGCGCCTCGAAGCGGCGGTCGAGCGGCTTGACCTCGATGCGCGGCACGTGGCGCTGGCGACGTCGGGTGATGAGCACCACCGCGCCGACGCTGGCGACGACGGTGAGGAAGACGATGAAGCCCTTCGCCGCGAAGCCCAGGGTGTCCCACACGAGTTCCATGACGCCTCGCTACCACGTCACACCTCGAATTCCCCTTCGTTGCCGCGCGCGCGGAAAGCGATCCACGCGCGAAATCGATGAACGCCCACGCAGACCCCGGAGACAGGAGCGGCATGACCGCCCGACTCCTGGCCCTGGTGACGATGCTCGGCGCGATGCACGCGCTGGCTGACGAGACGACCACCCTCCGCCGCGCGCACGCGATGAGCCCGTTCGACCACACCTTCGGCATCGGCGCCTACGCGACGGGCTGGCATGGAGCCTACGGCGGCGCGGGCGTCGGTGGCCGCATTCGCATCGAGGCCTTGAGCTGGCTCGGCCTCGACCTCTTCGGCGAAGCGCTCCTCGTCTCGTCGCCCGCGGGGCTGCGCCACGACCACCCGTTCGGCTTCAACCTCTTCGTCCCCTTCCGCTTCGGGAACGTCGTGCGCGTGCGGCCGCTCCTCGGGATGTGCTTCGTCCTGAGCTACATCGAGCCGACGAACCCGCAGGCGCCACGCGCCGACGACGTGCTCATCGGCGCGCACGCCGGGGCGGGGCTCGAGCTCGCGCTCCACAGCCGCCTCTCGTTCTTCGTCGAGGGCAAGGGCGTCGCGTGGATGGGCCACGATCGCGCCCTCCAGGGCTGGACCGGCGCGGTCGACAACGAGATGAAGCCTTTCGCCGTCGGCCAGGCGCAGCTCGGCTTCACCTTCCACCTCCTGTGATGCGCGCGGCCCTCGCATCGGCGCTCGTGCTGGTCGGCTGCGCAGGCCCGCTCGCAGACACCGACGCCCGGAGCTGCGGGAGCTGTCACGTCGAGCAGCTCGCGAACTGGGAGGGCTCGGCGCACGCGCGCAGCACGTCGTCACCGGTGTTCCAGGCCCTGCTCCCGCGCGTGGAGGCGGCCTGGGGCGCGACCGCCCGCGCACAGTGTGTCGCCTGTCATCAACCGGGCCACGGCGGCGATGCGACCATCGGCTGTGCGAGCTGCCACCTCGCCATCGGCAACCGCGGCGAGGCGAACGGCGCGCTCGTGGTGAAGACCACGGTCCCGGTCGCGGGCCCGCGCGGTGACGCCAGCCGCGCCCCGCACGAGGTGACGCGGCGAGGGTTCTTCGAGTCGGCGAGCCTGTGCGGCACCTGCCACGAGGTGCAGACGCCGCACCTCGTCGAGGAGACGCTGACCGAGTATCGGGCGAGCTCGCGCGCCAGCGAGGACGAGTGCGCGAGCTGCCACTTCGACGACCACCGCTTCCCGGGGCTCGAGCCGAAGTGGGGCCAGAGCCCGGAGGCGCGGCGAGCGGGCCAGGAGGCGGCGGTGGCGCTCGTCGCGAGAGCGCTGAAGCTCGAGGTGACTTCGAGCGGCGAGGTCCGGCTCACCAACCACGGCGCGGCGCACGGCGTCCCCACCGGGCAGCTCTCCCTGCGCGACCTGTGGGTCGACGTGACCGTCACCTCCGCCGACGGCGCGCGCACCGAGTTCCCCCGCGTCATCGAGCTCGGCGCCCGACTGGAGCGCGACGGGAAGGAGGTCTCGCTGCTCACCGACGCGACGAAGGTGGTCTCGCGCAGCCTCCACGATGGCGAGTCACGCGCGTGGAGCGCGCCACCGGGGCGCCTCGAGGCGCGGCTGATGCTGCGGGCGATCCGCGAAGACACGCTGATGGCGCTCGGCCTCGCTGAGCTGCGCGACGAGGTCCCCGGGCAGCTGGTCGCCACGGCGACGCGCGAGTGACCGCGGCGCCTCAGGCATCGAGCTGTTCGTCTTCTTCCTTCGCGCCCTCGGTCTCGCCCTTCGGCACGCCATCGACGTAGAGCACCGAGCGCCCGAGGATCGACGCGACGCGCGGGCCGGGCGTGACGACGCCGGTGAGGTTGAGCGGATCGACGCCCGCGATGCGCACCGTCTCTCCGCTGAGCGGCGCGCGCCGCACCGCGCGGGCCATCTCGAGCGCCTCGGGCATGGCGAACTGCTCGCCCGAGAAGCCGTGCACGAAGCGGCCACCGCGCACCTCGCCGCGCGCCTCGAAGCGGCGATAGAGCGGCAGCAGGTCGCGCCACGGCGGCGCGAGCGGCTCGCGCACCACGAGATCACGGAACACCACGCCGTAGCGGTGGAGGAACAGCCACGCGAGCTTCTCGTCGACCGAGGGCTGCTCCATCGGCTCCATGGGCTGCAGGAGGAACCAGCGCCCCGGCCCGCCGCGCTGGAGCGCACGTCGGCGCTTGCGGAGCTTCGGCGACTGCAGCACCCGGAGGTTCTGCACCGCGTCGGCGGTGATGATGCCGCGCGAGAGCAGCTCCCACAGCGCGTCCTCGACCTCGGTCGGCAGGCGCCGCGCGCCCAGCTGGAGCTCGTTGAAGAACGACGCGCCGCGCCGCTCGAGCACCTTGAGCACGTCGAGCGCGGCGGCGGAGAGGTCGGTCGGCCACGGGCGCGGCCCGTCCGAGAGCACGGTCCCGGGGCGCGCGGCGTGGAGCAGCCACTCGAGGTCGGCGCGCCGCGCGAAGGTGATCGACGCGGCCCGGCCCTGCAGGGTGCGCTTCGGCGCGACCACCGGCGTCACCTCCGCGCCGCGCCGCACGTTGGGGAGCGGCTTCGGCTCCTTCAGCGTCAACCGCCCCCACGCCACGTCGCCGTTGAAGCAGGCGCCCTCCAGCCACTCGCCGACGTACTGCTTCATGCGCGTGGGGAAGAGCTCCAGCTCCCACGCCGCGGCCGGCGCTTCCCAGCCCTGGAGCAGGGAGGCGAGCTTCGCCAGCCCGCCGGGACCGCGGAGCCGCGACTCGGCGTCGACGTGGTGCCACCGGAAGAGGAAGCGCATGAAGTCCTGCTGCGAGAGCGGCTCGATCTCCCGGCGCAGGCGCCCCACGGTGAGCCGGTGGATGCGCTGGAGGAGCCGGCGATCGCACCACTCGATCTCCTCCGGCGTCGCGGTCGGCCGGAACGTGCCGCGCAACACCTGGCCGACCGACTCGAGCTTCGTGAGGGCGGCCTCCACGTCGTAGCGCCCGAGACCGAGGCGGCCCATGAGCTGCGGCACGGTCACCGGCCCGAGCACCTCCATCCATCCGCGCACCACCTGCCGCGCGGCCGCCTCGCGCTCGAGCGGCAGATCTCCCGCGAGCGGCGCCAGCTCGAGCCGGGCTTCGGGGAACAGCGCCTGGATCACCGGCACCCGCTCGGCGGCGTACATGAACGCGCCCAGCACACCGGCGCGGCGCGCCTGCCGGAGCTCGGCGACGAGGTCTGCGCGGTCGGGCGTGGGGAAGAGCCCGAGCTGGAGCAGCACGTCGTGGAGCTCCTCCGCGTCGCGGTAGTCGGGCGACGCTTCCGACACCACCTGGTCGATGGCCGACTGATCGAGCGCGCCGAAGGCCACCGCGTCGGAGGGCGGCAGCGTGCGCCGCACGGCGACCGAGCGCGCGCGTCGCTCTTCGAGCGGGGCGTCATCGAGGAAGGTGTACGGCGCCGAGTTGAGCAGCGCGTGGGCGAACACCGAGGGCTCGGGCAGGTCGACGGCCACCTTGCGGATCTCGCCCTTCTTCATCCGCTCCAGCACCGCGACGAGGCCGTCGACGTCCATCAGGTCGCGGAGGCAGTCCTTCATCGTCTCGGTGACGAGCGGGTGGTCGGGCGGCTCGAGCTCCTGCCCTCCGTGGTTGTCCTGGCAGCCGACCTGCTCGGGGAAGACGGCGGCGATCAGATCTTCCGCGCGCGCGCGCTGGATGGGCGGCGGCACGCGCTTGCCGTTCTGCAGACGAGACAGCGCGAGCGAGCGCCCGGCGGCCCAGCGGAAGCGGGTGCCGAACATCGGCGCCTGGAGCACCGCCTGGGCCAGCACCCGCTCGGCCGCCTTCGGCGACACGAAGTCGAAGATGTCCATCAGCGGGAACGAGTGCTGCTCGCCGAGCGAGAGCAGGATGCCGTCGTCGGTCGCCGCCGCCTGCAGCTCGAAGTCGAACGCGCGACAGAACGACTTCCGGAGCGCCATGCCCCACGCGCGGTTGATGCGGGCCCCGAACGGGGCGTGGATGATGAGCTGCATGCCGCCCGCCTCGTCGAAGAAGCGCTCGGCGATGACGGTCTGCTGTGAGGGCACCGCGGTGAGGGCCGCCGCGCCGGTCTTCACGTAGCGCACGAGGAGCTCGGCCGCGTGCGCCGGGAGCCGCAGCTCGCGCTCGAGCCAGTCGCGGGCGTCCTCGCGGGTGGCGACCTCCTCACGCAGCCGCGAGACCTCGACCGAGAGCTCGTCGGTGCGCGCGGGCGCCTCGCCGTTCCAGAAGGGGATGTTCGGCAGCGCGCCGTGGGCGTTCTCGACGCGCACCTCGCCGCCGGTGATGCGGCGGATGCGCCACGACGTGCTGCCGAGCACGAACACGTCGCCGGCCATCGACTCGACCGCGAAGTCCTCGTCGAGCGTGCCCACCTGCTTGTCCTCGGGCTCGGCGATGACGGCGTAGGTGAAGAGGTCGGGGATCGCCCCGCCGTTCTGCAGCGCCATCAGCCGGGCGCCGGCGCGCGGCCGGAGCACCCCATTGACGCGATCGCGGTGCACGTGCACGCGCGAGCGCCCGCGCGACGTCGCCACGCCCTCGCTCACGAGGTGCAGCACCTGCTCGTACTCCGCGCGGGTGAGCGACTCGTAGGGCATCGCGCGGCGCAGCACCTCGAAGAGCGCGTCCTCCTTCCACTCCTGCGCGGCGACCTCGGCGACGATCTGCTGCGCGAGCACGTCGAGCGGCTTGTCGGGCATGCGCACGGCGTCGAGGTTCCGCCGCGAGATGGCCGAGAGGAGCGCGGCGCACTCCACCAGCTCGTCGCGCGTCATCGCGAAGAGCACGCCCTTCGAGATGGCCGACTTGTGGTGGCCGCTGCGCCCGAGGCGCTGGAGCATCACCGCGATGCTGCGGGGGCTGCCGAGCTGCACCACGAGATCGATCGACCCGATGTCGAGGCCGAGCTCGAGGCTCGCGGTGGCGACCATCACCTTGAGCGTGCCCTTCTTGAGGCGCTCCTCGGCCACGAGGCGCAGCTCCCGCGCCATCGAGCCATGGTGCGAGGCCACCACGTCGTGCCCCAGCCGCTCGCCGAGATCGTGCGCCACGCGCTCCGCGAGCCGCCGCGTGTTGGAGAACACCAGCATCGTGCGGTGCTCCTTCGAGAGCGCCACCATGCGGTCGTAGATCTGCCCCCACATCTCGTTCGTCGCGGCGGCGGTGAGCTCGTCGTCGGGCGTCTCGAGCCAGAGCTCCCACGGGCGCACATGCCCGACCTGCACCACCTCGCACGGCGCGCGGCCTTCGCGGGGAGCGCCGACCAGGTAGTGCGCCAGCCGATCGAGTGGACGCGTGGTGGCCGACAGGCCGATCAGCTGCGGAGTGCGGCCGCACAGCGCCTTGAGCCGCTCGAGCGAGAGCGCGAAGTGCGAGCCGCGCTTGTCACGCGCCAGCGCGTGGATCTCGTCGACCACCACCGTGCGCACGCCCGTCAGCGTGCCGCGGCTCTTGTTCGCGGTGAGGTAGAGGTAGAGCGACTCGGGCGTGGTGATGAGGATGTGCGGCGGCTTCTTCACCATCGCCGCGCGCTCGGTGGCCGGCGTGTCACCCGAGCGCACCATCACGCGGATCTCCGGCAGCGCGAGCCCCGACGCCTTCGCGCGCTCGCGGAGCTGCTCGAGCGGCAGGAGGAGGTTCTTCTGCACGTCGTTGCCCAGCGCCTTGAGCGGCGACACGTAGACCACCTGCGTCTCGTCGCTCAGCCGCCCTTCGGCGCCGGCGCGGAACAGCTCGTCGAGGCACGCGAGGAACGCGGTGAGCGTCTTGCCCGAGCCCGTCGGCGCGGCGATGAGCACGTCGCGCCCCTCGCGGATCAGCGGCCAACCGCGGATCTGCGGTTCCGTCGGCTCACCGAGCGTCTCGTGGAACCACTCGCGGACGACGGGGTGGCAGGGTCGGAGGGCCTCGTGCATGACGCGCAGACTGAACAGGAGTTCACTCCGTCGATCAACTCCCCTTCCGTGCGGGAGCTGTGCGTAACCTGCAGCCCCATGTGGTCCGCGCTCGTCGTGAGCCTGTTCTTCACCTCGACCCCGCCGCAGGTCAGCGGGGCGGAGCCACCTCCGCCTCCGCCTCCGCCGCTCGACCTCTCGGCGCCACCGCCGCCGCCGACGCCACCGCCTGCGACGAGCGAGTTCACGCCCCCGCGGGCACCGCGCACGAAGCCGTCGCCTCCGCCGCTCCCGCCTGCGCGCCTCGCGCTCTTCTTCGCGCCGCTGAGCGGGTTCGCGCTGACGCTGTGGCTCGAGGCCGATCTGCACCTCGCGAGCGGAGTGAGCCTGTTCGCCAACGTGGGCGGCGGCCCGCTCGGGCAGCTCGGCGGTGACGCGGGGCTCCGCTACTACATCGGCGGTTCGCCCTTCGAGGGCTTCTCGCTCGACGCGCGCGCGTCGGTCTTCTCGCTGCCCGCGCAGGGGCTGGTGATGATGGGGCCGGGGCTGCAGCTGCAACACGGCTGGCGCGTGGGCAGCCTCGCGATCTCGGTCGGGCTCGGCTTCACCACCTGGTACGGCCTCGAGCGCGGGAGCCAGCAGCCCTTCTTCGGCGCGACACCGACCGACGCCGACGTCATCGTGTTCCCCGGCCTCAGCCAGCCGCCGGTGGATCGCCCCGGCGTGCAGCCGACGGTGCGCCTCTCGCTGGGCCCGACGTTCTGATCAGCTCCCCGACGGCTTGAACACGAAGGGGTACGTGACCGAGTAGCCCGCGCCGAGCCTCGCCGCGGGGAACTGCCACGAGCGCACGCGCGACACGAGGCACTCTCCGAGCGGCGCGTTGGTGGTGTTCTGCTCGACCTGCGCCGCGACGACGCTGCCCGCCGGGTTCACGAGGAACTTCACCGACACCTTCCCCGCGAGCGATGGCGCCTGCTGCAGCGCGAGCTCGTAGCAGTAGCGGATCTGATCTCGGTGGCTCGCGATCACCTTGCGGATGAGCTCCTTGTCCATGCAGTTCGAGCAGACGAGCGGAGGCTCGGGCTCGGGCAGAGGAGGAGCGCTCGACTTGCACGGTCCCGGGCCAGCGCACAGCCGGCCGATGCCCTCGCGCGAGGCGACGCCGGAGCGCGCGATGCCGCCGATCTGCACCGGGTCTCCGGCGTTCGGCCCGCCCGCGCCGTTGCCGCGGAGCGACCAGCCGCCGTTGCCATCGCCGTTGACGGCGACCACCGATCCGAGCGCGCCCGCGAGGTCCTTCCCGAGGCCGCCCGGCCCGAGCACGCCGCTCGCGCCCGGTCCGCCGAAGATGCGCCCCACCAGCTCACGCGCCGCCAGGCCTCCGGGGTTCGCGCGCGGCTGTTCGACGGACCTCGGACGCCCCTCGGTCACCGCCGCGAGGCGCTTGATGGCGCGCTGCTCGTCGCCGCTCCGCTCCGGCACCCGCTTCCTCACCGGCTCGGGCTTCGGCGTCTGCACGATGATGCGGCGCATGCGCGTGAGCTCGGCCGAGGTCGCGTCGTCTTCGAGCTCATCGCCGACGCGGAGCTCGGCGTTCATCGCCACCGCCCCGAACAGCGCGAGGCACAGCAGCAGCGTGTTGAGGAAGCGGTAGTCCGGCTCCGCGGTGCCGCGCGCCTTCGGCGGGGCCAGCACGCGGAGCGCCTCGATCTCCACCGCGCCACGGCTGACCCGCACCACGTCCGCGCGGCCGAGGCCGAGCGTCCATCCCTTCGGGGTCTCTTCTGCCAGGCCACGGTGCACCGCCTCACCGAGCGACAGCGGCGTCTCGCCGTTGCGCAGCAGCTCGCCGGTCAGGCCATCGTGGAAGTCGAGGGTGAAGCGCCCGTCACTCGCGGCGAAGCGCAGGGCGGGCGCCGCGGGAGCCAGCTCTCCATTCGACGCGAGCGCCAGCGCCTGCCCGTCGCGTACGAGGTGGGTCGCCAGCCGCCGCTCACCCCAGAGCACTCGCACACACAGCGCTTCCCGTCGCACGTCGAGCTCGGCCATGCCGCCTCGGACAGCGGGGACGATTTCGGGTTCCGCTCAGCTCGCGGGGCCGATCATCCACTTCGCCGTCGCGCGGGCGACGACCTCGCCTGCCTCATTCTTGAGATCCGCGGTCACGATGTACTCCCGCCGCTCGGTGGAGGTGATGGGCGGGCACGAGCACTCACCCGTGAGCGTGCCGCGCGCCTTCTTCAGGTAGTCCATCGAGAGGTGGGTAATGATGCCGCGCGCGTCGTCGGGGATGGTGCCCATCACCGCGAGCCCGGTGGTCGCCTCGCCGAGGTTGAGTAGCGCGATGGCGTGCACCGAGCGCAGGTGGTTCCGCACCGCGGGGCGATCGGCCATGCGCACCTTCGCGAAGCCCGGCTCGAGCGCGAGGATCTCGGGGCGGATGGTGCCGGTGTACGGCGCGAGGCGACCGACGATGCGGCCGAGCAGCACGCCACCGCCGGGCACGTTCTTGAGGGTGCTCCACATCGTGCGCAGCGTGCTGGGGCGGGCCAGGTTCGAGAGCGACTTGAAGACGGGGTTCATGACGAGCCGATATGTCATAAGCCGCGCCCCATGACGCTGTTGCGCGCCGCCGATGTCTCCCTGTCCTTCGGGAGCCGAACCCTCTTCGAGCACCTCGAGTTCGTCATCGAGGAGGGGGAGCGCGTCGGCCTCGTCGGCGTCAACGGCTGCGGCAAGTCGACGCTGATGAAGATCCTCGCGGGGCAGGTGAAGCCCGACACCGGCCTCCTGCAGCTCCAGCGCGGCGCGCGGGTCACCGTGCTGCCGCAGGAGCCGACCTTCCCCGAGGGCGCGACCGTGCGCTCGGAGCTCGAGGTGGCCCAGGCGCCCCTCAAGGCCGCGCTCGAGGAGCACGCGAAGCTCAGCCGCGAGCTCGAGCAGACCCACGACGAGAAGACGCTCGAGAAGCTGTCGAAGCTCTCCGAGCAGATCGAGCGCCACGGCGGCTGGGACACCGCGCACGAGGCGAAGAAGCTGCTCGACCGCCTCGGCGTGAAGGACTGGGACCGCGCCGTGTCGGAGCTCTCGGGCGGGCTGCGCAAGCGCGTCGCCATCGCGCGCGCCCTGCTCTCGCGACCCGATCTGCTGATGCTCGACGAGCCCACCAACCACCTCGACGCCGAGACGGTGGCGTGGCTCGAAGACGAGCTCGACGCCTTCGAGGGCGCGATGCTGCTCGTCACGCACGATCGCTACTTCCTCGATGGCCTCGTGGAGCGCATCGTGGAGGTCGAGCCGCCGGGCAGCGCGAGCGGCGGCGGGCTGGTGAGCTACCCCGGCAACTACGAGACGTACCTCGAGCAGAAGTACGCCAGCCTCGAGCACGCCGAGCAGGCCCAGCACAAGCGCGAGCGGTGGATCGCCCAGGAGGTCGCGTGGCTGCGCAAGGGCGTCGAGGCCCGGCGCACCAAGTCGAAGGCGCGCATCGAGCGCGCGCAGAAGCTGCTCGCCGAGCGCGGCTTCCAGCGGCCGAAGGTGCCGCAGCTGCAGATGGTGTCGGCGCCGCGCCTGTCGCAGACGGTGATCGAGGCGAAGCGCGTCGCGCAGCGCTTCGGCGAGCGCACCATCTTCAACGACGTGAGCGTCATCGTGCAGCCCGGCGAGCGCATCGGCATCGTGGGGCCGAACGGCGCGGGCAAGACGACGCTCCTGCGCACGCTGCTCGGGGAGCTGCCGCCGGCGAGCGGCACCGTCACCCTCGGCCCGCGGACGAAGGTGGCCTACTTCGATCAACAGCGGCTCACGCTCGACGAAGACGCGACGGTCGCCGAGAACGCGTGGCACGACGAGTGGGTGATGCTCGGCGACCGGAAGGTGCGCCTCTCGGACTACCTCGACGACCTGCTCTTCCCCGTGCCGATGCAGAAACAGAAGGTGAGCGCGCTGTCGGGTGGCGAGCGCAACCGGCTGCTGCTCGCGAAGCTGTTCCTCCAGGGCGCGAACGTGCTGGTGCTCGACGAGCCGACGAACGATCTCGACCTCGTCACCCTCAACGTGCTCGAGCGCCAGCTCATCGAGTTCCCCGGCGCGGTGCTGCTGGTGACGCACGACCGCTACTTCCTCGACAAGGTCGCCACCTCGGTGCTCGCGGTCGAAGGCGATGGCCGCGTCACGCGCTACGAGGGCAACTGGTCGATGTACCAGCGCCTCAAGCCGAAGGCGGTCGCCGAGAAGCCCGCGCCGAAGCCCGCCGCGGTCGAGGCGCCCGCGCAGCCGAAGAAGACGCCCGGCAGGCTCTCGTACAAGGACCAGCGCGAGCTCGACGGGATGGAGGCGGCGATCGAGGCCGCCGAGACGAAGAAGAGCGCCCTCGAGGCGCGCCTCGCCGACCCGCAGATCTTCTCGAAGGCCGGTGAGGTGGCGTCGCTCACCGCCGAGCTCGAGGCAGCGACCGCGGAGGTCGAGCGTCTCTACGCGCGCTGGCAGGAGCTGCAGTCGCAGCTCGGCTGATCAGTCCTTGAGGAACAGCCACGTCGCGACGGCGGTGAGGCCCGCGCTCACCACGCCGGCGCCGATCGCCAGGCCCGCGTTGGTGTTCGCCGAGTTGGCGAGCGCGCGCGCCTGATCTTCGGGCAGGCGCGAGCCGGTCATGCCGTTGCCGAGATCGACCAGAGCCGCGTCGTATTGCGACTTCGCGCCAGCAGACATGATGCCGAAGGCCACCGCGCCGCCGGCCGCCACCACCGCGCCGCCCGCGACCGCCCACGCGGCCACCTTCGGCGGCTTGCCCGCGTCCTTCTCGACGATTGAGCTGGTGGCGTCGACGTGCGGCTGCGGCTCGAGGTCGGTCTTCTTCGGCACGTCGGTCTTCGCGACCTCCAGCGGAGGAGGCGGCGGCGGGGGCTCGACCTTCTTCTTGAGCTCGAGGCCGGCCTTCACGTCGCGCACGAAGACGACGATGGGCGCCGACATGGCGTCGCTCCAGCCGTTGAGGGAAGACGACACGTCGAGCGTCGCGAGAGACTCGTCGCGATCCGCGGCGACGGCCTCGAGGTGAATGGCGAGCGTCTTGCCGACCTTGCCCACGTCGACGCCCACGACCACCGCCTTCGCGCCGAGGAGGATCGCCAGCTTGCTCAGGCACGCCCGGGTACCCTGGCAGCTCTTCGGATCCGAGAAGCCGGCGGACTGCACTTCTTTCGTCGCGGCGGCGTCGTCGAGCAGCCCACCGACCGCCTCGCGCTTGAACGAGTCGAACACGCGCTGGGCGATCTTCGGCGCCACGGCCTCGGCGCCCGGACGCTTGCTGGTGATGACCACCGCGACGGGCGTCCGCACCTCGGGGGCCTGGGCGACGGCCAGCTGAATCAGGAGCAGGGAGAGCACGCCGCTACACTACTCCTCTGCGCGAAAAGCGGACTCGGGTTCAGCGCTTGAGCTGAGACTCGATGTCGCCCAGGAAGCTCCAGGCCTCGCGGCGCTCGGCCTCGGTGGACGCCTTCTGGATCTGCCGGCGCGCCTGCTCGACGAACTGGCGGAGCACGTTGTCCTTCTGGCCCGTCTCTGCCTCTCGCGCCGCAAGCGCGCCTTCAATCTTCTTGAGCCGCATGGCGAGCTGCTCGGCGGTGATGACCTTCTTCGGCTTCACGTCGGCGGGCTTCGTGTCCGTCGGCTTCGTGTCCGTCGGCTTCGCCTCTACCGGCTTCGCGTCCTCGGGCTTCGCCTCCACCGGCTTCGCGTCTTCGGGCTTCACCTCGACCGGCTTCGTGGCCTCGGGCTTCACGTCCGGCGGCTTCACGTCTTCGGGTGGCGGCTTCGCATCGACGGGCTTCGTGTCCGGCGGCGGTCGGGCGTCGAGCGGCTCGGCGACGGCGACGGGCGAGGGCTCGTTCGACGGCTCCCCCGACGAGGGCATGACGACGAAGCCGATCGCCGCCAGCACCAGCACGCCGACGACGGCCGCGAGGATCCACGGCAGCTTCGACTTCGGCGGCAGCTCGGTCGAGTCGGTGACCCGCTGCTGAACGTCTTCTTCCTCGACCGCGGGGCTGGCGCCGGTCATCGCCGTCAGCGGGGCGAGGCGCGTGTCGGGTGCGGCGAGCGTCTCCGGCGGAGCGGCGCGCGTGCGCCCCGAGAGCGACGCCTGGCCGCCGCTGCGACTGCCGGGCGACGGCGTCTTGAGCGAGGGCTGGCCGCTGCGGCTCGCGGGCGAAGGCGTCTTGAGCGGGGCCTGGCTTCCCGAGCGCGGCGCTGGCGTTCCGCCCACCACCGGCGTGCGGCCCGAAGGCGGCGGGGTGTTGCTGCTGCGGAACGCGTTGGCGCCGCCTGGCGGGGGCGACAGCTGCGCGGTCGGCACGAACGTCGCGCGGATGTACTCGATCTGCTCGCGCATCGCGGCCGCGGAGGGAGGCCGCGCCGCTGGCTCCTTCTCGAGCGCCCACAGGATGAGGTTGTCGAGCTCGGGCGGCAGGTCGGGCCGAATCGTCGAAGGCACCGGCGGCCTGTCCTCGACGTGCATCCACATCGTCTGCAGCGTGTTCTCACCGCGGAACACCCGCTCGCCGGTGACCATCTCGAAGAGCACGCAGCCCAGCGCGTAGAGGTCGGTCTGCGGGCTGATCGGCTTGCCGCGCGCCTGCTCGGGGCTGATGTAGTCCGGTGTGCCGAGGATGACCGAGGCGCGGGTCTGCGGCGTCGCCTCGCCCTGGATCGCGCCGAGCTTGGCGATGCCGAAGTCGAGGAGCTTCACGTACGGCCGCCCGCGCCCGGTGTTCACCAGGAACAGGTTCGACGGCTTGATGTCGCGGTGGATGATGCCCGCCGAGTGCGCCGCGTCGAGCGCGTCGAGCATCTCGTCGGCCCAGCCCAGCGCCTCGGCCAGCGGCAGCGGCGAGCGCTTCTTGATGATCTTGTCGAAGGCCTCGCCCTCGAGGAACTCCATCACGAAGTAGTGCGCGCCGTCGGGGAGCTGCCCGAAGCTGAAGATGTCGACGATGCCGCGGTGACGGATCTCGTTCACCGCGCGGGCCTCGGCGAGGAAGCGCTCGACGAGCTCCTTCTCGTTCGACAGCGACGGCAGCAGCACCTTCACCGCCACGCGCTTGCCGATCAACGGCTGGCGCCCCTCGTACACCGCGCCCATTCCGCCGACGCCGACGCGGGCGACGATCTCGTACTCGCCGATCTTCTTCCCGCTGAGGTCTGGAACGTTGGTCGACACGGGGCGCGCACTGTAACCCGCTCTGGAACACCGCGCCTCACCCTGTGGTGCTACATGCGCGCGCATGACTCCAGCCGTGTCGCCGCTCGATGGCTCGCTCTTCGGCCCCGGTCAGCCGTGCTTCGGCTGCAGCCCAGACCATCCGGCGGGGTTCCGGCTCCGCTTCGAGCTCGACGGCGATGACGTGGTGACGCGCCTCGTGCCCGGCAAGCAGCACCAGGGGCCGCTGGGGCTGATGCACGGCGGCCTCGTCTCGACGATCGCCGACGAGACGGCGGCCTGGGCGGTGCTCGCCGAGACCGGCAAGTTCGGCTTCACCACCCACTTCGAGGCGCGGCTGGCGAAGGGCGTGCGCGTCGGGGTCGAGCTCGAGGCGCGCTCGCGGCTGACGAAGAAGTCGAGCCGCGTCGTGAAGTCGACCGTCGAGCTGCGCCAGCTCGGCGAGCTGTGCTTCACCGGCGACTTCACCTTCGTGCTCCTCGATCGCGCGGCCGCCGAGAAGCTCATGGGCCACCCGATCCCCGACGAGTGGGCGCGCTTCTGCCGCTGACGCTCAATCCGTGCATGGCGGTGCCGGCGGAGTAGGCTCGGCAGCCCGTGCGCTCCCTGGCTCTTCTCCTCGCGCTCGTCGCCTGCGCCCCCGCGTGGGCCGACAACACCGCCGACGAAGCCGACGTCGCGTTCGAGCTCGGCAACCGCGCCTACGCGAAGCGCGACTACGACGGCGCGCTGGCGTCGTACTTCCTCTCGTACCGCCTCGTCCCCAACCGCAACGTGCTCTTCAACATCGCGCGCTGCTACGAGGCGCTCGATCGCTTCGACGAGGCGTACCGCTACTGGAACGATCTGTTCGTCGATCCCTCGCTCCCTGACGGCGATCGCCGCGAGGTGAAGCAGGCGCTGGGTCGGCTCGCGCCGCACGTGGCGCTGGTGAGCGTCACCACCACGCCGCCGGGCGCCGACCTCTACGTCGACCGCAAGGATCTCGGCAGCCGCGGGCGCACCCCGCAGACGCTCGCCGTCTCGCCGGGCGCGCACACGCTGCTCGTCGAGCTGGCGGGCTTCCGCGCCGCGAACGTGAAGATCTCCGCGACGCGCGGCCGCGAGACGAAGCAGGCCGTCACGCTCGAGCCGGTGGTCGGCCGCGTGAGCCTCACCGGCACGCCCGAGGGCGCGGTGGTGCGTGAGTCGGCGAACGGGCCGGAGCTCGGCCGGCTGCCCGTCGAGCTATCGCTGCCACCCGGGCAGAAGCTCCTCGTGGTGCAGGCGCCGGGGCACCTCCCGCAGCAGCTGCTGCTCGAGGTGAAGGCCGACGAGCTGGTCAACGCGAAGGTGGCGCTGCCTGAGAAGCCGCGCCCGACGGGCAAGGTCGTGGTGACGGCGAACCGCGAGAACTCGGTGGTGCGCGTCGACGGCCGCGACGTCGGCTTCACTCCGACCGTGCTCACCCTCGAGGTCGGGCACCACCAGCTGGAGGTCACCAACGACGAGGTGACGCCGCTGGTGCGCGAGCTCGACGTGGCGGAGGACAGCGAGACCCGCATCGAGGCCGAGCTCCGCTACGCCCCGCCCCGCGTCGGCGCGGCGTCGAAGTCGCAGCTCACCGTCGATCAGGCGCCCGCCTCGGTGACCGTCATCACGCGCGAGGAGCTGCGGTCCTTCGGCTGGCAGACGCTGCCCGAGGCGCTCCAGGCCGTGCGCGGCTTCTTCTTCACCGACGATCGCGTCTACACCTACGTCGGCATCCGCGGCTTCCAGCCGCCGGGCGATCTCAACACGCGCATCCTCATCCTCTGGGACGGACACCCGATCAACGACGTGTGGGCCGGTCAGGGCTTCGCCGCGAGGGACTTCGAGCCCGATCTCTCGGCCGTGGAGCGCATCGAGGTCGTCCGCGGACCGGCCTCGCTGCTCTTCGGCACCGGCGCCTTCTTCGGGGTGATCAACGTGGTGCCGCGCGCGCGCGTGGGGGCGAAGAAGAACGTCGAGGCGCTGGTCGGCGCCGGTGGCCAGAACGGCGTGAAGGGCCGCGTCACCGGGAGCCTCGGTCGCGAGGGCCGGTCGCTCCTCCTCAGCGCGGGCGCGTTCCTCGCGGAGGGCGCACCGCTCACCGACCTCGGCGGCACGCTGGTGCACGGCCTCGACGGCGAGCGCTCGGCGTCGGTCTCGTTGCGGGGTGAGTTCGACGGCTTCACGCTCGTCGCCAAACTCAACCAGCGTCGCAAGCAGATCCCCACGCAGCCGCTCGGCAGCACCTTCGGCGTCCCCGGCACCGAGTACACCGACGCCCGCGGCTTCGCCGAGCTGCGCTACGAGAAGGCGTGGGAGCGCGTCACCCTCAACGCGCGCGCAAGCTACGACGCGAGCCGGTACCGCGGCTGGTACGCGCAGCTCGACGGTGACGGCAACCGCGCGCCGCGCACCACCGACACCGGCAACGGCGACTGGTTCGGCGGCGAGCTCCGCGCGGGCGTGACGCTCTTCCCGGGCAACCGCCTCAGCGCGTCGTTCGAGGGCCAGGGGCAGCTCGTCTCGCAGCAGCCCGTCGGCTCGAGCGCGCTCGACGCGCACACCCGCGTGCTGCTGTCGGGCACGCTGCTCGACGAGTGGCAGCTCTTCGAGCGCGTCTTCCTCCAGGCCGGCATTCGCGTCGACAAGTACTTCGACCTCCCCGACGTCGCGCTGTCGCCCCGCGGCGCGGTCGTGGCGAGGCTCTACCAGGGCGGCGTCACCAAGCTCGTGGCCGGGCGCGCCTTCCGCGCGCCGACCATCTACGAGACGTACTTCAACGACAACTTCGCGACGCAGCGCGCCCCCGTCACCCCGCCCCGCCCGGAGCTGATCACCACCGTCGAGGCCGAGCACTCGCACGACTTCACGCCGGAGCTCCGCGCCACCGTGGGCGCGTACTTCAACCTCATCAACCAGCTCGTGGTGCTGCGCGAGGAGTCGGAGGATCCACCGTTGTGCGGCGGCGGCGCGGTGCAGTGCTACTCGTACGCGAACTCGACCGCGCCGCTCACCGCGACGGGGGCCGAGGCGCAGCTGCGCTGGCAACCGGGGCGCTTCACGCTCGTCGAGGCCAACTACTCGTTCGTGTACCTCGGCGGCGCTGACGCAGCGACCGCCTCGTACCCGATGCACATGGCCTCGCTGCGCGCGCTGGTGCCGATCAAGGAAGGCTACGTGCGCCTCGCCGGGCAGGCCAACTACGCCTCGGGCCGCCGCGCCGACGACGGGTCGCGTATCGGCGAGGTGCTGCTCATCAACGCGGGCCTCTCCGGCGAGTACGGGCCGATCCGCTACTTCGCGGGCGTGCAGAACCTCCTCGACCAGCGGTACTCGCTGCCGGTGCTCTCGGAAATCTTCTTCACCCGCGTGCCGCAGTACGGGCGCACCTTCTTCATCGAGCTCGGCGCCGGCTTCTGAGTTGCACCACCGCGCGGCATGAGCCGACGCGCGTGGTGGTTCGCCCTCGCAGCCGTGGTGTGCGTGACGCTCGTCGTGGGTGCGCTGCCACGCGCACACCTGCTGGCGCGCGCGCACGGGTATGGCCGCGTGCGCCACGTCGACATGCCGGTGGACGGGCTGCGCAAGGCGCAGGCGCGCTCGTCGTGGCACGCCCCGCGCTCGGGTGGCCGGCGCCATGAGGGCATCGACCTCTTCGCCGCGAGGGGAACGACGGTGCGCTCCGCGACGCGCGGGGAGATCTGGCGCGTCGGGCTCGATCCTCTCGGCGGCCGCGTGGTGACGGTGCTCGGCGAAGGGCCCGCGCTCTACTACTACGCGCACCTCGACGCCTGGGCCGACGGCCTGCGGGTGGGCGCGCCGGTCGAACGGGGCACGGTGCTCGGCACGGTCGGCAACAGCGGCAACGCACGCACCACGCCGCCGCACCTCCACTTCGGCGTGTACCGCATCGGCTGGCTGCGCTCGCGCGCCGTCGACCCTTTCCCGCTGCTCAGCGACTCTTCGTCGGCCAGACCTCGAAGTCCTCCGAGCGCTCCGCGCCCTGCCACACCGCGAGGAGCTTCTCGGAAGGCGGCACCGGGCGACGCGCGACGAGATCGAAGATGACCACCGAGCTGTCCACCACCGCGGCGAGCGCGCCATCGCTCTCGCGGAAGAAGCGGTTGCGCACCTTGAAGCGCGAGAAGTCCTCCGTCGCCGCAGCGACCTGGAGATCGACCCGGAACGGCTCGAGCAGGAAGAGCTCCTTCTTGTAGAGCACGCGGTCCTCGAGGACGACCGGCCCGACCTGCGCCGCCTTGAAGTCGGCGACCGTCCACCCGTTGGCCTCGAGGAAGAGCATGCGCGTCTCCTCGGCGCACCCGAGGTACGCCGCGTTGCGCATGTGCTGGTTGTAATCCATGTCGACCCAGCGGGCCCGGAACGCGTGACTGAAAGCAGGCATGCCGCCACCCTCGCGCCGCGCGATGCAGAAGTCACGGCCCGTGGTATCCGCGCGCGCATGGCCGACGTGAAGACCGTGCTCGAGCGCGCCCTCGGAAACCTCGCCCGCCTGCAGGGCCCCCGCGGCAGCTGGCCGAGCGATTACGGCGGGCCGATGTTCCTCCTGCCGATGTACGTGGCGCTCGCGTACGTGACGCGCCGGCTGCCGTCGCCCGAGCGCTGCGCGCGCATGGTGACGTACTTCTTCAACGTGCAGCGCGCCGACGGGAGCATCGGGCTCCACGCCGAGGCGTCGAGCGGCTCGATGTTCACCTCGGTGCTCGGCTACGTCGCGCTGCGCCTGCTCGGCGTCGGCGCGGACGACGCGCGCCTCCAGCGGCTGCTGGCGTGGATCCACGCGAACGGCGGCGTGCTCGGCGCGGCGTCGTGGGGCAAGTTCACGCTCTGCCTCCTCGGGCTGTACGAGTGGAGCGGCCTCGTGCCACTGCTGCCCGAGCTGTGGCTGCTCCCGCACGACGCGCCCCTGCACCCGCGGCGCATGTGGTGCCACGCGCGCATGGTCTACCTGCCGATGGCCTGGCTGTACGGCGTGAAGGCCACCGCGCCGACCGACGCGCTGCTCGACGAGCTGCGCAAGGAGCTCTACCGGGGCGAGTACCCGCACATCGACTGGCCGGCCCACCGCGAGCGCGTCGCGCCCGCCGACGCGTACCGTCCGACGACCGCGGCGCTGCGCGGCGTCAACCTCGCGCAGGTGGGCCTCGAGCGCCTCGCGCCGCTGCTGCGAAAGCGCGCGCTCGACGAGTGCCTCCGGCTGATCCGCCACGAAGACGCCGCGACGAACGATCTCGACATCGGCCCGGTCAACGCGGTGCTCAACATGTTCGTGCATCACTTCCGCGGCCCCGAAGGGCGCGTCGACTTCGAGCGCGGCTGGCCGAAGTTCGACGAGGCCTACCTGTGGGACGGCCACGACGGCCTCAAGATGCAGGGCTACAACAACGCCGAGCTGTGGGACTCGGCGTTCGCCGTGCAGGCGGTGCTCGCCGCGGAGACGGTGGGCGCGCTCACCGCGTCACAGACCGGCCCGGTGCTCTCGCGCGCGTACGACTTCCTCCGCGACAACCAGATCCTCGATGACGTACCGGAGGCCGAGCGGCACTACCGCCACCCGAGCCGCGGCGGCTGGCCGTTCAGCGATCGCAAGCACGGCTGGCCGATCACCGACTGTACGTCCGAGGGGCTCAAGTGCGCGCTGGCCCTCGAGGGGCGCTTCGAGCAGGAGATCCCCCCGCCGCTGCTCCGCGACGCGGTGAGGCTCATCCTCTCGTGGCAGAACGCCGATGGCGGCTGGCCGACCTACGAGCCGCAGCGCGGCGGGGCGTGGCTCGAGGCGCTCAACCCGTCGCAGGTCTTCGGCGACATCATGGTCGACTACAGCTTCGTCGAGTGCACGAGCGCGTGCCTGCAGGCGCTCGTCAAGGCGAAGCGCCGCTTCCCCGGAGAGTTCGATCTCGACGAGCCGATCGCCCGCGGCGTCGACTTCCTCCGCCGCGCCCAGCGCGCCGACGGCAGCTTCGAGGGGAGCTGGGCGGTGTGCTTCACCTACGGCACGTGGTTCGGCGTCTCGGGGCTCCTCGCCGCTGGCGCGTCACGCGAAGATCCCGCGGTGCAGCGCGCGGTGCGCTTCCTCCTCGACAAGCAGCGGCCCGACGGGAGCTGGAGCGAGCACGGCGACGCCTGCCGCGAGCGACGCTGGCTCGACGGCGCCGAGGGGCACGCGGCGCAGACGGCCTGGGCGCTCTCGACGCTCATCCGCGCGGGCTGCGGCGACGGCGCGGCCCTCGAGCGCGCGGTCGCCTGGCTGTGCAGCCGCCAGCTCGAGGACGGGAGCTGGCCACGCGAGGCGATGGTCGGCGTGTTCAACCGCACGTGCCTCATCAACTACGACTGCTACCGCCACTACTTCCCGATGTGGGCGCTCGCCGAGTTCCTCCAGCGCGACCGCTGGTGAGCTGTGGTGGAGTGCGAAGTCATGCGCCTCGCCGGATTGGGTCTGCTCGTCCTCACCATGTCGTGCAGTGGCTCGGCCGCGAGCACGGACGGAGGCGCTGAAGGCGGAGGCACAGCGACGGGCGGTGGAGCCGCGACCGGCGGCGGCGGTGGCGCGACGGGCGGCGGCGGTGGCGCGACGGGCGGCGGCGGCGCGACGGGCGGCGGTGGCGCGACGGGCGGCGGAGGTGGCGCCATCGGGACGGAGTACTTCGTCGCGCCCTCAGGGCTGGACACGAACCCGGGCACGGAGAGCGCGCCCTTCCGCACCATTCAGCACGCCGTCGACGTCGCGAGCACTGCACCGGCGACGATCTCGCTCCGCGCGGGGACCTGGGCCGAGAAGGTGCGCATCGCGAACGGCGACACGGCGCTGCTCCTGCGCGCGTACCCCGGAGAGACGGCGATCATCGATGGAACGGGCTTGAGCGTCGCGAACGGGCAGCAGGGCCTCATCGACGTCGACGGGCGGAGCCACGTGACGATCCGCGGGTTGGAGCTCCGCAACTTCCGCAGCACGAGCAGCGCGGTCCCGCTCGGCATCTTCGTCACCGGCGCCGGCACGGACCTCGTGCTCGAGGACAACCACATCCACGACATCGCCACGACCGTGGGCTCGTGCAACGGCAACGGCGGCAACGCGTTCGGCCTCGCGATCTACGGCACTGCCGCGACGGCGTGGACGAACGTCATCGTGCGAAGGAACGAGCTCGATCACCTCACGCTCGGCTGCAGCGAGTCGTTGAGCATCAACGGGAACGTCGACGGCTTCGAGGTGAGCGAGAACCTGGTCCACGACAACGACAACATCGGCATCGTCGCCATCGGCTTCGAGGGCACTGCCCCGAGCGCGGTCGATCAGGCGCGCAACGGCGTCATCCGGGGCAACCGCGTGTGGAACATCACCTCCGCGCGGAACCCGGCCTACAACGGCGAGCGCTCGGCCGACGGCATCTACGTCGACGGCGGCAAGCAGCTCCTCATCGAGCGCAACCAGGTTCACGGCTGCGATCTCGGCATCGAGGTGGCCAGTGAGCACCAGGGGCGCTCGTCGGCCTGGGTGATGGTGCGCAACAACGCCGTGTGGTTCAGCGCGCAGGCGGGCATCTCGCTCGGTGGCTACGACGCGACGGTGGGCAACGCCGATCACGACGTGGTGCTCCACAACACCCTGTACGCGAACACCGTCGAGCTTCAGCTGCAGTTCCACGTGACCGAGACGCACGTGCAGAACAACGTGCTGTTCAACGCGGCGGGCGAGTTCACCTCGGGCTCGACGAGCGGCGTGACGCTGACCACCAACCTCCAGCGCAGCGGCGTGGCGAGCGCGACCTTCGTCACCGCGGGCCTGCCTCCCGACGGCGCGGTCGATCTCCGCACGGTCTCGGCGCTCGATGGGCAGGTCGTCGATCGCGGCACGCCCTTCGCCTGCCCCGCTGGCTGGTCCTGCCCGGCTGTCTGGGGAACCCCCCTCGAGGGCGAACGAGATCTCGCGGGCGACCCGCGCCGCGCCGGTACGGGCGTCGACCTCGGCGCGTGGGAACGCTGATCAGAACCGCACGCCGGTGAGCTGCTCCGAGATCTCCCACAGCCGCCGCGCGGACGCGGGGTCCTTCGACTTCGCGTTCGAGTCGCAGCGACGAGGCGAGCCCTTGAGCTCGAGGAAGCCATCGGGCCCGAAGTACTCACCCGACTTCACGTCGGGCGCGGTCGCGGCGAACAGCGTGGGCAGCGCGCCCCTGGCCGCCGACTGCGCGAGCACGCGGTTGCCGGTGTCCATGAACCACGCACCGAGCGCCGAGCCCGTCATCTTCGCGCCGACGCCCTGGAGGTTGGTCGAGGCGTAGCCCGGGTGCGCCGCGGCGACGAGCGTGCGGTGCTTCGACGCCAGACGGCGCGAGGCCTCGTAGGTGAAGAGCAGGTTCGCGAGCTTCGACTGCCCGTAGGCGCCCCACGCCGAGTACGAGCGCTCGCCCATGAGGTCGTCGAAGTTCATCGTGCCCCAGCGGTGGGCAGCCGACGCGACGTTCACCAGCCGCGGCGCCTTCGCCCGCTCGAGCCCCGCGAGCAGCTGCAGCGAGAGCGCGAAGTGCCCGAGGTGGTTCGTGCCGAGCTGCATCTCGAACCCATCGGCCGTGGTGCGCCGGGGGATGGCCATGATGCCCGCGTTGTTGATGAGCCCGTCCAGCTCCGGCCGCTCGGCGAGCAGCGCGCGGGCGAAGGCGGCGATCGACGAGAGCGAGGCGAGGTCGAGCGCCCGGAGCTCGAGCCGCGCGCCGGGCGCGGTGCGACGCACGTCCTCGGCGGCGGCGGCCGCACGCTGCGGGTCGCGGCACGCCATCACCACCGTCGCGCCCTTCGCGGCGAGCGCGCGCGTGGTCTCCAGCCCCAGCCCGGAGTTCGCGCCCGTCACCACCCACACCTGGCCCTCCAACGAGGGCATGTCTTCAGCCGTCCAGCTCATGGGCGCCTACCTGCGTCGGACGAAGCCGCGCCGCAACCTGAATCAGCGCAGCGCGAGCGCGCGGAGGTCGCTCTCCTCGTCGGCCACCTCCCCGGCGAGCGCCACCAGGCGGTCGAGCTCCTCGACGGTCGGCTTGCGGCCCGCCTGCGCGGTGAGCGTCGCGAGGGTGCGAAAGCCGATCATCAACGTCGCGGCGCAGAACACCCGGTAGCCGCGCGGCGCGCTGCTCTGCTGGAGCACCCGCACGTAGCTCGTCGCGCGATCGAGATCCTCGAGCGCGAGCGCCGCCACGGTCTCGCGCGGCAGCGACTCGGTGAGCACCACGCGCCCCGCCTCGACCGAGCGAAGGAGCCGCACCAGGCGGAGCCCTTCCCCGAAGGCGATCATGCAGGAGCGCAGCTTCGCGGTGTCGTGACGCAGCGCCGCGCAGTCGTGGAGGAGGAGCTGCGTCAGCAGCTCGCCGAACACTCCGGCGATCGACTGACAGTGCTCGCGGATCTCCGCCACCGACGAGAAGACGAGCTTGCCGTTGGTCCTCGCCACGAAGCGCGCCATGCCCTCGGCGGAGCGCGCGGTGTGCTTGAGCACCAGCTCGCGCACCGCGGGCGCCAGCGTCGCCACCTTCGCGAGCAACGCAGGCATCGCGTCGAGCAGCTCCCCGCCCAGACCGCGCTCCGGCCGCTGCTGGTTCACCCAGAGCACGAACCCCAGGGCGAAGGCGCCCTGCTGCGGCAGCGGCGCCTCGAGCAGCTCCACCAGCCGCTCGAGGCCCTCCAACCGCCGCTCGCGGCTCCAGTCGGTCGCGTCTTCGAACACGCCCGCCGCGCGGAAGAGCAGCCAGCCCAGCGAGATCTCGGTCGCGGTCGGCTCGGGCAACAGCGGCAGCGTGCGCGCCAGAGAGCGGCTCGTCTTCAGGAGCAGAGCGTCGAGGTCCACCGGACCGCCTCCTTCGCTGCGCACCACCACCTCGACTCTGCTCCTTTCGGCCGCACGCTTCCACTGACACCCGTCGGCGAGGGAGAGGTTGCCGGTGACACCTCCCGGTGAGAAAGGGGCCGCGTCTTCCCCCGGAGGCATCAGCACATGTCGTACGACGTCATCGTGGTCGGTGGAGGCTTCACCGGTCTGGCAGCAGCCGCAGCGCTGGCACGAAAGGGCGCACGCGTTCGCGTCTTCGAGGCCGCGCAGGGCACCGCTCCGCAGTTCCGCGGCGAGCTCATCCACCCGCGGGGTGTGCGGGCGCTCGCGTCACTCGAGCTCGCGGCGCCGCTGTTCGCCGCTGGAGGCGTCGCGGTGCACGGCTTCGCGGTGACCCGCGCGGCCGCCGATCCGGCGATGGTGCTGGCCTACGGAGACGACCACGGCCCCGGGCTGGGCATCGATCACCCCCAGATGGTCCTCACCCTCCGACGCGAGGTGGGGGCGCGACGCAACGTCGAGCTGCGCACCGGCGCGCGCACGGTCGACTTCGTGCGCGAGGGCGCGCGCGTGCGCGGCGTGCGCCTCGCCGACGGGAGCGAGCACCGCGCGGAGCTGGTGGTGGTCGCCGACGGTCGGCAGTCGAAGCTGCGCCCGCTGCTCGGGCTCGAGCCGCAGGTCACGCTGCTGTCGCACACCATCGCCTTCGCCGTCCCCGGTGAGCTGCCGCACGGGCGCCTCGGCCACGTCTTCCTCGGCGCGCCGGGGCCCATCCTCGCGTACCCCTTCGGCGAGGGCCGCGTCCGCTTCTGCGTCGACGTGCCGCTCGGCGCGGCGAAGGGCCGCGAGGCGATCGTCGAGCTCCTCACCCGCCGCTACGCCGAGGCCGTGCCTTCGCCGCTGCGCGAGGCGATGTGCGCCGCGCTCCGCGAGCACCCGTTCGAGGGCGCGGCGAACCACTCGATGAGCACCTCGGCGTGTGCCGCGCCCGGGGTGGTGCTGGTCGGCGACGCCGGCGGCTGCGCGCACCCGCTGACGGCCTCGGGCATGACGAACGCGATGAACGACGTGCTCACGCTCGCAGCGCTCGTGGGCGAGCACGGCCCGAGCGATGACGCGCTCAACGAGTACCAGCGGCGACGCTACGACTTCGTGCGCATGCGCGAGCTCTTCACCGACGCGCTCTACGAGGTCTTCCGCGGAGAGGACGAGGGCACCCGCGCGCTCCAGGCGGGCGTGTTCCACTACTGGGCCTCGTCAGAGCGCTCGCGCCGCGCGTCGATGGACATCCTCTCGGGCGAGGACGTGCGGGTGTCGCGCTTCGTCGCCGAGTACACGCGCGTCTTCCATCGCTCGGCGATCGACGCGCTCCGCGGCCTCGCGCGCGAGCCCCTCACCGGCGCGCGTCGGCTCGGCTCGCTGGCGCGCACCAGCCTCGGGCGCGTGAGCCAGGCCGTCGAGCGCACCACGCGCAAGGTGGTCGATCGCTACCGCCTCGAGCTCCAGCCGCTGCCCTGAGAGGCGTCAGTGCGGGCCGCGCCCGACCACACCGTCGTTGCCGACCGCCCACAGGTCGTCTTCGGCGGTGCCGCACAGGTCGTTGAGGCGCACCGCCGGGTCAGCGCGGAACACCTCTCGCCAACCGCCCTGCGCCCGCCGACGCACGCGCCCGTCAGCCTGGCTCACGTAGAAGCGCCCGCCCGAGAACGCGCGCACCGACGTGAGATCCGCGTTCGTGTCCGACGGGACGCGCCGCCAGACGCCGCCACTCTTCCTCAACACGAGGCCGGCTTTGCCCACCGCCAGCACCTCGGAGTCGAGCGCCCAGACGCCGCTCAGCTCTCCCTTCGGATCGCCGAGATCGCCCAGCGGCTCGCCGACCCAGCCGCCGTCGGCGCCCAGCCGCCAGACCGCGAAGCGCCGGTTGCCCTGCACTGCCGAGCCGACGGCGTAGAGCTGCTCGGGGGAGGTGCCGTGGAGATCCGTCACCACCGCGTCTGCCGGCAGGTTGCTCACCGGGCCGGGCACCGGCAGGCCGCCGCGATCCCACCGGAAGAGCTGCCCTCGCGCCGACACGCCGACGTAGAGCGCGCCGCCGTCGAGCATGAAGCCGGTCATGGCCACGATGGGCTCGGCCACCAGTCGATCGCCGAGGCACTGCACACCGTCGGTGGTGTGGCTCGCGACGTGGCCGACGTCGGCCACGGTGCCGGCCACTTCGACCTCGCCCGACGGCTCTGGCCAGAGGGCGGCGATGCGCGTCGGGCAGGCCGCGCCGACCTCCGGGAACATGCCTTCCCCCCGGCGCACGAAGAGCCGGGCACCGCCTGCCCACAGCCGCCCTCGCGCCCACGAGGCCGCGACGAGGAGATCGCCCCTCCCCCGGAGGCTGGCGTCGCTCGTCCAGGTCGAGCCGCCGCTGCAGGCGGACTCGTCCGTCACGCCATCACAGTCGTCGTCGAGCCCGTTGCAGACCTCGGTGGCCTGCGGGTGCATCAGCGCGTCACCGTCGTCGCAGTCGCCAGCGACGGGGACCCAGCCGGCTCCGCAGGTGCTCGAGGCGGGACCCGACCCGAAGCCGTCGCGGTCGCGGTCGCGATAGTTGAGCTCCGCGCAGGCGACGGCGCCGCCGTCGACGAAGCCCGCATCGAGCTGCGAGCAATCGACGTCGGTGCAGTCGAAGACCTCGAGCGCGGAAGGCAGCGACAGCGCCTGTCCCCGCGGCGCCACGAGGTGGAGATCCCACGTGCCGACCGGCGTGGCGGCGGGCACGCGCGCGGTGACCTGCGTGGCGCTCACCCAGGCGACGTCCGCGAGGTCGACGCGCGCCCCGCCCTGCGTGGTCAGCCACGCCGAGACCGCGCTCGACGAGACGACCGACGCCGAGGGCCGATCGAAGTCGAGCGTGGCCGTGGGCAGCAGGCCGGTGCCGGTGAGCACCAGCGGCGCGCCGACGTTGCCGTCGATCAGGCGCGGCTCGACCCCGACCAGCGTCGGCGCCGGCGGAGGCGCCAGGCAGGCCGACGCGAGGATCACGCTGAGCGGGAGGAGGCGCACCACCGGCCACTCTACCGGGGAGCCAGGGCCGATCGAATCCCCGAACGGGCGAGGGCGAAAGCTGTGCTACCTCCCCGCGCATGAGCACTCTCGCTGGACGCACTCTCTTCATCACCGGCGCAAGCCGTGGCATCGGCCTCGCCATCGCGCTCCGGGCCGCCCGGGACGGGGCCAACGTCGCCATCGCCGCGAAGACCACCGAGCCGCACCCGAAGCTCGAGGGCACCATCTACACCGCCGCGAAGGCCATCGAGGCCGCCGGCGGGAAGGCCCTGCCGCTGATGTGC
Organism: Myxococcota bacterium; assembly: GCA_049322495.1. Taxonomy (GTDB): domain Bacteria; phylum Myxococcota; class Myxococcia; order Myxococcales; family Myxococcaceae; genus Archangium_A. Next base: position 54,994 of record JBMORD010000224.1, on the reverse strand, counting down.
GACATCCGCGACGAGGCGCAGGTGCACGAGGCGGTGAAGAAGACGGTCGAGACCTTCGGCGGGCTCGACGTGTGCGTGAACAACGCGAGCGCGATCAGCCTCACCCCGACGCTCGAGACGACGATGAAGAAGTACGACCTGATGAACCAGGTCAACACGCGCGGCACCTTCCTCGTCAGCCAGACCTGCCTGCCGCACCTGCTGCAGTCGAAGCACACGCCGCACATCCTCAACCTCTCGCCGCCGCTCTCACTCAAGCCGCGCTGGTTCGAGGGCCACGTCGCCTACACCATCGCCAAGTACGGCATGTCGATGTGCGTGCTGGGCATGGCCGCGGAGTTCGAGGGCAAGGTCGCCGTCAACGCGCTCTGGCCGCGCACCACCATCGCCACCGCGGCGGTGAACATGCTGGGCGGCGAGTTCCTGATGAAGGCCAGCCGCACGCCGGAGATCATGGCCGACGCCGCGCACTTCATCCTCACGCGCGATCGCGCCTTCACCGGCAACTTCTGCCTCGACGAGGAGGTCCTCCGCTCGGCCGGCGTGAGCGACTTCAAGAAGTACCAGGTCGACCCCGACACCGAGCCGTCGCCGGACTTCTTCGTCGACTGATCACCGCCAGCGGTAGAGCACGTGCCGCCGGAGCGGGTGTCCTTCGGGGAGCAGCGGGTGCTCGAAGTCGTCCGCCGGCTCGTGCGTGAGGCCGAGCTTCTCCATCACCCGCCGCGACGCGGTGTTCTGCGGCACGGTGAACGAGACCAGCCGCTCGCCCGGCAGGTGCTCGAGCGCGAAGCCGAGCGCGGCGCGGGCGCCTTCGGTGGCGAGGCCGCGCCCCTGCGCGTGACGGGCGAGGCGCCAGCCCAGCTCGATGCAGGGCGTGAAGGGCGCGGTGAAGCGCGGCCGCGAGAGGCCGATGAAGCCCACGAAGGCGCCCTCGTGCTCCACGGCCCACAGCCCCCAGCCCTGCTGCGCGACGAGCGCCCCGAGCCTCGCGGCGAGGGCGTCGCTCTCGGCGCGCTCGAGCGTCGAGGGGAAGTGGCGCATCACCTCGGGGTCGCCGTTGAGCGCGGCGAAGGGCGCGAGGTCATCGTCCCGCCATTCGCGCAGGACGAGACGGGCTGTGCGGAGGGTCGCCATGTGCTTCGCTCGGTGGCTCATGAGCATCGCACTCATCGTCGCAACCGTGCTCGGAGGAACGCCGATGCCCGAAGTCACCAGCGCCGCGCTCGTGCAGCAGCACCTCGGCCAGCAGGTGACCGTCGTCGGCGTGCTCGAGCGTGTCCCGCTCGAGAAGGGGAAGAAGCGCTGGCTGGGCACCGCGCTAGTCCTCGATGACGACACCTCCGTGTACGTGACCTACGCCGAGCCGCCCGCCGGCTGGGCCCCGCTGGTGGGCGCGCGCGTGGTGGTCGAGGGGCTGCTCAGCCCGTCGATCGACGATCACTCGCAGTCGCTCCTCGCGCCGCACCTCCGCGCGCCGTCGACGCCGAGGCGCGACGCCACGCCACCCGGCAAGCTGCTCGGCAAGCGGGTGCGCCTCGCCGGGCTCGCCCGCGACGCCAAAGGAGGCGCCGTGCTGCTGGTGAACGACGAGCCGGTCTACCTCGCCGCGCTCGAGGCGTGGCCCGGCACCGCCCGGGACAAGGCCGTCATCGCGTGGGGAACGCTCACCTCGAAGCAGCACCTGCCCGAGGCGAAGCGCGACGCGAAGGGTGCCGTGAGCCAGGGCGCAGTGGGAGCCCAGCTCGTCCTCGAGGGGCCGCAGTGGCGGCTGGCAAGCGAGCCGACGCCATGAGCGCGCTGCTCTCGTTGCTGCTCACCGCCGCCCCGCTCGAGGTTCGCGTGCTCGAGCGCGAGACGCCGGCCCGGGTGCACCTCACGGCGGCCCGCTTCACCTGTGACGACCAGCCGCTCGCGGGCACCGAGCTCGACGCGGAGGCCTCGGTTCGCGACGTGAAGGCCGGCCAGGCCCACTGCACGCAGCTCGTCGCGTTCGACGGCGTCTCGGTGAAGGTGCGCGACGTGCAGCGCCGCTACGCCGGGGTGGTGCGCGTCTCGCTCGAGGGCGGCCTGCTCCGGTTGATCAACGTGGTCGACGTCGAGGACTACCTCCCGTCGGTGGTGAAGGCGGAGGCCGACGGCAGCAAGCCCGCCGCGCTCGAGGCCCAGGCCATCGTCTCGCGCACCTTCGCCCTCGCGGGGCGCGAGCGGCACGCGACCGCGCGCTACCACCTGTGCGACCTCGCCCACTGCCAGGTGTACCGCGGGCAGACCGACGAGAGCGCCGAGGCGAAGGCCGCGGTGAAGAAGACCGCGCAGCAGGTGCTGCTCGTCGGCGGCATCGTGCTCCAGCCGGCCTTCTTCACCTCGGCCTGCGGCGGGCACACCAGCACCGCGTTCGACGTCTTCGGCGAGAAGGCCGCCGGCTCGGCGGTGAGCGACGTCGAGCGCGGGGCGCCCCGCTGCGCGAACCCCGAGCTCGCGTGGCAGTTCGAGGTCGAGAAGAACGAGCTGGCGAAGGCGCTGGGCGTGGCGCCGACGGGCACCGCCTTCGAGCCGCTGCGGCGTGATGCGGGCGGCCGCGTGCTGGAGCTGCGCGCGTTCGGCAAGCGCCTGTCGGGTCAGCAGTTCCTCTCGAAGGTGGGGCGCGCGTTCGGCTGGCAGGCGGTGAGCAGCATGAAGTTCACCACCAGCGAGACCGACACCACGCTGCGGCTCGAGGGCGCGGGGCTCGGTCACGGCGTCGGCCTGTGTCAGCTCGGCGCGAAGTCGCTCGCGGAGCGCGGGGTCGACGCGCAGGGCATCCTCCAGCGCTACTTCCCCGAGTCGAAGGTGAAGCCAGCCCCCTGAGGCCCTCAGGCCACCTTCGCGAAGAGGAACAACCGGCGGAACGCGAAGAAGACCGGGCCGTCGCCGAGCCGGCGCGCGAGCCCGGCACGGTAGGCCGCGCAGAAGCGCTCGAAGTCTCCCGCAGGCAGGCGCGCGCGGTAGCCCGACAGGAGCCCGCCGCGCGCGAAGTCGACCAGCCCGTCGACCGACGGGTGGAGCTGGGGGAAGTACCAGGTGCCCACGCGGCTGCTCACCACCCGCGCGTCGCGCGCGAGCAGCTCCGCGTAGAGCTCCGGCGGCTCGACCGGTGAGCGGTAGACCCAGCCGTCGAGCTCGCGCGAGAACGCCGTCGCCGCCTCGAGCGCCGCGTCGGAGAACGGGGTGCCCTGGTTCGACGGCATCTGCACCGCGAGCTCCCCACCCGGCGCGACGAGCGCCAGCACCCGCGGGAGCAGCGCGCGGTGGTCCGGCAGCCAGTTGAAGGCGGAGTTGGAGAGGACGCGATCGAACCGACGGTCGGCCGGCAGCTCCTGCGGGAGCTCGCGCCGCTCGAGCGTGACGCCCGCGGTCCCCTGCCCCGCGTCGAGCATCGCCGCGGAGCTGTCGAGCCCGAGGGAGCTGGCCACGCCCAGCCGCGCGTGCGCCCGCGTCGTCAACGCCCCCGTGCCGCAGCCGAGGTCGAGCAGCGACCCGCCGGGACAGGGCGAGACCAGCTCGAGCAGCGCCTCGAAGGGCGCGGTGCGATGCGAGGCGAAGCGCGCGTAGGTCTCCGGCGACCACCCGTCCGAGGAGCTCATGAGCGCGTTCTACTACCCGGACGCACAGCCGCTCCCTTGCGAGTGGTGGCCGATGGACGAAGATGTGCGGAGCCCCTCGGGGCGAAGAAAGGAGGTGGTGCCTTGGCAAGTCACAAACCAGGGACCATCTCCGCGGTGACCCTCTGAAGCGCTCGCTTCAGTGATGCCGCGGAGACCGGCCCACAAGAAGAGCTTTTCGGAGCCGCCTCTGCCGTGTTGAGAGGCGGCTTCGTCTTGTCCGGCGATCTCTTCCAGCCCGCGTTCGGCCTCGCGTCGACGCACGCGCAGTCGCTCTTCGGCGTGTGGGCCCGCCCGCGCCCCGGGCTCGCCCTGCGACGCCAGCGCCGGGAGACGCCCGACGGGGACTTCGTCGACCTCGATCTCCTCGACGGGCGGCCGGGCGCGCCGACGCTCGTGCTGCTGCACGGCCTCGAGGGCAGCTCCGAGTCTGGCTACATGCGCCTCATGCTGCACCACGCGCAGCAGCGCGGGTGGTCGGCGATCGCCCTCAACGCGCGGAGCTGCTCCGGCGAGCCGAACCGGCAGGCCGCCTCGTACTCGTCGGGCGACTACCGCGATCTCTCGTGGCTGGTGCGCGAGCTCGAGGGGCGCGTGTTCGCGGTCGGCTTCTCGCTCGGCGCCAGCGTGCTGCTCAACTTCCTCGCGCGCGATCGCGCCGCGGAGAGGCTGTCGGCGGCGGCCGCGGTCTCCACGCCCTTCCGCCTCGAGCTCGGCGCGCGCTTCCTCGACTCGGGCGACTTCATCGCGCGCCGCTACCTCGCCCACTTCCTGCCTTCGATGAAGGCCAAGGCGCTCGCGAAGGCGAAGCAGCACCCGGGCACGCTCGACGCGGAGGCGATCGCCGCCACCACCCGCCTGCGCGACTTCGATCACCTCGTCACCGCGCGGCTGTTCGGCTTCGAGTCGGCCGAGCACTACTACGCGCACTGCTCGGCGGCCGGGCTGCTCGAGCGCATCTCGACGCCGACGCTGCTGCTCTCGTCGAAGGACGACGCGCTGGCCCCGCCTGCGCTGCCGGACGGCGTCGAGCGGAACTCCGCGCTCGAGGTGCACCTCACCGAGCGCGGAGGCCACGTGGGCTGGGTCGCGGGCACCGCCTGGCGCCCGCGCTTCTGGGCCGAAGAGCGCGTCTTCCGCTGGCTCGACGGCCGCGCGCGCTGACTACTTCTTCTTGCCGCCGCCCTTGCCGGGCGCCGCCTTGAGGGTGACGACACAGTGGCGGAAGTTGCCGTCGATCATCACCGCGACGAAGCGGGAGCTCGGGTGGAACCAGCTCTTCTGGAGCTTCGAGTCTTCGCGCGTCGCCGAGGCGTAGCAGCTCTGCTTCTTGTCGCCGGCGACGAGCACGAAGCCCGGCGTCTCGCCGTCGGGCACCAGCTCCGACTGGATCGAGATGCCCGCCTGCGACGTCGCCGGCGCGGGCAGCACGAGCTGGTTCTTCCACTGATACGGCGCCTTGTTCGGATCGAGGAAGCGCACGCACGAGAGCATGCCGTCTTCGCGATCCATCCCGTTGAGCACCGCGGGCCACGTCGGGCTCACCGCCTGATCCGTCTGGCAGAAGTACAGCTCGACGCGCTCGTCGCGATCGCGCAGCTCGTAGACCAGCCACGAGCCGTCCTTCGACCAGCCGTGGAACACCTCTGAATCCGCCGCCGCCGCCACCGTCGCCAGGCACAGCACCGCAGCCACCAGCAGTCTCATGGTTCGTCTCGACGAAAGAGGCGCTCAGCCATTCGCGGGTACGCCAGCGTCGGCCTCGACGGCGGGCGCGGGCTCGGCGGGAACGACCGGTGCGGGCGCCGGCGGCGCGGGAGGAGGCGCGATCGCCACGCGGTACTCGCTGACGCCCTTCGGCAGGGTGACGACGAGCACCGGGTTCTCGTCGAGGTACCGCTTCTCGACGGGCAGCTTGAAGGTGCCGTCGGCGGCGGTGGTGACGATGATGCGGTTCTTCAGCTCGCTCACCTCGATCTTCGCGTTGGCGATCGGCTGGTTCGCCGCCGGGTCGAGGAGCACGAAGGTGAGCTCCTTGCCCTCGGTCTTCGGCGTCACGAAGTCGGCGTAGCGGGGACGGAGGGCGCAGCCGGCGAGGGCCAGCGCGAGCGTTGCGGCGGCAAAGACGAGTCGCATGGGCGGACACATAATCGGAGAGGCGGAAAAGGCCAGCGCTTCCGTGGGCCTGGTTCGACGAGAATGGGGGCACTTTGCTGCGCTTTCTCGCGGTGTCGTCACTGGTGGCGATCACGACGCTCGGCGTGTGGCTCGCGTCGTCGCTCATCGCGTACGCCGGCGGTCCGGCGGAGCTGGCCGTCATCGGCGGCGTGCTGCTGTTCCCCGTGCTGCCGCTGTGGTGGGAGAAGCGCGCGACGGACGCGTTCTACGCGCGGCTCAAGCGGGCGACGCGGCTGCTGCCGAAGAAGCGCGCGCTGACCTGGGGCACGCGGGTGGCGCTGCGCACGGTGGTGCTCAACCTCGTGTTCCTCGCGGCGCTCCTCGTCGCGTGGCCGAAGATCGCCTTCGCCGCGCTCGCGACCCGGGGAGACTGGTTCCTCGACGGGCGGGACGGCGCCCGCGTCGACCAGGCGCGCGCGGTGCTCGTGAGCGCGGCGTCGGGGCTCGAGTGGCTCCACCGCGCGGCCAGCGACAACCCGTACCGCACCGCCGAAGACGAGCGCACGCCCGTGCCCGACGACGTGCGGCCGCTCGAGGTGACGACGAAGTTCGGCAGCGGCGCGCGGTGGCGTCGGCCCGATCCCCGCCCCGCTCCGCCCACGCCTCCAGAGCCCCCGCCGGGCGAGCCCGAGGAGCCCCCGGGCGAAGAGCCGCAGCAGCCCGAGCCTCCGCCAGCGCCCACCGACGACGTGGTCTTCCAGGTCGGCGCGACGACGTGGCCGTGGGCGAAGACGGTGCACCCCGTCGTGGCGGGGATGACCGCGGCTGACGAGACGAGCCCGGAGGCGGTGGCGCGGTACGTCGCGGCGCGCACGACGGATCCCTTCCAGCGGGTCAAGGCGCTCCACGACTGGGTGGTGACGCGGCTGCGCTACGACGAGGCGTCGGTGAAGGGCCCGCGCAAGCCGCAGGACGCGCGCACCGTGTTCGACACGCGCCTCGGCGTCTGCGAGGGCTACGCGCGGCTGCTGGTCGAGCTCGGCCGGCACTCGGGCGATCGCATCGTCTACGTGACGGGCGAGGTGCGCGAGGAGCACGGCGAGCTGGCGCCGGTGGGCCACGCCTGGAACGCCGTGCAGCTCGCGGGCGCGTGGTACCTCCTGGACGCGACGTGGGACGACCCGGTGCGCGCCGACGGCGTCGACACCTACCGCACCGACTACCTCTTCATCCCTCCGCAGCTCGCGGGGCTGGATCACTTCCCCGACGATGTGCGGTGGCAGCTCCGCGACGTGCCCCTCAGCCGCGCGCAGTTCCTCCGGCAGCCGCTGGCCCGGCCGGGCCTCGCGCGCGAAGGCCTGGTGCTCAGGTCGCCGGCAGGCCCGATCGTCGACGTGGCGGACGCCTTCACCCTGCGCCTCGAGAACCCGGCGCGGGTGTGGGTGATGGTGTCGATCGGCGCCGAGAAGTGCGGGCCGAGCAACGCCGCCGAGCTCCAGCTCGACTGTCGCGTGCCGCGCGGGGCCGACGAGGCGGTGGTCTTCACCAACCGCCAGCAGTACGGCAGCTTCGACGGCGTCGCGAGCTTCAAGCTGCAGTGAGCGCGCCGCGAGAAATGAAACAGGGAGCGGTCCCGAAGGTCCGCTCCCTGCGAAGTGCGTCAGGCTGACGTGACGCTCAGATCTTCGCGCCGGGCGTCTTGGCGAACACGGCGTTGAAATCGCCGATCGCCTTGTTGAGCTCGGCCTTGATCTCGTTGGTCAGCTCGCGCTTCTCCTCGATCGACTTCTGGAGGCCGGGGTACTTCGCGTCGCAGAACTCGAGGAACTCCTTCGCCCAGCGCGAGATGTCCGAGACGGGGATCTCGCGGAGCCAGCCGCGCTTGCCCGGGTCGCTCTTGTCGGTGGCGGCGTAGATCTGCATCACCTGGCGCGCGACCGGCAGCGGCTCGTACTGGGGCTGCTTGAGCAGCTCGGTGAGGCGCGCGCCGCGGGCGAGCGTCTCCTGCGTGGCCTTGTCGAGGTCGGAGCCGAACTGCGCGAAGGCGGCGAGCTCGCGGTACTGCGCGAGGTCGAGCTTCATCGAGCCGGCGACCTGCTTCATCGCCTTGATCTGCGCGGCCGAGCCGACGCGCGACACCGAGAGGCCGACGTTGATCGCCGGGCGGATGCCCGCGAAGAAGAGGTCGGTCTCGAGGAAGATCTGCCCGTCGGTGATCGAGATGACGTTCGTCGGGATGTACGCCGACACGTCGCCGGCCTGCGTCTCGATGATCGGCAGCGCGGTCAGCGAGCCGGCGCCCTCCTGGTCGGACAGCTTCGCGGCGCGCTCGAGGAGGCGGCTGTGGATGTAGAACACGTCGCCGGGGTACGCCTCACGACCGGGCGGGCGGCGCAGCAGCAGCGAGAGCTGGCGGTACGCGACGGCCTGCTTCGAGAGGTCGTCGTACACCACGAGCGCGTGCTGCTTGTTGTCGCGGAAGTACTCGCCCATCGCGCAGCCCGAGTAGGGGGCGAAGAACTGCATCGGCGCCGGGTCGGCGGCCGAGGCGGCGACGACGATGGTGTACTCCATCGCGCCGTACTTGGTGAGCTTGTCCACCACCTGCGCGACGGTCGACTGCTTCTGACCGATGGCCACGTACACGCAGACCATGTTCTGGCCGCGCTGGTTGATGATCGCGTCGAGCGCCACGGCCGTCTTGCCCGTCTGGCGGTCACCGATGATCAGCTCGCGCTGGCCGCGGCCGACGGGCACCAGCGCGTCGAGCGCCTTGATGCCGGTCTGCATCGGCTCGTGCACGCCCTTGCGCTTCACGATGCCGGGCGCCTTGAGCTCGATGCGGCGGAAGTCCTTCGTGTCGAGCGGGCCCTTGCCGTCGATGGGGTTGCCGAGCGCGTCGACCACGCGGCCGAGCAGCGCCTTGCCGACCGGCACCTGGGCGATCTGGCCCGTGCGCTTGACCGTGTCACCCTCGCGGATCTGGAGGAAGTCGCCCATGATCGCGACGCCGACGTTGTCCTCCTCGAGGTTGAGCACGAGGCCCTTGGTGCCGTTCGAGAACTCGACGAGCTCACCCGACTGCGAGTTGTCGAGGCCATAGACGCGGGCGATACCGTCGCCGACGGTCAGCACGGTGCCGGTCTCGGAGACGGTGACCTGCTGGCCGTAGTCCTTGATCTGCTCGCGGAGAATGCGGCTCACTTCGTCGGCGCGGATCTGCATCGAATCGTTCCTTTGGAGACTGAGGGGCTACCTGAAAAGTGGCGCGCGCTTACCACGGCACTTCCCGAGAGGTGAGGTGATTTTTCGTGTGCGGCACTTCAGTTGGGCTGCTGACCGAAACAGGCCCTAACCACCTGAAAACTCACTGCATCATGCCGACGAGGGCGAAGCCGATCTGCGGCCAGGGCGGATCATCGGAGCCGGCGACGCCGCGGAGCATGAAGTTCCCCATCGGCCCGTAGGTGGTGACCTTGTCGCCGACCTGACGGCCCGGGAAGTTCATCGACTGCGCGGGCCCGCGGATCATCGCCTGCTCGTGATCGAGCTCGAAGCGGTAGATGCGCGACTGGAACTGGCCGGTGATGACGAGCTTGTTGCCCTCGCTCATCTCGCGGGTGAGCACGAAGTCGACGCCGCTGATCTTCTTGTCGGTGACCGTCACGTCGAGCGCGCGCTGCGCGAAGGTGCCGCCCCACGAGCCGTCGGTGCGCTTGGCGAGATTGACGTGCGGGCTGCGCACGCGCACGTCGTCGAAGCTGACCGAGCGGTTGTAGAGCTGCACCTCGCCCGTCGCCTTGAACTCGGTGTTCTGCGCTTCGGGCACGACGGTGGGGAACAGGCTGGCGCACGACGACAGCACGACGACGGCGACGACGACCAGGGTTCGCATCGGGTTCTCCGTTCTGCGTGGTGGTGGTTCAGCTCAGGCGCTTCTCGTTCTCGCGCACCATGTACTCGAGCAGGGCCTTCTGGAGGTGGAGCCGGTTCTCGGCCTCGTCCCACACCACCGACTGCGGGCCGTCGATGACCGAGGCGGTGACCTCTTCCTCGCGGTGCGCGGGCAGGCAGTGGAGGAAGACCGCGTGCGGCTGCGCGAGCTTCATCAGCTCGGGGGTGACCTGGTAGCCGCCGAGGTCGGCGAGGCGCTGCTTCGCCTCGGCCTCCTGGCCCATCGAGGTCCACACGTCGGTGATGACCGCGTCGGCGCCCTTCACCGCCTCCTTCGGGTCGGACAGGAGGTGCACGTGGCCCTTCGCCGGGCCCACCACGTCGTCGGCCGGGTGGTAGCCCTTCGGCGAGGCGAGCTTGAGCTGGAAGTCGAACAGCCGCGAGGCGACGGTGAAGCTGCGGCCCATGTTGCTGCCGGTGTCGCCGACGAAGGCGAGCGTCTTGCCCTTCACCGGGCCGAGCTTCTCCTCGATGGTGAAGAGGTCGGTGAGGATCTGCACCGGGTGCCCGCCGTCGGTGAGGCCGTTGATCACCGGCACGTCGCAGTGGGCGGCGAACTCCTGGATGCGGGCGTCACCGAAGGTGCGCATCATCACCACGTCGCAGTAGCGGCCGGTGACGCGCGCGGTGTCGGCCAGCGGCTCGCCGCGCGACATCTGCGAGTTGGCGGCGGAGAGATCGATGCACGTGCCGCCGAGCTGCAGCATCGCCGCCTCGAACGACAGGCGCGTGCGGGTCGACGCCTTCTCGAAGATCATCACCAGCGTGCGGCCGGCCATGGTGCGCACCACGCGGCGCTCGCGGCGCGCCCGCTTGAGCTCGGCGGCGCGGCGGAAGAGGCCGAGGTGCTCGTCGAGGGACAGATCGGTGAGTTCGAGAAAGTCGCGCTTCTTCGACGGCACGGGAGGCTCCTTCGCGCTGCGTGGGAGGTCCGTTTGTCGCACTTGGGCCCGGGCGGCAAGCGCCACCCGCGCGCCGGCCCGCCACGCTGGCGTCGCGCGCGCGAGACCGGCGAGAATCCGCCCATGCGCGAGTACCGCCGCACGCCCGCCACGTCGAAGGATCTGGACTCGGTCCCCGAGGGGTGGACCGGGCAGATCGTCGATGGCGAACTGTGGGCGCTCCCTCGTCCCGCGTTCGCGCACGGTCGGGTGTCCTCGGAGCTGGGCTACGAGCTCATCGGGCCCTTCGGCCGGGGCCGCGGGGGACCGGGCGGGTGGATCATCCTTGACGAGCCGGAGCTCCACCTCGAACGCGACGTGCTGGTCCCCGATCTCGCAGGCTGGCGACGCGATCGGCTCGCGGAGACTGCCGCCGACGCGGCCTTCCTCACCGTCGCCCCCGACTGGGTGTGCGAGGTGCTCTCTCCGTCGACCGTGCGCCTCGACCGGGTCAAGAAGTGGCGGTGCTACCTGCGCGAGCGCGTCCAATGGATCTGGTTCATCGATCCCATCGGGCGAACCCTCGAGGCCTACGCGCTGAGCGGCGCCGACTACGCCCGCCTCGGCACCTGGGAAGCGGGCGAGCGCGCGCGCGTCGCCCCCTTCGACGCCATCGAGCTCGAGCTCGACGCGCTGTGGGGCCCCGAGCCGGCGCCCTGACCGCCTACAGCGCCGAGCCGGAGATCGACGAGAACAGCTGCGCGAGGCGGGGCACCTTCGTCGCCCGCTCGCCCAGGCCCTTCGCCTGCGCCTCGAGCTCCCCGAGCGTCGCCTCGACGGCCGCGGGGCCGGTGCTGCCCGCCGACGCCTTGCGCGCCACCGCCCCGGCGGGCTCGAGCACCGCGAGGGTCTGCGCGTCGAGCGCGGGGTCGATGCTCTGCGCGAGCTCGACGGTCGCCTGGCGCAGCGTGAGCCCCTTTTCCTGCACCCGCCGCACGAGCGAGCCGACCACCTGGTACGCCTTGCGGAAGGGCATGCCCTTCTTCACCAGCGCCTCGGCGAGATCGGTCGCCTGGGTGAAGCCTTCCTCGACGCCGACGCGGCACTTCTCGGGGTGGAAGGTCACGCGCGGCAGCGCGAGGCGCAGCACCGAGAGCGAGCCGAGCAGCAGCGGGCCGGTCTCGAGGAGCGACGCGCGGTCCTCCTGGAGGTCGCGGTTGTAGCCGCCGGGCAGGCCCTTCACGGTGGTGAGCAGGCCCATCAGGTTGCCGATGGCCTTGCCCGACTTCCCGCGGATCAGCTCGAACACGTCGGGGTTCTTCTTCTGCGGCATCATCGAGCTGCCCATCGAGATGTCACCCGAGAGCGAGGCGAAGCCGAACTCCTGCGTGGTGAAGTCGATGAGGTCGGTCGACAGCCGGCTGGCGTGCACGAAGAAGCGCGCCGTCGCGTAGAGCAGGTCGAGCGCGAAGTCGCGATCGCCCACGGTGTCCATGCCGTTGAGGGTGACGCCCTCGAAGCCGAGGAGCTGCCGGCTGATCTCGCGATCGATGCCCAGCGAGCTGCCGGAGATCGCCCCCACGCCGAGCGGGAGCAGGCGGCACTGCTCGAGCACGAAGGCGAGCGCCTGCGCGTCGCGGAGGAACGCCGCGCCGTACGAGCCGAGCCAGTAGGCCAGCGAGACCGGCTGCGCGCGCTGCCGGTGGGTGTACGAGGGGAGGATGACGTCTCTCTCGGCGCGGGCGCGGGCGACCAGCTCGCCGATGAAGGCGGTCAGCTGCTCGAGCGCCACCGCCGCGACCTCGCGCACGTGGAGGCGGAGATCGGTCGCCACCTGATCGTTGCGGCTGCGCGCCGAGTGGAGCAGCGCCGCGGGCCCGCCGATGGTGCGGTTGAGCTCGACCTCGACGGCCATGTGCACGTCTTCTTCGTCGGGGAGCGCGAGGGTGCCGGCGTCGGCGCGCTGCCAGAGCGCGATGAGCCCGTCACGGATGACGCGCGCGTCGGCGGCGGGGATGACGCCGGTCCGCCCGAGCATCGTCACGTGCGCCATCGAGCCCACGAGGTCCTCGCGCAGCAGCTGCTTGTCGAGCGCGAGCGAGCTGGAGAAGGCCATCACTTCGGGGAGCAGGCCCGGTCCACCCGAGGCCTCGGTCTTGGCGAGCGTCACGACGTACTTCCTTTCACTGGAGAGTCATCCGGAGGTGACCAGCGAGCCGATGCCCTGGTCGGTGAAGAACTCGGCGATGATCGAGTGCGGGGTGCGGCAGTCGATGACGTGCACGCGTTCCACGCCCCGCTCGAGAGCCGCGATGGCCCACTTCGCCTTGCGGGTGAGGTTGCGGTTGAAGACGCCGCGCGCCGACTTCTCGCGCAGCGTGGTGGTGGTGAGCTGGCCGAGCAGCTCGTCGCGCTCGGTGAAGCCCGGCCCGCCGATGAGGTACACCAGCTTCGAGGCGCGCGCGGTGAAGGCGATCTCGCTGGCGACCTGGTCGGGCTCGAGCGGAATGGTGCTCCCGTCGTCGAGGAAGCCGACCGGCGAGACCACCGGCACGTAGTTGCGCTGGAGGAACATCTCGAGGAGGTCGCGGTTGACGCTCACCACCTCGCCCGGCAGCCCCTCGCCGACGCGGCGCCCCTTCATGAACGAGGCGTCCATGCCCGACAGCCCGATGGCCTGCACCCCGGTGCGGTTGAGCAGCGTGACGAGCTCGGTGTTGGTCTGGCCCGAGACCATCATCTCCTTCGAGTGCGAGTCGCCCTTCGACTGGCCCTCGGGGCTCTCGCCGTGCACGAGGATGGGCACCATGCCCACCGCCCGGAGGAGGTTCACGTCTTCGACGATCGACGCGCGAATGGAGTCCTTCCCCATCGCCTGGCGACCGAGCTTGATCACCACCCGCTTGTCGGCGAAGCGCGAGATGTAGGTCAGCGCCTCCTTGACCAGGTTCACCTTGAACTTCGGTGAGTAGTTGGTGAGCCGATCATCTTTCGCGACGCTGCCGTCGGCCGTGGGCACGAGGAGCGAGGTGTAGTCGGCGTTGATCTTCACGTAGTCGTACGAGAGGTCGCAGCCCCAGCCGACGCTGCTCGCCTCGCCGCTGCGGAGATCGATCTCCACGAGGATCTCCGGCGAGCGCATGCGCGCGCGCAGCCCGAGGTGGCCGGGCACCGACGGCCCCTCGTTGGCGTCGTTGTTGGCCACCGCCGGCGGAGGGATGGTCGGGTCGAAGGTCGGCTTGCGATCGAAGACCACCACGCCCTGCACCGTCACCTTCGCCCCGGTGGGGTCGACGTCGAAGCGCTGCGAGCCGCACCGCGCGCCGACCGTGGCGAGAATGCGCCCCCAGTTCGGATCCGCGCCGAACACCGCGGCCTTCACCAGCGTGCTGCCGGCGACGCTGCGCGCGAGGTCGGTCGCGATGTCCCGCGTGGGCGCCCCGCTCACCCGCACCTCGAGCAGCTTGGTGGCGCCCTCGCCGTCACCGGCGACCTCCTTCGCGAGCTCGACGGCGAGCGACTGAAGCTGCGCGGCGAACTGCTCGTATTCCCCGTTGGCCTCGGCGATCTCCGGGTTGCCGAGCTGGCCGTTGGCGAGCGCGAGCACCGCGTCGTTGGTGCTCATGTCGTTGTCGACGGTGAGGTTGTTGAAGCTGCCGTCCATCGCGTCGACCAGCGCGCGCTGGAGCATCGCCTGCGAGATGGCGACGTCGGTGCACACCACCACGATGGTCGACGCGAGCTGGGGGGCGATCATCCCGCTGCCCTTGCAGATGGCGGTGAGGCGGCCTTCCTTGCGGCCGAGGCGCACCGCGCGGCTGGCGACCTTGATGTGCGTGTCGGTGGTGAGGATCGCCTCGGCGGCCGACTCGGGCGCGGCCTTGAGCTGCGCGCGGAGCTTCGGGAGCGCGTCGACGATCTTCGCCTTCGGCAGCCGCTGACCGATGACGCCCGTCGACGCCATGAGCACCGCCTCGGCGGGCACGTCGAGCACCTTCGCCGTCGCGGCGCACAGCTCGGCGACGTCGTCGAGACCTTCCTGCCCGGTGAGCGCGTTGGCGTTGCCGGAGTTGACGAGGATCGCCCGCGCGCCCGCCATCGGCAGCCGTCGCGCACAGTCCAGCACCGGCGCGGCCTTCGCCTTGTTGATGGTCAGCGCCGCGGCGGCGGTGCACGGGGTCTCGCTGAAGACGAGCGCGAGATCCTTCTTGAACGGCTTGATGCCGCAGTGGAGGCCAGCGAAGAGGAAGCCGCGAGCGACGGGCATGACTAGGACAGACCCTCGCCCTCGGCGTGGCCGAGCATCAGGTTGCAGTTCTGCATCGCCTGGCTCGCGGCGCCCTTGAGCAGGTTGTCGATGGCGCTGATGCTCACCACGTGGGTCGCGTCGCAACTGGCGCCGATGAGGCACCACGGCGTCTTCACCACGTCGGCGATGCGCACCGCGTCGGCAGAGGGCAGGAGCTTGATCATCGGCTCCGTTCCGAACGCGCGCACGAAGGCCTCATTCACCTGCGCCTGCGTGACGCCCGGCTTGAGGCGCGCGACGGCCGTGCTGAGGATGCCGCGCTTCATCGGCAGCAGGTGCGGCGTGAAGATCAGCTTCTTCACCCCGAGCGTCTGCTCGATCTCCGGCACGTGCTGGTGCTTGAGCGTCTTGTAGGCGCGGAAGTCGGAGTCGATCTCCATGAAGGTGTACTCCTCGGAGGCCTTGCGGCCGGCCCCGGAGACGCCCGACGCGGCGGAGATGACGATGGAGTCGGGCTCGACGAGCCCCGCGTTCAACAGCGGCGCGCACGAGAGCGCGGCGGCGGTCGCGTAGCAGCCCGGGTTCGAGACGAACTGGCTGCCGCGGATGCGCTCGCGGAACAATTCCGGCATGCCGTACACCGCTTCCTTCAGCAGCGCCGGCGCCGAGTGCTGGAACTTGTAGTACTCGGGGTACTTCGCGAGGTCCTGCAGGCGGAACGAGCCGGCGAGGTCGACCACGCGGACGCCCTGCGCGCGCAGCTTCGGGGCGAGCTCGAGCGAGGTCTCGGCCGGGGTCGCGAGGAACACCACGTCGCAGCCCTTCGCCGCCTCGACGCCCTGCTCGTTGCTGACGTACGCGAGCTCCGACGCGAGCGCGGTCTTCGCCGCGATGGTCTGCCCGACCCAGCGGTCGGACGTCACGAAGCGGAGCTGGAGGTGCGGGTGCTGGAGGACGAGCCGCGTCAGCTCGATGCCCGAGTAGCCCGACGCGCCGATGATGCCTGCCGAGTGCTGCATGGGCGGCGCATGTAGAGCCAGCGGCTGATCACTTCAAATGATCATTCGCGGAACGTGCCGCGCGAACGGAAAAGTTCGGTCGTCCGAGGTGAGAAGCCGCGAAATACCTGCTCTGCCACTGAGCTACGGGAGCGTACGAAGTGCTCCCGACGGGATTCGAACCCGCGACCCGGTCCTTGGAAGGGAATTTGCGTGTAGGGCCTCTCGGGCCGGACAACCTGCAACGGAAGACGCGGGCGCGCGGCGGACCTGACAGACTGCCTTTTCATGGAACGGATGCAGCCGGGCGGCGGAGGCGGAGAGCGCGAAAAGCGCGAGGAGCTCGAGCGGCTCCAGGGCGAGCTGGCGAAGGTGCGGCGAGCGCTGGCGACCGGTCGCGAGGAGCATGAGCGCGCGCTCCGCGCGATGCGTGAAGCGGTGAAGGCGGCCGAGCTGGCCCGGGACGGGGAGCGCGCCAGGCTCGCATCGCTCGAGGCCGAGGTGGACCGGCGGAAGCAGCGCGTGAAGCACCTCGCCGAGCGCGTGGAGCAGAAGCGCCAGGAGGACGAGCTGCTGGCGCTCGGCGCCGCGCGGCGCGACGTGGTCTTCATTCCCAACGAGCGGACGGACGGCGCGCAGAGCTACTACCGCGTCGAGGTGGCCGACGATCCCGCGCGGCTCATGCAGCAGCCCGACCCGCCCCCCTACCGACCGCTCCTGAGCGCCAGGGCCACGGTCAACCTGGCGGTCGGCGCGGTCTTCGTCCTCTTCGCGCTCTTCATGTACTTCATGGTGACCGCCCGATGAGCTCGGAGCTCGATGAGGCGCTCGACGCCACGCGAGGTCAGCTCGCCCGCGCCCGCGCCGAGCTCGAAGCGCAGCGTGGCACCGAGCTCGAGACGCTCGCGGAGCGTCTTTCGAAGCTGCAGGCCGAGACGCTCGAAGTGCGCGCCGAGGTGAGCCTGCTCGAAGCGAAGCTCGCCGAGCTGACCGACGAGGAGCTCAACCTCGAGGCGAAGCTCGAAGCATGAAGCCGTAGCGTGGCTTCTTGAAGGGAGAGAGCGGGCTCTCGATGCGCCCGAGCACCTTCGGCTGCAGGCCGAGCTCGTCGAAGAGCGCCTGCTGGAGCTCGGCCTCGTGCTCGCCCTGGTTGACGACGAGCAGCACGCCGCCGGGCACGAGGCGCGCGACGACGTGTCGAAGCAGCGCCTCAGGGGCGAGCGCGCGCGCCGGGAGCCCCCAGGCCGCGAGCGGCTCGGGGGTGAGGAACGGGAGGAACCACGTCACCAGCGCCCAGGGACCGTCGAGCGTGCGCACGTCGCCGGCGATGAACCGACAGCCGGGGAACGCGGCAGCCATGCGCTCGCCATACACGCGCCGGGTCGAACCCCAGGCGTAGCGTCGGTGCGCATCGAGCTCGACCGCGTCCCACGCGCGCGGCACGGCCGTGACCAGCCCCGGCAGGTACGCGCCGTTCTTGCTGCCGACGTCGAGCGCGCGGCCCTCGGGCAGCGACCGCGGCAGGTGCGTCGTCAGCACGTCGAGCACGTAGAGGCTCTCGCGCCAGTCCTGCGCGTTGCAGAGGCGCGCCCAGCTCGAGAGCTCGAAGCGTCGCTCGAGCGCGGAGAGGCGCTGCGCGTCGAGCTCGCCCCGCAGCGAGGCGAGCGAGACCGTGCGCTTCCACGCGGGGAGCGAGAACCGCAGCGTGTTCCTGAGCAGAAAGCCCCACTCCCGCATGCGCGCTCCTGACGAAGCCGTGACGCGAAGAAGACTAACGAGGAGGCATGGAAACGACCGCAACGGCAGAAGCGCTGATCAAGCCGAGGCTCCGCGGAGTCTCACATCAGATCTCGTTCTTCGTCGCCGCCGCCGCGGGCGTGTGGCTCCTGACGCAGGCGAAGGGGCAGCTCTTCTGGGGCTCGGTGGTCTACCTGATCGCGCTGTGCGGGCAGTTCGCGGTGAGCGCGCTGTACCACCGCCCGACGTGGGGCCCGAAGGCGCGCCAGTGGTGGCGCCGGGTCGATCACGCCTTCATCATGATCCTCATCGCGGGCACGGTGACGCCGATCGCCCTCGCGCTGCCTCCCGAGTCGAGCCGCCCGTTCCTCACCATCCTCTGGGCGGGCGCGACGCTCGGGGTGCTCCGCGCGCTGGTGTGGATCACCGCGCCCAAGCCGGTGGCGGCGATCCTCGCGCTCGGGCTCGCGTGGCTGTCGGCGCCGTTCCTCCCCGCGCTCAACGCGACGCTCGGCACCACCACCGTGCTGTGGATCGTCGGCGGCGGGCTCCTCTATTCGCTCGGCGCGGTCGCCTACGCGACGAAGCACCCCAACCCGTGGCCGCGCGTGTTCGGCTACCACGAGGTCTTCCACGCCTTCGTGGTGCTCGCCGCCGCGGCGCACTTCGTGGCGGTGAGCCGCGTGGTGCTCGGGCTCCACTGAGCGGCGGTCAGCGCGCCGGGCCGAGGAGGAACTCGAAGGCGTGCGGCAACCGCGAGGCCCAGGCCGACTCGGTGTGCGCGGCGCCGGGCTGAACCACGTACTCCAGCGTGCTCCCGTCGACGTAGCCGAGCGCTCGGTACGCCGCGGCGAGGTCTGCGGTGTCGGCCTGGCCGTCGGTCTGACCGCCGCTGTCGACGTACACCCGCACCGGCCGCGGTGACGACGTCATGGGGATCATCGTGAGCAGCACCCGCCCGTCCCACCACACGCTGGGCGACATCGCGCCGATGACGCCGAACACGTCAGGGCGGCGCACGCCCGCGTAGCTGCTGATCAACCCGCCGAGCGAGCTGCCGATGAGCACCGTGTCTTCGCGGCCGGGCTTCGTGCGCAGCTCCGCATCGACCTTCGGCTTGAGCTCCTCGACGAGCATGCGGAGGTACAGGTCGCCGCGCCCACCGTCGTACGTCGGGTCGGCCGTCGGCGTGTACTCGGCGATGCGGTCAGCGCCCATGTTCTCCGGCCCGACGATGATCGCCTCGCGGAAGCGGCCGTCGAGGGCCGCGGCGTCCATCGTCTGTGGCACGCGCCAGGTGACGCCGCCGAAGGCCGCCGCGGGGTCGAACAGGTTCTGCCCGTCGTGCATGTAGACGACCGGCAGCCGCGCGGCGGTGTTCTCGAGGTACGTCGGCGGCAGGTACACGTACACCCCGCGCGTGTTGGCGAGCACGGTCGAGGTGAACTGCCAGCGCACCGACCACTCGCCGGTGTCGCGGAAGAAGCGCGGCGCGATCTCGACCGTCTCGCCGACCGCGGCCCGGTAGTTCGGCCCCTTCGCCCAGGTCGCGTCGTCGAGCAGCGGCTTCCACTCGAGCGCGCCTCCGAGGTCGGGGACGGTCAACGTCCACGTGGTGTCGTCGACCTTGCGCATCGGCACGCCGACGTCCCACGAGAGCGGCGCCCGCGAACCGCGAACGAAGAGCGCACGCGCGCCCGCGGGGTACGTGACGCGCAGCACGGTCGTCGAGCCGGCGTCAGGCAGGCCCGCATCGACGCTCAGCCCTGCGTCGAAAGGGCCCGCGTCGACGCCGCCATCAACGAGCGCGGGGGCACCACACGCAGCGAGAAGAAGAACGAGGAGCGCAGGGCAACGCACGCCCGCGACATACCCGCTCGCGGGCGCGACGCGCGAGCGCCGCCCTCACTTCTTCCATTCGAAGGTGACGCTGCGGTTGAGGGAGCGGCCGAAGCCGTCTCCCGGTGAGAGCGGCTCGCGCTTGCCCGCCCCGCGCGTGGTGAGGCGCTCGGCGCGCACGCCGGCCTCGAGGAGCACCTTCTTCACCGCCTCGGCGCGCTCGAGCGACAGCGCGTCGTTGCGCGAGTCGGGCCCCTGCTCGTCGGCGTGCCCCACCAGCGTCACCGCGCCTTCGGTCTCGAGCAGCATGCGCGCCACGGTGCGCGTCTGCGCGAGCGCGGCCTCGTCGAGCGTCGCGCTCCCGATGGCGAAGGACACCGTCACCGACTCGAGGGACAGCGAGCGGAAGCGCGTCCGCCCGTCGACCGCGCCGGCCTCGGGGCAGCCATCGGCGTCTTCGAAGCCGTCGAAGTCCTCCGGTGCGAGCGGGCAGCGATCCGCTTCGTCATCGACCCCGTCGGCGTCGGCGTCACGCTCCGGGCAGCCGTCGGCGTCCTGCACGCCGTCGACGTCTTCGGCGGCGCGCGGGCACGCGTCGCGCACGTCAGGCACCGCGTCGCGATCGTCGTCGAAGTCGGGGCAGCCGTCGCCGTCCTCGAACCCGTCGACGTCTTCGGCCTGGCTCGGGCAGCGATCGGCCTCTCCGAGCACTCCGTCGCCGTCGCCGTCGATGGGCGTCGGCGCTGCCTTGTTCGGCTCGAAGAAGAAGCCCCGCGCCCCGAGCGCGAGCTGGGCGAACCACCGCGGCGTGATGCCGGAATCGACGGGGGCCACGCCGAGACCGAGGTCGGCGAAGAAGGCGCGGGTGACGTAGCGCGCGCCCGCCACCAGCTCGAGGGTGGCGCGCTGCAGGGCGAGCTGCGCGTCGGTCGCGCCGGTGTTCACGTGGGACAGCACGTCGACGCTCAGCCGCAGCGCGTCGAGGCGGTGGACGTAGGACGCGCCGCCGACGAAGCGCGCCCCGAGGAGTTGATCGCCGACCAGCAGCGGCTGGCCGAGCTCGTAGCCGGCGTGGGCGGTGACGGCCGAGCCGAGGCCGGTCTGCCAGGTCACCGTGGTGGACGCGTCGACCCGGGCGATCGGCTCGCCGAACGCAGCCGCGGCGGCCCCGGTGGGCGCGGTGACGCCGCCCTGGAGCACCCACTGAAAGCCCCGCGTCCCGAAGGCCTGCGGCTCGAGGAGCGCGAAGCGCATGCCGAAGCGGGCGTCGCCCGGGCCGGGCGCCGTGGTCGGCGTGGCGAGGCCATCGATGGGGTTGACGCTCTGGGTGAGGAGCACCGGCAGGGCCGCGTCGAGCTCGACCCGCGCGAGCGGCGCGACGGCCAGCTGCACCCACGCGAGATCGCGCTGATCGATCCACCGCACCGCCTGGGTGAGCGCGCCGCCCCGCAGCGCGCCGGAGGGGACGGTCGCGCGCACCACGTCACCGTCGTGGCGGTAGCCGACGGCCACCTCCCACGCGCCCCAGTCGAGGAGCCGCGCGGTCGGCAGCGCGAGGCTGCTCTCGGCGCGGTTGGTGCGGGTGTACACCGCGCTGGTGTCCTGGCCGAGCGCCAGCGATGACGCGAAGACGAGCGTGACGACGAGTCGGTTGGCGTTCACTGGCACTGCCCTTCGGGAAAGACGTCCTGGTACGAGTAGCGGAGCTGCAGCTTCACGTCCTCGAGCTGCTCCCACGGCTGATCGGCGTTCGACGGGTGATCGCGATCGATGACCACCGTGTAGCCCGCGGCGAGCGGCAGGCCCTCGAGCGTCGCGTTCCACGTGCTGCGCGGCCCGAAGGTGCCGAGGCCGGCGAGCGGATTCACGGTGCGCCCGGCGGTCTTGAACGACGTCACCTCCGAGAACGCGGTGCGGCCCGGCCCGAGCGCCTGCACCAGCGGGAGAATGTCGGGCTGACACGACCGCAGCTGCCCGCCGCCGTCGTACACGAGCGACACCACCGGCTGGCCGTGGAAGCCCGCGCCCACCAGCTGCACCGCGACGGACTCCAGCTTGGCGTTGCAGCTCTGGCCGAGGTTGGCGAACGACGAGATGCTCAGCGGGAAGCTGGCCGCCCAGGCGCGCCCTGACGCGAGCCGCTCGCCGATGGTCTGCGTGGCCGAGAACGGCGTGCGCGGGTTGATCGGCGTCTCGGCGCGGGCGAGCAGCGCGCGCAGCCGCTCCGGCCCCGTGCTGCTCGCGGTGTCGAACCCCATGCCCAGCAGGTCGTCGCGGAGCGAGAGCTCGACGGTCTCGACGGTGACCGGGCCCCCGCACGCGCGCTGGAGGCGCAGGAACTCGTTGGCGATGGCCTCGAGCTGCGAGGGGTTGCGCGCGAGGAGGATCGCCAGGCGTTGATCGACGAAGGGTCGCACCGCGTAGTACTCGAGCGCCACCAGCCATTCCTCGAGGGCGGTGCGCGCGCGATCGATGCGACTCTCGGCGCGGGCCATGCGCGCGGCGAAGCTGAAGAGCACGTCGGGGCTCCCGAGCAGCGCCTGCAACGAGCCGTAGCGCTGCAGCATCGAGCGGTAGCGGCCCTCGAGGAGCTGGGCGCGCTGCACGACCTGCGCGTAGGCGAGCTCGCGCTGCCGGACGGTGACCTCTGCCTGGCGCACCGCGTAGTCGAGCTGCGCCGCGTCGATGAGCGCGAGCCGCCACTGGTCGCGCCGATCGCGGAGTTCCTGCAGGTCGCGCTCGTGCGCGAGGTTGAGCTCGAGCTCGCGCCGCTTCGCCTCGATGAGCGCGTTGAGCTCGCGAATCTGACGCTCGGTGACGAGGTTGCTGGTGTCGATGATGTCCTGGAGCGCGGCGAGGTCGTTCTCGGTGCCGACCGCGTCGAGGTCGGGCAGCTGCTCGAGCGTGGTGAGCTGCGCCTCGCGGAGCAGGCGCGCCGACTCGAGATCGGTCTCCATCGACACCGAGGCGGCCTCCAGCGAGCGGCCCGCGGCGAGGAGCACGCTGCTGGCGATGTAGGCCTGCAGCCGCGTCAGGAGCCGGAACGGCGCCCCGACGTCGTTGACGAGGCCGACCAGCTTCGGCTGTCCGTCGACGAGGATCGCCGCGAGGAGATCGATGCGATCCGCCGAGTCGCCGATGATCGACGCCGAGATGTTCAGCGCGTCGATCTGCCGCAGCTTCTTCACGTCGGAGGCGATCCCCGCGAGGCGAATCCCGTCCCACTGGACGAGCGCCGCCTGCTGGCGCGCGTAGTTCGCCTCGCGCAGCACGCGCTGCTGTCGAATGGAGTCGATCTGCGCCTGGATGACCTCGTCATTGAGCGCGCCGATCTCGTCGAGCAGCTGGCCGACCTCTGCGTTCACCGCGGTCCGCTGGTCCTGCCACCGCTGCACCTGGGCGGCGAAGCCGTCGGCGGTCGCGCCAATGAGCGAGGCCTGCTGGGCGCGCGCGTCGCGGCGCTGCCCGGCCTCGAGGAGCGCGAAGGTGGCCTCCTGGAACGAGAGCAGCGTGTTGCCGGCCTCCGAGGTCGACGGCGTCTGGCTGAGCGCGCCGGCCCGGTCGACGACGAAGCCGCAGCGCCCCGCCTGGATCGGCACGTCGCACGCCGGCTCCCGCCCGACATCAGCGGCGGTGCACCCCTCGGGCAGGCCGCACAGCGAGATGAGCTCGTTGCGCAGGGCGACGATCTGATCCTCGTAGCGCGCTACGAGCTCCGCCTCCTGCACCGAGGCCTGCTGCGCCTCGGCGAGCACCAGCTCGACGCTCGCGGTCGCGTCGCGCACCGCGGCGCGCGCCAGCGCCTCGCGCTCCGAGAGCAGCGTGCGCGCGTTCTGCGTGGGATCGACCGAGCGCGAGGTGACCACCTCCGCGTCGCGCGCGAAGAGCAGCTCGTCGAACGGCAGCGAGAGCCGGCTGAGCTCCCGCTGGAGGTTGCCGAAGCCCGCCCCGAAGGTGCTCGAGAGCGCGGAGCTGCCCGCCTCCCGCGACAGCACCTGGAGGATGGCGGCCGCGACGTAGAGCCGCGAGGCGTCGAGGCGAATGCTGGCCGCCGCGGCACGGCGCGACTGCGCGTCCTGCAGCAGGACGTTCTGCCGGGTGGTCAGCAGCACCAGGCCATCGAGGGCGGCGCGCCAGGAGTTGGCGAGCTCCAGCAGCAGCGCCCGTCGGGTCGACTGCGCGGCGGGGTCGGTGGGGCTGCGGGTGAGCACCGCGAGCCCGGCCGCGTCGAGCTGCCCGAAGAGGCTCGAGAGGTGCGCCTCGAGCACGCGCTCGCGCCACGTCGAGAGGATGCTCTGGTTGTAGTCGCGCAGGGTCGACGCGAGGAACGGCGGCGCCTCGGACGACTGGAGCCACGAGAGGCGCGTCGAGGTGTCGACCTGGAAGGCCGCGAGCTGCCGCCCGAGGAAGGCCTCGCCGGTGAGGCGGTCGTACGCCCCCGAGAGCCGCTGCACGTCGTCGCTCGCGGCGTCGGCGTCGAGGTACGCGGTGGCCACCACGGCGCGCGCGCACCGGAGCGCTGGCGTCGGCTTGCAGGTGGTGCTGGTCGCGCTCGCGCAGTCTTCGATGAACGAGCGGAAGGTGACCCCCACTGGATCGGGCGTGGCCGGGTCGAGCAGCGCGTCGAGCGTCTTGCCCAGCGTCGGGCCCGACAACACGCGGTCGGCGATCGCCAGCGCACAGCGCGAGCGCTCGGGCGCCGACGCGAGCGCGAAGGTCGCGGCGCTCCCGCTCGTCGCGCAGGGTGCGCCCCCGTCAGGGCCGCCGCCGAACTGGAAGTCTGCGTCGGTGCAGTCGGTCAGCGAGGGCGGTGGCTGCCGGGGCGGGCGACCGGTGTCGAGCACCGCGTCCCGCGCGAGGGCGACCGCCGGCACCGCGCCGACGCGCTCGACCTGGAAGGTGCCCGCGATGGTGGCCGTGCCCGCCTCGCGCACGCCATCCGCGCTGCGTTGATCGAACAGCCCCTTCCAGCGATCCGCGACCGCGCCCCGCCATGTCCCGCGATCGAAGTCCCTCAGCTCGAAGCGCAGCGAGCGCCGCGCGAGCGGGAAGACGCCGGCGCCGAAGAGCCGGTCGGCGGCCACCGCCTCCGCGAAGACCGCGACCCACGCGCCGCTGTCGGCGTCCCACGTGAGCGGGCTGCGCACCCACTCGTGCTCCACGTCCACCGACGGCAGGGTGACGACCGCGTCGGTCGTGGCGGGCACCCACAGCCAGGCGCGCGTGGCCTGCTGCAGCGAGGGCGCGCGCTCGGGCTCGGTCTGCACCACGAAGTCGAGCGGCAGCCCCGCGCCGCCGCCGAACACCACTGGCGAGAACCTTCCGCCGTAGCGGCCAGCCACCGGGCGGGTCGGCGTGAGGTACAGCTCGCGCGTCGCGCCGGGCAGCACCACCGTCACCGGCTGTACCCGCGGCGCGTCGCCCCCTGCCCGGCCCGTCGGCAGCTCGAGCACGAAGTCGGTGGAGCCCTCGGCGCGCGCGACCGTCGTCGCTCCGTCCTTGAGGCTCACGCTGTAGAGCACCCGCCCTCCGGGGACCGGCGCCGAAGCCCTCAGCGCGAGCGTCACGAAGGGCGCGCCGTCGAGCACCTCGAGCACCGAGCCCTCGGGCCAGCCGGTGAAGCTCACGTCGCCCAGCGTCGTCGCCGCCGCGCCGAGCACGCTCTCGTCGAGCGCCCCGCCGTCGACCGACGCGGTCACGCAGCGGCGCCGCGCGGAGCACGTGGCGCCCGCCGGGCACTCCGCGTCGCTCACGCACTCCGACACGCAGCGCGCCTGGAAGCAGAAGCTCTGCGCCTCACAGTCGTCGTCGAGGCGGCACCCGGCGGTCGAGGCGATGGTGAGCGCGGTCTTCAGCGCGGCCCGCGGAGGGCTCGGCGCCGGCTCGGTGGGCGCGCACGCCGAGAGCCCCAGCGCGAAGCAGAGCAGCAGGCGTCTCATTGGCACTGCCCCTCCGGGAAGACGTCCTGGTAGGCCCACGTCAGCTTGAGCCGCACGTCGTCGAGCTTCGACCAGTCGAGCCTGGCGTTCTCGCCGGCGGTCGGGTCGATGAGCACGGTGTACGTCGACGCGAGCGGCAGCCCCTCGAGGCCGCGGTTGGCCGAGTCTTCGGCGCCGAAGTCGTTGATGCCCGCCAGCGGCGAGATGGAGCGCCCCCGGGTGCGCAGGCGGGTGAGCGAGCCGAAGCTGGTGCTGCCGGGGTCGAGCGCGGCCACCACCGCGTCGACGTTCGGCTGGCAGCTCCGCAGCGTGCTCGTGCCGTCGTAGAGGATGCTCACCACCGGGCGGGCGCGGCCGAGGCCCTCACCGACGAGCGCGACGTCGACCGAGGCCACCTTGGCGTTGCACGACAGCGGGAGGTTGGCGAACTGGTCGAGCCGGAGCGTGAAGCTGGCGGCGAGCACCTTGCGTGAGCTGAGCAGCTGCCCCACGCGCAGGTCGCTCGAGTAGCGGACCTGGGTGTCGATGGGCACGTTGCCGCGCGCGAGCACGGCGCGGAACCGCTCGGCGGCGGTCTGCGACTCGGTGTCGAAGCCCACGCCGAGCAGGTCGTCTCGCAGCGAGAGCTCGGTCACCGCGGTGTTCACGATGCCGCCGCACGCGCCCTCGAGGCGCACCAGCTCGTTGGCGATCGCCTCGAGCTGCGACGGGTTGCGCGCCAGCATCACCGCGAGGCGCTGATCGACGAAGGGGCGCACCGCGTAGTACTCGAGCGCCACCAGCCAGTCGTAGAGCAGCGTGCGCGCGCGCTCGACGCGCGACTCGGCGCGCGCCAGGCGGTTGGCGAAGGCGAAGATGACCGCCGGGCTGCCGAGCAGCGACTCGAGGTTCTGCAGGCGGCTCTGGAGCGCGACCGAGCGCCCCTGCAGCAGCTGCGCGCGCTGGACGATCTGGAAGTACTCGAGGAGCTTGCGGCTGCTGGCCACCTCCTGCCGCAGCACCTCGGTGCGCAGGTGGGCCGACTCGACGAGCAGCAGGCGCGCCTGGTCGCGACGGTCACGCAGCTCGACCAGGTCGCGCTCGTGCGCGAGATCGAGCTCGAGGTTGCGCCGGAGCGCGTCGATCAGCGCCTCGCGGGTGGCGATCTCGAGATCCGAGCGCGCCTGCTGCGCACGCAGCGCGCCGGCCATGTCGGCGATCTCATTCTCGGTCTGCATCTGCGCGAGGCTGGCGAGGTCGGCGAGGTTCTCGAGCTGCGCCGAGCGGCGGGCCTGCTCTTCCTCGAGCGAGAGCTGCACGCCGGCCGCCGCCGACTCGAGCGCCCGCTGCACGCCGCGCAGCGCCGCGCTCCCGCCATAGGCCGCCAGGCCGATCGCGAAGCGCGCCGGCGCGGTGAAGTCGTTCGCGGCGCCGGCGGCCTTGGGGTAGCCCTCCTTGACCACCTCCGCGAGGTGGTCGATCTCGTTCGCGGTCCAGGTCAGCCACGCGCCCGACTGCTGCAGCGCGGTGATGCTGGTCAGCTTCTTCATGTCGGCGGTGACGCCCTCGTTGCGGATGGTCGCCCAGTTGGCCACGTTGCCCGCCTGCACCTCGTACGCCGCGCGGCGCCGCTGCTGGATCTGCCGCAGCGTCTGCAGCTCGGTGGTGTACGCGTCGGCCCGCAGCTGGCCGATCTCCTCGACCAGCTGATCGACCTCCGTCCCCACCGCGCGGCGCCGCTCGTCCCACGCGGTGACGCGCGCCGCGAAGGCGTCGGCGGTGGCGAGCAGAATGGCCGCCTTCTCCTGGTTGCCGCGGAACTCCTCGGCCGCGCTCTGGTACTCGATGAGCGACTGGCGGTACGCGAGCACCGCCTGCCCGGCCTGGCTGATCGAAGGCGACGCCTGCAGCGCGTCGAACGACGCGTAGGCGCTGCTCACCGGGTCGATGGCGAAGCCGCAGCCGCCGATCTTCACGTTGACCGTGCACTCGGGCCGGGCGTTGACGTCGGCGGTGGTGCAGCCGGTGGGCAGGCCGCAGAGCTCGACCAGCTCGCTCTGCAGCTCCTGGGTCTGGGTGAGCAGGCGATCGGTCAGCACCTGCGCGTTGATCTGCTCGGCGCGGGCGTCGGCGAGCACGCGGTCGACGGAGGCCTGCGCGTCGGCCACCGCGGTGCGCGCCAGCTCTTCGCGGTCGGCGAGCAGCGTGTTGCTGCTGCCGGTGGGGTCGACCGAGCGCGACACGACCACCTCCGCGTCGCGCATGAAGAGGCGCTCGTTGAAGGGCAGCGCCAGCTCCTCCTGCGAGCGCATGAGCGACGAGAAGCCGCTGCCGAAGACCGAGCTGAAGGCCGAGGTGCCCGCCGCGCGGTTGAGCTGCGAGAGCACCGCGGCGGTCAGGTAGAGGTCGAAGCTCCGCGTGCGCACCAGGGCCGAGGTGCGCGCCCGGTTGGTGTCGTCCTGGTACAGCGCGTTCCAGCGCTGGGCGGCGATCTGCAGCGCGTCCATCGCGCCCTGCCAGCTCTGCGTCTGCTCGAGCAGCATCTGGTTGCGCACGGAGATCGCCGTGGCGTCGGTGGGCTGGCGGCCGAGCACCTCCAGCGCCGCGGGAGCGAACTGCGTCGAGAGGACCGCGAAGTGCGCGTCGAGCACCTGCGCCTTCCACTTCGTGAGGAGGTCCTCGTTGTACGACTTGAGCTCCGCCGCGAGGAACAGCGGGGCCTCGCTGGTGCGCAGCCACTCGAGACGCGTCGAGGTGTCGACCTGGAAGGCCGCGAGCTGTCGGCCGAGGTACGTCTCTCGCGCGCCGGTCTGGAACGCCGAGAGCAGCGCGCCCGCCCGCTGCAGCTCCGCGCCCTGCGTCTGGTAGGCGAAGGCCAGCAGCTGGGTGCTGCACCTCACCTCCGGCGTGGGCACGCAGTAGCCGTCCTGCGCGGCGCACCGCTCGAGGAACTCCGCGAAGGTGAGCCCGCCCGGGTCGGGCTGGCTCTCGTCGAGGAAGGCGCGCACCTGAGCGCCGGTGGTCGGCCCGGCGAGCGCGAAGGCCGACAGCCGCAGGGCGCACTCGGCGCGCACGTCGGGGGGCGCGAGGGCGAAGTCGGCGGGCGTGAGGAGCCCCGGGCACGAGGGGTTGCTGACGCCCGCGTCGCCGGTCACCGAGGTCGCCTGGATCATCGTGGTCCACAGCGCGTCGCTGCAGTCGCTCAGCGCGATCGGCGCGCCGAGGGCAGGCGTGGGCACGGTGCCCGAGCCGGTGACGGCCGTGCGCGCCGCGACGGGCAGCGGGCCGTTGCGGGTCGCGGTGAAGGTGCCCGCGAGCGCGACGCTGCCCGGGCTCTGCACGCCGTCGGCCGAGCGGGTGGCGAAGAGGCCCTGCCAGCGATCGGCGATGGCGCCGGTGAAGCGCCCGTCCTCCTCGCCGCGGAGCTCGACGCGCAGGCTGCGCGCGACGTTGCGTGCCGAGGCGAAGAGCGAGTCGCCTGCCATGTTCCACGGGCTCGAGAAGCGCGCGAACCACACGCGGCCCTCAGCGTCCCACTCCAGCGGGCGCTCGACCCAGGTCTCATCGTTCCCCACGGGCGCGGCCGGCGAGAACAGCACCTGCCGCGACACCGGGAGCAGCAGGAAGCGGCTCGTGGCCTCGGCCCACGTGGCGCCCTGCGGCTCCACGCGCAGCGCGAAGCGGAGCGGCACCTCGGAGCCGCCGAACTCTCGGACCGCGATGCCCGCCGCGTAGACGCCGTCGACGCTCCGGCGGGGCACGAGCGAGACCGTGTAGCCGCCGACCGAGGTGATGACGTTGACCTGCTGCACGTCGGGCGGCGCGTCGAGCGTGCCCGCGCGGCCCGTGGGGATGGAGAGGGTGAACGAGGTGCTGCCCACCGCGCGCAGCGTCTGTGCGGTGGTGCTCTGGCCATCGAGCACCACGCGGTACGAGATGGCGCCCTCCGCGACCGGCGCGGTGGTGGTCAGCGTCGCCTCGACGAACGGAGCGCCCGCCGGCACCTGCAGCTCGAGCGGCAGGCCGGTCGCCACGGTGACCGTGGGCTGGGTGGTGGGCACGACCGCCGCCAGCGCCTCGTCTTCGAGGCCGCGCACGCCGGTGCGTTCGTCGGACGCGGCGATGATGCAGCGGCCGCGGTCCGAGCAGGTCTCGCTCATCGCGCAGGGGAGATCGGCGCCGCACTCGAAGGTGCAGGCGTTCTGCGCGCAGAACAGGCCCGCGCGGCAGTCGCTGTCGACCAGGCAGCCGGTCTGCGACGTGAGCGCGAGGCGGCTCTGTGGAACCGAAGGAGAGGTCGACGCGCGCGCGACGTCGGCGCCCGACGAGCAGCCGGCGAGCGCGCCGACGAGGAGCAGGAGAACGAGGGCGAGTCTCACAGGGCGTACCATTGGAGGAGAGCCGAGTCGTTGCTGAGGCCGGGTTGCCCGTCGCCGCCCCTCGTCGCGGGCGAGGGCTGGTCCGTCGAGCCGGCGCGGATGCCGCCCGTCCCTCCGGTGCCGCCGGGACCACCAGCGCCGGCCCCCGCCACGGTGATGAAGTTCGCCGGCGCGGCGAGCATCAGCGGCGGGAGCGTGATGCCGCACCCGGAGCTGATCTCACTCACGCCCCGCTGGCACCAGCGCACGATGCCGAGGCTCGCGCCGCCAGAGCCGCCCGCGCCGCCGCCGCCACCGCCACCGTTGCCGCCCGAGCCGCCATGGAGCCGCCCGTCGGGGACCGAGGTCGGGTTCGCGCCTCCGCGCCCGCCGCCCGCGCCACCGCCGCCGTTGCCACCGCGACCGCCGGTGCCTCCGCGGCCGGCGTTGAGCGTGAGGGTGTCGCGCGTCACCAGCCGCAGGTCGCCCACGCTCGCCGTGGCGGGAGACGTCAGCAGCAGGGCGATGGTGGAGCCGCCGTGCCCGCCCGACCGCCCGGCGAAGCCGCTGCAGCCACCAGCGCCACCACCACCGCCGCGGGCGTCACCTCCGCAGGGGCACGTGTAGAAGTCGTTGCCGGCTCTGATGCAGCCCGCGCCGCCGCCACCGCCATTGCCGCTCGTGCCCGCCCGCGCCGACGTCACCCACGGCCGGCGCAGCTCCGGGCGCGAGTCCGCGCTCTCGACGCCGCGACCGAAGGCGACGCTCGCCCCGGCGCCGCCGCTCCCATCGGCGCCGTTCTGCGCGAAGGCGCCGTAGAAGCGCGAGCCCTCCTCCAGGTAGCAGTAGCCGCCCGCCGCCGTGCCCGCCGGGACGCCGAAGTCCCACGTCTGGCGCGGGTTCCAGTCGCCGTTGGACGCGTTGTAGCCGTAGCCGCCGACCAGCTCGTAGTAGCGGTTCTGCCCGACGGCCTCGCGGTAGCGGATGGCCGCCGACGTTCCGCCGTGGTTGCGGGCGCCGTCACCGCAGCCCGTCGGAGCGACGCCCCGCAGCCCGTCCGTGAACCAGCGCAGCAACAGGTCACGGTAGTTCCCCGGCCACCAGTACTGCATCCACTCGTTCTCCTCGAAGGACGTCTGGTTGCTGCAGTTGGTGCCCGGCACACAGCCGTCGCGGCCGTTCTGGTCGATGCTCGTCGGGCCCGCGACGCCCGTCTCACCATCACCGCCCCGCGCGCCGGCCTCGATCACGAAGTCGGTGTGGGTGAGCTCCAGCTCGAGACAGCCGGAGATCGGGCAGCGGAAGCCGATCTGATCGGGCGCGTGTTGGCCGCGCGAGAGGTAGCTCGACGGGTCCGGCGCGGCGGTGGTGAAGACGAAGCCGTCGAGCAGCACCGAGGTGGGCACCGCGCTGGCGGGATCTCCCTCGAGGGCGGCGTACGAGCGCCCGTAGGGGTAGTTCGAGTCGACGCTGGCCGGCGCCTGGCGCTCCCACCGCGTGCGGTTGGTGCCGCGGCGCCAGCCGAGCTGACACGCGCCGCCCGGGCAGGTGATCGAGACGTCGAAGCCGCCGTAGATGCGCAGGGGAATGGCGCCGTTGACCAGAGGCCGGCCGGGGATCACCACCGCGGCGTTGGAGGTGAAGTCGGCGGCCTCGACGTAGATGTCACGACACAGCCCGGTCTGCGGGCAGGCGCGCGCGATGGCCGCCTGGAGCGTCGCGACCGGGCGCTGCCGCGTGCCGTCGTTGGCGTCGTTGCCGTCGAGCGTGCCCTGGCCCGCGCGGGGGCGCACGAAGACTGCGGTGCTCAGGTCGCCGTCGGTGCCGTCGCAGTTCGAGTCGATGGCGTTCTCGTCGATGGCGTCGGTGGGCTGCGGATCATTCCCGTCACAGCTCCACACGCCGGTGACGCGCGTGCCGCCGTCGATGAGCGGGTTGGTCTGCGTCACGCACCTGTACTGGCCCTGCGCGCAGATGCCGAGCGCCGTGGGGATGGTGCAGGCCACCGGCGCGCCCGAGCCGTTGGGGTTCTCCTGGCCCTGCGCCTCGAAGTAGTCGACGCCCTCGTCCGTCTGGCCGTTGCAGTTGTCGTCGAGGCCGTTGCACGTCTCGGCCACGGTCGCCTGCGCCACCGGGTCGCGGCCGGGGACGCAGTCGAGAGACGCGCTCGCGGTGCCCGCGCCCTGACAGCGACGGAGGCCGGCGTTGCACACCCCGGGGAAGGTGGTGGTGCACGCCTCGCCTTCGCGGGCGATGAAGCCCGGGTCGTCAGCCACGCCGTTGCAGTTGTTGTCCTTGCCGTCGCAGAGCTCGGCGGCCGCAGCGAGCGTCGCGTCACCGCCGAAGATGCTCGGATCGCGATCGTTGCAGTCGAGGCGGTTCTGCACCCAGCCGGCGGGCGGCGTGGCACCCGCGCACACGTACTGGAAGTTGGTCGGCGCGCCGCGCCCGTCGCCGTCGGCGTCTTCCGCCCAGATCTGGTTCGCCCCGAGCTGCGTCTCGCAGCCGGTGTCGACGTCGCCATCGCAGTCGGCCCAGCCCGGCTCGCAGGCCGCGACGCAGGCGAACGACGCCTGGCTGGTGCGCGCCACGCACTGCCGCCGCGAGTGCGGGAGCTCCCCCGCGCGCGGCACGCAGGTGTCGCCGCACGCCGCGCAGTGGTCCTCGCCCCCGAGCTGCTCGGCGTCGTCGGACAGGCCGTTGCAGTTGACGTCGCTCGCGCCGCACACCTGCGGGAAGGCATGCCCGGGGTTCGCCGCGTCGAAGTACGCCACGGGGTTGCGGTCGTCACAGTCGACGGCGGTCAACGGCTCGTCGAGCGGACCGCAGCGCCCCACGCCGCGGAGATCGCCGTCGCCGTCGCGGCAGCGCCCGCAGGTGCCCGCGGTGGGCACGCAGTACGTGTTGGGGTTGCTGGAGCCAGGGAGCGTCCGGCAGGAGAAGCCGAAGGCGCAGTCAGCGGCGGCCGCGCACGGCTCGACGCACGAGCCCGACGCCGGCATCGCCGCGGGCCGCTCGAGGAAGCAGGCGCCGGTGCCACACTGCATGTCCTGCGTGCACGGCTGGCAGAAGGTCTCGGCGTGCATCACCGAGGCCTGGAAGGGCGGCCTGCACACGGACGCGAAGGGCACACCGCGGCTCATGGCGGTGGCGTCGAGCGCGGCCGCGAAGGGGAAGGCCGGCGCCGGCTCGGGGTACGGCGAGCTGCCGGCGTACACGACCTGACAGCTGAACGCGGCCGACTGGCCGTTGGGGCCGTCGACGACGATCGAGTCGCAGATGCGCGGATCGGCCGTGCAGGCGAGCGTGCAGACGCCCTCGCCGACGGCAAAGGAAGGGTCGAGGTCGGAGATGCGCACGCGATCGACGCCGCCGTCGTCGGGGCGGCTGAGGGCGAGCTCCACGAGGCAGTTGCCGCCGAAGACCGCGCACTCGAGGTCGTCGCGGCATCGACGGTACGAGCTGGGCGCGAAGGGCATCCGCGTGCCCGCATCACCCGGGCCCGCGTCGGCGGCGCCACCTCCGCCGCCCGAGGCGCCGGCGTCGTTCATCGTCATGCCCCCGCCCCCACCGCCACCGGTCGCCCCGGTCCCACCGCCACCCGCATCGCGCGCGCCGACGACCACCTCGGCGCACTTCCCCTCACGGCAGACGAAGCCGCTGGGGCACTCGTAGGTCAGCGTGCAGGCAGAGCCCTCGCCGACCGCAGGTGGGTTGGGTCGGCAGCCGACCAGCAGGCAGCAGGCGGCGAGCGGAAGCGCGCGAAGGAGACGGTGCATGAGGGAGGCCCGGGGCAGGAAGAAAGCCGCCAGAGCTTCGCCAGCCGGCGGACGCTCCACATCTGATGAACGTCATACGCCGCGTCAGAGCGTGATGAGCCCGTAGCGGAGCGCCGAGGTGACCGCCGCGGTGCGATCATCGACGTCGAGCTTCGCGAAGATGTTGCTCAGGTGGATGCGCACCGTGCCGTCGGCGAGGCCGAGCCGCGCGGCGATCTCCTTGTTCGAGGCGCCGCTCGCGAGCGCCTGCAGCACCTCGAGCTCGCGCGACGAGAGCGCCGGCCGCTGCGCGATGCGACGGAAGGACTCGCGCTGCTCGGGCGACCAGACGCTGTAGCCGGCCGCGACCTCAGCGATGGCGCGCGTCACCGTCTGCGGAGGGGCGTCCTTCGTGAGGAACCCCCGCGCGCCGGCGAGCATCACCTGGCGCGCGACCTCGAGGGTGCCCTGACCGCTGAGCACCAGCACCCGCGTGGTGGCGTTCTCCGCGCGGAGCGCGTCGAGCACCTGGAGCGCGGTGAGCTCCGGGAGCCAGAAGTCGAGCACCGCCACGTCGGGGTTCTGGGTGAGGCAGGCCTCGAGCGCCGCGCGGCCGTTCGCCACCTCGCCGATCACCGAGAGCCCGCGCTCGGCGGCGACGAGGGTCCGCAGGCCCAGGCGCGCCACGGGGTGATCGTCGGCGAGGAGCACCCGGAAGACGTCGCGGCTCACGTGCGCACCTCCGAAGACGACAGGCGCTGCAGCGCGCTCAAGCGCGCCTGACGCATCCGCGGGAGCGCGGCGGGCAGCTCCGCGACCGGGAGCGAGCACAGCGCCGACAGCTCGCCCGCGCCGACGATGGCGGCGCTGCCCTTGAGGTCGTGGAGCAGCTGGGAGATCTCGGCTTCGGCCCCTCGCGCGACCGCATCGGCGAGCAGCTCGAGCTCGCGGGCGCTGGTGAGGGCGAAGCTCTCGGCGAGCTCCGCGCCTGGCTCCTGCGCCGCGGCGCGCGGCACGAAGCGATCGAGCAGCGCCCGCAGATCTTCCGCGTGGAACGGCTTGCGCAACACGCCCTGCACGTGCTCGCGCAGCGTCTCGGCCTGGAGCGCGTCGGCGGTGAACCACACCACGGCGGTCTCGTCGCCCTCGGCGCGGAGGCGTCGCAGCACCTCGACGCCCTCGAGATCCGGCAGGCGCAGGTCGAGCAGAATGAGGGCGAAGCGGTGGTCGGCGCACGCGGCGAGCGCGGCCTCTCCGGTGGCGACGGTCTGCACCTGGCACCCTTCCCGCTCGAGCATCGAGCGCGAGAGCCCGCGGGTGACCTGATGGTCGTCGACCACCAGCACGCGGCCGAGCCGCGGCGCAGAGGTCGGGCGCGCAGGCGCGGGCTCGGGCTGCCCGGTCCCCGGTGACGCGCGCAGCTCGACGGCGAAGGTCGAGCCCTGCCCCGGCGCGCTCTCGACGCGGAGCCGGCCGTCCATCAACTCCACGAGCCGCTGCGCGATGGTCAGCCCGAGGCCGGAGCCGCCGAAGCGGCGCGAGATGCTGGCGTCGGCCTGCGCGAACGGCTCGAAGATGGTCGACAGCACCTCGGGCGCGATGCCGATGCCGGTGTCGCGCACCGCGAACCGCACGTCGACCTGCGCGTCCTCGCGCGGCGACACGCGCAGCGAGAGCACGACCTCGCCCCGCTCGGTGAACTTGAGGGCGTTCGAGACGAGGTTGGTCAGCACCTGCCGCAGCCGCGCGCCGTCGAGCTGCACCACGTCGGCCGAGGACTCCACCTCGGTGCGCAGCGAGAGGCCGCGGGCGCGGGCGACGGGCTCGAAGATGGTCTGCAGATCTCCGACCAGCGCGCGGAGATCGACGCAGCGCGCGCGCTCGAGCTGCACCTTCCGCGCGTCGAGCCGTGAGAAGTCGAGGATCTCGTCGACGATTCCCAGCAGGGCGTCGCCGCTGCGCTGCACCGAGGTCAGCAGCTCGCGCACCGGCGGTGACAGCGGCGCGTCGAGCGCCAGCTCGGTCGAGCCGAGCATGGCGTACAGCGGCGTGCGCACCTCGTGGCTCATGCGCGCGAGGAAGTCGGCGCGCGCCCGGGCGAGCCTCGTCGCCTCTGCCGCGGCCCGGCTGCGCGCCGCCTCCGCCTCGATGCGCTCGGTGACGTCGTTGAGCAGCACCACCTCCCCGAGCTCACCTCCCAGCAGGCCGACCGGCGAGCGCTGCACGACGAAGGTGCGTTCGCCGCGCTTCCACTCGCCCGTGCGCGGAAGAGGAAAGAGGGCCGACAGCGCACCGCCCACCAGCTCGTTGGCGCCCCGCCCGGCGAGCGCGAGGAAGCGACCGTTGGCGTCGATGACGCGGCCCTGCCCGTCGACCACCACCACCGGCTCGAGGAGCTGCTCGAAGGCGAGGTTGCGCGCCGCGGGCAAAAGCTCGAGCAACCGTTGCCGCGCCAGCGCGACGGTCCACGTGCCGACCGTGACCGCGTAGCCGAAGGCGCCGACGTCGAGCGCGGGATCGGGCGCGTGACCGGTGAGGAAGAGCGCGTTGCCCACCCAGGGCACGAACGTGCCGACCAGCAGCAGCCGCGCCTGGCGACGGGCGAGCGCGCTGCCGGAGATCGCTTCGATGCCATAGAGCACCGCGCAGGCCGCGATGACGGCGTAGGCGTAGAGGGTGAAGACCCAGAAGGCCCAGCCGGCGACGGTGGCGCGCATCACGAAGCCGTCGCGCGGCGAGAGCGCGTTCGAGACCTCGACCGCGTGGTGGAGATCGTTGGTGAGCCACGCGAGCACGAGGAGCGGCCCCGGCCACCCGAGCAGCCACCAGGTGCGTGGCCGCAACGTGCGCCCCGACCACACCGTCGCGAAGCGCAGGCTCGCCAGCGGGAGGAGCGAGAAGCCGAGGTACTGGAGCCCGACGCCCGGCCGCTTGGTCTCGAGCGTCGCGCCAGCGAGGTCGATGGCCAGCCCCACGAGGTCGACGGTCAGGCACAGCGACAACGCGACGAGCGCCCGCCCCGCCAGCACCCGCGCGCGCGTCCACACCCACAGCGCGATGACGCCGGTGAAGAGCGCCGCGCCCAGCGCGAAGGGGGTGTACGGGTTCGCCTGGTACATCGGGGGAAGTCGAACTCTGGCAGGGGGCACGCCAGAGAGGAACCCGTTGACAGGAAGTCCGAGGGTCAGGGCATGAGCACGACCGAGCCCGTCGTCTGCCGGCCCTCGAGCGCGCGGTGGGCGGCCTGCACTTCGGACAGCGCGAAGCTGCGCGGCGGCGCGAGCTTCACCGCGCCGCTCCGGAGCACGGCGAACAGCGCGGACGACGACGCCTCGAGCTCGGCCCTGGTGGCGATGTACGCGAAGAGCGAGGGCCGCGTGACGAAGAGCGAGCGCGGCCCGCCCAGCGCGTTGATGTCGAGGAGCGGCGGCTTCCCGCTCGACTGGCCGAACGAGACGAGCATCCCCCGCGGCGCGAGCGCCTCGAGCGACCCGGCGAGCGTGTCCTTGCCGACCGAGTCGTACGCGACGTCGACGCCGCGCCCGTCGGTGAGCGCCTTGACCTGGCCGACCCAGCCTTCACTCGAGGTGAGCACGACGTGGTCGCAGTGCGGCGCCGCGAGCGCGGCCTTCTCTGCGCTGCCGACCGCGCCGATGACGCGCACCCCGAGGTGCCGCGCCCACTGCGTCGCGATGACGCCGACGCCGCCCGCCGCCGCGTGGATGAGCACGGTGTCACCCTTGCCCACCGGGCGGCACCGGAGGAGGAGGAACTCGGCGGTCATGCCCTTGAGCATCACCGAGGCGGCGGTGCGCTCGTCGACGTCGTCGGGCAGCGCGACGAGGCGGTCGGCCTTCGCGTTGCGCACCTCCGCGTAGGCGCCCGACAGCCCCGCGTACGCGACGCGCTGACCGACGCGGAGCGACGTCACGCCCTCCCCGACGGCGGTCACCACGCCAGCGCCCTCCTGCCCGGGAATGAACGGCAGCGGCAGCGGATAGAGCCCGGTGCGGTGGTACACGTCGATGAAGTTGAGCCCGATCGCCGTCTGCCGGAGCGTCACTTCGCCCGGCCCGGGCGGCGGAACGAGGACCTCCTCGCGCTGCAGCACGGAGGCATCACCAACGGTGTGGACGCGGATGGCAGTGGGCATGGATCACCAGGGGCCGGGGACGTTGAGGCGCACACGGAACAGGCCAGTGCGCGCGGTGATGTACAGCGTGCGCCCGTCCGCGTCACCGAAGGCGCAGTTCGCCGGCTCCTGCGCGACGGGGATGACGCCGAGGTAGCCGGCGTCGGGGCGGTAGACCTTCACGCCCACCGAGGTCGACACGTACAGGTTCCCGTTCACGTCGACGGTGATGCCGTCGCCCCCCACACCGCCGGGCCCGCCCGCGCTCGTCAGCGTGAAGCGCGCGCCACCCGACGTCGTGCCATCGGCCGCCACG
Organism: Myxococcota bacterium; assembly: GCA_049322495.1. Taxonomy (GTDB): domain Bacteria; phylum Myxococcota; class Myxococcia; order Myxococcales; family Myxococcaceae; genus Archangium_A. The sequence goes on along the minus strand of JBMORD010000224.1, from coordinate 17,092 downwards.
TCGAAGCGCCGCACCTCGGACAGCTGGGAGTCGGCGACGTAGAGCGTGCGCTCGTCGGGTGAGAGCGCGACCCCGTTCGGCTGCCCGCTGCTCGTCGCGTACACGCGCGAGAGGCCGCCGTCGGGCGCGACGCGGTAGACGCCACGCGTGCCGACCGAGCCGGTGCCTCCGTAGGTCGGGTCGGTGAAGAAGATGGTGCCGTCGCTGCGCACCACCGCGTCGTTGGGCGAGTTGAGCTGACCACCGTCGAAGGTCTGCGCGACCGTGTCCACGCCGCCGTCGAGCCGCAGGCGGATCACCCGCCCCTGGTGCTGACAGACGATCAGCTCGCCGCTCGGCGCGAGCGCGAGGCCGTTCGAGTTGCCGCTCGGCGTGCGGAAGAGCGAGAGCCCGGCGGACGGTGTGAATTGGTAGATGCGATCGGCCGGGATGTCGCTGAAGAGCAGCGCGCCGAGCGCGGGCACCCACTGCGGCCCCTCGGTGAATTGAAAACCCGCGTCGATCAACTGCGCGGGCCCCGCGTCGGCGAGCGGGTCCACGCCCTCGTAGGGGTTCCCGGCGTCTTCGGAGCCGCCGCCACCGCCGACGGAGCCGCCGCCACCGCCGACGGAGCCGCCACCACCGCCAATGGAGCCGCCGCCACCGCTGGAACCGCCGCCGCCACCGCTGGAGCCGCCACCACCACTGCTGGAGCCGCCACCACCACTGCTGGAGCCACCACCGCCGACGGAGCCGCCACCGGCCCCGCCATCAGTCACCGACGGAGCTCCGCAAGCGGCGAGAACGACGACCAGCGAGCACACGAAGACGCGCATGGAGGGAGCATCGGGCTTTCCCTCCACTGCGTCATCACCTCACCGCGCGTGCCGCCCCTGCTTCTTGAAGCCCTTCATCTCGTGCTGGAGCCGCGCGAGCACGAGGGCGAGCTTCGCGCGCTTCTGCGGAGGGAGCCCCTGCGAGAGCGTGGCGAAGAGCTCTTTGTCCATCGCGGCCATCTGCGCGCGGCCGTCGAGCACCTTCTGCACGTTGGCGTCGACCTGAGCGAGCGCGGCCTGATCGCCATCGGCGGCGTCGCGCAGCGACTTCATCGCCTCGCCCATCTGCTGCCGGAGCGGGCGCCGCTTGTCCTCGACGCCCTTGAGCTTGTCGGCGAGCTTGAGCGCGTCGGCGTCGGACAGCTCGAGCGCCTCGCTGATCGCCACCACGTACATCAGGCGGACCTCGCGCTCGCGCAGCTCCATGCGTTCGGCGCGGCGCTCTTCGCGATCCGCAGCGCCGGGGCCAAACCCCGGGCCCGGCCCCTTGCCGGGAGGCGCAGCGAAGGCGGTCACCGCACCGAGCATCGTCATCGACAGCAGCAGTCTGGTCTTCATCAGAGATCTCCTTCGGTCGGCGACGGCCAACCTACGTCGAAGAACACTTCGTCATCGGAAAGGTTGAGTTCGTCGCTCACCTCGAGCACCGGCACCTCGGGCGGCGTGACGAGGACGGTCCGCGTCTCGACGCGCGGCTCGGGGGCCGGCACCAGCTTGAGCACCGCCGCCGACGCGACCAGCGCGCCCAGCCCTGCCGCCAGCGCGAGGCTCGCCACGCGCCGCACGAAGCCCTCACGGCGCGACGTCGCGTGGTGCGCGCGCTGAACCGACGCCTCGAGCCCGTGCAGCATCGCCCGCTCCGCGTCCGAGAGCGGCGGGAGCGCGGCCAGCCCGACCAGGCGCGCCGATTCCCGGCACGACGCACACGACTCGAGGTGAACACGCGCTTCCGCCGACGGCTCCGGCAGCTCGAGCTCGACCTCTTCGCAGCTGATCATTCCGCACCTCCCGGCGAAGAGAGCTTCGCCACTTCTTCCTTCAGTCGCTTCACCGCGTGGTGAAAGTGCGACTTCGCGTTTCCTTCGGTGATGCCGAGCGTCTCGGCGACCTCGGCGAACGAAAGACCTGCGTCGATGCGCAAGGTGAACACCTCACGCTGGCGGCGCGCGAGCAGGAGCACGGCGCGGCGGGTGAGCGCCTCCTGCTGCGCGCGCTCGAGCGCGTCCTGCGCCGTCGCGGCGGCCGCCTGGCCATCGAGCGCGTCGACCGGCACGAGGTGCCAGCGGCTCGTGTCTCGCGCGTGGTTCTTCGCGAGGTTCACCGCGATGCGCAGCAGCCACGCGCGAAACGGCACCTCCTGCCCGGCTGCGAGGAGCCGCGGCAGCGCCCGCTCGGCCGCCTCGAAAGCCTGGAGAAAGGCTCGCTGCGTCAAATCCCGACCGTCGTCGATGGAACGCGCGTACCGCCGCACCACCCGGTAGACGAGCTCCTGGTGACGTTGCACCAGCGCGCCAAAAGCGCCTGCGTCTCCTGCAGAAAATGCGCGCACCAGCTCCAGCTCCGAGGGGTGGAGATCGGCGCCTCCCTGCAGGAGGCGGAGCTTTGGAGTGGGCGGGCTCACCTTCTGCAAGAGGACACGCGAGGGCGGAAAAGGTCAAAGCAGCGCTGGCGCGTTCGCGGTCCGGGGTCCATCTTCCCTGAAGGGGGAGGCCATGAAGCCGAAACAGGAGCCGTCGGAGTCCACCATCGTCCCGACGCCGCCGCCGTCACGCCCCGAGGCGAGGACGGTGATGTCCTCGATGATCGGTCCGCGGGGGCCGATCAGCACCCTCCACTTCTTCGTGCACCCCGCAATGGTCGAGCTCCAGCGCGAGGCTGAGGCGCGCGGGTGGAACGCGAAGGGCTTCACCACGCTCACCATCGCGTGGCAGGAGCTCCGCTGGAGCGCCGACGGCTGGCAGACCACGCACACCGTCTCGAGCACCGACGTGCCGTGCCCGATCGTCAACGGCACCTTTCACCTCGCGGGCTGCGCGCCGGGCACCAACGTCGAGTTCGCGATCCGCGTCGGGCTGGCGTGCCACGCGCCCCACGACACCGCCTTCTCGCGCGACGTGTGCGAGGTGTGGCTCAACAACGACGGCCGCAACTTCACGCAGCTCACCCGCTGATCAGCGGCCGAGCTGCTTCATCACCTTCGCGACGTACAGCTCGGTCTCGCCGTTGCGCGGCACGCGTCCGTTCACCGCGCCCGGGCCCGCGTTGTAGGCCGCCACCGCGAGGTCGACGCGCCCCGTGCGCCGGAGCTGCTGCGCGAGGTAGCGCGCGCCCGCATCGATGGCCTCCTCGGGATCGAACGGGTCCTTCACGCCGAGCAGCGCCGCGGTGCCCGGCATGAGCTGCGCCGGCCCCATCGCCCCCGCGAACGAGATGCGGTGCGGGCGGTTGCCCGACTCGACCATGACGATCGCGCGCATGAGCCCCGCGGGCAGACCGTGCTTCCTTTCGGCCGCCGCGGCGAGCGTGACGACGTCGCCGTGACCGACGAGCAGGCAGAGCGGCCGGTGCCGCGCGTACGTCGTGAGCGCCTCCCACTTCTCCGGCACGAAGAAGGGCGAGAGCGGGAACACCACCGAGTTGCCGAAGAAGGACACCGCGAGGTTCAGGGCGAGCAACGGCAGGCACACCACGACCACCAGCTTCTGCCAGGCGCGCAACCGCCAGAAGAGTCGCAGGAAGAACCTCACGAGCCGCCACACGGTACACACCTCAACGCGCGAAGACAGAAACCGATCTCGCGGAACTTCCCTTCCCCGGCCGACGTTCGAGCGGGCGACGCCACGATGCCCTTCGTTCTCCTCGCGCTCCTCGCCAGCACGCCGCGCATCGACGAGTACCTCGCGGGCTGCGCGGAGCCGGCCGACGGCTTCGTGGCCCCCGCGCGGAGCACGGCCACCGCGCCGGCGCCGGGCACGGTGAGCCTCGCCGCCGACGGGCGCGTCGAGCTCACCCACTGCTTCTACGAGAACCACCTCGTCCGCGAGGTCCGCTCCCGTGTGGAAGGCCTGACGAGCCTCGACGTGCGGCCGGGAGATCGGGTCGGCCGAGGGCAACGGCTCGGCGCCGGCGCGCGCGTGCACGTCACCATCGACGACGCGCCAGCAGCGGACTTCGTGCGCGGTCGCGAGCGGCTCTTCGTGCCCCGAAGGGAGCGCGTGCTGGTGGTGGTCGACGTCGACGCCCATCGCGCGGTGCGCTTCGTCGAGGGACGAGCCACCGACGAGTGGGAGATCGCCAGCGGTCAGGCCGAAGGCGCCAAGGAGCAGCGGGGCGATCTCCGCACGCCGCGCGGGCTCTACTTCGTGGTCCACCGCACCACGGGGCCCTTCGGCGGCGAGTGGGCGGGCTACTTCGGCGAGGCCTTCGTGAAGCTCGACTACCCGAACGCCTTCGACGCCGCGCGCGGGCTCGACGGCGGCCTCGTCACCGCGGCAGAGGCAGCGGAGATCTCCACGCGCTGGCGCAGGCGCGAGGCCACGCCCCAGCGCACGAAGCTCGGCGGGGGCATCGGCTTCCACGGGTGGATCGCCCCGTGGGACGGCGACGCGGGCTACGGCCTGTCGTGGGGCTGCGTGGTGATGCACCCCGCGGAGGTCAAGCGCTTCTCGGAGCTCGTGCCCCTCGGCAGCGCGGTGGTGCTGCTCTGATCAGGCGGCCTTGCGCCCGGTCACCGCGTCGAGCGCCTCGGCCATGCTCGCGACCTGCCAGGTCTCGACGCCGGCGTTGCTCGCCACCTTGCCGAAGCGGTTGGCGCCCATCTTGGCGATCGCGCTCGCGGGGATGATGGTGATGAACTTCTTGATGCCGCCCTTCACCAGCTCGGCCTTCACGTGGCTCTCCACCCACTGGAAGTCGGCCGGCTGCGGCACGTCCTTCGCGACGCTCGCGTCGGAGATGTAGGCATCGAGCCCGTTCTTCTTCACGTCGGCGAGCATCGCCTCGACCGCGCGGCGGAAGTGGGGGCCGTGGTAGCTCTGCCAGTGCATCGCGTAGCAGCGGAGCGCGGCGTCATGCTGAAGCGTGACGAGGTTGGGCTCGGAGTAGATGGTCTTCATGCACCCCGGTTGAGCAACGGTCGCGCCACGCGCAGGCCGTGGGATCTCCGACTCCGCAGGTGGGTCTCGAATGAGACGCCCTGTCGCTGGCGACTCAGGCGGCGAGACGCCCCACGAGGGCGGCGAAGGCCTCGTTCAACGAGCCGACCTGCCAGGTCTCGACGCTCGCCGACGCCGCGACGCGCCCGAAGCGGACCGCGCCGAGGCTCACCACGGTCGTCGTGGGGACGACGTTGATGAAGCGCCTGAGCCCGGCGCGCACCAGCTCGCTGCGGAGGAAGGTCTCGGCCCACTGGAAGTCCGCGAGCGCCGGGAGATCGCTCACCCGCCCCGCGTCGCTGAGGTGCGCCTCGATGCCGTGGAGTCGCGCGGCAGCCAGCAGCGCCTCGAGCGCGCGGCGGAAGTGCGGGCCGTTGAGCTTCGTCCAGTGGCTGACGAAGCAGCGCGTCTGCGGGTCGTGCTCGATGGTGACGAGGTTGGGCTCGGAATAGATGACGTTCATCGAGCCGTGGGTGAGCAACGACTGGGCCGCCCGCAACCCGTCGATCTCCGAGGCGCCGAGGCGGGTCTCAGGGGACCACGTCGAACGGCGGCGTGAAGATCTTCTCGGAGGTGCCGCTCGGGAGGCGGATGGTGGTCTCGAAGCGCCAGCGACCGGCGGGCGTCGCCGCGGGGATCACCTTTCGCGCGTCGAGGCGCTGCCCGCGCTCGAGCGGTGAGGCCTCGAGCTGGCAGTCCTCCCCGTCGGCCGGCCCGGCGGTGGTGCGGTCTTCTTGCACGAGCTGGCTGAGGCAGAGGTTCACCCCGAGCGTCAGGTCGCTCACGTTGACGAGCACCAGCCCGACGCGATCGTTTGGCCGGTAGGACAGCAGGTCGGTGTCGAAGGCCGCGCGCTCGAGGCCACCGCCGCAGCCGGAGAGGGCGAGCAGCAGGAGCATCGTCAGCCGCGAACGCATGGAGGGAGATGTAGGCGCCACGTGCCGCAAGAAACCACAAACATTCGTGGCCGTGGGACGGAGCCGTTCCGTACTCTGCGGGTGGATGCAGCCGATTCTCGGGATCGACTTTGGCACGACGAACACCTCGGCCGCCTGGTTCGACGCCCACGGAAAGTTGAAGGTCGTCCCGGTCACCGACAAGAGCGCCGTGCTGCCTTCGGTGGTGTGGTTCCCCTCGGCGGATCTCTCGAAGTGCCTCGTGGGCCAGGCGGCGAAGTCGCAGCTCATCGATGACCAGAAGCACACGGTGTTCGGCGCCAAGCGCTTCCTCGGGCGGCGCTTCAACTCGGAGTTCGTCGCGCGCCACCGCGATCGCTTCGCGTTCGATCTCGTCGAGGGCGGCGACGGCTACAGCGCGGTGCTCATCTACGGGCAGACCATTCCCCTCGTGGAGGTGGCAGGCGTGGTGGTGCGCGACATCGTGGCGCGCGCGCGGCGGGCGGCGGGCCACGACTTCAAGCAGTGCGTGATGACGGTGCCGGCGCACGCCACCGTGCGGCAGCGCGACGCGGTGAGGCGCGCGGCTGAATCGGCCGGCCTCCAGGTCGCGGCCATCGTCAACGAGCCGACCGCGGCGGCGCTCTTCTACGCGAACCTCCGCAACCCGCGGCAGACGGTGCTCATCTTCGACCTCGGCGGCGGCACGCTCGACGCCACGGTGATGCGCGTCGAGAACCGCGTGGTGAAGGTGCTCGCCACCGGCGGCGATGCCTTCCTCGGCGGCAGCAACTTCGACGAGCTCCTCGCGGAGACCTTCGCCGCCACGCTCGAGCAGCAGGGCGTCGCGGTGCGCAACAACCGCACGGTGATGCAGCGCCTCGCGCTCGCCGCCGAGTTCGCGAAGATCCAGCTCTCGAAGGTGGAGGCCATCGACGTGCGCGTGCCGGTGGTGGCCCAGCGCACCGGCGGCGGCTTCGTCGACTTCCAGCAGCGGGTGACGCGCGCCGATCTCGAGCGCCTGTTCGAGCCGCTCGTCGAGCGCTGCGTGGGGGCGACGGAAGAGGTGCTCCAGCGGGCGGGGCTCCAGCCGAAGGACATCGACGAGCTGGTGCTGGTCGGCGGCCAGACGCGCATGCCGATGATCCGCAAGCGGCTCGCGCACTTCCCCCACCTCTCGAGCGAGAAGGACGTGCACCCCGAGCTCGGCGTGGCGGTGGGCGCGGCGATCCTCGGGCGCAACCTCGCGCGCACCCGCGCCTCGGGCCTGGCCGACGTGGTGTCGATGCCGGTCAGCGTGATGCTCGTCGGCGGCCGCACGATGGAGGTCATCCCCGCGAACACGCCGGTGCCGTGCACGAAGTCGACGCTCCTCGAGGGGCTGCCGCCGTGGAGCGCGCCGGTGCCGCTGCTGCTCTTCGAGTCGCTCGATCAGACCTCGGTCGATCGCGAGATCATCGGCACGGTGCACGTGTCGGAGGAGTGGCGCACGCGCCCGGAGATCACCCCCAGCCTCGAGCTGACCATCGGGCAGGACTTCGCGCTCACCGCGCGCATCGTCGCGCCCGGCGGCATGCAGACCCAGCTGCAGATCGTCGATCAGCGGCGGTGAGGGTTCAGCGGCGCTCGCGCTCGGGCCGCACCAGCCCGCCGAGCGGCGAGCGCACCACCGCCTCGATGGCCTCGGTGAAGGCGCGCGCGGCGGCCTCGACGTCGGGCAGCGCACCGGTGAGGTACGCGCCGGCGAAGTTGGTCTCGGTCGGCGGGCCGAAGAACTTCTGCAGCGTCACGTTCGCGGCCTTGAGCGCGGCGTCGAGGCCGATCATCGCCTCCACCGGCGGCGCGATGAGGTACGCGAGCGGGCGGCCCGGCGCGACGTTCGCCAGCGGCGCGAGGTAGCGCCCGGTCTCGGAGATGACGTGCGGGAAGAACGCCGGTCCGTTCGTGCCCTCGAAGGACACGAAGTGGATCTTCGTGGTGAGCGCCTCGCGGAGCGCCCACAGCCCCTCCGCGACCTCCGCGGGGTTCGGCCCCGCCAGCACGCCCATGATCTCGCCCGACAGCGGGCCCGAGGCGTGCGCGCTGCCGGCGTAGAAGCTCTTCGCGTACACCACGTCGACGTCGGCGAACTTGGTGGCGTGATCGAGCGCGGCGTAGAGCGAGTCGTCTTGATCGCAGGTGACGAAGCCGGCGGACACGTGGCGCGCCGGGTCGAGCCCCAGCGCGCGGGCGAGCGACGGCTCGACCTGCTCGAGCTGCCGCACGGACAACAGCTTCGGCCGGAGCGCGACGAGCGGGCGCATCAGTGGTTCACCACGTGGGGCCGGAACGCGGGATCGCCGCCGGTGAGCTTCACGCCGCCGCCGCCAGCCGCGAACGAGGCCTTCATCAGCTCGGCGCACTTGAGGGCCGCCCGCTCGGGCGGGAAGCCGACCGCGCGCACGTTCGAGATGCAGTCCTTCTCGGCGTTGTCCTGACCGAGCTTCGGGCCGAACGCGGTGTAGATCGACAGCGAGTCGCCGGTGCCGAGGCCGGGCCGCTCGCCGACGATGATGATGGTGCTCCTGGCCTGGGTGAGCACGCCGATCTCGTCCTGCACGCCGATGCGCGCGAACTTCACGAACAGCGGCTTGCCGACGCGGAAGCCCTTCGCGGTGTGCGCGGCATGGAGCGCCTTCATCAGGGCCGGCCCGTTCACCTTCAGCGCGTGCGCCGACAGCCCGTCACCGGCGATGAGCTGCACGTCGACGCCCTTGTCCGCCTCGCGCTCGCACTTCGTCCGGCTCGCGTCGTCGAGCCGGCGCCCCTGCTCGGGGTGGAGCAGGAACTCGGCGTGATCCTTCGCCTTCGAGCGGAGCGCGAGCCAGCCCTGCGCCGTCGCCCACGCCTCGTCGACCTCCGACTCGACGGCGTCGAGCGCGATGGCGTGGTCTGCGCGCAGGCCGAGGTACGAGGTCGTCAGGTAGCGGGTGCCGGTGCGGCCGGTGACGATGCGCGCGGGCGTGGTGCCCACGAGCCGCTCGAGCGCCTCGGCCGAGCGCGGCGGCGGGAGCGGGCGGTGCTTCGGGCCGCGGCTCCACGCGGGCGGCGCCTCACCGGGAGCCACGGCAGGCTTCGGCGGCGCAGCGGCGGGCGCCTCGTGCGCCTTCACCACCTCGGTCACGATGGACTTCACCAGCTCGCGGAGCTCGGCCTCGGTCACGCCCCCGGTTCTGCTCGGCCCGCGCCAGCCGGTCAAGCCGCGCGGGCCGACGGGCTCAGTAGCCGAGCATGCGCGAGAAGGCCTCCGCCTTCGTGTTGGTCGTGAGGTCGGTCACGTTCTCGAACGAGAACCCGACGTAGATGACCGTCGACGTGCCGGCGGTGCCGACGTTCTTGCGGCCGACGGCGATCGGCGTCGCCACGGTGCCCATGCCATCGGGGTCGAGCATCGCGGTGAAGAGCGCGTCGGTGCCCGCGCGCGGGTTGATCGGGTCGGTGTAGGTGGCGATCGGCGCGTCAGCCGCGACCGAGAGCGTGAGGCCCGCCATGGTGCCCGCGCCGGTGGCGGTGAAGGCGACGTTGTTGAGCTTGTCGGCCGCCGCGCCGGTGGCCCCGATGTAGTCGCGGAGGAAGACGTCGTTGGTCGACGACCAGTCGGTGCCGGACGGCAGCCCGTAGATGTACGCGTTCGAGAAGAGGATCACCTTCCGGTTGCCCTGATCGAGGAAGGCCTTGAGCACGGCCTCGTCAGCCGACGACACCGTCTCGACGTTGCCGGCGCCGCCGTAGATGTCGCCGGTGAACCAGACGATGGTCTGGAAGTTCTTCACCTGATCGAAGGTCGGGCCGTTCATCGAGGTGGGCACGACGAACCGCGTCCACGTGGCGCCGCTCAGCGGCTGAAGCAGGCCGTTGAACAGCGTGTCCGACGGAGAGGGGGCCGGCTGGGTCGAGCCGTCGTTGTTGTCGCTCCCGTCGTCGTCGACGAGCAGCAGCTGCGCCTGCGCGGTGATGGTGAGCGCGAGCGGCACCGTCGCGACCCGGCTGCCGGCCGTGCCCTTCACCGTGACGGTGGTCATGCCCTGCGCCGCGGTCAGCGGCACGACCAGCGTCATCGTCGCCGAGGTGCCGGTCGCCGGGTTCGGCGCGAACGTGGCGGTGACGCCGGTCGGCGCGCCCTCGAGGGTGAGCTGCACGGCATCGGTGAAGCCCGTGTCGCGGTTGACGTTGACCGTCACCGGCCCCGAGCCGCCGGGGACGAGGCTGAGCGACGTCGGGCTCAGCGTCAGCTGGAAGGGCGCGGTGCCTCCGCCGCCGCCGCCCGTGGCGCCGCCACCTCCGCCCGTCGTCGAGCCGCCGCCGCCGCCCGTTCCACCATCCGTTCCCGAGCCGGGGCCGCAGTTGCAGCCGATCAACACGAGCGAAGCGAAGACGAGCGCGAGCGAACGCATGGAGCCTCCCTGTCGAGTTCGGAAGGGCAGGTGCTGCAAACCCATCGCCGCCTGCAGTCCAGCGAAATGCCGGAGCTTCGAGGGACCGCCGATGGCAACGTTTGCGCGAGGCACTGGAGCGCCGATGTTCCACTCGAAACTCCGAGGTGCACGACGAGGCTGTCACGGGCCCGGCATCCGCCACGCGGTCCTCCGCACGTCGGCGGCTCGGCCTCGAAGTTGCTCTCCGCCGCGGCATGCGCACGCTCCTCCTCGCACTCCTCCTCGCGGCCCCCGCGGCCTGGGCCTGCTCGCTCGTCGGGCTCCCGGTCGAGGCGCAGCCGCTCACCGACGCGGGCATTCCCCCGCTGGCCGATGCCGGCGTCGACGCGCAGGCGCCGGGCCAGGTCGTGGTGCAGGGCGTCGAGGTCACGCTCTTCACCGGCACTCCGTGCGATGGCTCGGGCGCGAGCTGCCCGCAGCTCGACATGCTGCGCGTGACGCTGGCGGCGAGCGACGACCGCACGCCTGCCGATGGCCTCCGCTACGTCGCGGCGTTCGGCGCGACCGAGGCCGAGGCCGCCGCGGCGCCGGCGGAGCTGCTCTTCACGCACGACCTCACCGCGACCAACACCGTGTCGGCGTACCTCGGGCTGAACCGGCGGCGGAGCGGCGCCGGCTTCCAGCGCCAGACGCTGTGCTTCACGCTCGCCGCCGTCGACGGGGCGGGCAACGTCGGCGCGCGCTCGAGCGCCCGGTGCCTCGACACCACCACCACCGAGGGCGCGACGCTCCAGCCCGGCGTCGCCTGCTCCCTGCCCGGCTGCTCGACGTCGGCGTGGTCGCCGCTGGCGCTGCTCGCCGCGCTCGCGCTGCGGAGGGCGCGCAGGGGTGACCCTCGAGTGTAGGTTGCGCGCATGGCTCTCGATGTCGCGACGCGCGCCGCCCTCGTCTCCCGTGAACTCAACCTCCCGCTGGCCGGCGTCACCCAGACGCTGACGCTGCTCGACGGCGGCGCCACGGTCCCCTTCATCTCCCGCTACCGCAAGGAGGCCACCGGCGGCCTCGACGACGAGGCGATCGCGCGCATCGCCGGCCACGCGAAGGCGGTCGAGACGCGCGAGGGGCGGCGCGCGGCGATCCTCGCCAGCCTCGAGGAGCAGGGCGTGCTGACGCCCGAGCTGAAGAAGGCCGTCGGCGCGGCCACCACGCTCACCGCGCTCGAAGACCTCTACCTCCCGTTCCGCCCGAAGCGCCGCACGCGCGCGATGGTGGCGCGGGAGCGCGGGCTGCAGCCGCTCGCCGACGTGCTGCTCGCGCAGGGCAGCGCCGCGGTGTCGCGTGACGCGCTCGCGCAGCCCTTCGTCTCGGCCGAGAAGGAGCTGCCCGACATCGACGCGGTGTGGGCCGGCGCGCGCGACATCGTGGCGGAGGTCATCGCCGAGAAGCCCGAGCTGCGCGCGGCGATCCGCCAGGCGTTCGTCGACGAGGGCCAGCTCGTGGTGGGCGTCGCGCGCGGCAAGGCGAAGGCGCCGGAGCTCGCGAAGTACGCCGACCACCTCGATCGCCGCGAGAAGGCCTCGACGGCGCCCTCGCACCGCGTGCTCGCCGCCGAGCGCGGCGAGGCCGAGGGGCTGCTCAAGGTCTCGCTCGAGCTCGAGCCGCGCAGCGTGCGCGCGAAGGTCGACCAGGCGGTGCTGCGGCGCGGCGCCCACCCGGTGCTGGCGAAGGAGCTGGGCCTCGCCATCGAGGACGCCATCGACCGGCTGCTGCTGCCGTCGCTCGAGAGCGAGCAGCGGCGCACGCTCAAGGAGCGGGCGGACCGCGAGGCGATCGCCGTCTTCGCGCGGAACCTTCACGCGCTGCTGCTCGCGCCGCCGCTCGGCGGCAGGCCGGTGGTGGCGATCGATCCCGGACTGCGCACCGGCTGCAAGATCGCGGTGCTCGACGCGCGCGGCGAGGTGCTGGCGCACGACACCATCTACCCGCACACCGGGCGTGAGTCCGAGGCCGGCGCGGCGCTGGCGAAGCTGGTGAAGGCGCACGGCCCCCAGGCGATCGCCATCGGCAACGGCACCGCGGGGCGCGAGACGGAGCAGTTCGTCAAGAAGCTCCAGAGTGCGGGGGCGATCTCCCGCGAGGTGCGCGTGGTGAGCGTGAGCGAGGCCGGCGCGTCGGTGTACTCGGCCTCGGAGCTGGCGCGCGAGGAGCTCCCGGAGCTCGACGTCACCATCCGCGGCGCGGTGTCCATCGGCCGCCGCCTGCAGGATCCGCTCGCGGAGCTGGTGAAGATCGACCCGAAGAGCATCGGCGTCGGCCAGTACCAGCACGACGTCGACCAGGCGGCGCTCGGCGAGGAGCTCGACCGCGTCGTGGAGTCGGTGGTGAACAAGGTGGGCGTCGACCTCAACACCGCGTCGCCCACGCTGCTGCGCTACATCTCGGGCCTCGGGCCGGCGCTCGCCGCGGCCATCGTCGCCCACCGCGCGAAGCACGGCGCCTTCGAGACGCGCGCCCAGCTCAAAGACGTGCCGCGCCTCGGGGCGCGCGCCTTCGAGCAGTGCGCGGGCTTCCTCCGCATCACCAACGGCAGCGAGCCGCTCGACGCCAGCGCGGTGCACCCCGAGCGCTACGCGGTGGTGACGAAGATGGCGAAGGATCTCGGCGTGACGCGCAAGGCGCTCGTCGGCGACGCGGCGCTCGCGAAGAAGCTGGAGCTCACGCGCTACGTCGACCCCGACGCGGACCTCGGCCTGCCGACGCTCAAGGACATCCTCGCCGAGCTCGAGAAGCCCGGCCGCGACCCGCGCGCGGAGTTCACCGACGCGGGCTTCGACCCCGACGTCACCGAGCTCGCGCACGTGAAGCCGGGCCAGGTGCTCAACGGCGTGGTGACCAACGTCGCGGCCTTCGGCGCCTTCGTCGACATCGGCGTGCACCAGGACGGGCTGGTGCACGTCAGCGAGCTCGCCAACCGCTTCGTGAAGGACCCCAACGAGGTGGTGAAGGTCGGCGATCGCGTGAAGGTGAAGGTGCTGCAGGTCGACGAGGCGCGCCGACGCATCGGGCTCTCGATGAAGGCGCTCCAGGCCGCGTCGCCCGCGGCACCGCACACCCGGCCGCAGCCCGGCGGGCAGTTCAACAACGCGCCCCGCTTCTCGCCGCGCCGATGAGCGCGCTCGTGCTCGCCCTGCTCGCCGCCACGCCCGATGCGGGCTGCGGGGAGTGCGCGGTGTTCGCCACGCCGAAGGAGGCGTTCGCCGCCGCGCTGGCCGAGGCGGTGGCGAAGGCGACGCAGCGGCCCGACGAGACCGAAAACGAGGTGACCGGGCTCCTCGACGCGACGTACGCGATGGGCGTGAAGAACCACATCCTCGTGCTCGATTGCGACGACTACCGCGCGCTGCTCGGCGACGCGGGCACGCTCGACGCAGAGGCGTCGCTGCTGATGGTCAAGCGCAAGGTCGAGGAGAAGGCGCTCGAGGTGCGCGAGAAGAGCGAAGGCGGCGTGCCCGGCCGGCTGCTGCTGCTCTACGGCGGCGCGCTCCACAACGACGTCGTGCCGCTCCCCGACTGGGAGCCGTACAGCTTCGGCCCCGCGCTCCGGCGCGAGACGGGCGCCTACCTCGAGCTCGACCTGCTCGTGCCCGAGTACGTCGAGAAGGACGAAGACCTCCTGCGCGAGCCGTGGTTCCCCGCGGCGCTCGCGCTCGCGAAGCGGGGAAAGACGGTGCTCGTGACGCCGCATGCGGGCACGAAGCTCCTCGTCTTCCCGTTCGCGAAGCGGGGGCGTCAGGCGCCGAGGCGGCAGTAGCAGTACACGAACTCCTGCTGCTTGCCCGAGGGCGTCTGGTGGAGCTCGGTCAGCTCGCCCACCTTGCGGAACTCGCCGCCGAACTCCGCGTGGACACCGTCTGCCGAGTAGCGCTGGACGTCGAGGTCGCTGCACCGCAGCGGGCCGTTGGGGCCGAACGTCGCGACCACGATGTGCCCGCCGGGCGCCAGCGCGCGCCGCACCTGCTCGACGTAGCGCTCCCGCTCGGCCTGCTCGCGCAGGAAGTGGAACACCGCGCGGTCGTGCCAGAAGGCCCACCGCTGCGCCTCGAGCTCGAGCGTGGTGACGTCGCCGACCAGCCACTGCACGCGCGCCGCGCGGTCGCCGAGGCGCCGCTGCGCGACCTCCAGCGCCTTCGCCGAGAGATCGAGCACCGCGAGGTTGGTGTAGCCGCGGTCGAGCAGGTCATCGACGAGCGTCGACGCCCCGCCGCCGACGTCGATGATGCCCGCGTGCTTCGGGAGCGCTGCCTCTTCGATGAAGGCGAGCGACTGCTCGAGGTGCGGCCGGAACCACGAGACCTCGTCCGTCTTCTTGCGGGTGTAGACGCCTTCCCAGTGTTCCGCGCTGATGGCCATGCCGTCCCTCAGAGCCGGTGGTGGCGCGGAGCGATTCAGCCGGAGAACGAGGGGAAGCGGAACCACTCGTCGAAGCCGCGCCGCGCGAGGAGCGGCGCCGAGGTCGCGGCCATCGCGTGCGTGGTCGCCAGCGGCAGCCCGTTCTCGTGGGCCATCGCCAGCCGCGCGCGGGTGAGCGCGTCGTACACGCCGCGCTTCCGGAAGCGCTCCAGCACCACGCCGCCGAGGAGGTACATCGAGCGCTCGAAGAACATCGCCGAGGCCACGCCGGCCGGCTCGCCGTCGACGCGCGCGAGGAAGAGGCGCTGCGGTCGGCCCGGGGCGCGGAGCGTGAGGCGGTGGTAGCGCTCGAGCGGCCCGGCCGGCGCGCTCCAGCCTTCCGCCATCACGCGCGTGAAGAGGTCGACGTTCGTCTCGTCGACGAGCTCGACGGAGCACCCCGACGCGGGCGCCGCCACCGCCGTCGCGCGCGCCATCGCCACCACCTCGTGCGACGCGAGCCCCCGCGCAGCGAGGCGCGAGGCGAGGTCGGCCGGCGACGCGTCGGGCATCACCGGCCAGCGGAAGCGGAGCCCCCGCCGACGGTAGTCGGCGAGCGTCTCGTCGATGAGTCGATCGGCCACGTCGTCGGCCACCTTCATGCGCGACACGCCGTTGAAGCCGCCGCTGGGAAACAGCGCGCAGGTGAGGCGCGCGAAGTCGGGGCGCTCGACGACCTCCAGCTCCGGGAAGGGCACGAAGGCGCGCGCCGGCCCGTCGATGAGCTCGCGGAGCACGTCGGCCTCGGACCAGCCGGCTGGGACGAAGCGGGCCATCAGCGCGCGAAGTGCTCGTCGAACACCGAGGCGTCGCCGGCGCGCTCGGTGAGCCGGCCGTTGCGCCACAGCCCCATGCGCTCGAGCCACGCCTCGAACTCCGGCGCCGGGCGGTGGCCGAAGATCTCCCGGAGCGCCGCGTTGTTGTGGAACGAGGTCGTCTGGTAGTTGAGCATCACGTCGTCGCCCATCGGGATGCCCATCAGGTAGTTGACCCCCGCGAGGGTCAGCAGCATCTCGAGGTTCTCCTGATCGTTCTGATCGGCGATCGCGTGGTTCGTGTAGCAGGCGTCGCAGCCCATCGAGATGCCGGTGAGCTTGCCCATGAAGTGGTCCTCGAGGCCGGCGCGGGTGATCTCCTTCGCGTCGCGCAGGTACTCCGGGCCGATGAAGCCCACCACCGAGTTGACGAGGAAGGGCTTGTAGCGGCGCGCGAGGCCGTAGGCGCGGGCCTCCATCGTCACCTGGTCGGTGTCGTGGTGCGCGTTCGCCGAGAGCGCGGTGCCCTGGCCGGTCTCGAAGTACATGACGTTGGGGCCCTGCGCGGTGCCCTCGCGGCGCGCGAGCTCGTACGCCTCGTCGAGCACGCTCACCGACACGCCGAAGTTCTGGTTCGCGCCCTGGCTGCCGGCGATCGACTGGAACATGAGGTCGAGCGGCGCGCCGCGGCGGAGCGCCGCCATCTGGATGGTGATGTGCGAGAGCACGCAGTTCTGCGTCGGCACGCGGTACCGGCGCATGAGGTCCTTCACCGCGGTGAGGATGTCGACCGTGCCCTGAATGTCGCCGGTCGACGGGTTGACGCCGATCACCGCGTCGCCGTTGCCGAAGCTCAGGCCGTCCTTCACCGCGGCGAGCACGCCCTCGACGTCGTCGGTCGGGTGGTTCGGCTGGAGCCGGCTCGAGATGCGCCCCTTGAGCCCGATGGTGTTGTTGCACCGCACGACGACGCGCATCTTCCGGCCCGCCGTCACGAGGTCCATGTTCGACATCAGCTTCGCGACGGCGGCCACCATCTCCGGGGTGAGGCCGGGGGAGATCGCGGCGATCTCCTCGCCGGTGGTGCGATCGTCGAGCAGCCACTCGCGCAGGCGCGAGACGGTCCAGCCCTTCACCTTCGCGTAGGCCATCGCGTCGAGCCCATCGACGACCACGCGCGTCACCTCGTCGGCCTCGTAGGGCACCGAGGGCGCGTTGTAGAGCTGCTCGAGCGTCACGTCGGCGAGCACCTGCTTGGCCGCCGCCATCTCTCGCATCGAGCCCGCCGCGAGGCCCGCCTGGCGATCTCCCGAGCGGATCTCGTTCGCGCGCGCCAGCACGACCTTCAACGAGGGGAACGTGAAGTGCTCACCGTGGACGCGGGTCGTGAAGGCCACGTCGGGGTTTCTGCTCACCCCTCCCCGCTGCGTCAAGCGCGCGCGCCTCAGCGCCGCTTCTTCTTCTTCACCGCCTTCTTGACCGGCTTCTTGCCGGGCTTCTTCGCGGGCTCCTTCGCGCCCGCGTCCGGCGGGCTCCCGGCATCGACGACGCCCGCCTCGTCCCAGCCGGCGTCTGCCTCGCCGGCGTCCGCCTCCGTCGCACCGGCAT
>JBMORD010000223.1:0-11378 GCA_049322495.1 Myxococcota bacterium | reverse complement strand
CGGTGATGCGCACCACGATCTTCGCGAGCCTCGTGCCCAACGTCGCGCGCTCCGCCCGGCACCAGGCGACCGGCGTGCGCTTCTACGAGCTCGCGCGCACCTACCAGCCGCACGAGAAGGGCGGCGAGAACGGCAAGCCGGTGGCGAAGGAGTCGCTGCAGATCGCCGCCGCGCTGTGGGGCGTGCGTGACGGCGCCCGCTCGTGGACGGGGAAGGACGCCGCGGTCGACTTCTACGACGCGCGCGCGGCGGTGGAGGGCGTGCTCGGCGCGCTGGCCATCACCGGCGCCACCTGGGAGCCGCTCGAGTCGCCCTGGTACCACCCGCGCGCCGCCGCCACCGTGCGCGTCGGCCCGCGGGTGCTGGGGACCGTCGGCGAGCTGCACCCGCGCGCCCAGCGCAAGCTCGACGCTCCGGCCGGCATCTTCCTGTTCCAGCTCGACGTCGAGGCGCTGCTCGCCGAGGCGAAGCTCGTGCCGCAGGCGACGCCGCTCACGAAGTTCCCCTCGGTCAACCGAGACCTCGCGGTCGTCGTGGCCAGCGACGTGGCCGCCGAGAAGGTGCGCGCCGTCATCCTCGACGTGGGCAAGCCGCTCGTCGACGACGTGCGGGTCTTCGACGTGTACGAGGGCAAGCAGGTGGGCGAGGGCAAGAAGAACCTCGCCTTCGCGCTCCGCTACCGCGCCGCCGATCGCACCCTCACCGACGCCGAGGTCACCGAAGCGCACGGGAAGATCGTCGCCGAGGTGACCCAGCGGCTCGGCGGGGCGCTCCGCACCTGAGGGCTTCCAGCCGCGTAAGGGGCCGATTTTCCGGCCCCGGACTCAAGTCTGCGACCTCTCGAAAAAGCGCAGCAATGTCGCCATGTTGACTTGCCTGCGATGGAGGCTAGGCTCACCAACCTATGACCAAAGCGGACATCATCGAGAGCATCTACGAGAGGGTGGGGTTCTCGAAGAAGGAGTCGGCTGAGCTCGTGGAGCTGGTGTTCGACACGCTCAAGGAGACGCTCGAGCGCGGCGACAAGGTGAAGATCTCGGGCTTCGGCAACTTCCAGCCGCGATACAAGCGCGCGCGCCCGGGCCGCAACCCGCAGAGCGGCCAGCCGATCGAGATCACCGCGCGCCGGGTCGTGAAGTTCGTGCCGAGCCAGGTGCTCAAGGCCGATCTCAACGACGGCTACGTCGCCGAAGACGAGCTCTCCGCCGAGGACGAGGACGAAGGGCACGTTGACGACTCCGCCGACGAAGATGATGACGACTGAGCCATTTCCGCGGGATTGAGGTTGACCCGGCACGGTCAGGAAGGCATAAGGCCCGCCGTCTCAACCCTGCCGTTCTCGGGGCGTAGCGCAGCCTGGTAGCGCACTTGCTTGGGGTGCAAGTGGTCGCTGGTTCGAATCCAGTCGCCCCGACCATTTGAAGCCCGCGGTTCTCTTCGGGGAGCCGCGGGCTTCGTGTTTCTGGAGGCTCGGGTGCTCCGGATCGAGCTGAGACCACCACGCGCTGGATGGCTCGACGTGCTGCTCGCAGCCACGAAGGCCGAGCATCGAGTCGCGGTTTCGGCAGTGCCAATCGATCCCATCAGCAGCGTCGTCAGCGCCTTGCTCGTGGTGCTCGAGCAGCACCGTGATTCGGTGGCGACGCTGAACGCCGAGCCCGAACGCCACGAGCTCTCCTTTCTCGCCGTCGGCGCCATGCGCCTCGATGACTTCGAGTGGCGCGGCCCGGTGCGCGAGCTGGGGCTCGCGTGGTGGAGAGCCTTCCGACGGCTCGAGGCGTCGTTCGACGCGACGCAGTGGCTGCATTCGTTTCCCTTTCGGGAGGTCGAGTCCCTGCGCGCGGCGTGCGAGGGCACCTCGAGACGGTGATACGAGCGGCCCTCGATGCGCGCGAAGCAGAGAGGTCAGGCAGGTCAGCTCGTCGTCGGGGACTGCCTTCAGGTGCTGCGTGGCATGCCCGACTCCAGCGTCGACGCGTGCGTGACGAGCCCGCCGTACTGGGGGCTGCGCGACTACGGCGTCGCCGGGCAGATCGGCGCCGAGCCCACCGTCGACGCCTTCGTCGCGCAGCTCACGGCCGTCTTCCGCGAGGTGCGGCGCGTGCTCAAGCCGACGGGCACGCTCTGGCTCAACCTCGGTGACTCGTACACCAGCGGCGGCCGCACCTGGCGCGACGGCGACAAGAAGAACCCCGCGCGCGCGATGAGCTACCGCGCGCCGACGCCCGCGGGCCTCAAGCCGAAGGATCTCATCGGCGTGCCGTGGAAGGCCGCCTTCGCGCTTCAGGCCGACGGCTGGTACCTCCGCTCGGACATCATCTGGCACAAGCCGAACGCGCACCCGGAGTCGGTGAAGGATCGCCCCACGCGCGCGCACGAGTACGTGTTCCTCTTCTCGAAGGCCGAGCGCTACTTCTTCGATCATGCCGCCGTGAAGGAGCCCGCGGCGACCGGCACCGGCACCCGCGCGCGACGCTCGGTCTGGTCGATCCCCACCGAGCCGTTCCGCGACGCGCACTTCGCGACCTTCCCGCCCGCGCTCGTCGAGCCGTGCATCCTCGCGTCGACGGAGCGGGGCGGGGTGGTGCTCGATCCCTTCTTCGGGTCGGGCACCGTCGGGCTCGTGGCGCACGCGCTGGGCCGCCGCTTCATCGGCATCGAGCTCAACGAGGCGTACGCCCGCATCGCGCGCAAGCGGCTGGGGCCGGAGCGACTGCGCGCCGCGAAATGACCCGCTTCGGCCGCGGCCATCCTCCAGCTTCAGGGAGGGGCCCGCGTCTTGCGATCAACGTCGCGTCATGAAGCCAGCGCCTGGCCGCATCATCTCGGTCGGAGGCGGGAAGGGCGGGGTCGGCAAGTCCCTCGTCGCCTGCAACCTGGCCGTGGCCTGCGCGCAGCACGGCCGGAGCGTGGTGCTGGTCGACGCCGATCTCGGCGCGCCGAACCTCCACACGCTGCTCGGCGTGGAGCGGATGCCGCGCACCCTCGACTCGCTCTTCGATCATCAGATCGAGTCGCTCGCCGAGGCGCGGCTGCCGACGCTCATTCCCGGCCTGGAGCTCATCGCCGGCTCTCCGGCGCACCCGGGCGCGGCGAACATCCCTCATGCGCAGAAGCTCAAGCTCCTGCGACACATCGCGAGCCTCGAGGCCGACGTGGTGATGGTCGACGTCGGCGCCGGCACCAGCTTCAACGCCCTCGACGTCTTCAACGTCGCTGATCTGCGCCTCGTGGTGACCACGCCGCAGCTCACGGCGATCCAGAACGCCTACGCCTTCCTCAAGGGAGCGGTGCACCGCCTCGTGCGGCAGCTCTCCCCGGGGCCCGAGCAGCTCGAGTGGCTGAGCGACGGCCAGGTCGCCGACACCGCGCGGATGAAGGGGCTCCTCGCGCGCGTCCACGCGCAGAGCCCGGCCTTCGCGGAGGCGATCGAGCTGCTCCTCGGCTCGATGGGCGTGTTCCTCGTGGGGAACCAGGCGGCCGACGCCACCGAAGCGAACGTCACCCTCTCGGTGTCGCGGATGATCGCCGACTTCCTGTCCGTCGACGCGCGGGTCCTCGGCACGCTGCGGACGAGCCGACGGGCGCACGAGTCGGTCAACCTCCGGAGGCCGTGGCTGCTCGACCCGATGCGTGAGCCATCGATGCTCACCTGTCATTCGATCGCTGAGCAGTTGCTCCAGGTGAACGTCGCGCAGCTGAGGAAGGCGCGCGGCGAGGCCGAGGTGCTGGCGGGTCGTGCGTCCGACGACGTGCGCGCCGAGGAGACGGGGGCGCAGGGGCGCAAGCACCCTCGGCTGCCGATCGAGCTGCCCGTGACGCTCGCGAGCGGGACGGTGAGCATCGAGGGGCAGACGCTCGACCTGTCCCACGGCGGGGCGCTGATCTCGACGCCCGATCCGCTCCCTCCGGCGACGCGCTGGCGGCTGTGCTTCACCTCGCTCCGCGGTGCGCCGTCGGTCGACGTGCTCGTGCGGCGCGTCCGCGCGGGCAAGGCGCTCGCGGGCGTCGAGTTCGCGACGACGAGCCCTTTGCCGCCCTCGCTCCTCGAGGTGCTGTCCAACGCGCGGGTCGCGCGTGCCGCGTGAAGGTGGACTCCAGCGTGAATCGCGGGGTGTTCGCCAATGCCTGCCGCTTCGCGGAGCCAAGAACCGGCCGTGGGCGCGCTCGTGGTCCGCTCGGCGGAGCGTGAGCGCCTTCGTAGTCGGCCCCCTCTGTGCGCAAGTAGCACTTGTCTCGCTCGCTGACGGCGATGCATGCGTGGAAGCCGAGAATCCTCCGCGGGCGCTCGTTGGCCCGCTCGACGGAGCGTCGGGGGTCGTCGTTTGCGGCGAAGACGGCAGAAGGAACGATGATCGGAACGGTGAGTGCCTTCGCGCGGCGATGGCCACCGACGGCCATCACTACGACCGCCGCAGGCGCGCTCGGAGTCCGATCGACAGAGCGTCCGGTCGTCGTCTCCGGCGAAGGCGGTGGAAGGAACGAGGATCGGCAGGTGCGCGCCTTCGCCTGGTGCGGCGAGCGGTAGGAGGCGTCGCGGCCCCCGTTGTGCGGAAGCGCTTGGCCGCTTTCCCGTCTCGCTCGCGGGCGTCCGACCCGGCCACCGAAGTCGTTGGCCGCGAGGGCTGTCCGCGCCTCCGGGTGGAAAGAGCCGATCGATCTGGGCTGCCGTGCATGCCGCGGTCGCGCTTCCTTCTGCGCCTCGACGAGCGCGAGCAGATCACGGCCGAGCGTCGCCGCTGCTCGGTGCGAAGCCTCGCGTGAACGGCGCGACCACTCGATGGCCGCCCCTCGCGAGGGGCGAATCGCGTCTCAGCCGTACGCCGCGTCGGGGAAACCGTGGGCGAGGAAGCCAGGCTGGCTGAAGTTCCGCCATGACGCCTTCAGTCACAGAACAGCTCGGCGAGCCGCGTCTCGAGATGGATCTCGTCGGGCCCGATGCCCATCTGTGTGGCCGCGAGCAGCATCACCGTCCGTGCGGCCAGGCGTCGGTCCCAGGCGGCTCCCTCCGAGAGGAGCGCGCCGTAGTTCGCGGCGGCGATCGTGCGCGCAGCCTCGGCGACGGTCATCTGCGCGTCGTGCCGCGCCGTGCGCTCGGCAACTGCTCCAGCCGCCGCGGCGCTCCCGAGCGTCGCGAGCACACCCGGGATCGGCCCCATCGTCCACCCGGCGGCAGCGACGCCGAGAACCCCGAGCGCCATCGCCGCGTCGACCGCCCGCGGTGTCTCCCGTGGGACCTCGAGCGATCCGAGCGCGAGCGGCACCGCACCGATCGCGGCGCGGAGCGGAAGCCGCCGCTGCCCGCGCGCACGGCACAAGCGATGGTACGTGCGTTGGGTGGCGCACCAGCCCTGCCTCGCGCCCAGTCGTTGCTCCAGCAGCCAGACCGTGTCGCCGATCGTCCGCAGCGCATGCGCCTCTTCGTCGGAGACCGCGATGCCGAACGCCCGCTCTACCGACATCAGCCACTCCACGCCGTCCAGCCCCACTCACGCCTCCTTCTTCTCGAGCTGCGCGCGCGCCTTCTCGAGATCGAGCGCGCCTTCCCACTTCGCCACCACCACCGTCGCGACCGCGTTGCCGACCAGGTTGGTGAGCGCCCGCGCCTCGGACATGAAGCGATCGATGCCCAGCAGCAGTGAGATGCCCGCGACGGGCACCGTGCCCACCGACTGCAGCGTCGCGGCCAGCGTGACGAAGCCGCTCCCCGTCACGCCCGCGGCGCCTTTCGACGTCAGCAGCAGCACCGCGAGGAGCGAGAGCTGCTCCCCGAGCGACAGCGGCACGTCGAGCGCCTGCGCCACGAAGACGCTCGCCATCGTCAGGTAGATGCAGGTGCCGTCGAGGTTGAACGAGTAGCCGGTGGGCACCACCAGCCGCACCACCGGCCCCGCGCAGCCCAGCGCCTCGAGCTTCGACATCAGCGAGGGCAGGGCGCTCTCCGACGACGACGTGCCCAGCACGAGCACCAGCTCCTCCTTGAGGTGCGCCACGAAGCGGAAGATCGACAGCCCCACGACGCGCAGCGCCGCCCCCAGCACCCCGAACACGAAGACCAGCGCCGTCGCGTAGAAGCTGACGATGAGCAGCAGCAGGTTTCCGAGCGCGCCCACGCCGTACTTGCCGATGGTGAAGGCCATCGCGCCGAACGCGCCCAGCGGCGCCAGGCGCATCACCACGCCGATGATCGCGAAGAAGAGCCCCGCGAGGTGATCGAGCGAGGTGAGGATCGGCTTCCCGCGCTCGCCCAGCCCGGCCAGCGCGATCCCCGCGAGGATCGCCAGCAGCAGCACCTGGAGCGTGTCGCCCGAGGCGAAGGCCCCGACGAAGCTCTGGGGGATCAGCGCCAGCAGGTGCTCCACCACCCCGTGCGGCCGCGGGGCCGAGAGCGTCTTGTCGAGCTGCGCCGTGTCGAGCGACGCCACCGTCGCGTGGATGCCGCGGCCCGGGCCGATCACCGAGACGATCGCCAGCCCGAGCACCAGCGCCACGGTGGTCATCAGCTCGAACCACACCAGCGCCTTGGCGCCGACGCGGCCGACCTTCTTGAGGTCTCCCATCCCCGCGATGCCCGCGGTGACGGTGGTGAAGACGATCGGCGCGATCAACATCTTGATCAGCGCGACGAAGCCCTCCCCGAGCGGCTTGAGCGCGACGCCCCAGTCGGGGCGCACCACGCCCACCGCGATGCCGAGCGCGATGGCGATCAGCACCTGAACGTAGAGCGCCGCTCCCCGCCTCGGCGACGCGGCCGGACTCACGGCGCGCAGGCGTTCGAGGTGCACACCCCCGACAGGCAGTCGCTGCCCGTCGCGCAGCCGGTGGTCGCCGGGCAGTCGAGCCCGCCGCCTCCCGCCATGCCGGTCATCACCCAGCCCGTCGACACCACCGTGTCGCTGAGCGCGACGTTGCCGAACCCGCCGATCTCGTCGTTCGAGAGCCGCACGTACGGCTGCGAGGTGCGCTTGGAGGCGGTGATCGCCAGCGTGGCGCCCACGCCGTTGATCGCCGAGATCACCGCGTCTGCGACCGCCGACGAGTCGGGGTTCGAGCCGGTGAAGTCGATCTCGATCTGCCCCGTGGGGCAGGTGAACGACGTCGAGTTGAGCTTGAAGCAGAACGTGGTGGGCGGGTTGACGCCGTCGTCGAGGGTGAACGACTGCCCGTCGGCATCGTCGTTGAGCGTGTTGTCGGAGACGGTCTGGATCGTGCCCGACGCGCTCGCCAGGGGCTGGGCGATGGTGCAGGTGACGTTGCAGGTGCCGCAGCTGTTGGTGTTCCGGTCGTCACAGGCCTCGTTCGGAGCGTTGACCACCCCGTCGCCGCAGACGCCGCCCGTGAGGTTGAGCGTCGCCGCGCAGGTCGCGTTGCAGCGCGTGCACGTCGCCTGGCCGTAGGGGCACGCGGTCTCGGTGGTGGTGTTGCCGTCGTCGCAGCTCTCGGTGCCGTTGACCGTGCCGTCACCGCAGTACGGGCCGGTGCGCGGCAGCTCGGCGGTGCAGGTCGCGTTGCAGATGGTGCAGTTCGCCGTGCCGTACGCGCACGCCGCCTCGGTGACGGTGTTGCCGTCGTCGCAGGCCTCGGTGCCGTTGACGATCCCGTCGCCGCAGCGCGGGCCGGTGAGGTTGAGCGTCGTGGTGCAGGTGGCGTTGCAGCGCGTGCAGCTCGCCGTGCCGTACGGGCAGGCGGTCTCGGTGGTGGTGTTGCCGTCGTCGCAGGTCTCGCTGCCGTTCACCGTGCCGTCGCCGCAGAACGGGCCGGTGAGCGAGAACTGCGCGGCGCAGTTGGCGGTGCACGCGGTGCAGGTCGGCGTGCCGTAGGCGCAGGCCGTCTCGGTGGTGGTGTTGCCGTCGTCGCACACCTCCGCGCCGTTGACCGAGCCGTCGCCGCAGAAGATGCCGGTGCGCGCGGGCGTCGACCGACAGTCGCTCGCGCACACCGTGCAGGTCGGCGTTCCATACGGGCAGCTCGCCTCGGTGGTGGTATTGCCGTCGTCGCACACCTCGCCGTTCGCCGCCTGGGTGACGCCATCGCCGCAGCGCGGGCCGGTGAGCGAGAACTGGGCAGCGCAGTTGCCGGCGCAGCCGGTGCAGCTCGCGGTGCCGTAGGGGCACGCGGTCTCGGTGGTGGTGTTGCCGTCGTCGCACGCCTCGCTGCCGTTGACCGTGCTGTCGCCGCAGTACGGGCCGGTGAGGCTCAGCGTGTTCGAGCACGTCGCGTTGCACGCGGTGCAGGTCGGCTGGCCGTACGGGCACGCCGTCTCGCTCACGGTGTTGCCGTCGTCGCAGGCCTCGGTCTGGGGCGCCTGCTGATCGCGGAACCCGTCGCCGCACACGTTGTTGCGGCAGCCCTGCACACAGTTGTCGGTGTTCACCGCGTTGCCGTCGTCGCACTGCTCGCCGGAGGGGACGTTGAGGCGCCCGTCGCCGCACTGGGCCGGCGTGCAGTCGCTGTCGCAGAACGTCGAGTCGCCGCCGGTGTCGCACTGCTCGCCGGCCGCGGTGTTGAGGATGCCGTCGTTGCAGACCGGCAGCGTGCAGTTGGCGTTGCAGCTCGCGCTGTTGCCCCCGGTGTCGCACGCCTCTCCGCGCGCGGTGTTGCGGGTGCCGTCGCCGCAGTAGGCCACGGTGCAGTTGGTGTCGCAGGTGGCCGTCTGCGCGCCGGCGTCGGCCGTCATGCCGCCGATGACGTCGCACTCCTCACCGGCCGTGGCGTTGACGATGCCGTCGCCGCACAGGCGCGTGGTGCAGTTCGCGTTGCAGCCCGCCGTCTCGACGATGGTGTCGCACTGCTCGACGCCGAAGCGCACGATGCCGTCACCGCAGTGCGCGGCGAGGCAGAGGTTGGTGCAGCCGTCGTTGTTGTTGCTGTTGCCGTCGTCGCACTCCTCGCTGATGCCGCCGTCGGTGTAGATGTCGACGAAGCCGTTGCCGCACTGGCCGAGCGACTGGCAGTCGGGCGCGCAGGTGTCGCCGGGGGCGTTGTTGCCGTCGTCGCACAGCTCGTGGCCGCCGTCGGGCAGCACCGGGTCGAGGAACCCGTCGCCGCAGGTCTCGAAGCCGAGGCACCGCGCGTTGCACCCGTCTCCGCCCGCGTCGTTGCCGTCGTCGCAGACCTCGACGCCGCCATCGCGGATCGCGTCGAGAATGCGGTTGCCGCACACCTCGGTCGACTTGCAGTTCGCCGAGCAGCCATCGCCCGAGACGGTGTTGCCGTCGTCGCACAGCTCGTTGGGCCCGCCGTCGGCGAAGAGGGGGTCGCGCCGCCCATCACCGCACTGCTCCGAGGTCTTGCAGTCTGCCGCGCAGCCGTCTCCCGAGCGCGTGTTGCCGTCGTCGCAGGCCTCGTTGCGCCCGCCGTCGACGAAGAACAGATCGAGCCGGCCGTCGCCGCAGAGCTCGGTCGTCTTGCAGTCCGACGCGCAGCCGTCGCCGGCCACGGTGTTGCCGTCGTCGCAGGCCTCGCCCGGGTCGACGAACTTGTTGCCGCACACCTCGAAGAGGCAGGTGGGGCCGCACTGATCGCCCGCGTCGCGGTTGCCGTCGTCGCACAGCTCGTTCTTCGTGCTGTCGGGGAAGCGATCGACGATGCCGTTGCCGCACACCTTGAGCAGGCAGCTCGGAGAGCAGCGCGCGCCGCCGTTGGCCGAGGCGCCCCCGTCGGGATCGCCGTCGTCGCACTCCTCGCGGCCGCCGTCGACGTACGTGTCTTCCGTCTTGTCGCCGCAGCGCTTCAAGACGCAGCCGACGCGGCAGTCCGTCATGCCGTTCTGGGCGCCGTCGTCGCACTGCTCGCGCACGTCGACGATGCCGTTGCCGCAGCCCTCGGTCGACTTGCAGTCCGCCGAGCAGCCATCGCCGCTCACCGCGTTGCCGTCGTCGCAGACCTCGAGCACGTTGCCCGTGACGTCCTTCAGATCGTTGTCCAGCACGCCGTCGCCGCAGAGCGCCTGGCCGCGGCAGTCGCTGCGGCACATGTCGCCGTTGCGCACGTTGCCGTCGTCGCACTTCTCGCCCGGGTCGACCTTGCCGTCACCGCAGGTGCTGCCGGCGAGGATGCACTGATCGCCCGCCGCGGTGCACTTGAGGCCGTCGGGGCAGACCACGCCCGTCGAGCAGGTGGTGCTCGCAGGCTCGAAGCAGGAGGCCGCGAGGAGCGCCAGCGCGGCGACGGAGACTTTCCTGAGCGCGTTCATGGGTCAGAACTCGATGGCAGCGAGGGCTCCGGCGCCCGTCGGAGAGAGGATGGGAAGAATCGAGACCTGCGGCGGCTTGCTCGCGTCGACGTTCACCGTCTTGCGGAAGGGGATCGGCCGCCCGACGTAGAAGAGGATCGCGCTCGTCACCAGCGCCGCGCCGCCGACGCCGTACATCACGTAGGCGCCGGTCTGGAGCCCGTTGCCGGAGGCCCGCAGCGACTGGAGATCGGGCGTGGGAATGCAGCCGGCGTTGTCGAGGCCTGCGCTGGCGCAGGTGGCGATGCCCTCGTCGTACTTCTTGAAGGTGCCCTGCGCGCCGAAGTGGAGCGCCGCGCCCGTGCCGACCAGCGCCGCCCCCACGCCCAGCGCCGCGACGGGGATCAGCGGGCTGAAGGCCCGGCGGTACTCGGTGAGCTCCTCGGACCGGTACACCCGCAGCTGGAACTCCTGCGCGTCGCCGCCGGCGAGCGTCACCGCCCGCTCGTCGGGCAGCAGCCCTTCCTTCGAGGCGGTCAGGGTGTGCGGCCCGGCGCGGAGCTGGCCTTCCCACTCGCCCGGCCCCGTGAAGAGCGGGCGACCGTCGAGGCGCACCTGCGCACCGTCGAACGCGCACGTCACCTTCACCTTCGTCAGCTGGCGCTCGATCAGCGCGAGGTAGCGCTGCGCCTGCTGGTACTTGTCGTCATCGAGCGGGGCGGGGCCGAACTTGAGTGCCGCGGTCAGGTGCTCGTGCACCTCGACGGGCTGATCGAGGTTCACCAGCGCGAGCGCGAGGTTGTAGTGGATCGCCGGGTGGTCCCAGACCTGGAGCGCCTCCTTGTAGGTGGCCGCCGCCTTGGGGAAGAGCGACTCCTTGAGCGCCGAGTTCCCCTCGCGGAACAACCCGATGGCCTTCGTCTGGCGATCCTTCGGGACGCCCTTCGCCCAGGGGCGCTCCGGCTCGTCGGCGCCGAGAGCGGGGAGGGCGATGAGCACCAGCGCCCCGCAGATCCACGCGCGTGTCTTCGTCATGGCGGCGTTCCTCACTTGAGATCGTCGATCACCGAGCTGCCGAGCTGTTCCTCGATGCGGCGCGCCCGGTCTTCGGCCTCGGCCTTGAGCTTGTCGGCCTTTTCCTTCTCGCGGATCGCGTTGCGTCGCGCCGCCTCGGCCGCGGTCTTCGCCTCGAGCGCGTTCTTCG
>JBMORD010000222.1:0-11418 GCA_049322495.1 Myxococcota bacterium | reverse complement strand
ACCCCCGCCGTCGCCTGCGCCGGCCTCGCGGCGGGCCGCCGCACCACCGGCACGCGCGCCAGCTGCCGCACCTGCTCGCGCAGCCACGCGGGGCGCTGCGCGACGACGCCCTTGTCGAGCACCTCGAGCGCGCCGCGCCGCATCGCCTCGAAGGCCAGCGTGTCGTCGCCGCGCCGCGCGGTGATGAGCACGATGGGCACCGGGCTGCCCGCCATCACCTGCTCGATGGCCGACAGGCCGCTCATGCCCGGCATCTGGAGGTCGAC
Source organism: Myxococcota bacterium (assembly GCA_049322495.1). Classification (GTDB taxonomy): domain Bacteria; phylum Myxococcota; class Myxococcia; order Myxococcales; family Myxococcaceae; genus Archangium_A. The sequence goes on along the minus strand of JBMORD010000222.1, from coordinate 11,152 downwards.
CAGCAGCAGGTCGGGCCGGTGGCGGCGCACCGCAGCGATGGTGTCCGGCCCGTCGACGGCCTCGCCCACCACGGCGATGTCCCCGTCGCCCTCGAGCACCTCGCGCGCCACCTCGCGGAAGATGCTCGAGTCGTCGCCCACCACGACGCGCACGGTGACGCCAGCTCCCACGTCAGCGCCCCCCCAGGAGCCGGCGCACTGTCTCGGCGAGCGTCGTCTCGTCGAACTGCGACTTCACGAGGTAGGCGTTGGCGCCGAGCGAGGCGGCGCGGCGGCGGTCCTCCGGCGAGCCGCGCATCGAGAGCATCGCCACCGGCAGGTGCGGCCAGCGCTCGCGCACGCGCCCCAGCAGCGTGAAGCCGTCCATGCGCGGCATGTCGATGTCGGTCACCACCAGCGCGGGCACCCCGTCGGCGAGCACCTCGAGCGCCTCGAGCCCGTCGTGCGCCTCGGTGACGTCGAAGCCGCCCTCGGTCAGCAACTGGCTCATGAGGTTGCAGACGGTGAGCGAGTCGTCCACCACGAGGATGCGGGGGCGCACGCGCGCCTGGGGCGCGGCCTCGGCGGCGGCGGCGCCCGTCTCCTTGCGCAGCAGCGCGGCCACCACGAGCAGCAGCACGAGCCGCCCGTCTTCGAGCAGCGCGCTCCCCGACAGCGCGGGGATGGTGGCGAGCACCGCGTCGATGGGCCGCCGCACCAGCTCGCGCTGCCCGAGCACCTGCTCCACGGTGAAGGCCGCCTGCCGCTGCGCGCCCGAGAGCACCACCACCCAGCGCTCGTCGGTGCGCGGGGCGGCGCCGTCGAGCACCGTCGCCAGCGACTGCAGCGCGAGGCGCATGCCCTGCCGGCGCAGCACGCGGCCGCCCGCGACCGCCTCGACGTCGCCGGGCTCGAGCCGGTGCACCAGCTGCACCTGCGCCGCGGGGACCCCGTACAGCCGCCCGCCCACCTGCACCACGAGCGCCGTCTCGCGCGAGAGCGCGGTGGGCACGGTGAGGGTGAGGGTGGTGCCCGAGGGGCCGGTCTGGCTGACCGCCACCTGCCCGCCGAGCGCGTCGACGCGCGAGCGCACCACGTCGAGGCCGACCCCGCGCCCCGAGACGTCGGTGCTGCTGCTGCGCGTGCTGAAGCCGTGCTGGAAGAGGAGGTCGAGCTTCTGCTCGCGCGTCAGCTCCGCGCCGGGCTTCACCAGGCCCAGCTCGAGGGCGCGCTCCATCACGCGCTCGAAGTCGACGCCGCGCCCGTCGTCGCTCACCTCGAGGCGCAGCGACGCGCCCACCACCGACGCCCGCAACCACAGCTGCCCCTCGGGGCCCTTCTCGCCGCGCTCGGCCGGCGTCTCGAGGCCGTGGTCGATGGCGTTGCGCACGAGGTGGAGCAGCGGCTCGAGGAGGTCGTCGAGCACCGCGCGCTCGACCTCGGTGCCGTGCGCCTCGAGCTGCACCCGCACCCGCTTGCCGAGCTGCGTGGCGAGCGTGGTGGCGGGCACCACCAGCTCCTCGAGGCTCGGCGCCACCGGCACCAGCCGCAGCGACCAGGTCGCGTCGACCACCTCGTCGAGGCGCGTGCGGCAGCGGTCGAGCAGCTCGAGGCTGCGGCGGTCGACACCCGCGGCGCGCAGTTGGGCGGCGAGCGCGTTGAACTCCGCCGAGAGCTCGAGCGTGCGCTCGCTGGCGTGGTCGACGCGGAGGGTGTCGACGAGGCGAAAGCGGCGCTCGGAGCCGTTGCCCGCCATGGCCGGCGCGGCGGCGGGCGCGGGCGTCGGCGGCGGGGTGGGGGTGGAGGGCGTGGGCGGCGGCGCGTCGGCGCGCGCGACGGGGAGGCTCGCGAGGGCGATCTGCGCGACGGCGAGCACGTCTTCGGCCGCGGTGTCCTCGAGGGCGTCGCGGAGCACCTGGCTGGCGCCGTCGAGCACGGTGCGCAGCCGCGACACCACGTCGGGCGAAGGCGTGGCGCCCTGCGCGAGCAGCACGTCTTCGATGCGGTGAAACAGCTCGCTCAGCGTGCCGTGGCCGACCACGCGCGCGTCGCCCTTGAGGGTGTGGAGCTCGCGCGCCACGTCGCGCAGCATCGCCTCGTCGCCGCGCCCGGCCTCGAGCTCGACGAGCACCAGCCCGACCTGCCGCAGCCGCTCGAGCGAGCGGGCCCGGTAGCGGGCGAGCAGGCCTTCGCGCGCGGTGCTCACGAGGGCGTGCCCACCTTGAAGCGGGCCAGCAGCTTGCCGAGCTCCTCGGCGCGGACCGCGAGGTCTCCGGCCGCGCGCCGGGTCTGCGCGGTCGACGCGACGCTCTCGACCAGCACCCGCGCCACGTCCTTCATGCTGGTGGACACCATCTCGGTCGCGGTCTGCTGCTGCTGGGTGACGAGGGTGATCTGCCGCGCCGACGAGGCGGTGTTGTCGGCGAGGGTGCGCGCCTCTTCGGTCACCATCACCGTCGACGCGCCCGACGCGCGGATGTCGTTGACCAGCGTCTTCACGTCGCGCACCGAGGCGCCCACGCGCTCCGAGAGCCGGCGCAGCTCGTTGGCCACCAGCGAGAAGCCGCGCCCCGCCTCACCCGCGCGCGTGCCCTCGAGCGCGGCGTTGAGCGCCAGCAGGTCGCTGCGGTCGGCGATCTCCCGGATGACCTCGAGGATCTCCGACATGCGGTTGGCCTGCGCCGAGAGCTCGGCGATCTTCTTCGAGGTGGCCAGCGCCGTGTCGCGCGTGCGCTCGGCGTTCGACGACACGCCCTCGGCGGAGTTGGCGATGTGCGTCGCCGAGTCGAGCAGCGACTGCATGGTGCGGTTGACCTCCTCGACGCTGCTCGACTGCGTCTGCGAGGCGGCCTCCTGCTCGCGGCTCGCGGCGAGGATCTGCGCCGCGCTCTCGCCGAGCTGCCGCACCACCGCGTCGATGGCGAGGTGCACCTCGCGCAGCTGCGTCACCATGCGCTGGAAGGCGGCGCCGAGCTTGCCGAACTCGTCGTCGCGTACGTCCACCAGCAGGTCGCGCGTGAGGTCGCCGGCCGCGACCGCCTCCACGCTGGTGAGGAGCTTCGAGAACGACGCGCTGAGGCGCCGCGCCATCGGCACCGAGACGAGCGCCAGGGTGATGGCGATGCCGAAGGCGAGCATCATCAGCACCCGCGACGAGCCGCGCTGCGAGGCGCGCAGCTCGGTGATGGCCTCGAGCGAGCGCGCGTTGCTCCGCGTCGCCGAGTCCGCGAGGTGGGTCTGGAGCCGCTGCAGCAGCTCGGCCTCGGCGGGCGTCGAGGTGCGGGCGGCCGCGAGCCACGCGGTGAAGTCGGCGCGCAGCGCGTCGAGCTCGTCAACCTTCAGCACCGGGTTGCTCGCGCCGGAGGCGAGCCGCGCGAGGAAGCGCCGCTCGAGCTCGTCGACGCGCGCCAGCTTCGCCGCGTCCCGGGGCGAGCCCGCGTCCTGCAGCGCGCGCTGGGTGGCGATGAGCAGCGCGTCGAGCTCGCGGTGCAGCTCGGCCGCGGGCACCGAGCCCTTCTCGACGCGCTCGAGCATCGCGCCCACGCGCGTGCTGAGCCACACCATCGCGCCCAGCACCACCAGCAGCGAGGCGCTGGCGAGGGTCGACATCAGGTACAGCCGGAATCGAAAGCTCATGGGGAGGCCCTCGAAGGCAGGACGTCGAGGGAGAGCACGAGCGTGGCGCGCCCTCCTTCAGGGAAGAGCACGTGGGAGGCGAAGGCGCCCGCGCCGAGCTCCTTCGGCAGCGGGCAGAGGGGCACGTCGAAGGCGCGCACCGCGACGCGGCTGGTGACCGAGAGCCGGCGCGGCCCGGCGGCGGTGCGCACCACCACCACGCGCGGCGAGACGTCGTCGAGCGCCGGCTCCCAGCCGAGGGTCGAGAGCTCGAGCACGCCCTGCTCGCCCGGCTGCGGCGCGCGCACCTCGAGCACCGCGGCGGGCGCGACGGCGAGGTCGGTCACCGCGCCGCACACCACCATCCACTCCTGCGAGGCGCGGGGGGGCCGGGGTTGCCGGTTCGGGGGCGGGACGTTCATCGGTTGACGGGGAGCACCGAGGCGAGGAGCCCATCGAGGTCGAGCATCGAGAGCGTCTTGCCCTCGTAGTCGCACTCCGCGAGCGCGAAGGCGTGATGCACCGCCTCGACGGGGCGGAAGGCCTGATCATCGACGTGCACCACCTCGCGCACCGCGTCGACCTGGAGCGCGAAGAGGGCCGGCCCGTGCTGGCAGACCACGGTGCGCTGGCGCTGGCCCGCGCTGGCCTCGAGGCCGAGCAGCTTCGGGAGGTCGAACACCGCGATGGCGCGCCCGTTCCAGGGCACGACGCCGGGCACGTGCGGCGGCGCGCCGGGCACGGGCACCACCGCGAGCGGGCCCAGCACCTCCTTCGCGCTGAGCGCGTCGAGGCCGAGCCAGACACCGTCGAGCGTCACCGGGAGCAGCGGCTGGTTCACATCCGCTCCTTGAGCGCGCTGGTGTCGTCGACCACCACCGCCATGCCCAGCGCGACCTGCGCGCGGTGGCGGGCGAAGCCGTGGCTCCACGCGACGCGCCCCGAGAGCTCGGCGCGGCCGCCCTCGACCTCGACGCTCAGGCGAAGGCGTGCGTCGCGCCCCGCCGGTCGCAGCGTCGCGATGAAGATCATGTTGCGCGTCAGTTCAGTCACCAGTCCCCCCCCGGAGCCAGCGTCTGAAGAGAACTCTACCGCACCCAGCCACGGTCGACGCGAGCCCAGGTCGAGCCGCGCCGAGGTGGGCTGATCAGCGAGAAACACCGCGAGCTCATCACCGCGCTTCGGCAACGTCGGCAGCGGGCCCGAAGTGTCCAGTCCAGTGGACAGCAGGGCGAAGCGCGCGGCGGGGTTGAGGGCGCGGAGGCGGTTGAGGAGGAGCGGTGCGTGGGGGACGAGCGGCGCGTCGGCGAGGACGAGGTCGACGCGGCGGGCGAGCTGGTCGAGGAGGGTCTCGAGCTCGGCGGTGGTGGAGGCGGTGACGGGGAGCAGGCCGTGGAGGCGCGCGAGGCCGGCGAGCTCGCGGCGGACGAGCGGGTTGGGGTCGGCGAGGAGCGCGACCTGCGGCGGTTCGCCGGACTGGCGGCAGCGCGCGGCGTCGCGGGCGAGCGCGTCGTGGGTGAGGAAGTCGCTCGCGCCGCAGGCGAGGGCCTCGCGCCAGGCGGCGGGCCCGCTGACCGGGGCGGTGGCGAGGAGCGGCACGGCGGCCAGCGCGGGGGTGTCGTTGAGCAACGCCGCGAGGAGCCGCGCGCGGGGCTGGGTGACGTCGAAGACGATGAGGGAGGGGGCGAGGGCCACGAGCTCGCCGCCGAGCTGGAGCTCGGAGGCCCACGCGACGGGGAGCCCGACGCCGAGGGGCGTGGGGGCGACGACGGCGATGGGCCCGGTCGGGGCCTTGCGCGCCGGGGCGGTGGCGGGCGCAGGAGCTCCGAGGAAGCTCGCCACGCGCTCGAGCAGCACCTGGGGCTCGCCGGTCTTGCAGATGTAGCCGGTGGCGCCGCAGGCCTCGGCGAGCGGCCGGAGCTGCGCCTCGGGGCGATCCGAGAAGAGGACGAAGCGGCTCTGCGCGCCGCTCTTCTTCATCGCGCCGACGACCGAGTCGCCGCTGAGGATGGGCATCGAGACGTCGATGAGCGCGAGGGCGGGCTGCTCCTTCGCGAGCGTCGCGGCGAGCTTCGGCCAGGCGTTGAGGGTGACGACGTCGTAGCCGCCGGAGGAGAGGATGGCCTCCGTCAGCTCGAGCACGGTGTCACTGTCGTCGAGGACGAGGATCTTCGGTCGGGGCTGCACGTGGATCGACTAACGGCCCCGGGTGGGGCCGGACCACGTCAATGACCCGCGCCGGGGCCGCCGCGACCCGATGGTCGCGGTCGACTCATTGCCGCGGCGGACAGGGCTATCGCTTCACCGCATACCCGAGGTTGCCGAACGACGACGCCGGCAGCGGAAAGCTGATGTGGGGCGCCCGGTTCGCGTCGACGGCGATCGACGTTCGGCCCAGCACGTTGCCGCACCCCACCACGTTCTCGACCACGAACGAGCCGCTGCGGTTGGTCGCGTAGCGGAGGTTCTGCCCGTGCGCGAAGTCGAGGTAGCTGACGTGCACCGCGCCCGCCGCATCGAGCGCGATGGCGGGCCCCGAGTACCACTGCGAGCCCGCCCCGGCGCCTCCGCTGTCGAGCGTGAGCTGCGCGGTGCGCGTGCTGCCCGACCAGCTCTCGTAGCGCACCACCTGCGCCTGGCCGTCGTAGTACACGAGGTGCGCCACGTTCGACGCGTCGAGCGCGAGGTCGACGTACCAGACCTGGCCCGTCGTGAGCTGCGTCGTCGTCCACGACGTGCCGAGCCCCGAGCTCCGCGCGAGCCACAGCGTGAGGTCCGAGCCGCGCACGTACGCCACCGCGAGCGCGCCGCTGTCGTTCGCCGCCACCGCTGACGGGAACCCGCCAGCCACGCTGGTGACGACGCCGGGCGTGCTCCAGGTCGACGTGCCCGCCGCGCGCGACGCGTAGTACACGGTGCTGGTCGCGGTGCGCGGGCCGAACACGAGGTGCTCACGGCCGGCGCCCACCGCGAGATCCGGCTGCTCGCGCGGCGAGTACGACGCCTCGAACGACCACGACGCCGAGCTCGCCGGCCGCCTCCACGTCGAGACCGACGCCAGCGACAGGTCGAGCACCGAGTTGGCCACCACCCACGCGCTGCCAGAGAAGACGAGCGAGGGATCCATCGCGTTGATCTGCGAGTCGACGGTCTCCGGGGAGCTCCACGCGTTCGCGCCGAGGCGACGGCGGAAGTACACGCCGCGCGGCGAGTCGGAGACGAACGCGATGGCCGGCACGCCCGCGCCATCGAGCGCGAGGTCGGACGCCGAGCCGCCCAGCGTCGTCACCAGCTCGATCGTCCACACCGGCGTCGAGGCCGTGCAGGTGAAGCCGTCACCGGTGAAGCCCGCGCGGCAGGCGCAGGTGCGGCTGCCCGGCGTGTTGGTGCATGTCGCGTTGGCGCTGCAGCCTCCGTTGTTGGTGAGGCACTCGTCGACGTCGGTGCAGGTGACGCCGCTGCCGGTGTACCCGGTGGGGCAGGTGCAGGTGCGGCCGCCCGGCGTGTTGGTGCACGTCGCCGTCGTCGCGCAGCCTCCGTTGTTGGTGAGGCACTCGTTGACGTCGGCGCAGGTGAAGCCGTCTCCGACGTAGCCCGAGGTGCAGGTGCACACGCGCGAGGTGCCCTGCGGCGTGCAGAGCGCCTCGGCCGCGCAGCCGCCGTTGTTGATGGCGCAGGCCGAGGAGCCGCCGCCGCCTCCGGTCGCAGCCCCGCCGCCCGTGCCACCGCCCGTCGCGCCGCCGCCTCCACCGGTCACGCTGCCGCCGCCCCCGCCGCCGGAGCCGCCCCCCGAGGCCGCGCCTCCGCCGTTGCCGCTGATGACGGTCGAGCACGTGCCGAGCGTGCAGGTGAGGCCGAGCCCCGCGCAGTCGCGACAGGTGCCGCCGAGCGAGCCGCAGGCGCTGGCCGTGTTGCCCGCTTCGCACGCTCCGGCCGCGGTGCAGCAGCCCTGACAGGTGCGGGCGTTGCACGGGCCCGACGTCGTGCCGCAGGCGAAGAAGGCGAGCGCGGCGAGGCATCCCAGGGTCAGCAGTCTCATGTCGAGGTCTCCTGCGGGAGGCCCTACACGACCTCTCTCTCGGGCCGGAACCCCCACCCGCGCGCGCAGGTGAAGAAAAGAGACTGGGAGATGGAGGTCAGGGGAAGTCGAACTCGAACACCGTGCGGCCGTCGCCGAGGCCGCCCATGTCCGACTCGCCGCGGCGGAAGACGCCGGTAGTGCGCTGGAGCTCGGCGCCCTTGCGCACGGTGACCACGAAGGGCACCTCGAAGCTCGAGGCGCACTCGCCCCAGAAGTCGACGCGCACCACGTAGTGGCCCGAGGGTGGCGCGCGGTCAGCCGGGTAGATGATGTTCTCGGTGTCGAAGGCGAGGCCCGCGGTGCCGGCGGTGTCGAGGCAGCCGGCGTTCGCGTCGAGGTCGAGCGAGCCGACCGACTGGCACGAGAAGAGGCCTCCGCTGCCGTAGTAGATCTCGCAGTTGTTCGGCTCGATGAGGTGGAGGTCGAGGTCGTCCGGCGTGCGCGGCGAGTTCTGCCACTGCAGCGTCACCTGGAGTTGCCCGTTGCCGCCGTTGAGCACGCACTGGCCCGACTCACAGTGGAAGCCCTGCGGGCACTGCTGCGCGGGGCCCTGACAGGCGCCCGAGACGATCTGCCCGGCGTCGGGGCGCATGACGGGCACGGCGGGGACCGCGCCGTGGAACTCGGAGCCGGCGTCTTCCTCGGGCCACGGCTCCTCGAGGCCACGCACCGGCTCGGTGCGGCCGCACGCCACGAGGGACAACACCAGAGCCAGCCCGACGCCGCGCGAGAGCACGGGCGGCACTCTACGCCCGCCGCGCGCTCTGGGTACCAGCGGGCGCGCGGGTTTCCGGTGATTGACAGGCCCCGACAGGTTGCGATGGTCGCTGCATGCCTTGCGAGCTGAAGGGCCAGGGGTTCCGCGGCTTGCTCGACATGTTCAAGCAGCAGCACGGCGACGCGAAGTTCGAGCAGCTCGCCGCGAGCCTCGGCGGACCGCTCGGGGAGCTGGTGCGCGGCCGCGCGCTGCTGGCCGCCGGGTGGTACCCGATGCCGTGGTACGCGCAGCTCCACGAGGCCATCGCGCAGCTCGCGCCGGGCAGCGCCCGCACCCTCGGGAAGGCCGCCGCGCGAGAAGACGTCAACACCGTGTTCCGCTTCGTGCTCTCGCTCGCGTCCCCCGCGCGGCTGGCGAGCCTCGGCACGCGCATCTTCTCCACCTTCCTCCGCGGCGCGACGGTGACGCTCGACTCGAGGGCCGACCGCCTCATCCACATCACCTTCGACGGCTGCGAGGGCGCCAACCGCGGCGTGTGGGACGACATCGAGGGGTCGATCGAAGCCTTCGTCGAGCTCTCCGGCGCGACCGGCTGTCGCGTGCGCTGCGTCGAGAGTCAGGGCGCGCGCGCGGTGTTCGAGATCACCTGGGGCTGATCAGCGCCGCCGGAGCGCCGCGAGCAGCGCGACGAGCGCCAGCGGATCCACCGTCGTGCAGCCGCACCCGCCCGACGCCGGAGGCATCTCGGGGTCCGCGCCCGCGTCGGTGGCGACGGCTGGAGCGCCGGCATCGACTCCGGACGGCGCGCCCGCGTCGACTCCGGACATCGCGCCCGCGTCGCGTTCCTCGACGGGGCCGGCGTCAGGCAGCCCCGCGTCAGGCGGCGTCACCTGCCCCGCATCGACGACGGGCGTGCCCGCATCGACCCCGGCGTCGGCCACCACCACGCCCGCATCCGGGCCGGCGCAGCTCGTGGTGGTCCGGTTGGCCGCCCAGTTCTGCAGCGCGCTGTAGGGCGCGAGCGCCGTCTGGTTCGGCCCGACGAGTCCCCAGCCGGAGCCCGGGTCGTACGGGAAGTGGAAGTAGTAGGTGCGCGTCCAGTTCGGCCACGGGTCGTTCAGGCTCGCGGCGTAGCGGCCGCCGCAGACCTCTTCCTGCTTCGTGTAGAGGTCGACGATGCGCGTGGCGACGTCAGCGAGCTGCGTCGAGCCCTGCGGCGGGTGCTCCCAGCCGACCTCGGTGAGCCAGAACTCGCGCCCCGCGTAGCCCTTGCTCGCGATGACGTTCTTCACCGCGTCGTGGGTCAGCACGCCGAAGCTCGTCTCGCCGTCGAGCAGCATCTGCATCACGCCGGCGGCGTCGCCCTTGTAGACGTGCTGGGTGATGACGTCGAGGTGCGGGCCGATGCGCTCGAGGAGCTGCCCCAGGTCGCGCTCCCAGCCGTTGCGGATGCAGCCCCCGAAGGCACAGGTGCCCTGGTCGCCGTTCCACTGCGATGACGCGGCGAGGCCGGCGAGCTCGGGGCCGCAGATGCGCGCCTGCGGATCCGCCGCGCGAATGGCCGCCGCCGCCGGCAGGAAGACCGAGTCGACGTACGCGTCCATCGTGCCGTCGAAGAAGGTGCGGAGGTTGGGCTCGTTCCAGATGCCCCAGCACTCGACGCGGCCGCGGTAGCGCGTCACCACCGCGGTCACCGCCGCGCGCCACGCAGCGACGTCGGGCACCTTGTTCTCGCACTTCGCGGCGTCGGTGGACGCGAACGGCGTGCAGCTCGCGACGCTCGAGGCCCACTGCGGCGTGTACGCCACCGTCGCGAAGACGCGCAGCCCGTTCGCCCGCGCACCGTCCACCGCGGCGTCGAGCACGCCCCACTCGAAGCGGCCCTGCTGCGGCTCGAAGTCGAACCAGTTGAAGTCCATGCGCACGCCCGACGCGCCGAGCGCGGCCATCGACTGGCTGTCGGCGGCCGACGGCACGTGGCCGTTCATGAAGACGGTGGGCGCTGCGGCGAGCGTGACGGCGACGACGGCGGCGAACATCTGCGGCTCCTTCGGGAGCCCCCTTTTCGACGCGCTCTCCATCGCGCGCGCAGCGCCGTTCCGTCAATTCCACCTGGAGTGCTCACCTGTGCACGGCGGTGGGCACCGGAGCAGCGCTCACGGCCGCGGCTGACAGGCGCCATCCTGCACTGAGACCCAGCGGCGCAGGTTCGAGTCGCACGTCAGCGCCACCTGTCGGCCGTCGCTGTCGGCAACGCAGACGTCGGGCTCGCCCGCGCACGCACAGCCCACCGCGCCGACGACGTACGCCCGGTCGAGGTTCTGCGTCGGGCTGTAGCAGCCCACCTGCGGACCGGAGGAGCACGGACCGTCCTCCGCCGAGACCCAGCGGCGCAGGTTCGGGTCGCAGATCAGCGCCACGCGCCGGCCGGTGCTGTCGGCAACACAGACAGCAGGCTCGCCCGCGCACGCGCAGCCCACCGCGCCGACGACGTACGCCCGGTCGAGGTTCTGCGTCGGGCTGTAGCAGCCCACCTGCGGCCCGGAGGAGCACGGACCGTCCTCCGCCGAGACCCAGCGGCGCAGGTTCGGGTCGCAGATCAGCGCCACGCGGCGGCCGGTGCTGTCGGCAACACAGACAGCGGGCTCGCCCGCGCACGCGCAGCCCACCGCGCCGACGACGTACGCCCGGTCGAGGTTCTGCGTCGGGCTGTAGCAGCCCACCTGCGGCCCGGAGGAGCACGGACCGTCCTCCGCCGA
>JBMORD010000221.1:0-11515 GCA_049322495.1 Myxococcota bacterium | reverse complement strand
GCTGCTCGAGCAGCCCTCGCCGGAGGCCTCGTACCTCCTCGCGCGCGCCTCGCCGCAGCTCGCGAAGCAGAAGGCCGCCGTCGATCGCGCCGTCGCGTGCGACGGCTTCGCGGCCGCCGCGCACCTCGCCGCGCGCGCCGCGCTCGAGGCCGGTGACGGCTCCGCGGCCCTCGCCTTCTTCGAGCGCGCGCGGGCGCACGCGCCGAAGTGGCTCGAGAACCGCGTCATGCTCGGCGGGCTGTACCTGCAGCTCGGCAAGAAGGCCGAGGCCGCCAGGGAGATCGACGGAGCGATCGCCGCCAACCCCGACTACGCCCCGGCCTGGGTGGTGCGCTCGTCGCTCGAGGCCGCCGACGAGAAGCTCGACGACGCGAAGCGCTCACTGTGTCGCGCCGCGAAGCTCGGCTCCGATCAGGCGCGCCGCATGCTGGGCGCCGATGCCGTCTGCCCTCCCTGAAGGGGAGACCCGAGGCTCGAAAAACGGGCGGCATGACTCGCAAGTGGTAGCTTCGGCCACATGACGGCAGCAGAAGCGCTCAGGAACTGCGGGCTCCTCTCGGGCTTCACCGATACGGGCATCCAGATCCTCGCGGGCATCTGCACGGCGCGCTCGTACCCCGCGGGCGCGCTGCTGTTCGCCGAGAACATGGTGTCCGACTCGATGCTCGTCATCGGCGACGGCAAGGTCGCGCTGTCCACCAGGGGCGAGCGCGGCGAGCTGTCGCTGGGCGAGCTGGCCCCCGGCGACTGGCTCGGCGAGCTCTCGCTCATCACCCCCGGCCAGCGCCTGTGCACCGCGACCGCCGCGTCGCCGGTGGTCGCGTTCGAGATTCGTCAGGCCGACTTCCAGAAGCTCGTGGCCACCAAGCCCCAGGCCTGCATGAAGCTGCTGATGGCGATCTGCACGCAGTTCGGCGCGAAGGTGGCGGCCAACCGCGACGCGCTCCGCTCGCTCGTCAGTCGCAGCTGAACCTCCCGGATTGGGCCTTGATGGCGGGGGTTTGCTGGGTTACCTCGCCCCCATGGTCCGTCTCGCTGCGCTGCTGGTGCTGGTCGCAACCCCCGCGTTTGCCGGCTCGAAGGGCGACTGGTTCGCCAGCCTCTACACCGGCGAAGGCGTCGAGCTCCGCAACGACGAGCGCGTCTTCACGCTGTTCGCGATCTTCAACGCCATGGGCTTCGATCAGGGCCCGGTGACGCGGAAGGATCCCGTGCCCCGCGTCGTCTACCACCCGGTCCGCCAGCTGGTCCGCGGGCGGGTGATCGGCGGTGACCCGGAGGTCCGCAAGGCCGCCGACGCCTTCTTCGACGCGCACCCCACGGTGATCCGCCGCTACCTCTCGTACGTCGTGGCCAGCGATCAGCCGCCGTTCACCGCCGGCGCGAAGGCGAAGGAGCTCCAGGAGCTCAAGGGCCTCGAGCAGCTCCTCGGCAAGGCGTGGACCGGCTGGAAGCTCGAGGAGCTGATGGCCACCGTGCAGGCCGACTACCGCAAGGTGCTCAAGAGCTACCTCCAGGGCACCGACTTCCCGCTGTCGCGCGCGCGCGCGCTGCTCAAGGTGCCCGAGACGCAGGACGCGCTGATCGTCGTCAACCTGCTCGACGCGCAGGATCAGGTGCGCGCGGTGCAGGGAGAGCAGGGCGAGGCCTTCGTGATCGTCGGGCCGAGTGACAAGCCGAACGTCGAGGGCGTGATCCGCGAGTACGCGAAGCTGTTCATCGAGCCGGCCGTCGCCCGGCAGGTCGGCAAGTGGGCCGGCGGGGTGGCGGTGCTCAAGGAGGCGCAGCTCGCGGGCGCGACCGAGCAGACGCTCCAGGAGTACGCCACCGCCACCGTCGCCACCGCCGTCGCCCTCCGCGCCATCGAGGCGCCCGACGCCGCGTGGGAGGCCGCCGTCGCCCGCGGGTACTACGGAATCAAGGACATCTCGAAGCTGTTCGACGAGGGCAAGCCGATGGAGGCCCTCGTGCTGGACGCGATGCAGAAGATCGAGACCCGTCGCCCCGCGAAGAAGTGAAGTGATCTCGTGAAGGCGTGGCTCATCGCCCTGCTGGGCAGCACCACCGGGCTCGCAGCCTACGGGCTGGTGTTCGCGATCCTCCTCGCCGCGGGCTTCGGGCTGCCGCTCCCGGAGGACATTCCGCTGGTGATGGGCGGGGTGCTCGTGCACCGAGGTCAGGCCGACCTGCTGACGATGATCGTCGTCGGCTACCTGGGGATCATCGTCGGCGACTCGATCATGTTTGGGCTCGGCCGCCGCTTCGGCTCGCGCGTGGGCAAGCTGCACCACGACGGTGATCCGCCGGTCGAGGCGGCGCGCGGCGCGGGCTTCCTCGGCCGCATCATCACGCCCGCCTCGCGCGCACGCGTCGAGGGCATGTTCAAGAAGCACGGCGAGAAGATCGTGATGGTCGCGCGCTTCCTGCCCGGCATCCGCACGGTGACCTACTTCACCGCGGGCGCCGTCGGCATGAGCTTCGCGCGCTTCGCGCTCTACGACTCGATCGCCGCGCTGGCGTCGGCGCCGATCTTCGTCCTGCTCGGCTGGAAGTTCGGGGCGAACATCGAAGAGCTCCTCGCCCGGGTCGCGGCCGGCGAGCGCAACGTGATGATCGCCCTCGTCGCGCTGATCGTCGCCGGCATCCTCTTCGGCCGCTGGCGCTCGAAGCGCGAGCAGCGCGCGAACGCCGAGGCGCTCGCGAAGCAGGAGGCGCTCGAGGCCTCCCAGCCTCCGAAGATCAGCTGAGGCGCTCGAGGTACGCGCGGATCGCCTCGAGCAGCGGGGAAGGCTCGGCGAGCGGCGCCGCAGCCGTCACCGGGCGGCGCTGCTGCTCGACCTGCTGCGAAGGGCGCGGCGGCATCAGCGCGCGCTCCGATCGTACTTGTTGAGCAGATCGTCGACCGCCTCACGCAGGTACTCGCTCTGCGCGATGCGGGTGCGCTTCGACAGCTCGCGGAGCTTGTCGACCTTCTCCTGCTCCACCAGCACGTGGGTGCTCACCACCTCCGACTTCTCCAGCGCCTCCTCGGCGTGCGTCGAGGTGGGGCCGTGGAGGGCCATCGGCTCTGCGGTGCGTGCGCTCATCGTCGAATCAGACATGCGGTTCTCCCATCGGTCGCTACAGGTCGCTACGAACCTGCGACGCGATGAGACAGGCGCTCGGCCAACTCGTCAAAAAAACAGCCCCGGATGCGTGAGCATCCAGGGCTTGATGGTGGCCAGGGTCGGACTTGAACCGACTACCTGCGGATTATGAGACCGCCGCTCTAACCAGCTGAGCTACCTGGCCGTGAGGTTCGACAAAAAAACGCTGCCGCGCATTACACGGGGTCAACCCGTGTCGCAAGAGGTGTGTTTGACCTGAGTGACGGGGGCCCTCTACCATTCTGACCAACACCGTCTCCTGCATCAGGGCACACCCGGGGAAACCCCGGGGTCGCAAAGCCGCGGGGCCTCACTTCGGGTCGTTGACGAAGCGGTCGGCCGTGGTTGCCGTGGAGAACCGGGCGACCGAGAACGGTCGCTCGCGCCCTGAGGAGACCGAAGTGCCGGCGCAGTCGGCCGGCGGGAGGATCGGATGGGCTCAGTCGTCGCCGGGATCTTGGCTGTCGCGCTCACGGTGATTCCGGCGGACGGTGGAGTGCTCAGCGCCCCTCAGATCACGATCAACGCGAACCTCGGCGATCAGTACGATCCCCACGTCGATCAGAACCTCGCGGCCTACTCGAGCTACTTCGATCCCGTCACCCAGCTCCCGATCGAGGAGATCCGCTACTACGACTTCGCCACGGGCATCGATCGCGCGATCCCCACCTCGCTCCCCGACGGCGGTCGCGGTCGCGATCTGCTGAGCGACGTCGACCAGGGGCGCATCGTCTTCACCCGCATCTTCGACGCCGAGTCGCGCTCGGGCATCCTCCTCTTCGACTCGGCGACCAACACGGTGACCGAGCTGGCGCCGGCTCCGAACTCGCAGCGCCTGGGCGTGGCGCTCGGCGCGCAGACCGCGGCCTTCGTCGACTACGGCCTGTCGGGCGACATGACCGGTGAGCTGCTGCTGCTCTCGCTCTCGGGCGGTGCCGCGACGCGCATCACCAACGACACGGTGCAGGACGTGAACCCCGCCGTCGCGCCGGACGGCAACCTGGTGGTCTGGGAGCGGTGCCCGGTGAGCCAGGCGAACTGCGACGTCTACGCCGCCTCGCGCGCCGGGACGATCTGGACCTGGCGGGCCCTGAGCACCTCGACGCTGAACGAGATCGCCCCCGACACCAACGGCACGCAGGTGGTCTTCGAGCGCGAGCTGGGGACCAACGACTCGACGCTCGTGGTGGTGCCGGTGGCAGGCGGCGCGGAGACGATCATCGAGCTCCCCGGCGTCGAGCACAACGCGTCGATCCGCGGGCAGCTGATCGCCTTCGAGCACCGCGAGGGCATCGCTCCGTCGGACATCTGGCTCTACGATCTCGCCACCAACCGCGCGTTCCGCGTGACGAACACGCCGACGGTCAACGAGACGCTCAACGACGTGACGGTGCTGCCCGGCGGCGAGGTTCGCGTGGTGTGGCAGGCGAACGACGGCAGCGACGGGCTGAGCAACATCTACGGCTCGACGTTCGTGCTGCCGGCCCTCCCCCAGGATCCACCCGACGCGGGCAGCGGCGGGGGCACCGACGGTGGGGTCAGCTGCGCCAACCGCTCCGCCACGCTGGAGGCGACCCGCACCTACGCGCCCTCGCGCTGGATCGACGGCAACGCCACCTTCTCGCCGGCGCTCTCGTTCGCGATCCCCGCGGAGCTCCCCGTCGTCGCCGGCAACTCGGGGAACAAGTGGGCGTCGCTGACGATTCGCACCGGCGCTTCGACCGTCATCTGCCACTACCGCGGCGGCTCGTCTCAGGCGCACCCGTCGACGCCCGCGCAGCTCGCGCTGGCCTCGCGCTACGTGTTCTCGACGTGCGAGGTGGTTCGCAGCGGTGGTGGATGTGACGACGACGATGATGGCGACGACGAGGACGACGATGACGATCACGGTGATGACGACCACGGCCACGGAGGCCACGGCCGACACCGCCACGGCCCGTGGGGGCACCGTCGCTATGCCGCTGGTGACGTGATCACCGCGACCGGCGTCACCCTGCACGTGCAGAACGGCGACAGCTGGAGGCCGATGACGAAGGTGCGCCTGACGCTCTCCGAGGTGTGCTCGACGTCGACCTCGATGCACCCGCTCACCGCTGGAGCTCCCGAGGGCGCGGAGGCGGCTGCCGGCTGCTCCAGCGTTGGCGCTTCGCTCGTGCCGACCGCGGCCTTCCTCGTGCTGGCGAGTCTGCTGCTGCGTCGCCGGCCGGCTTCGATTCGCGTCGTGGCGCGGCGGGGGCGACGTACACTGCCGCGCTGAATGCGCGGTGCTCTCGTCACCCTGGCGCTGCTGGCGGGCACGGCCGCCGCGCAGACGGTCGCCCTCGGGCTCGAGCCCGCGCGGCCGGTGAAGGGCCGTGACGTCTCGGCTCGCCTGGAGATCGTCATCGGTGGAGTCGAGCTCGCGGCGCCGCCGGTGCTGCGCGCGAACGTCGGCACCATCGACTCCCTCGAGCGCGTCGGCCCCGGGCGCTTCACCGCGCGGTATGTGCTGCCGACCACGCGCTTCCCCGAGGTGGCGATCATCGTCGCCTTCTCTCCGTGGCCACACCCGCAGTCGGTCGAGGGGGCCTTCGGGGTGCTCCGCGTGCCCATCGCGAGCGCGGTCGAGGTGCCCGGGCGCGCCGAGCCCGGCGCGGAGGTGACGCTGACGCTCGACAAGACGACCTTCGGGCCCGTCACCGCCGCGGCCGACGGGACGTTCCGCCTGCCGGTCGTGGTGCCGCCGGGCTTCGGCGTCGCGAAGACCAGCACCCGCGATCGCGTGGGGAACAAGCGCGCCGCGCAGCTCGACCTGATGCTGCCTCCGACCGATCAGCTGGCGTGCGTGGTGACGCCGACGCGGCTGCCGGCCGATGGGGCGTCGAAGGCGCGGGTGCTGTGCGCGTCGTCGGATCGCTTCGGGCAGGCCACGCGGGGCGCGCGGGTGGCGTGGCGTGGAGGCCGGGGCGTCTTCAGCGCGCCACGTGAGCTGGGCGACGGCGTGCAGGAGTGGACGTGGACCGCTCCCCGGGAGCTGGGCGCGGGCGTGGAGAAGATGCTCGCGACGTGGAAGCAGGGCGCCGTCGACTCGAGCGAGGAGCTCACCGTCGAGCTCTCGCAGGGGCCGGTGCAGCGCCTCCAGCTCGAAGCGCCGACTGATCCCGTGCACCTCGGGAGTGTGTGGCGCGCCCGGGCGCGCGTGATGGATGCGCTCGGTCGCCCCCTGGCGGGCGTGCTCGTCAATGGAGGGACTTCGTCGGTCGCCAGCGACGCGAGCGGTGAGGTGGAGCTCTCGTGGCAACCGCGCGGCTCCCCCGGCGCGCAGCGCGTCGCGTTCACGGCCAGCGGTCCGCTCGGCAGGGAGCCTGCGCGACTCCAGGCGTGGCGCGCAGACGGCCGTGCGGTGGCGCTGGTGACGGATCTCGCTGGGCTGCCGGTGCCCGGGCAGTCGCTCGTGGCGGGGGCGTTGCGCCTGGTGACCGACGCGACCGGGAAGGTCGAGTTCGTCGCGCCAGTCGGCGTGAGCACGATCCACCACGCCGACTGGCCGGGCCTCTCGGCGACGATCGGTGAGACCGCGCCGCCGGTCGTCGCGACGTCGGTGCTGGTGCAGGTCGCGCCGCCTGCGCCGGTCAACGTGCGGGTGGCGCTGGAGTCGGGGGGCTTCTCGTGGTGGGTCGAGGCCGCCGACGGCTCGGTGCTCGATGGTCGCGCGGTCGAGGTCCGCACCGGCGAGCGCACCCAGCGCAGGACGAGCCGCGGGCGCACGCGCGAGGAGTCGAGCGGGCTCGTCTCCGTCTCTGACGTCGAGAGCCGCGTGTCAGCGGTGGTCGAGGTGCCGCGGTGATCGCCCTGCTGACGGCGGCGCTGCTCGCGCAGGCTCCGGTGCTGAGCCAGTTCGACGACGGGGTGATCATCGGCCGCGTCTGCGAGGACCTCGACGCCGACGGCGTCTGCTCGACGGAGGAGCCGGGCGTGGCCGGCGCCCGCGTGCTGCTCGAGACGGGGCTCGAGGCCGCGAGCGATCGCGAGGGGCGCTTCCACTTCGCGGCCGTCGGCGCTCGCGCGGCGGACGCGTTCGCGGGAGGTCGGCTCCAGCCCGGACGACATCGGGTGAAGCTCGTGCCCGCCTCGCTCAGCGGCCGCTGGACGGGCGCGGAGGTCGGCCGAACCGTCGAGGTCCCCGTCGGCGCCGCGGTCTCGGTCTCCTTCGCGCTGCGTCGCCTCGAGAGCGCGCCCCCGTCGGCAGGTGAGGCGTCGCCCGCGTTCCGGGGCAGCCGCGGCGCGCTCGAGTTCGAGGTGGTGTTGACGCCGCGTGAGGGCGAGACGCTCTTCATCGATGGCGTGGAGGCGAGCCGTGCGTGGAAGACGCTCCGCCCCGGAGAGAACGTGGTGCTGGTGGCGAGCGCGGCCGGCGGTCAGGTGCAGCTGTGGACGCTCCGCTTCGCGCTGGTCGAGCGGCGCGAGAGCACGCTCGTGCTCCCCCTCGGGACGGCGGCGATCGGCGAGCTCGCGTGGAGCGCGACGGGCGTGCTGAGCACGAAGCTCGCGCCCTCGTGGACCCTCGAGGTGTCCGGCAAGGCGCTCTCGCTCGACCCCGGCGGCCGCGGCACCCGCCCGCTCGAGGGCCGCGACGCGACGGTGACGCTGCGGGGCGTCGGTGGCGAGTGGCAGCTCCCGCTTCGCCGCCAGGGGGCGGAGGGGCTGGTGCTCAACGGGCTGCTCGATCTCGAGGCCGGCTACGACTTCCGGCGCGGCGCGTTCTCGCTGTTCGGGCGCGGTGCCGCGGCGGCGCGCGCGTCCTTCTTCGGGTTCGAGCTCGGCGCGGAGCTCGATCTGCGCGACACCGACCTCGCCGCGCTGCAGCCGTCGGTGCTGCTCCAGGCGCGGCGCGTCGACGTCTTCTCTCGTCAGCTCGACCCGATGCGGAGCCAGCTCGCCTGGGCCGACGACGCGGCGACGATCGCCAGCAACGCAGGGGAAGGGCGCCTCCGCCTCGAGCTCTCACGCGAGGGGCTCGGGAGGCTCGGCTACGGCAGCACCCGCTGGTTCACCGCGAGCGCAGACGCCGGGCGGAGCCACCGCGCGCTCCAGGGCGCCTTCCTCGAGGTGCAGACCCCGGCCCAGCACTTCGCGGGCGCGTCGCTCAAGGCGGTCGCCGCGCCAGCTCAGCTCGACGCGCTGTCCGGGCTCGGGCGCCGCCAGATGCACGAGCGCTTCGAGAGCACCGGCGGGAGTCTGTTCTTCCTCGCCAACGGAGGCGTGGTGGCCGGCAGCGAGCGGGTGCGGATCGAGTGGCGCGACGCGGTGACGCAGTTGCCGCTCCGCGACACGCACCTCCAGCGCCTGCGCGACTACACGCTCGACGCCCTCTCGGGGCGCATCCTGCTCGCGCGGCCGCTGTCCTTCTTCGTCGGGGAGTCGCTGCTGCAGAGCGACCCGCTGACGGCGGGCGTGGTGGGGGTGCTGGTGGTCGACTACGAGTACGTCGACGCGAGCCCGCCCGGCAGCGCCTTCCTCGGCGCCGAAGCCCGGGGGCGGGTGGGCCCGGCGACGCTCACGCTCGGCGCGCAGCGCGATGGTGCGTGGAGCCTGCTCAGGGGCGCGGCGGAGGCCAGGCTCGGCCCGGTGTGGCTCAGCGCGGAGGCGGCGCGCAGCACGGGCGGCGTCCAGGGCCTCGCGTTCTCGCGCGACGGCGGGCTCACGCGCTCGGTCCTGGCGGCGTCGTCGGACGAGGTCTCCGGCTGGGCGGTCACCCTGCGGGCGCGCTCGAAGGGCCTCTTCGGGCGCGGCTCGTGGGACGCGGCGTGGCGCTGGCGCCAGCAGGGCTTCGAAGACGTCGCGCAGGTCGGGGCGCTCAACCAGGTCTCGCTCCGTGGTGAGCAGCCGCTCGGGCCGGTGATCGTCACCGCGCTCGTCGATCTGCGCGACATGCCCGACCCGCGCGACCCGTTCTCGGGCGCGCGGGTGCAGGGGCGCACGCTCGGTGGCGGCGTGGGCTACGAGCAGGCGGGGTGGGGCGTGCGGCTCGAGGCGCGCGAGTTCGAGCAGTCGCTGGCGAGCGGTACGCGCGGTGGGCTGACCGTCGGGCTCGCCGGTCGCTACCGGATCACGCCGTGGCTGCAGCTCCGCGCCGGCTACCGCCAGCAGGTGCTGTCGCTCGGGGGCATGGAGCTCACCTTCGCGAGCGTGGGCGTCGACGTGAAGCCGAGCGAACGCCTCGAGCTCGGCCTGCGTGGTGGCTGGGGGCCCGCGCTCGGCCCGCAGGTCTGGGGCAACCTCGCCTGGAGCCGCGGCGACGAGACCTGGTACGGGGTGCACTCTCTCGACGCCGACGCGCCTGGCGCCGGCGACCGGCGGCTCGTCACCGGTGTGCGGCAGCAGCTCGACGCGAACGCGGCGGTCTTCGTGGAGGACGTCTCGGCGACCGACGTCGACGGGCTGCGGCTCTCGCGCGCCGTCGGGCTGACGCAGCGCCTCGGTGACGCCTTCACGCTGAGCGCACGCTACGAGCACGGCGCGCGCTCGCTCGAGGGCCTCGGCCCCGACGTGGCGCGCAACGCCGGTGGCCTGTCCCTGGCGTGGGAGCGGGACGCGCTCCGCCTCTTCGCGCGCGGAGAGGTGCGCGACGAGCTCGGCGCGTGGTCGCTGAGACAGCTCGTGGCGAGCGGCGGCGGCGAGTGGCGGGTTCACCGCGACGTGTCGCTCACCGCGCGCGCGCTGTGGACCCACTCGGTGCGCAACGACACGCTCGTCGGGCGCAACGTCGACGCGACGCTGGCCGCGGCGTGGCGCTTCGAGCGCGGCGAGCTCCTCGCGCGGTACGCGTGGAAGCAGAGCTGGGCTCCGACGCTCGAGCAGCGCCTGCACGTCGTGTCGCTGCTGCCCACGCTGCGCTTCGGCGATCGCTTCGCGCTCGGCGCCGGGGCTCACCTCGGCTTCACCGAGCTGGGCCCGATCCTCTCCGGCTCCATCCGCCCGTCGGTGCGGCTGTGGGAGGGGCTCGAGGTCGCGGCCGAGGCCGCCGCGCGGACGTTCGCGCCCGACGGGGGCTCGTGGGCGTCGTTGCGCGGCGAGGTCGGCTACCGCTTCGATCATCGGTTCTTCATCGGCGCCGGCTACACGGCCTTCGGATTTTCGGGGACGGGCCTCGACAACGGCGCGGCGGGCTCGCGTGATCGGGTCTACCTGCGCACGGAGGTGAGCTACTGATGCGACGCGCGCGTCTCGCATTCCTGCTCGTTCTGCTCCCGGCGCTCGCGTTCGCGGGCTGGCGGCAGGTCGGCTCGCTCACCGGCACGGCTCAAGATGTCGTCGTCGCCGACGCGGGCGTGGTGGTGGCCACCAGCAACACCGGCGCGTTCGCGTGGCGCGCGGAGCCCGACGGCGGCGTCACCACCCTGGCGAGCATCAGCGGCACGCTGGTGGGCGCGGGCCTCGTCGACGGCGGCTGTCTGGTCGCGCTCGACGGCACGGGCAACCTCCAGTTCTCGACCGGCTGTGGCACCACCACGCCCTCCGGCGCGACGACCGGCCGCCGCCTGCGCGTCTCGGGGGAGCTGCTGGTGATGGAGACCAGCGCCGGCACCTTCGACACGGTGCGCACCGGGCCCCTGGGGGGGCCCTGGCCGTCGATCGGCAACTCGTGGACGGCGGCCGCGGTGCGCTCGCTGCAGACCGCGCGCATCGGCGGCGTCGACTTCCACGTCGCGAACACCTCGTCGCCCTCGTTTCAGCTGAGCGTCGATGGCGGCATGGGCGTGGCGATCGTGGTGCCTTCCGCGCTCCGCGACGTGTCACCGTTCGCGCGGCAGGGGCTCCCGGCGGCGCTCGGCGTCACCACCGCCGGGGCGCTCCTCCTGCTGCCCGACGTCCGCAGCACGAGCAGCGTGACGCCGACGATGCCCGCCGGTCTCAGCGCCCGCTTCGTCGGCATGGCGCCGGGCGGGGGCCTGATCACCACCGTCACCGGCGAGGCGCTCTCGCCCCTGCCTGATCCCGCGCAGGAGACGCTCGTGTGGCGCGCCCGGACCCTCGCGCCCCCACAGCTCATCAACCAGGTGCACTGCCTCGACGCGCGGTGGTGCGCGGCGATCGACTCCACGCTCGGTGTGCACCTCTATGAGAACGCGAGCCCGCCGCGCGTCTTCGTCGCGCCGACGAGGGTCGATGCCGGGACGACGGTGCGCCTGGTGGTCGACGGCGGCGATCCCGACGGAGACCCGCTCTTCTTCTCGTGGACCGGCGCGGGGGCGAGCATCAGCCCCGTCGCGGGAGTCGACGATGGCCAGGCGGTCGACGTCGCGCTGCCCGGCGCCGCGGCGTGTGGCGCCTTCCCGCTCTCGGTGACCGCGAGCGACGGCGTCCACACCACCACGTTCCCGGTCGAT
>JBMORD010000220.1:0-11539 GCA_049322495.1 Myxococcota bacterium | reverse complement strand
GCCGCCAGCCCGAGCTCCAGCTCGACGAAGCCGGTGAAGAGGGCGGGCGCGACGAGGCCGACGAAGACGCCGCCCAGCGCGCCGCCGAGCGCCAGCGCCGCGTAGAAGGCGGTGAGCAACTCGGGGGCGGGGCGGCTCGCGGCGAGCTCGCCGTGCGCGGTGACGCAGGCGACGAAGAGGTAGCCGAGGAAGAGCGCGACGCGGAGCGGGAGGGGCAGCTCCTGCTCGACGCTGCGCAGCACGGCGATGATCAGCGTCAGCGCCGCGAGCACCGGGAGCGCCCACGCGCGGCGGTACCAGCGGCTGCTCTCGAAGGTGAGGATGAAGCTCGCGAGGTACGCCACCAGCGGCAGCACCCACAGGAAGGGCACCGGCGCGACCTCCTGCGTGAGGTGGTTGGTCACCGCGAGCAGCAGCACCACCGGCAGCGACGACAGCGCGAGCCACCGCGCCCAGGGCCCGCGGGCGTCGAGGCGTCGCCGCGGCGTCGCGACCTCGTCGGACACCGTGCGCCCGGCGAGCGCCAGCCCGACGCCCCACGCCGCGAAGCCCGCCGCCCAGAGCCAGCCCTGCACGCGGAGCGTCGTCAGCGGCTCGAGCGCGAACGGGTACGCCAGCAGCCCCAGCAGCGAGCCCGCATTCGACACGGCGTAGAGCCGGTACACGCTCGCGCCCGCACGCCGCGCCGCCCACGCCTGCAGCAGCGGGCCGGTGGTGGCGAGCGCGAAGTACGGCAGCCCCACCGCGAGCGTCAGCGCGAGCAGGAGCCGGCCGACCGGCGCGGCGCTCGTCTCCGGGCGGAGCGCGACCCCGGGAATGGCGGGCGCTCCCCACGCGAAGGCCGAGGCCGCGAGGCCCAGCATCGCGAGCGTCACCAGCCCGAGCTGCACGCGGACCTGCGCGCGCCCCGACAGCCGCGTCACGAGGCCGTGCGTCCACGCGTAGCCGCCGAGCAGCAGCAGCTGGAAGAAGAGCTGGCTCGTCGTCCACACCGCAGCCGAGCCGCCGAACCACGGCAGCACCGCCTTCGCCACCATCGGCTGCACCAGGAAGAGGAGCACCGCCCCGAGGGCGACCGTGACGGAGAAAGGAGCCATGCGCGACGTTTCGGCAGAGTGTCACACATGGAAACCAAAAGAGGGATTCGGCGGATGATGTACGCGATGAAGATCAATCAGCCGCGCCCCTCGATGCCCGTTGCCCAGCCTCGCGCCACCGCCGAGCTCCCGAAACGCCCCGTTCCGCAGACCAAGAGCGACGGCTTCGAGGTCTCGCGCTCGGGCCCGGTGTCCCTCGGCCGCGAGGCGCAGGGCGTCAACTCGGTCGAGGACATCACCGCCGACTCGGCGACCTTCCTGCGCGCGGGGAGCAAGGGCATCGCGGTGGAGGATCTCCAGCGCAAGCTCGCGGCGGCCGGCTTCGATCCCGGGCCCATCGACGGCGCCTTCGGGCCGAAGACGATGGCCGCGGTGCGCGCCTTCCAGCAGGCGAAGGGCTGTCAGGTCGACGGCATCGTCGGGCCGGAGACTCGCGCCGCGCTGCTCGGCCAGCCCTACACCCGACCGCAGCCCGCGCAGCCCACGCCGCCTGCGACTCCGACGGAGCCGACGGCGCCCGGTGGTCCGACGACGCCGGTCGCGCCGGGCGGCACCACCGCGACGGCGCGCGCGCTCGAGGCGATGGCGCTGCAGAAGCACGGCCCGGAGTTCGTGCAGAAGGTGAACGAGATGGCCGGTCGGCTCGGCGTGAAGCCCGAGTGGATCCTCGCGGTGATGAAGAACGAGAGCGGCATGAGCACCACCGCGCGCAACCCGAACGGCGGGGCCACGGGGCTCATTCAGTTCATGCCCGCCACCGCGCGCGGCCTCGGCACGACCACCGAGGCGCTCTCGAAGATGAGCGCCGTCGAGCAGCTCAAGTACGTCGAGAAGTACTTCGCCCCCTTCAAGGGGAAGATCCACAGCGGCATGGATCTCTACATGGCGACCTTCTGGCCGGCCGGCGTCGGCAAGCCTGACAGCTACAAGATCGGCGGCGCGGAGGTCGCGCGGGTCAACAAGATCTTCGACCTCGACAAGAACGGGCAGATCACCGCCGGCGAGTTCCGCCAGTACTACCAGCGGCGCTTCCCCGAGCTGGCCTGATCAGAGCCGGTCGACGAGCTCGAGCACCTGGCTGAAGTTCGACAGCGCCCGCGTGGGCCGGAGGTCCTGCTGCTGACCGTTCTCGAACACGTGCGCCGCGTGCCGCCGCGTGATGGCGGGGCTGGAGATGATGTCGAGCCGCTCGCGGTACTCGTGGCTCACGTAGGTGCCGTACTCCGCCCAGGCGTCGTGGCAGCCGAGCTCCCGGGCGACGGCGATGTCCTTCTTCACCGAGTCGCCGACCACCAGCACCTCCGAGGGCAGCAGGCCGTAGGTGGTGAGGATGCGCTTGAGCCCCGCGGGGTTGGGCTTCTCCCACTCGCGCGGCAGCTCGATGGCCGGGCAGGCCGCCTCGTACCCGCCGCGCTCCTGCTTGAGGAGGATGTCGGGCGCGACGAGCTTCGAGCCATCGGGGCCTTCGGGGAAGGCGAAGCCGGGCATGGTGTAGAGCGCCACGAGGTGTGCATCGAGCTTCATCTGCTTGACGCGCTGCTGCGCCGGGTTGCGGGGCGCGTCGGTGAGCGCGACCACGACGATCTTCCGCTCGCGCAGCGCGGTGAGCGTCTCGACCACGCCCTTGTACGGGCGGAGGTACTTCTTGCGCGCCTCGCTGAAGGCCGAGCGGGCGGGCTCGATGACGAGCTTGTCGAAGCTGCCGAACTCGGGGAACGCCTCGAAGATGGCGCTCTCCTGCAGGGCGAAGGGGTACTCGTTGCTCTCGTACTTCGTGTAGACGGCCTTGAGCGCCTGCACGACCTTGATGCGCGGGAAGCCGGTGGCCTCGACCACCGCCGTCACCATCGCCTCGACCGCGGGGACGATGTAGTCGATCCACGAGTAGAGCGTGTTGTCCATGTCGGTGACGACGAGGCGGATGGTCATGGTGGAGCGCGCGCATACACCGTGACCCGTCCGCGAGCACTCGCGTAGATTTCAGGCTCCGCGCATGTGGCAACTCGTCATCAACGGCCCCGGCTACTTCGACACCGCGTACGACCTGCCGGAGGGCGTGACCCAGGTGGGCCGGGCCGACGAGAACGACGTGGTGCTCTCGGGCGATCTCGTCTCGCGCAAGCACTGCCGCGTGCACGTCAACGCCGACGGAGTGGTCTTCGAGGATCTCGGCAGCCGCAACGGCACGAAGCTCAACGGAGAGCCCGTCATCGGCTCGCGCGCGCTGCGGCCGGGCGACGTGGTGTCGATCGGCGAGAACCAGCTCGCGCTGCGCAGGCTGCGCAACGCAGAGGCCTTCGACACCGAGATGGTCGACGCCGCCGCGGGCGGGAAGGTGAAGCGCTTCGGCCGCGGGGTGAACGTCGCCGAGGCGGTGGTGCTCGCGCGCGACATCAAGGAATCGAACGTGCTGCGGGCGCTCGACAACTTCGCGCCCTTCGAGCTCTCTGCGCCGCCGGTCGCGGGCGCCGCCGACACCGACGAGACCGAGAAGGAAGGCGTCACCACCAGCGAGAACGCGGTGGGCGACGAGCTGACGTCGCCCGTCGAGGTGCGCTCGCTGGTGCTCATGTACCGGGTGGCGGAGTTCCTCGCGCGCGCGCCGTCGCTCCAGGCCTTCCTCGACGAGACGACCGATCTGGTGATGAAGCGGGTGAAGGCCACCACGGGCGTGGTGCTGCTGCGGCACGCGAGCGGGGTGCTGGTGCCCTCGGCCGTGCGGCACGAGCAGAAGCTCGCGCGCGGCGAGGTGCCGGTGTCCGACGGCATCATCGAGGCGGCGCTCGCCAAGGGGCAGGCGATCGCCGTGGCCGACGTGCACGACGACACCCGCTTCGCGGAGCGCGAGTCGGTGGTGCTCTACGGCATCGATCAGGTGCTCTGCATCCCCATCGGGACCAAGCCGCCCTTCGTCGGCGTGCTGTACCTCAACCGCACGCGCGCCGACTCCGAGCCGGTCGAGACGCTGCTCGACGTGGCGACCGCCATCACCCAGCTGCTCGAGACCGGCGTGCAGAAGTTCCAGGCCGAGGGCGGCCGCGTCGATCGCCTCAAGCTCTCGCTCGAGCGGCACTACGCGCCCGACATCGCCGAGCGGCGCGGGGCCGAGCTCCGCACCGCGGGCCGGGTCAGCCAGCTCGCCGAGGCGGGGGCGACGGTGCTGCACGCCGAGCTGCCGGGGCTCTTCGCCGCCGCGGCGCGCCTCGGCCCGGACCGCCTCGCCGAGACCATCGGCGACTGGCACCGCATCGCCACGCAGCTCTTCATGAGCTTCGAGGGCGCCATCGACAGCGTGTCGGGCGAGTCGGTGCGCGCGGTGTTCGGCAGCCCGTACACCCGCGGTGACGACGCGATCCGCGCGGTGCGGGCGGCGATGGCCCTCAAGGCCGAGTGGGAGCGCGTCTCGGGCAAGCGCCCGGCGAAGGAGCGCTTTCCCCTCCGCGCGGCCCTGCAGACGGGGAAGGTGGTGGCGGGCGTGGTGGGCACCGAGAGCCGGCTCGAGTCGGTGCTGCTCGGCGAGCCGGTGACCATCGCCGGGCTGCTGTGCGCCAGCGCCGACGCGGGGCAGGTGCTGATCACCGGCAAGACGCTCGCGCACGTCGGCGCGCGCTTCGACGTCACGCCGCTCGGGGAGCGCCCGCTCGCCGGCCAGAAGGTGAAGGTCGCGGTCTTCGAGGTGCTCGACGAAGACTCCGACTCGGGCACGCTGTCCGGCATTCGCTGATACAAGCGCGCCGCATGACCATCGAAATCGGAAGCCGGCTCCCCGACGCGACGCTCTACGAGACCACCACCTTCGGCGAGGCGTGCCCGCTGTCGCCCGAGAAGGTGTCCGTCGCCGCGGCGACGAAGGGGAAGAAGGTCGTCATCTTCGGGCTCCCCGGCGCGTACACCCCGACCTGCAGCGCGAAGCACGTGCCCGGCTACGTCGAGCAGCTCGCGGCGCTCAAGGCGAAGGGCGTCGACGAGGTGTGGTGCGTCTCGGTCAACGACGGCTTCGTGATGGCCGCGTGGGGCAAGTCGCTCGGGGCGATCGGCAAGGTGCGCATGCTGGGCGACGGCAGCGCCGAGTTCGCGAAGAAGCTCGGCCTCGAGAACGACCTGACCGCCGGTGGCCTGGGCGTGCGCATGCTCCGCTTCTCGATGCTCGTCGACGACGGCGTCGTGAAGTCGCTCAACGTCGAGAAGCCCGGCAAGTTCGAGGTGAGCGACGCGGGCACGATGCTCCAGCAGCTCTCCTGAGCCTCCGCCTCACCACAGCGCGGCGGCGTCGGGGTACCGCTTGAGGCAGGCCTGCTTCGCCGCGCGCAGCTGCGCCCCGCTGGCGACGGTGCGGTGCTCGTCGATGAGCATCTTGAGCTGCGGGTTGTCGAAGCGGGCGCACGCCGTCTCGATGAGCAGGGCGAGGCCGCGCTCGCGCGCGGAGGGCGTCTTGAGGTTGAGGCGCATGCGGTTCCGCTCGGACCAGGCGTCGTCCCACTTCTCGGCCTTCACCATCGCCTCGAGGCTCTCGAGCCACTTCGCCTCTTCCGGCGTGGGCGGCACCTCGGGCTTCACCGGGCGGGCGGTGACCGGGCCGGCGTCGACCGCGTGGGCGGGGCCCGCATCGAGCTCGCCCGCGTCGAGCGCCGCCATCGCCGCGTCCAGCGCGCCGGCGTCGATGCCGACGCCCGCATCGGGGCGCACCAGGTTGCCGTCCTCGAGGAGCTTCCAGCCGGCGTCGATCATCCCCGCGCGGTAGGCGGAGCGCTCGGCCCAGTTGTCGGTGCGCACCTTGGCCACGATGCCCGCCACGCTCAACGAGGCGAGCACGAGGGCGATCATCACCTTGCGGCCCGAGACGGTGGGCGCGCTCGACATCGGCGCGGGCGTGGGCGCCGGGGGCGCGCTGGGCGAGGGCGTGGCCGGCGTGGCGAGCTGCGCGCGCGTCTCTCCCGACGCCATCGAGTCGGTGATCTGCATGCCCGGCGTGAAGACGCCGCTGGCCTCGTCGTGGGTGACGGTGGCGAGCGGCTGGCCGGTGAGCTCCTCGACGAAGCGCTCGATGCTCGCGGTGCGCGCGGCGCGGTCCTTCTGGAGCGCGTGCTCGACGGCGGCGATGATCGCCGGCGGGAGGTGCGGCGCGCGCTCGGCGAGAGAGGGCGGCGGCTCGTAGGCGATGCGGAAGACGACCTTCGCCACGCTGTCGGCGTGGAACGGGGCCTGCCCGGTGAGCAGCTCGAAGCAGATGCTGCCCAGCGAGAAGAGGTCGCTCTGCCCGGTGACGTCGCGGTTGTGGCCGAGCGCCTGCTCGGGCGACATGTAGAGCGGGGTGCCGATCAGCACCGCGTCGGTGGTCTGCACGGTGTTCGAGTCGGCGAGCTTGCTGATGCCGAAGTCGAGCACCTTCACCTGATCGCCCAGCGCGGTGGGCACGAGGAAGATGTTCTCGGGCTTGAGGTCGCGGTGCACCACGCCCGCGTGATGGGCCGCCTGCAGCGCGGCGCCCACCTGGCGCATGATGTTCGTCACCTGCTCGAGCGGGAGCACCCGGCCCTGGGCGCGCGCGGCGAGGCTCTGGCCCTTGAGGTACTCCATCACCAGGTACGGCTGCCCGGTGGGCAGCGTGTTGAAGTCGAGCACCTGCACGATGTTCGGGTGCTCGAGGCGCGCGGCGATCTCTGCCTCGCGACGGAAGCGGGCGAGCGCCTCCTGCGGGAGCTGCCGGTCGACGTGCAGCACCTTGATCGCCACCTGCTTGCCGGCCAGCCGGCGGTGGCGCGCCAGCCACACCTCACCCATGCCTCCGCGCCCGAGCTGGCGTTCGATCTCATAGGTCTCGGCGATGACGACGCCCGGCGAGAGGGGCGAAGAAGCAGCTTCAGCCATGGCGCGGCCACCATACACGCCGGGCGACGCTGGCGTTCGGGAACCTTCCGGCGCAGATTCGGCGTTCGACCATGACCATGCTCACCACTGCTCTCCTGGCGCTGGCGCTCACCCAGACGAAGCCCGAGGCCGTCGACGCCGCGGCCTTCCGCGACAAGCTCGTGCTGCTCACCGACGGCAAGCAGCACTATGTCGCGGTCGACGTCGACTCGAGCTGGCACGAGAACACCTTCACCTCCTCGGACGGGAAGGCCTTCCACCGGCTGCCGGTGGTGGGCGGCGGGCGCAACGGCACCGAGTCGTGGGGCGTCACCTTCTGGGACCCGCGCGTGCGCTTCGGCGACGCAGGGGCGCCGAGCGTCGACATGGCCGACAGCGGCGCAAAGTACTCGGTCTCGTGCGGCAAGAAGACCGTGCCGCTCACTCAGGTGCCCGCAGCCGAGGCGAAGGCGCTGCTCGAGAAGGCGGCGTTCTTCGAGCAGCTCTGGACGCGCCGCCCCGAGAAGCTGCTCCGCGACGAGACCGGCGTGTACTACCTGGTCGATCGTTTCCGCGCGAAGGACCCCAACGATCGGCGCGACTTCCGCGTCTTCTCGGGCCACAAGGGCGCGATGAAGCAGCTGCCGCTCAAGGACATCGTCGACGACCACCAGGGGATGATCCTCGCGACGAAGACCGGCAACCTCCGCCTCGTCACCGGGCCGGAAGGCAAGCTCGAGGGCAAGTGGATCGAAGGCAAGAAGGTCGTGCCGCTGGTGGAGATCGACCTCGACCGCTTCGACACCGGCCGGCTGATCTACATGGATCTCGGGCCGTACTCGGGGCAGCGGCTGGGCACGCCCTGCGACGACCTGATGTGATCAGCCGGCGAGCATCTGCCGGAGGGCTGCGGCCTGATGGAGGGTGCGCGTGAGCTGCGCGAGCGTCACCGGCTTCACCAGGCAGTCGTTCATCCCCGCGAGACGGCAGCGCTCGAGCTCCTCCGGCATGGCCGAGGCGGTGAGGGCCACGATGGGCACCAGCGCGACGTCGGTGTCGAGCTGGCGGATGCGCTCCGTCGCCTCGAAGCCGTCCATCACCGGCATGTGACAGTCCATCAGCACGAGGCACACCTCCTCGCGCTGCACGACCTCGAGGGCCTCGGCGCCGTTGCGCGCGCTCAGCGTGCGGAAGCCGGCCTTCTGAACCAGCCCGCACGCCACGTGGAGGTTCACCGGGTTGTCGTCGACCACCAGCACCGTGCGATCGCTCGCGGGCGCCTGCGGGTCGGCCTGTGGCTCGGGGGCCAGCAGCGCGCCCATCGAGGGGACGAGGGGAATGGTGAAGCTCATCGTGGTGCCGACGTGGAGCTCGCTCTCGGCGACCAGCGTGCCGCCCATCAGCGAGACCAGCTCGCGGCTGAGCACCAGCCCGAGGCCCGTGCCACCGAAGCGGCGCGTGGTGCCGGCGTCCGCCTGCGCGAACGGCGAGAAGAGCCGCGGCAGGGACTCCCGCGTGATGCCGATGCCGGTGTCCTTCACCTCGAAGGCGTACTGGTCGTGTTCGGCGCGCACGGTGACGGTGACGCTCCCGCGCTCGGTGAACTTGATGGCGTTGCTGATCAGGTTGCCCAGCACCTGACGCAGGCGCATCGAGTCGCCGCGCACCACCCGCGGCAGCGCCTCGGGAACGCGGAGCTCGAAGCGCAGGCCCTTCGCCTCGGCCAGCGGGCCGTGGAGCGCGCGCACGTCGTCGAGCAGCGGGCCGAGCTCGAAGTCGATGGGGTCGAGCTGCATCTTGCCCGCCTCGACCTTCGACATGTCGAGGAGGTCGTTGAGCAGCAGCACCATGCTCCGCCCGCTGCGCCGCAGCAGCTCGAGCTGCTCGCGCTGCTCGGTCGTCAGCGGCGTGGTGAGCAGCAGCTCGGTCAGCCCCAGCACGCCGTTCATCGGCGTGCGCAGCTCGTGCGAGACGTTGGCGAGGAAGCTCGACTTGGCCTGCGCGAGCCGCTCCGACTCGGCCACCGTCGCCTGGCGCATGCGCTCGAAGAGCACCGCGATGAGGGCGAAGGCGAGCATCAGCCCGACCGCGCGGAACATCATGATGCTCTCGCCCGCGACCAGCCACGGGGTGAGGACGCCCACCGCCTGGAGGAGGCGGAGCGCGAGGGTGAGCACGACGTCGGCCAGCAGCCACCACAGCCCGGCGCGGACGCCGACGGTCATGATCACCAGCGCCGCGACGACGCCGATCCACGCGACGGTGCCGGCGTACAGGCGGTTCTCGCCCATCACCGCGACGAGGATCAGTGAGCTCGACGACGCAGCGAAGAAGTGGGCCGCTGCGTCCACCCGCGGGCGGCGGTGCAGCAGCCAGCCGACGGTCAGCGGAACCGCGAGCCACAGCAGCGCCGGGAGCGCGCGCGTCAGGTGCCCCTGCGACACCGAGAACACGACCTGCCCGAGCACGAAGAGCAGGGCGAACAGCGTCCCCACGAGGATGATCGCCGCGCGCCGGCGCAGGTCGGCCGACTCCCTGAGCTGTGGGTGGAGCAGGCGCTGCCACGCGGAGACGATCGTCATCGGCCTCTCAAGCCTAACGGCACCGAACAGCGCGCGCGTGCGCTGCCAGGTGCGCCGACACCCGGCGGTCGATAAGAATCATGGCTGAGACATGGCCGAGAAGCTGATCTTCTCCCAGACCATCGAGGGGCTCCTCCGCTCGGTGAGCGGTCGCCTGACGCCCGAGCTCATGGCGGGGATGAAGGCGCGCGGCATCGACCCCTCGGCGCCCCTGCTGCCGGCCTACCCGGTGCGCGTCTTCATCGACGTGGTCTCGTGGTTGGCGACCGAGCTCCACCCCGGTCGGCCGCTCGACGACGCGGTCTGCCAGGTGGGCCGCGCCTTCATGGACTCGTACGGTGAGACGATGGTCGGCCGGGCGATGCTCGCGATGATCCGGCTCATCGGCCCGCGCCGCACGCTCGAGCGCGTCACCCGGCAGTTCCGCACCGGCAACAACTTCTCCGACACCCGCCTCACGCCGCGGAGTGCGACGGAGTACGACTTGTGGGTCAACGAGGTGTCGATGGTGGGCTGGTACCTCGGGCTCCTCTCGCGCGGGGTCGAGCTGGCGGGCGCGAAGGGGGTCGAGGTGACGCTCCTCTCGCACGACGCTGCCGGGGCGGTGTTCCGGGTGCGGTGGTCGGGGTGAGCGGGCAACTGCCCACTGATTTGAACCGAGAATGTTGGTTGGTGTGGTGCGCCGCCTTTCAGTATTGAATCATCGCACCTTCGACCCATGAGCCAGGGCCAGACCAGCCAGCGTTTGAGGCCGTTCCGCCCCCAGGCCTTCGGTCGCTACACCCTCCTGCTTCCGCTGAGCACCGGCGGCATGGGGGAGATCTTCCTCGCGCAGCTGCAGGGCGCGCACGGCTTCGACAAGCTGTGCGTCATCAAGAAGATCCTCCCGCAGCTCGCGGAGGACCGTGACTTCGTGGCGCGCTTCGTCGACGAGGCGCGCACGCTGGTGAAGCTCTCGCACGGCAACATCGCCCAGGTGCTCGACATGGGGGTGAACGACGGCGCGCCCTTCATCGCGCTGGAGTTCGTCGACGGGAAGGATCTGCGTCGCGTGGTGGCGCGGATGCGAGAGCGCAACCTCCCGCTGCCGCTGTCCTTCGTGCTGGTGGTGATGACCCGGGTGCTCGACGCGCTCGCCTACGCGCACCGCAAGCGCTCCGACGACGATCGCGAGCTCAACCTCGTGCACCGCGACGTCAGCCCGCAGAACGTGCTGATCAGCTACGAGGGCGAGGTGAAGATCATCGACTTCGGCCTGGCCAAGTCGACGATGTCGCTGGCGAAGACCAACCCCAGCATCGTGCTCGGCAAGTTCATGTACATGTCGCCCGAGCAGGCGCGGCACAAGGCGGTCGATCGCCGCAGCGATCTGTACGCCGCCGGCCTCTGCCTCTGGGAGCTGGTCACCGGGAAGAACCCCTTCGACGACGTGCCGCCGGGCGAGCTGATGGGGCGCGTGGCGAACCCGTCGATCCCCTCGCTCAACTCCGTCGATCCGCTCTGCCCGCTCTCGCTGTCGGACGTGGTGGCGAAGGCGCTCGCGGTCGACCCCGCGCAGCGGTTCCAGACGGCCGAGGAGTTCCGCGCGAAGCTCCAGCTCATCCTCCAGGAGATCGACCCGCACGCGGGCGCCGAGACCGCCTCGCGCTTCATGCGGGACGCCTTCGCGAGCGAGTACGCGGCCGAGCGCCGCATGCTGACCACGGTGAAGGAGCAGGCGCGCGCGCTCCAGCCCGACGAGGACTTCACGCACGAGCACGAGGAGACGGCGGAGGGGATGCCGTCGCCCTTCTCGAGGCCGACGCCGGTGGCGACGCCCGCGGTGAGCGCGCTGACGCTCGACGACGAGACGCCGGCCGCGCCCTCGCTCCGCGCCGAGGCGCTGTCGTTCGCGCCGACGCCCAAGGCGACCACGGCGCGCGGCAAGTCGAGTGACTTCGAGAAGGAGACGATGCCGGCCATCGCGCTCAAGTCGCCCGAGCCGCCGCCCTCGCCGCCGTCAGCGCCGGTGCC
>JBMORD010000219.1:0-84562 GCA_049322495.1 Myxococcota bacterium | reverse complement strand
AACGAAGGCAGGGACCAGGCGCCAGCGGCTCTGGCGGCGCAGCGCGGCGAGCGCCACCACCTCGTCCCAGCGCGCGAGGTCGACGGCCCCGGGTGCGACCGACGCCGCGCGCGCGACCAGCTGCTCGGCAGGCGTCGCCGCCGATTGCGACAGCGGCTGGAGCGGGCTCATGGTCGCACCTCCTCGCGGGCGAGGCCGCTGGTGCGCGCCTCGGTGAGCAGCTGGCGCTCGAGCGCCGCGGTGACCTCTTTGCGCGCGTGGAACAGCCGCGTCCACACGGTCTTGAGGGGAATGCCGAGCGCCTCAGCCACTTCTTCTCCCGCGAGCCCCTGGAGCTCGAACAGCACGAAGGCCTCGCGCTTGGCCGACGAGAGCGACTCGAGCGCCCGGGCGACGGCGCGCTGCGCGTCACGCTGCTCGACCGTACGGGAAGGCGCGTCGACGGCCGGCAGCTCGGCGGCCTCGTCGAGCCCGAGGAAGCGACGCAGCCGCGTGGTGCGACGGCGCGTGGCCGCGAGCTTCACTGCGATGCCGAAGAGCCACGCGCGCGGGGAGTCCGCGCCCACCAGCGCCTCCGGTCGATCGAGCGCGATGAGGAAGACCTCCTGCAGCAGATCGTCGGCGTCGAGCTCGGGCGCGAGGCGCGCGAGCGCCTGCCGGAGCTCCGCCGCGTGAGCCACGTAGAGCCGTCGCACGTCCTCGAGGCTCGGGGCTGTCGTCGCGCGTCGCATGGTGGTGAAGGCGAGCTCCACGGACAGGGAAGTGCCCGCCCCTTCAAGCAGCTTCATCGATTCGCCGCACTCACTCGAAGCGCCACTGCACGCCGGCCAGCAGCCCGAAGTTCAAGGGGTTGAGCTCGAGCACCGTGCCCAGCGGCTCGACGTTGAAGCGGACGATCGTCGAGCGGAGGCTCCCGAAGGCGCGCGCGTGGAGGAACACCGGCCCGGTCAACCGCCAGCCGAGGCCCGCCGACACGAGCCCGCCCCACGAGAGCGCGACCTTGTCGTCGCGCGTGGTGACGCCCGCCGCCCACGCGGCCGTCCTCCAGCCGCGCAGACCGAGCGCGACGTCGAGCGTGAGCCGGGAGATGGGCTCGAAGCCGACGCTGAAGCTCACCGAGAGCCACTGCGAGTCGGCGGTGGCGATGACGACGTCGCGGCTCGCGGTGCGGGTCGACTCGAGGCCCGCGTCGAGCAGCAGGCCCCACCGCTTCCACGCGCCGCGCACGGTGACGGAGCCGACCCCGGTCGCCTGGGCGGCGGCGTCGAGCGTGCCTCCGCCGAGAACCGCGACGTCGAGCAGCCAACCGGTGCGCTGCGACTCGGTGCTCACGGAGGTCGCGTCGCCGGTGCTGCCGACGGGCGCCGCCGCTGAAGCGAGAACACCGTCATCGGTCCGGCCGCCCTCGTCGACGACGGGCTTTCGGGGCGCTCCGCCATCAACGGAGCCAGCGGAGGAGTCGACGCCGCGGGCTGCCTTCCCTCGAGTGGACGCCTCAGTCGCACTGCCGAACGCAGATGTCGCCGAGGAATCGCTCGCCATCGCGCGAGCGGTCGCAACCGGAACGTCGGCGGTTCCGCCATCCGTCGCACCGCCGAACGCGGACGTCGGCGCTCGAGCAGCGCCGGGGCTGCTGCCATCCGTCGCCGTTGCGCGAGCGGCCGCATCCCGCGCAGCACCGGCCATCCTGCCGTCTGCCGGACCACCGACCCCGGGCTTCGCGGAGGAATCGTCGAGCCCGGACGCCAACGAGCGAGTGGACGCATCGGTCGCGCCCTGCTCCCTCGCCGTCGCGCGAGCGCTCACATCGCGCGCGCCGGCGGTGCCGCCATCCGACGTCGCCGAGGAATCGATCGCCATCGCGCGAGTGGACGCATCGGTCGCCCCCTGCTCCGTCGCCGTCGCCGTCGTGGTCGCATCGCGCGCGCCGGTGCCGCCATCCAACGTCGCCGAGGAAGCGATCGCCATCGCGCGAGTGGATGCATCGGTCGCCCCCTGCTCCGTCGCCCTCGTGCGAGCGCTCGCATCGCGGGCGCCGGTGCCGCCATCCGACGTCGCCGAGGAAGCGATCGCCATCGCGAGAGTGGACGCATCGGTCGCCCCCTGCTCCGTCGCCCTCGCATCGCGCGCGCCGGCGGTGCCGACATCCGTCGCGCCGCGCAACGCAGACGTCGCCGAGGAATCGCTCGTCATCGCGCGAGCAGTCACATCCCGCGCACTGACCATCCCTCCATCCGCCGCACGACCGAACGCCGAGGAATCGACGAGCCCAGTCGCCTCCCGCGCGCCGACCGTCCCTCCATCTGCCGCACTGCCGAACGCGGGCTTCGCCGCGGAACCGAGCCCAGCGGTCATCGCACGAGCGCGCGCATTCGGAGCGTCGGCGGTGCCGCCATCCGTCGCACCGCCGAAGTCTCCCGTCGCGCGCGCAGTCGCATTCCGCGCACCGGGCGTTCCGCCATCCACCGCGCGCGCGCGATTGAGCTCGGCCATGCCTGCAGCTGAGGCGCGCACCTGGGCGTTCGGGTCCTCCATCGAGGGAGCACCCGCGCCCGGAGCCCCGGCCAGGAGGACCCCGCCGTCGGCTGAGCTCACGAGCCCATCACGCGCCCTCTTCGCGACCGACGGCGTTGGCGCCGCCCAGCTCTCGAGCAACGCCACCACGATGCGCTCGACCGCCGCGCACGCGCCCGCGTCCACCGCCACCGCGCGCTCGAGCCGACGGCCAGCACGCTCGCCGCGCACCACCACCGACGCCCCGCGCGGCGACACGCTCGCCACCAGCGTCGACGCGCCCGCCGCCTCACGCACCACGAGCCCCCTCGCACGCAAGAGCTCGCTCGTGCGTGAACGCTCCACGCACGGCGTCGAGGGCGCCACGGAGAGCGTCAGCTCACCGGCCGCGGCCAGGGTCATCAGCACGACGAGGGTCTGCATCTCGGTCTTCGGGACGGCGCCGGAGAAAAGGGGGCGAAGGTTCTCTCACAGCCGCCGCGTGGCGTCTTGCGCGAGCAGGAACCTTCGCGCGCGACCGCTGTCTTCCTTCGCATGGCTGGCGGAATGGACCTGGGAGCTGGGGGCAAGGGCAAGCGCTCGCTCGACGCGGCGCTGAACCTCGTGCCGTTCATCGACTTGATGGCGGTGACGATCGTCTTCCTGATCATGAGCGCGGTGTGGACGCAGCTCGGGCGGCTGCAGGTGTCGCAGGCCGGCGGTCACGACGAGCCGATCGTCGACGCCCCGCCGCAGCCTCCGGTGAACGTGCTGCTCGCCACCTCCGGCCTGAAGGTCTCCGTCGCCGGAGTCGAGTCGGGCGCCTTCCCCGCGACGCGCGACGAGCGTGGCCGGCTCTCGCTCGACGCGCTCACGAAGAAGCTCGAAGACGTGAAGGCCCAGCTGCCTGATCAGCCCGCGCTCACCATCGCGACCGAAGACGGCGTCGCCTACGACGATCTGGTGCGCGTCATCGACGCCTGCGTGGCGAGCCGGTTCCCCTCGGTGACCGTGCAGCCGACCCAGTGAGTCAGAAGGCGACGCCCGCCTGGAGCGTGCCGCCGAGGCGCAGCGGACCGAGCGCCGTCGCCTCTGCCGCGAGCAGCACGAAGAGGTGGTTCACCTGGTAGCGCACGCCCACGCGCCCGCCGAGCGAGAAGGCGCGCCCCTGGTACGTCGCCGGCGCGCCGTCGATGACGAGCTGCGTGCTGAGCGTCTGCACGTCGCCGAGCACGTCGACGAAGGGCGTCACGCGACGAAACGGCAGCTCGAACCCCAACCCGGTGCGGAGATCCCACAGCGACACCGAGCGCACGAGCACCTCGTGCGGCGCGCCCTGCAGCGAGACGGTCTGCGCCGTGTCCGACGGGCGGAAGTTGGTGAAGGGGAAGCGCACGCCCACGGTGAAGCGCACCTGCGAAGACACCAGCCGCCACTCGAGCGCCGGGCCCGCGAGCACCGTCGCGTCGAACGGCGCGCCGAGGAACGGGTCGGTCACCAGCCCGGCGAGCGGCGGGTTCTCCCCCGAGGACTTCAGCTCGAGGGCGCGGTTGCGCTCGTCGCTCCACTGCCCGAGGTAGCCGAACGACACCTCGGCGTGCGTGCGCTGGTACGTCTCGAGCGCGCGCTCGCGGTCGTCATCGACGGCCGCGGTGGACAGCGTGGTGAGCAGTGCGAGGAGGGGAAGGGTCATGCTTCCCCGGAACAGCAAGCGCTTCGCCCGCGCAGGGCCGCGACACCACGGGCGGCTGACACGGCCATGACCTGCGCAAGCTGCGCAACCGGGGCGGAGGCGCCGCCCCGCCCGGGCGCCGTGACGAAGCGATGACGCCCGTCACTTCCCGCGGCGCGACTCGAGGAAGGCGCCGCCGAGCCGGCCGATGCCGTCACCGACGTGGCCGATGTGGTTGAAGACCGAGGGCTGCGTCACCGACGCCGGGTACATGCGCGTGACGTTGATCTCGTCGGTGATCTGCCCGCCGACGTCGAAGCCGAGGTTGGCGTTGATCACCGTGGGCGGGTTGTAGAAGGGAATGAACTTGCCGAGCTGGAAGCTCTGCGGCCGCACCACCATCACCGCCTGGCCCTGCCCGCTCGAGACCATGTGCGCGCCCGGGTACTGCACGCGCACGCCGTTGAGCACCGCGTTCTCGAAGCGGCCCTTCAGGTCAGCCCAGGTCTCCGGGTACTTCGGATCCTCGGCGGTCTTCACGTCGAGCCACGCCTTCTCCTGGTACTTCCCCTCGATGATCATCTGGCTGTAGTCGAAGGCCACCGCGACGTCGGTCACCGAGGTGAGCGCCGACGGCGGGCCCGACACGCGCACCACCTTCCACGCCGAGCCACAGCCACCGAGGACACCGACGAGCAGCGCGAGCAGACCAACGCGAGACACGAGGTTCATGACGACTCCGGTTGTGTGAGGGGACGACGCGCGAATGGTACGCCCCCGCCGGAGTGGTCAGCGCAGAAATTGTCCCAGCACGCGCGCCAGCGGCGAGACCATCGCTCCGAGCTTCTCTTCGCTCACCGGCGAGACTCCGAAGGGCACGAAGGGGTCGCACACCAGGCCGCGGTTGAGCTCCACGCACACCACCTGATGCGGGTACTGCTGCGCGTAGACCATCCCCATCGCGGCGGGCGCGAGGAAGTAGGTGCCGTTCTCCTTCACCCCGATGCCGGCGCTCGCGTACTCGGCGAGCAGCGCGTCGACGAGGCGCGGCGCGGTGCGGAAGCTGCCGTCCTTCGTGGCGGAGATGAGGTCGACCGGCGGCCGCTCGGGCCACGTCGCGTACACCTCGGGGACGTACGCGGCGTGCAGCGCCTCGACGATGTTGGCGTCGACCCGCTCGATGCCCACCGAGCGCGGCGAGTACGAGTGGAGCTGCAGCGCCAGCCCGTCGGCCCCGCGGCAGACCTCCTGGTACAGCGGCTCGACGACGCGGTGGTACTGCGCGTGGAGCGACGAGAGCCACGCGACGTCTTCACGCGAGTCGACGTAGCCGGGCACCGCCGCGGTGAGGCCGTCCTTCACCACGCCCTGCTCGGTCTTCTCGATGACGCGGTTGGTGTCGATGAAGGTCCGCGGGAGCTCGCAGCGCGCCACCACCACGTTGAGCCCCTCGCGCGAGAGCGTGCGGCCGAGCCAGTCGGCGCCTTCGGGCGCGCCGACGTCGGTGTTCACGAAGAAGAAGTGCTCGAGCTGCGCGGGCAGGCGGCTCTTCAGCTTCGCGGCGACGGCGTCGTACTCACTGCGGCGCGTCGCGCCGTGCGGCACCTCGATCAGCAGCCAGTGCCGGGAACCGCCGCGGTACACCTTCACCTCGACGACGCCAGCGATGCTCTCGGGGAGGTTCATGCGTACTCGATGCGGATGGTCTCGATGAGCGTCTTGAGCGCGCGCTTGACCACCTCGGTGTCGGGGTGGCGCACGATGACGTAGCCGTCGCCCTCGTAGTGATCCGACCTGGGCTGGCCCACGCGCGGGAGCTTCGCCTTCATCACCAGGCCCTTCACCTTCTCCTGCGCCTCCTTCACGCCCGTCACGCGCTGCACGCGGCCGCGGCCCATGCCGCGCAGGTACGCGCAGCCCACCGCGTACTGGCGCTCGAACGGCCCGTCGAACGCCTCGTCGACCACCGCGCGCGCCCACGCCCGGTACATGTCGGCGTCGTGCCCGAAGCCCATCATCTCCACGAAGTTCGCGCCGGGCGGGCGGGCGGCGATCTCCCCGATGGCCAGCGTGCCGTCGTCGCGGCGGAACCACTCCATGTGCGTGAAGCCGGTCGACAGCCCGAGCGCCTTGATCGCCTTGCGACCCAGCTCGCGCGCGTCGTCGAGATCCGGCGTGAGGTGCTGCGGCTGCAGCGTGGTCCACTGGATCCACGGGTTCTCGGTCACCTCGAGCGGGCCCGGGTAGTAGCGGCTCACGTTCTCGAAGCGCACCTTGCCCTTCACGGTGACGGTGTCGAAGCAGTACTCGCGGCCCTTGAGGAACTCCTCGGCGAGGGTCGGGCTGTCGGGCCGCGGGTGGATGGCCTCGATGGCGCTCTGCAGCTCCTCGAGGCTCTTGATGCGCCAGGTCGCCTTGCAGCCCGCGCCTGCGGGTGGCTTGAGCACGATGGGGAAGCCGACCTGCTGCACGAAGCCGATGGCGTCGGCGAGCGAGCCGATGAGGCGGTGCCGCGCGCACGGCAGCCCAGCCGCCCGCAGCGCGTCCTTCATGCGCGCCTTGTCGCGGAAGAGATCCGCCGTCTTCGGCGACGTGCCGGGAATGCCGAAGTGCGCGCGCACCTCCGCGAGCGGCACCTGCAGCGGCTCGAGCACGCCCTGCACCGTGTGGAGCCCGCCGTACCGCTTGCGCACCTTCTCGCAGGCCCCGATGAGCTGCTTCACGTCGAACGCGTCGTCGACCTTCACGAAGTTGGCGAAGGGCTTCGCCGCCGGCCCCGTGGGCGCCTTCTGGACCAGGCCGATGAGCCGGACGCTCTTCAACTCCGCGAGGGCGCGCGCGAAGCGGATGGACGTTTCCGCGGGGTACGGGACGACGAAGACGACGGTGCGCATGAACGACTCGTACTACAGGCGTCCGCGCGTTCGTTGACTTCGTTGGGCGCGCGTCTCAAACGTGCGGCATGGAATCGAAGTCGCCACAGACGTCCGGGCCGATGTCGCTCGCCCTGCTCTCGGGCGCGCTGGTGCTCGCCGCGGGCCCGCTGTCGTTCGCGCTGCTGCTCGTGCTCACGCGCGCCGCCGATGGCGAAGGCTTCGCGACGCTCGCCGAGACCGTCGCCGAAGGAGGCCTCTTCAGCTACGTGGTGCTCGCCACCAGCGGCCTCGCGGGGCTGCTGAGCGCGGGGCTGATGGGGCTCTCGGTGCGCCGCCCGTCGCTCTCGAGCGCGCTCGCCCTCTCGCCCTTCCTGCTCACCTCGGTGGCCGCCTTCTTCGGCACCAGCAACGGCATGGGCGCCGCGCGCGCGGCGGTGATCCACGCCTCGCCGCTCGATCGCGCCACCATCCTCGCGGGGTCGATCAGCGAGCTGCTCTCGCTCTCGTCGCAGGCGCTGGCGATCCTCACCGCTGCCTGTCTGGCGCTCGCCGTCGCCGCGCTCGTCGCCCTCGGCGCACCGCAGCGCGGCGCGCGCCTGGTGACCGCGCTGGGGGCGAGCGTGCTGGCCGCCTCACTCGGCGCGGCGCTGCTGCGCGTGCTCGAGGTGCGCAGCGCGTTCCGCGCCATCGCCCACGCGGCGCCCGTCGACCGCCTCGCCCTCGTCCTCGCGACCGCGCGGGAGCTCGAGCCGCTCTCGCGCCTCGCGGCGGGCCTGTTCCTCGCCAGCCTCGTGGTCGCGGTGGCCGGTGGCGTCGTCGCGGCGCGCAGCTCCCGCCTCGTGGGCCTCTCGACCGCCGCCGCGCTCGTCGTCTTCGGTGTTGGAGCCCGGGGCCTGCTGGTGCTCGGCGAGCAGGCGCTCCGCAGCGACCCCGCCCCGCAGACGCCGCTGCAGACGGTGGAGGGGCTCGCCACGAGCACCGAGGCGCTCACGCTGCCGGGCGCGCTCGATGATGGGGCGCTCGAGGCCCGCTGGGGCATGACGTGGGTGGCCGTCAGCCTCACGCCGTCGCTCACGCGCGCGCAGCTCGAGCCGCTGCTGCGCGAGGCCCACGGCCGCGGCTTC
Organism: Myxococcota bacterium; assembly: GCA_049322495.1. Classification (GTDB taxonomy): domain Bacteria; phylum Myxococcota; class Myxococcia; order Myxococcales; family Myxococcaceae; genus Archangium_A. The sequence continues at coordinate 76,397 of JBMORD010000219.1, read as the reverse complement.
TCGCTCGAGCTCGTCGGCCGCGCGAAGCAGCCGCACACCGCGGGGCTCGCGCCGCTGCTCGCGAGCGTGGCGGCCATCGTCGCCGACGTGCAGCTCGCCGTGCCCGTGCGCCTGCTCTTCACCGACGAGGTGTGCGAGGGCTGCGTGGGGCGCGCCACGCTCGACGGCGAGGCGCTGGTGGTGACGCGCGCGACCGACACCGTGCGCTGGAACGAGGTCCTCCGCGTCGACGCGCCGAGAGCACCACCGCCGACGCTCGACTTCACGTGGACCGGCACGCCCGCCGAGCTCGCGCTCGCGGCGCAGCTCGCGGCGAGCAACGGGCACCTGCTCGCGGTGCGCGTCACGCCTGCCGACTGAGCTTCAGCCGTGGATCAGCGCGGCCAGCTCGGTCTCGAGCAGTGACGGGTCTCCGCTGTTGAGCTCCACCAGGCGCCGGAGGTGGGTGATGCTGTCGAGGTCGATGCTCTCGCACTCCACGCCGACGTGGCGCCCCTCGCGGTGGCGCACCCGGCCGCTCATCGAGATGCTGGGCCCATCACTCGAGCCCAGCCGCACCGTGAAGCGACAGGTGCTGCCGACCTCCGAGCCCCAGCCGTCGGGCACCTCGAGCAGCGCGCCGTGCAGCGAGATGTCCTCGAGCTGCGCGGCACACTCGGCGCGCTCGTCGGCGAGCGTCACCGGCGCGTGGAAGGTCGCGCGCCAGAAGCGACGTCGTTCGGGGGCTCTGCTCATGGGCTACTCCTTGCTGGGGTCGCTCGAAATGCATAGTGCGCCGTCGCCGCGCGCGCAGGTGTCGTCTGGAGGTCGAGCCCGACTCGCGGAGAGGCTGCATTGACCGCGGCCCCGCTTCGCGGCCTACTGGTCGTCATGCGCGCGTGGGCGGTGCTCGGCGTGGTTCTCCTCTGCGGGTGCCAATGCGAGCCGCGCGAGCCGACGCCGGGCGGCGGGCGGCCGATCTCCTCCGGCCCCGGGATGCAGCCAGGCGGTGGCGGAGGCGCGGGGGCCGACGGCGGCGTCGATGGCGGTGTCTGCCCGGGCTGCAGCGCCGATGGCCTGAGCGTCGTCGACTGCGCAGGGAACGCCACGCGCTGTGCGTCGGGCCTGGTCTGCGCGGTGGCGAGCTGCCTGTCGCCCTGCGTCGCCGCCGTCGCCGAGCAGAGCACGCTGGGGTGCGAGTTCTACGCCGCGGCGGTGCCTCCCCAGTTCGAGACGAAGGGCTCCTGCTACGCGGTCATCGTCGCCAACACGCGCCAGCGCGCGGTGCAGCTCGAGGTGACCCGTGGCACCCGTACGCTCGACGCCCGCGACTTCGCGCGGCGCGCAGTGCGGCAGGGCAGCGGCGAGCTCACCTATGAGCCGCTGCCGACGGTGGGCGGCAAGGTGTCGCTCCCGCCGGGCGAGATGGCGCTGCTGTTCCTCGCGCACTCGACGCTCGGCGACTTCCCCGGGCGCGTGCTCTGCCCGGTCGAGCCGGCGGTGTCCGACGCGTACCAGTTCGACGATGGCGCGCGCTTCGACGCCTTCGTGGTGAAGACCACCGCGCCGGTCGCGGCGTGGGACCTCTACCCGTACGGCGGCGCGACGAGCCACGTGACGAGCGCGAGCCTGCTGCTGCCCACCTCCGCGTGGTCGACGTCGTACGTGGCGATGACGCCCGCACCGAACGCCTACCTGCAGATCGTCGCGCAGGAGGACCGCACCGTGGTGCAGCTCAAGGCCCCGGTGGCGATCTCCAGCGGGCCGGGGCTGCCGGGCGCCGCGGCGGGCGCTCTCGCCAGCTGGACCCTGGCGAAGGGTGAGGTGGCGCAGGTGCTCCAGAGCGCCGAGCTCGGTGGGGCCTTCATCCGCTCGTCGCGCCCCGTCGCGGTGTTCGGCGGCACGCCGTGCATGAACAAGCCGCTCGGCACGCAGGCGTGCGACTCCGCGCATCAGCAGCTCCCGCCGGTCGCGCAGCTCAGCCATGAGTACGTCGGCGTGCGCTACCCGACGCGCGGCGCCGACGAGGAAGAGGCGCTGTGGCGCGTGGTGGGCGTGGTGGACGGCACCACGCTGACGTGGACCCCGCCGGTCGCCGGCGCGCCGCGGACGCTCGCCGCCGGCCAGCAGGTGGAGTTCGCCGCGCGCGGGCCCTTCGTCGTCACCGCACAGGACGACGAGCACGTCTTCGGCATCTCGCAGCTGATGACGGGAGGCTGGGACTTCGGCGGCCTCGGCGACCCCGACTGGGTGCTGCTCGTGCCGCCCGGGCAGTTCCTCGCGAAGCACCTCTTCTTCGTCGACCCGACGTACACCCAGACCCAGCTCGTCTTCGTGCGCCGCGCGGTGAACGGCCGGTTCGCGCCGGTGTCGCTCGACTGCGGTCCGACGCTCTCGTGGCACACCGTCACGCCCGACACGCAGTACGCGACGCTGGGGTGGAGCCTCAACCTCTCGAGCGGCTGCGAGGCCGGCGTGCACTCGGCGACGAGCGCGCTCCCGTTCGGCATCACGGTGTGGGGGCTCGACAGCTGGACCAGCTACGCGTGGCCATCAGCCATGGGCACGAGAAAGCTCAACAGCGTCGACGCCGGCGTCGACTGACGGCCGTATCCTCCGCCCAGGAGGACCCCGTCATGACGCTCACCCTCACCTCACCCGCCTTCCAGGACGGCGCCGAGCTCCCCGCGGTCTTCACCTGCGAAGGCGACGACGAGTCACCCCCGCTGAGCTGGAGCGGCGCCCCCGCGGGCACGAAGAGCTTCGTGCTGATCATCGACGACCCCGACGCGCCGGACCCGGCAGCGCCGAAGCGCGTGTGGCTGCACTGGGCCGTCTACAACCTCCCCGCGAGCTGCCACGGCCTCGAGCAGAACGTGCGGCAGCTCCCACGCGGCGCGCTGGAGGGCGTCACCGACTCCGGCCGCACCGGGTACGGCGGCCCCTGCCCGCCCATCGGCCGGCACCGCTACTTCCACCGGCTGTTCGCGCTCGACACCGTGCTGCCCGACCTGCACACGCCGAAGCGCAAGCAGCTCGAGGCGGCGATGGAAGGCCACGTGCTGGCGACCGCGGTGCTGATGGGCACGTACCAGAAGCGCGGGCGCTGACCTTCACTTCGGCGCCGCGAGGGTCTGCCAGGGGCTGGCCGGGTCGAACGGCCCGGTCACGACGAGCTGGAGCTGCACAGGTTTGAAGGCGCGGACGAAGAAGGCGCGCAGCTGGTGCTCCTTCACCTCGAGGGGCCCTGCGTCCCAGGCCACTCCGTCGAAGATGGCGAGGTCCTGCAGGCGTGCGCGCGCGTGCGCGAAGGCGCGTCGCTCGGGCGGCTCGAGGTTCCGCGACTGCCGCTTCTTCACCTTGTCGATCAGCTCGGTCGTCAGCGGCCAGCGCTGCCACCAGCGCTCGAACATCGAGAGGGCGCGGCGCGTGGCCTCGAAGGCCACCTCTCGCCGAGTCGTGAAGCGCACCCACGTCGCCCCGTCGCCCGGGCCGACGTCGACCATCACCCGCACGGAGTAGACCTTGCCCGCGTCGCGGAGCTCCCACTGCAGGCTCGAGCGGACGAGCTCCGCGAGCAGGTTCGCCGCGCTCCGGTCTCCGCCGGGGGGCAAGCCGGGACCGACGAGCGTCACGTCGACCTGGTCGGCATCGGTGGGCTGCAGCGTCACGGAACGCGCGCGCGCGACGAACGGCGCCGGAGGATGCGTGACCGACGCGCCGGTGGGAACGGCGGCCAGCGGGGCGAGCGCCGCCTCGAGCTGCGCGCGGGAGAGGTCTCCCGAGACGGCCAGCGCGACGTTGCTCGCGCCGAGGCAGCGACTCGCACGCTCGACGAGCTGCTCGCGCGAGAGCTTCGCCAGGGCACCGCTGCTGACCGACTGCGCGAGCTGAGGACTGCCCGCGTAGATGGCGCGCTGACGCGCCACGAAGGCGAGGCTGCTCGCACGCGTGGCAGGCAGCTCGACGGCGCGCGACCGACGCTCCAGCTCGTCACGCACCGCGTCCGCCTCGAAGCGCGGGGCGCGCAGCACCAGCGCGACGAGCTCGAGGTAGCGCTCGAGGTGCTCCGACAGCACCAGCGAGGCCGCCCACATCTCTCCGTCGTCGACCGACAGCGCGGGCACGCTCCCCAGCGCCCGGAAGCCCGCGCGGAGCGCCCGGGCATCGAGGTCGCCAGCCCCGCCGGAGAACGCCAGCGAGAGCATCGCCTCGCTCGCACCGGGCACGCCCGGGGCGTCGTCGACTCGCCCACAGCGCACCAGCAGCGAGACGTCGACCAGGCCGGCGCCGCGCGCTTCGACGAACGAGACCCGCAGCCCGTTCGGGAGCGCGAGGTGCTCCACCGCAGGCGCGGGCACCGTCGCAGGAGCGCCAACGGAGAGCCTGGTCGGGTCGAACTGCAGCTCCGGAGGCAGCACCCGCCCCTCGCTCACGCGCAGGGGAGTCGCGCACCCGAAGAAGAGCGCGGCCGCGACGACGAGGCGCTTCATGGCCGGCCCTCCACCACGAAGGCGCGCTCGGGAGACCAGCTCCGGAGCACTCGCAACACGTCCGCTCGCGTCACCGTCGCGTACTTCGAGCTGAGCAGGGACTGCCAACCCCGGGTGTACAGCAGCTCCTCGGCGAGGCTCTCCGCGAGCGTGCGTCGGCTGCGGATGGTGCGTCGTCGGGACAGCTCGAGGGCCACGCGCGCCGAGGCGATCTCCGCTTCGTCCGGCTCCCACGCCGAGAGGAGCTCGAAGAGCCGCGCCCGCACGCGGGGAGCCTCGCCCCCCCGGGGAAGCACCAGCGAGAACGTCTGGAGGTGTGCCTGCGCCACGCCAGGGCCGCGCGACAGCACGGACTGCGCGACGAGCCCCTCCTGGGCGAGCCGGGCGAGCGGTCCGGTCGGCCCCGCGTTGAGCAGCGCCAGCTCGGCGACCTCCCAGCTCGCGGCCTCAGCGGCGAAGTCAGCGGGCCGGGGGAACCCCAGCAGCAGCAGCGGCGACGCGCTCTTCACCACGCGCTCGCGTGCCTGGGGGCGGGCCGCGTCGCTCAGCGGCGCGGGGGCGGGGCGCCGAGGCAGGAGCGCGAAGGTGCGCGCGAGGAGCCGTCTGGCCTCGGCCGGCTCGAACTCGCCGACCAGCACCCCGACCGCGTTCGAAGGCACGTAGTGGGTGACGTAGAACGCGTCGAGCACGCCGGGGTGCATCGCGAGGAGATCCTGCTCCCGCCCGATGGTGCTCCAGGCGTAGCCCGTTCCTTCGAACGCCATCGCCCACAGGGCCTCCGAGGCACGCTGCAGGTCCGACTGTCGATCGCGGAGCTCCTGAATGACGACCTCTCGCTCGCTGCGAAACTCGCGGAACACGGGCGCTGCGAAGCGCTGGGCCTCGACCGACAACCACAGCTCGAGCTTCTCGCGCGCGAACTCGCCGAAGTAGACCGTGCGGTCCTTCGACGTGTTCGCGTTGACTCCCACGTCGTGCTCGCTCATCAGCGCCAGGAGCGCCGAGACCTCACTCGTCTCGCGCCAGCGCTGCTCGGCCTGAACGAGCTCCGTCTCGAGCAACATCGCGCGCGGATCGTGGGCCGGCGCCTGGCCGAGCGCCGCGCGGGCCCGCAGCAGCGCCTCGACCCGCTCCATCGCGGGCGCTTCGACCCTCCAGCCGAGCGGCGAGCCGAGCATCGGCGTGCCGGCGAAGGCGAGGTGCTCGAGCAGGTGCGCCGCGCCGGTCTGCCCTTCGTGCTCGTGCGCACCGCCAGCGGCCACCGCGACGGCCCCCGCGACCCAGCCCTGATCGGCCCGAGGAACGAGCAGCCAGCGCATGCCGTTGTCGAGCTCGACCACCTCCGGCTGCGCCCCCACGACCAGCACCACCACCAACGCTGCGAGCATGCGTCGCCTCTACCACCGCCATGACGGCGCCGAGAAACGTTCTCCCCGCTCGGGACGCCGATTCGCGGCCCCCGCCCGCGGCCGCCCGGTAGAATCGTCGCCACATGAACGTCGTCTTCCTCGCGCCCTCGTACCCGCCGGAGATGCAGCAGTACACCCGTGGTCTCGCGGAGGTCGGCGCGAACGTCTTCGGCGTCGGAGACTCGCCCCGCCAGGCGCTGCCGCGGGAGCTGAAGCCGCACCTCCACGACTACCTGCAGGTGCCGCGCATCATGGACGAGGACGACGTCATCAAGCGCGTCGCCGCCTGGCTGCGCGGGCAGCACGTCGATCGCGTGCTGGCGAACTGGGAGCCGCTGGTCATCCTCGCCGCGCGGCTGCGCGAGCGCTTCGGCATTCCCGGGATGACCGTCGATCAGGTCACCGGCTTCCGCGACAAGCAGCTCATGAAGGAGCGCGTGAAGGCCGCCGGGCTGCGCGTGCCGCACTCGTTCCGCGTGAAGAGCGAGCGGGAGATCCGCGAGGCGGCCGAGAAGATCGGCTACCCGCTCATCTTGAAGCCCATCGCCGGCGCCGGCAGCGCCGACACCTTCAAGGTCACCAGCAAGCCGGAGCTCGAGAGCGCCATCGCGGCCATGCGCCACGTCGAGGTCGCCTCGTGCGAGGAGTTCATCGACGGCGAGGAGTTCACCTACGACACCGTGTCGATCGACGGGACGCCCGCGTACGAGAACGTGGCGGCCTACCTGCCCAAGCCGCTCATCGCGCGCACCAACGAGTGGATCAGCCCGGTGATCATCACCGTGCGCGACCTCGAGCAGCCGAAGCTCAAGCCGGGCATCGCGCTCGGCCGCAAGGTGCTCAAGGCGCTCCAGATGGGCGACGGCTTCACCCACATGGAGTGGTACCTCACCGCGAAGGGCGAGGCGGTCTTCGGGGAGATCGGCTGCCGCCCCGGCGGCGCGCACCTCGTCGACCAGATGAACTACACCGGCGACATCGACCTCTTCCGCGAGTGGGCCCGCGTCGCGTGCTGGCGCTCGTTCGAGGCGTCGACGAAGCGCAAGTACAACACCGGCATCATCTTCAAGCGCGCCCTCGGGCAGGGCCGCATCACGCGCATCACCGGCCTGCGCCACTACCTCGAGCGCTACGGCAAGTGGGTCGTCGAAGAGAAGCTCCTGCGCCCCGGCACCATGCGCCGCAACTGGAAGCAGACGCTCCTGTCCGACGGGCACCTCATGGTGCGCCACCCGAACTGGGATGACGCGTACAAGATCAGCTTCGCCGCCGCGACCGACATCACGATGTACGCCGGCGGCTGAGCGAGCCCGCCGTTCGTCGAGGGGCTGATCGCTCGCCTGCACGCGCCGACACAGGGCGGGCATGAACTCGAGAGCGCTCCTCCTCCTCCTCTTCGTCTCCGCGTGCGGGGGCATCGACGACACCCTCGACGACGGAGGCGCTGGCGGTGGGTCCCCCGCGACTGGCGGCGGCGGCGGTGGAAGCAGCGCCTGCACCGACACCTGGAGCGGCTACGGCGCGACGTTCTTCTCGGCCACCTGCTCGACCTGTCATCACCACACGGGCCAGTACGCGACGCAGGCCAGCGTGCAGGCCGCGCTCTCGAGCATCCGCTCGGAGATCAGCAGCGGGAAGATGCCCGAGGGCATGTCGCTGTCGACCTCCGAGAGAGCACGTATTCTCGCGTACCTCGGCTGCGGCGCGCCCTGAGCGTTCGCTGGCGGCACGCGTTACGCTGCGGGCATGCGCGTCTCCACGTGGCTGTGGTCGCTCCTCGAGCGCGAGTTCCGCCAGTCGCCCGGCGACTTCGCGCAGAAGTTCGCGGGCACGTGGCTGATCTGGGAGCCCGGTGCCTGGCGCCCGGCCCGCACCACGCGAGATCGGAACCGCCTCACCACGCTCAACCTCGCCACGCCCGAGGCCGTGGAGTACCCGCCCCGCCCCGCCGGCACCGACGCGTTCTGCTTCCAGCTCGAGCTCTCGGGCGACGAGGAGGTGGTGGTCGGTCGCGCCTCGACGTGCGACGTGCTGATCAACGAGCTGACGATGTCGCGCGCGCACCTGCGCGTCCGCGCCGACAGCGTGTGCGTCGACCCCACGTGCCGCCAGCCGACGACCATCGGTGACGAGGAGATGGCGACCGGCGTGTGGCGCCCGCTCCGCGACGGGCTGGCCATCACCACCGGCGCCCTGCGCCTCACCTGGCACGACGGCGAAGGGCTGCGGCGGCGCCTGGCCCAGGTGACGGGCGCGTCACGGCTCACCGGCTGACGACGCTGGGAGGGCGATCGCCCGCCTGCTACGAGCGGCCGCATGCGGAAGAAGCGAATCGGCATCCTCACCGGAGGCGGCGACGTCCCGGGCCTCAACTCGGTCATCAAGTCGGTGGTGTACCGCGGCTGGGAGATGGGCGCGGAGACGGTCGGCATCCGCCGCGGCTTCGAGGGGCTCACCCACGTCGACCTCGACGACCCGCAGAGCACCGCGAAGTACATCACCCCGCTCACGCGCGAGAACACGCGCACCATCGATCGCTCGGGCGGCACGGTGCTGCACTCGACGCGCGTCGGGCCCTCGAAGGTGCGTCACCTCCCGGCGCACCTGCAGAACCGCACCTTCCCCGCGACCGAGGGCAAGGGCGGCATCACGTTCGATCTCACCTCGGAGGTGCTGCGCAACCTCGAGCGCCTCGGCATCGACGCGCTGATCGCCATCGGCGGCGACGGCACGCTCAAGAGCGCCGCGCTGCTCGCCCGCGAGGGCGTCACCGTGATGGGCATCCCCAAGACGATGGACAACGACGTGCGCGCGACGGAGTACTGCATCGGCTTCTCGACGGCGATCTCCCGCGCGACCGCGGCCATCGAGCGTCAGCGCACCACCATCGGCTCGCACGAGCGCATCGGCATCTTCCGCATCTTCGGCCGCGACGCGGGCTTCACCGCGCTCTACACCGCGCACGCCACGTCGAACCGCTGCGTCATCCCCGAGTACAAGGTCGACCTCGACAAGCTCATCGACCTGCTGCTCCACGAGAAGCGGGACAACCCGAGCAACTACGTGCTGGTCATCTTGAGCGAGGGCGCGAGCTGGGAAGGCTACGAGGTCGTCGAGTACGGCCGGCCGGATCACCTCGGCCGCCGCAAGAAGGCCAGCGTGGCGCAGGTGCTGTCCGACGAGATCGTCCGCAAGACGGGCGAGGAGACCATCGTGAGCGACCTCACGTACGACCTCCGCTCCGGCGACCCCGACTTCATCGACAAGCTCGTCGGCTCGACCTTCGGCACCATGGCGCTCGACGCCGTCTTCAAGGGCGAGAAGGGCCTCATGTCGGCCATCGTCAACGGCTGCTACGCGATGGTGCCGCTGCCTCCGCCCGAGCTCGGCGCGCGGCGCGTCGACGTGGCCGCGATGTACAACACCGATCGCTACCGGCCGCTGTACGGCAACAAGGCCGGGCTGCCGATCTTCTTCGCGCGCGAGTGAGCCGCCGTCAGGGCTTCCCGGCGAGCTCCCAGAAGGCGAACTCGACGTTCGGCCCCGCGCTCTCGCCCGGGCGCGGCGAGACGAGGAACGGCTGCGCGAGCATCTTCTGCTGCTCGAGCTCCCGGCGCAGCGCCTCGGCGTTGCCGCCGGTGCGCACCATCACCTCGAGGTAGCGGCGCATGAGGTCCGCCGCCTTCGCCGGGTCGTTGGGGTACGCGCGCGCCGCGGCCGACGTCATGCGCTGCACGATGCCGGCGATCTGCTGGGGATCGCTCGTCACGCTGCGGAACCCATCGGCCACGCGCTGGCCTCCGTAGGCCACGATGCCGTCGATGAGCTGCGGGGGCAGCGGCGGCTTCAGCGCCCCCAGCACCCGACGCAGCTCGGCCTGCTGCTCGGCGGCCCCCATCGACGACGCGAAGAACTGCGCGCCGATGCCCACCACCAGCATCGCCGGCGCGAGCGGGCCCGAGACGCCCGCCGCCGCGAGAATGGTCGCGCCCGCCACCGCCCAGCTGCCGGCCGCCTGCACCAGCGTCGAGGGCCGGGAGCCGTCGATGTTGAGCGTGTCGATGACCGCGCCGGCGACCGCGAACACCGAGCCGATGACCGGCGCCGCCTTCACCACGTTCGCCAGCGCGGTCGGGTTCTTCGTCACCACCTGCGCCGCGAGCTGGGCGACCTTCGCCAGCTGCTCGGCGTTCGACAGCCCGTCGACCAGGCTCTTCGCCGCCGCGCCGTAGTCACCCGACGCCGCGTTCTGGCCGGCCATGGCGAACGAGAAGAAGGCCGCCACGGCGCCGAGCGCGTTGCCGAACTTGCCGAGCGCGCGGGCGTCGTCGGCGAGCGCCACCGCCTTCTTCGCGAGCGCCGCCGGGCCCTGGAGCGCCGCCGCCTTCAGCTCGCTGACCGCCTTCACCGAGTTGGTCAGCCCGTCGTAGAGGTCCTGGAGGCCGCCGAGCGTCTGCTCGACCTTCGCCAGCGCGGACACCGGGTCGTTGGGCGACGTCGCGAGCGACTCGAGCGCGAGGCCCTGCATCGCCGGGGCGAGCACGTCGTCACGCAGCGTCTGCAGCGCCGTCGGGTCCGCCGAGAAGGCCGCGGCGATCGCCGGGTCCTGCACGAGCTGGAGCAGCGCCGCGTTCGAGGTGCTCCCCGCCACGCTGGCGAGATCGGCGGCGAGCGAGCGGGCGAAGCCGGTGTCCCGCTTCATCGCCAGGGCGATCTCGGTCTTGTTCTCGGTGGCCCAGGAGACGAGGTCGCGCTTCGCGTTCTCGAGCTCGGTGTAGAGCGCGGCGTTCTCGGCGCGGAAGTTCTCCATCGCCGACCGCTTCTGCGCGTCGTTCAGCAGCGGGTGGGCCGCGTTGAGCGTCTGCTGGAAGGCCTCGAGCTTCTGATCGATCGCCGCCTGCGCGTTCTTCACCCGCTCGCTCTTGTGGATGAGCTGGGTCTGGATCGGCTCGGGCGCCGCGACCGGCGGCGGCGGCCCCTGCGGCGCGAAGACCTGCGCCGGCCCGGCGGGGTTGAAGAACTTCTTGAGCGCCATCGTGCGGCCCGTCGACACGTCGTCGCCGAACCGCTTCGCGATGGGGGTCTGCTTCGGCGTGCTCGCCGCCGCCTTCTCCTTCGCGGGAGCGCTCTTCGGCGTCGACGTCACCGCGGGCTTCGAACCGGAGATCTTCTGGGCCATGCCCGAACTCAAGTGACGTCAGGCACGGCGGGCAAGCGGCGCTCAGGGCAACGTCTCGCCGGCGTGACACAAACCCTCCCGAACGAAAGGGACGTCAGGCGCGGCGCTCGCCGACCAGCCAGGCGCGCACCACGCACCGCTGCTCAGGCTTCGGCAGCCGCTGGCCCTCGTCGGCCAGCACCACGTTGAGCTCCCCGACCAGCGTCGCCAGCCGCACCAGGCCGAAGCGCGTGCCGGTGAGGGTGTTGGTGTGCCACTGCGCCGAGACCGCGCGGCCGCTGAAGAGCGCCATCGCCTGCATCGGCTGCTCGAACATGCCCTCGGGCAGGAAGAACGTCTCGGCGAAGCGCATCGGCCGGCCATCCTGCTGCGTGCGCGGCGCGCCGTCGGGCCCGCGCCAGAAGTCGGCCTGCCACGCCTCGAACTGCTCGGCTCCGTCGAAGGCCTCGAAGGCGTGGGCGAAGGCGACGACCTCCAGCGTCCACGTGCGCTCGGTCGACAGCCACGCGCGCAGGTCGGTGAAGCGCAGCAGCTGCACGAAGGCCCGCGACGCGAGCGCTCCGTCGACGAGGAGATCGCACGCCACGCCGCTGCAGTGCACGCACTCATCGAGCTGCGGCGCGCGGGTAGTGACCTGCCACACGCTCGGGGCGCCGGCCTGGAACCACGGCGTCACGCAGGCGATGGCGTCGCCGTCGAGGTGCGCGACGAGGGCCGCGCCGCTGGGGTCGCGCCAGACGAGGCGGCCGCGCTCGGGCGAGGCCGACGAGAGGCAGCGCTCGACGGCTTGCTGAAACGCCTCCGGCGACGCGCCGTCGAGGCCGATGCACGAGAAGTGGCTCATGGCGCAGCCTCCGACTCCGCGGCGCGCCGGGGCTGACCGCGCGTCACTCGCGCAGCTGCTCCTCGAGGAGATCGCCGGCGATCTTCAGGAAGTTCTCCTCGGTGAGCACGCCCACCAGCTTCCCGTCCTTCAGCACCGGCAGGCAGCCCACGCGGTGGGTGCGCATGAGGTGGATCGCCTCGAGCGTCGGGGTCTGCGGCTGCACGCTCATCACGTCCTTCTTCATGAGCTCGCTCACCGCCGCGTCGCGGGTGTTGCCGCCCGCCGAGAGGAAGCGGAGCAGCGCGCGGTTGGAGATGAGCCCCACCAGCTCGTGCTCCTTGTTCTCGACCACCACGTAGCGCACGCGCTCGGTGGACATGATGTGCGAGACGAGATCGACCGCGTCGTCGGGCTCGACGGTGAAGAGGTTGGTCGTCATGAACTGCTCGACGCGCTGGTACGTGTGCTTCAGAAGGCCTCCCTCGCTCAGGTGGGCGAGCTCCCACTCGCTCACCGGCTTGCCGGTCTGCTGACGTTCAATGGTGGCCGCCACCAGCGCCGTGGCGCGCTGGCCCGCGCTGCCCTCGTCCTTCATGCGGTGGAGCGACGAGGTGAGCCACCGCGCGCCGGTGCGCCCGCTGCGGATGCGCGCGTCGATGATGCCCAGGTAGCGGCGAATGTCGGCCTCGTCGACCTGCTGGCGCCGCAGGCCCGCCTCCGCGGCGGGGAGCAGGCGATCGAGCACCAGCTTCTGCGCGGAGATCTCCTCGCCGTCGAGCCAGGTGATGGGCGCCACGTAGCCCTCGCGCGCGGCGGTGTAGAAGTTGCCGGCCGCGTGGTCGAAGTCGATGTGCTTCGTGATGTCGTCGTAGCGCTCGCCGAGCTCGACCATCAGCCCGCACCAGAACGCGCCGTTGGCGACCTCGTCGGGCACCGTGGGGCCCGAGGGCATCACGCGGTTCTCGATGCGGAGGTGCGGCCTGCCGTCCATGATGCCGTAGCAGGCGCGGTTCCACCGGTAGATGGTGCCGGTGTGGAGCCGCAGCGCCTTGAGCTGCGGCGTGCGCCCCGCGTCGAGCACCGCCATCGGGTCTTCGTCGAGGTCGGTGCCCACCAGCGTGCGGAAGCGCGCGATGTCTTCGCGGTAGATCTCGGTGATCGACTTCTCGACGAAGCGCGTGCCGAAGGTGACGCGCGCCGCCGAGTTGCGCAGGTGCTGCGTCTTGCTGCGCGTGTCGACCGACTGCTGGAAGAGGGCGATGCGCGTCTCGGCCCACAGCCGCTTGCCGAAGAGCAGCGGCGAGTTGCACGACACGCTCATCAGCGGGCCGGCGAGCACCTGCGCGAGGTTGTACTGCTGCGCGAAGCGGTCGGCGTCGACCTGGAGGTGCACCTGGAAGCTCGAGTTGCACGCCTCGACCATCACCGACTCGTGGGCGATGACCAGCTCGTCGAGCCCCTGAATGCTGAACTCGAAGTCGCCGCCGCGCATCGCCGCGACCGCCTTCGAGAGCGCGAGGTAGCGCGGGCTGGGCACCATGTTCTCCATGCCCAGGTCGGCCTGGCGCATGGTGGGGAGGATGCCCACGAGGATCGCGTGGAGCCCGAGCTCGCCGGCGGCCTTCCACACCTTCTGCATGAGCGTCGTCATCTGACGCTCCATCTGCGAGAAGCCGTCGGCGCGGAAGTCCTGCGGCGAGGCGTTCATCTCGAGCTGGAAGGCGCCGAGCTCGGTGGTGAAGTGCGGGTCCTTCAGCCGCTCGAGCATCTTCAGCGCGCCCGGCGCGGGGAGGTAGCCGCGGTCGGTGAGGAACATCTCCTGCTCGGCGCCGATGCGGCGGACGCCCTTCTCGAAGCGCCCTTCGGCCAGCATGCGCTCGAGCGCGCGGAGGTCGGCGAGCACTGCGCGCACGAAGGCCCGGCCGCTCTTCGCATCTCGCTCGACTTCGATTTCCTTGTGGGCTCGCGTCGTCTCAGTTCCCAGAAATTCCTCCGGCGGTCAGGGGACCATCTGCGACAGGTACTTGGGGAGCATCTCACGCCACGTCATCCAATCGTGAGGGGTGTCCTTGCCCCACGAATCGACCCGGTTGGGGATGCCCTTGCTCCCCAGCACGCGCGCGAGGTTCCACGACTCGTTGATGTCCTCCGCCTTGCCTTCGCCGGAGGGGATGAGGAGGAACCGCGTGCGCAGCTTCTCGAGGTGCGGCCCCTGGAGGGTGGGTACGAAGTGCACCGGCGAGCTCACCCAGAAGTCGTCGCCGAAGTGGTCGGCCGACATGAAGCGGCGGATGTCGAAGGTGCCCGACATGCAGATCGCCTTGCTGAACACGTCGGGGAAGCGGCAGATGACGGCCGCGGCGTGGAAGGCGCCGATGCTCGCGCCCGCGGAGATGACCTCGAGGCTGTCGCTCTTGCAGTCGGCGCGGATGGCGGGGACCACCTCGTGGCGCACGTACTGGTGGAACTGGTTGAGCACCCACTGGCGGTGCTGGGGCGAGCCCTCGCGGTTGACCATCGCCTGCCCGGCGGCGGAGTCGCACGAGTAGATCTTCACGCGGCCCGCGTCGATCAGCGGCGCGAGGGCCTTCATCATCAGGAAGCGCTCGACCTCCTCGGCGTCGCCACCCGCGGTGGGGAAGAGCAGCACCGGCTGCCCGTACGTGCCCCACCGCACCATCGTCATGTCGCGGTGGAGGCGCTGCGAATACCAACGGCCGGTCGTCTTCACTTCTGGTCAGCCCTCCACTTCTGAATGCGCTTCCAGAACAGCTCGGTGAAGGGCTCGACCTCGTGCGCGGGGAAGAGCGCGGCGGTCTTGAGGCGCACGGCCTGCTTCGCTTCGTCGGTGGCGAAGAACTCCCAGGCGACCTCGTCGAGGTGCGCGAGGTGCTTGCGGCAGAACTCGTCGAACTTCTCGGCCTCGAGGATCTTCCGTGAGAGCGCGCCGTACTGCGCGAGCTTCTCGTCGTACGGGAGGTCCTTCTTCGCGATGGCGTAGAACGGCTCCCAGTCGGGCACGCGGCGCATCGGGCGTTTGGTGGCCGCGGTGAAGAGGGCCCACTTGAGGTACGCCTTCACCAGCCACGGGAAGTGGTAGTGGAGCGAGGTGACCTGCGAGTCGGGGCACGGGTTGGCGAAGTCGATCGGGTACCAGATCTGATCGTTCGCGCCGCGGAGCGCCTCGCACGAGTTGAAGTCCCACCCGAAGAACGCGTTGATGGTGAGGGTGGTGTCGTCGAGGATCTGCTTGTCGCGCGGCGAGAGGAACTCGCTCTCGCGCTTCATGGTGTAGCGGTCGTGGAGCGGCGCCGACGGATCGTAGAAGACCTGGTGCGTCTGCGGCCCGAAGCCGATGGTGCGCACGAAGCGATCGTACGGGTCGATGGCCTTCTGGAGGTGCATCACCATCGTGCCCGACTCTTCGTAGGCCTTCTTGAGCGCGGCCTCGTCGGCGATGCGGGTGACACCCTTCCAGCCGCCGCCGTCGTAGGGCTTCATGAAGAGCGGGTAGCCGATCTTCTTGCCGATGGCGGCGAGATCGAAGAGGCGCGCGTACTGCTTGAGGGTGGGCTTGAGGTCGGGGAGCGCCTCGTACGACTTGGGCGGCACCATCCACGTCTCGGGGATGGGCATGCCCAGCGCGAGCATCGCCGCGTAGGACGTGTGCTTCTCCATCGACTGCACGGCCCACGGGTTGTTGAAGACGTAGAGGCCGTCCATCAGCACGGCCTTTTTGATCCACTCGCGCGTGGTGTCGTACCAGTGCGTGAGGCGGTCGATGACCACGTCGTACTTCACGGGCTGCGCGAGGGAGAACGGCTCGATGGTCACGCGCTCGACGTGGAAGTCGAGGGTGTCGCCGCCGTGGGGAATGCGGAGCTGCAGCCGCTTCATGATGCCTTCGAAGCAGAGGGGCCAGCAGATATCCGCGCCGAGAGAGAGCCGATCGTTCTGGTGACGTTGGCCACGACGACGAAGGTTACGCGAGGCGTGCTGATCCGACGCAGAGAAAGTCGCAGCGCGTCACGTGTAGGTGTCGTGTCGCCAGCGGCTCAGGAACCGGCCAGCCCGAAGGTTCGGCGGAGCTCGTTGGCGTCGAGGGCAAGGGCAGTGGCGTCCTGACCAGGTCGGGAGCGGACCCAGCGGACGGCCTCGTCGAGGTCGGTGAAGAGGCCCTGCTTTTCGCCAGCGCCGGTGAGGAGGTGGAAGGCGCCGAGCACGTAGGTCATCAGACGCAGGCTGACGCTCGAGCCGAGGAGCACGATGGCGCCGCAGAGGCGGGCGTCACCGAGCGCGCGGGTGAGCTCCGCCGCGCGCGTCTTCACCGCCCCTGAGGGGGAGGTCATCGAGTCGGCGTCGATCAGCGCGAGGCTGGACACCCGACCGTGGAGCGCCGCGGCCTGGCGCAGCGCCGCGTACTCTCCGTCCATGTCCTCGACGCCGACGGCTCCGCGGTAGCGCGAGACGACCACCGACCCGAAGCGGCAGCGCTTCACCAGCGGGGTGTCGTCGAGGAGCTCCACCCGATTGGAAAAACGGCGACGAGGCCGGGAAGCAACTCGGGTTTCTGATGCAACGCGAAGTCAGAGACAACCGCACTGCCGAGGAGTCAGGGAGCTGTCGCAGAAGCCTCTGACGACCGGCGGGCCCACCTCGCAGACGAGCGAGCTGCAGCTGGCGCATGTCACGCCGCCCTCACCACACGAAGTACCGGAGGTGCCCGCCGCGCAGGTCGTCCCTCCAACGCAGCAGCCTGCGCACCCGCTCTGGGTGTCACAAATGCACGCCCCGCCAACGCAGCGCAGGCCCGCGCCACAGGCTGCGTTCGCGCCGCAGCGGCACTGCCCACCCGTGCAATTGTCGGCCTTGTCCGACGCACACCGCCGTCCGCAACCTCCACAGTTATTCCAGTCGTTGGTCGGGTCGGTTTCACACGCAACGTTGTTACCGAGCGGCGAACCGCAGTGAATCCGAGGACTCACACACGAAAAGACACACGCGCCCGAGGTGCAGGTGGTGGTTGCATTCGCGCCGGCCTGGCAGACGTTGCCGCAAGAACCACAATTCATCACAGAAAACGGAACCTCGCACCCGTCTTCGGTTGCCCCATTGCAGTTCAAGAACTGGAGCGCGCACGTGATGCGGCACTGACCACTGCTGCAAGACACGCCACCCGGAGCGACCGTGTTCGAGTTCGACAAGGGCGCACAACCGTGTCCGCAGCTGCCGCAGTTGTCGACTGACAGGGCGACGTCGGTCTCGCAAGCAACGCCGGCCGTCGGAGGCACCGAAGTATTGCCAACGCAGTGATTGAAGTTCGGAGCCGAGCACGCGAACGCACACTGACGTGATGAACAGGACGCGGTGACGTTCTGACCTGCCATCGACGTGCAATCATTCGCACACGCGCCGCAGCTTCGTGGGTCATCGAGGCTCTTGCACACACCGCCGCAGCAGGCCTGTCCGACACCGCACGCAGCCCCGCCGCCGCACGCACAAACGCCGGCCGCACAGCGATCCGCCGTCACGGGATCGCAGGCCCCACACGACGGGCCGCATCGGCTGACGTCCGTCGAGAGGGCTCCCGAGCATGCGCCTGAGAGCTCGCCGTTGACGCACGTCTGCGTTCCGACCGAGCACCCGCCGCCGATGGGGACCGCGCACGCAACCGTGCTTCCGCTCTGGCACGCATCGATCTGCAGCGAGAACTCCTTCGAGATCGTGACGGCGTTCTGATCGGTGACCGCCACGACGACGGAGCCTGTGCCGGCCGTCGCAGGCAGACCGCTGAGCGTGCCGGTGTTCGATCCAATCGTCAGCCAGGTGAACGACGGCGACTTTGAGACGATCACCCAACCGTACGGGCCAACACCGCCGGACGCGGAGAGCGGCTGTGAATACGCGACGCCAATACGCCCGCTGCCGAGAGTCTCGGTGACGATGGCCAACGCGGGACCACCGCCGCCACCTCCGCCCGTTCCCGAGTTTCCACCCGAACCGCCACCGCCCCCGCCATCAACACCCGACGTCGTCCCGCATGATGACGACAGCACGACCACCACCAGCAAACCGACGCGCAGCAACATGGACGCCCTCTTCCCCGCTGAAGTATGAAGGTCGGAAACCCTACACGAGGCTCTCGATGCGAACAACGTGGCTGTTGGGAGTGGTCTGGTTGGTCGGTTGTGGCTCGACGATGCAAGTGCCCGACGGCGGCGCAGGCAACGACGGAGGCGTCTGCCTGCCGGGACGCGCATGCAACCCGGCGTGCTCGGTGACGCCGGACTGCCGCGAGAACGAGGTCTGTACTGAGGGCCGCTGCGGCCAGGCGCCAGCGACCGCGACGAGCTTCTCGGCCTGCGCCCTCGACGCCGACTGCCCGCGCGGTGATTACTGCAAGCTGGGTTCGTGCCGGCACGACTGCCTCGCGGACAAGGACTGCTCGAACGGCACGGTCTGCAGCCTCCGCGGCAGGTGTCTCGAGGAAGAGGCCGTCACCACCCCACCCGCGCCGACGCCACCGAGCAAGGGCGTGCCGCAGCTGAGCGTGGAGCTTCTCGCCTTCGATGACGCGACCAATTCCCAGCAGGTCGTGCTCTCGAATGCGGGCGGGGAGCCCTTCGACTTCCGGGTTCTCTCCTCATCCGAAGCATTCTCCGTCACGCCCTTCGAGGGCCGCGTCTCGGGACAGCCGGTGACGCTCACCGTGGTGCTCGATCGCGCGGCGCTCGGTGCGACGACCAGCGCGTCGCTGACGGTCAACACGAGCGCGGGAACGAAGCGCATCGCGCTCCGGCTGAACGAGCCGCTCGAGGGAACCTGGGCTGGGGTCTTCAACATCAGCAGCCCGGTCGAGCTCGGCCGACACAGCGCGCTGCTGACGTTCAGCGGAACGACCGCCCTTCAAGGCGCCGTCGTGGGCGATGCGTCACCGGTCTGGCCCGTCGACGCAGCCCTCTCGGGTCAAGTGACGGACGGCGAGTTGACGCTCAAGTTCTCGATGGATGCCGCGCGAGGCACTGCCGCCAACCCGGCCGTCCCCAACAACCTGACGCGAGCGGTCGAGATCAAGGTCCGTCAGACGTCGCCGGGTGTCCTCTCAGGAACGTACACCGAGACCATTCGCGGCGTCCTTGGCGCGGGAACGACTGTCAGCGGCGCCGCAGTCCTCCGGCGGATGGGGCCGGCGCGCACCCTGGCGGCGATCCCACACTCCGCAGAGGCCCCTGCCATCGAAGACCCCTTTGTCGATGCCGCCGGCAACCCACGCGCCGCCTATCAGGCCTGTCTGACCTGTCCGACTGGAGCCTGTGGCTCGAGCGCCTCGGCCAACGGAGACTCCTTCTTCAACTTCGCCCCCTCCGGGAAGAAGCTGTCCATGCAGTTTTACTACGAATTCCTTCCGACCTCCTCGACCCCCTATCAGGCAGACCGCTGCGTCGCGCCGGTGGGGCCTGACGTCACGTTCTGTGCGAACCGCAGAACCTATGACGTCCTCTACCTCCGATGTGCGCAGTATTGGTACGCCAAGGCGCTGCGCGCTGGCGATACGAGCGTCGCGGGGCGATTCCTGAACACGCTCAAGGTCGCCTCTGACGCCGCTCTCTACGAGGGGAACGCGGCCGTCGCCGCCGCCAGCGACGACTTCGTCGACCCTTCCGCCTCGCTTCAGACGACGGAGAATACGTTCGGACTCGGAGCGACACGGCTCGCGACCGGGCTGTATTCGACGGCCACCACGCCAATCGCGTTCGCCGACCCCGCGATTGCCACCTACCTGAGCAGACTGACGGCAACCGATCTGACGACCTCCCCAATTCCCACCGAGGAGTTCATTGGTCCGGCTGCGGTGGGCGCCGGCGAGCAACTCCGCCGCGGACTGCTCGACATCAACGCCTTGATGTTTGCCATCGACCAGCAGGCGTTCGTGATGCGCAAGCGAAGCGCCGACCAGGAAGCACGAGCGAAGCTCAAAGAGGGCCTCGCCACTGCGTACCTTGCCGTCGCCGCACTTGGCCCCACCATCGCCAAGAGTCCCTCGACCTGGGCGCCAGAGGTCTCAGCGCTCCAGGCGGAGTGGCGTGCGTTGTCTGGCGATCTGAAGGACGTCGAGGACGGCAAGAATGCCCTTGGCTACGTTGAAGGGTACGTGCCGTTCTTCTGGAACAAAGACGGAATGGGCGCAACCAATTACATCCAAATCAAGAGCTCCGCGGACAGCAGTGCGACGCAGTGGTCGACGTCCTACAGCCTGGCACAGGCCAACACGCGAGCCTTCGAGACCAGTACCACCGCAATGCAGGCGGAACTCAACGGCCAGGCCTCAACCATCCTCGGGCAGTTCCGCGACATCTGTGGCGCCACCGCGACAAACCTGGAGGACTGTGGCTCGGACTTCGGCTCCACTAACGCCAGCCAGCTCTCGCAGGCGCGGCTCGAGATCGTCGCCGCCAACAAGCGCGTCGAGGCCGTGGCGCTGAACGCCCAGAACGTCGTTCGAGAGATCACAATCGAGCAGAGCCGCGCCGCAGCGGTGGCCGGAGTGCATGAAAACAACGCCAAGCTGATTCGCACGACCGGGGCAGCGGTCATGGCGCTCGACTACGCCATCGGCCGGGTGAACATCTTCCAGCACACCGTTGACATCGCGGCGAGCACCGCCATGGCCGCCGCGGGAAGCGCATCAAGCAGCTGGGGCGTGGCGAGCACAGCTCAGGTCGTCATCGGGGTCGCACACGCCGTCATCAGTCGCATCAATGACGAGATCAAGCTGCTCGCAGAGCAGGGGAAGGCCGCCCTGCAGATCAACCAGTCCGCGACGATTGAATTCAGCTACGCGCAGACGGAACTGATCAACTCGGCTGCAACGGTCAAGGCGAAGCTCCTCCAGCTCGACTCCCTGCAGCTCGAGCAGTCCATCGCCCTCAATGGGCTCGCGCAGGCCGCGGGCCGACTCAACGCCCTCTACGAAAAGGCGGATCAACTTCTCGAAGCGAAGGCGCGCGCCGAATCGCTGACCCGCAATCAGGGTCTCCAGGCGATTCACTATCGAATTTACGCCAACCACCTCGGGCAGATCGCCGCGCGAGATGGAAGGAATGCGCTCCAGTGGGCGTTCCTCGCCACCCGCGCGCTCGAGTACCAGCTCAACATGACGATCGACCAGTCGCCGATGTGGGCGGCTCGCTCGCCGGTCGAACTTTCCAGTTATCTGAACGGCACCCTGGGCACCATTGCCGGAATGGCAGGCAGCCCGCAGACGCGCGTCGACGTCATCTCGCTCCGCGAGAAGATCCTCGGCTTCACCGCGCCAATCAAAGACGTCGCGACGGGCGAGATCATCAGCGCGCGCGAACGCTTCCGCCGCTTCGTGATGGCACCAGAGAACCGGGACTCCAATGGCAACTTCCACATCCAGTTCTCGACGCACAACACCGAGAACCCCATCTTCTCGTCGCTGCTCGCGTCCGACCGCATCCGCTCCATCCGAGTCAACCTCGTCGGAGACAACCTCGGCGCTGGCGTGACATCTGCGCAGGTGCAGCTCATCCATGGAGGCACGAGCTACCTGCGGGCTCGGGTGCGTGACATGTCCGGCGTCGCGCCAATCATCGCATATGACGTGAGCGGCAAGGCAAACCAGCCCAGCCTTGCCATCGTGCAGGCGGGGATCAACGCCCCCGGCTTCACCGCCCTGGTCGAGAACATCGAGTTGCAGGAGCGCGCAGTGCTCGCCAGCCCGTGGCAGCTCATCATCGACCAGACTCCAGCGAGCCCCGCCAACGCGAACCTGAACCTCGCTGGTCTGGATGACATCGAGATTCAGCTCACGCACGACGCCTACACGGTTCAGTGAGGGAGCCGACCATGCGCCCGATGCTCCTGGCACTCGTGTGCCTTCTGTCGTTCGTCTGTCTCGCAGACAAGTCCGGAACCCGCCCTCAGCTCATCAATGTCCCGAAGGGCCCGGGCAGCGTCTCGGGGCTCGGCGAGTCATTCCAGGTCGTGCTCAACAGCGGTAGCGCGACCGAGTCGATCCCCATCAAGCTCCCGCCGGGCACGGCTGGGATGACGCCGCAGCTCGCCATCACCTACGACTCGGGCTCGGGCAACGGAGAGCTGGGGATTGGGTGGAGCCTCCCCGTCGCTTCGATGCAGCTCCAGACCGAGAAGGGCCTCCCCCGGTATTCGGGCCAGGACACCTGGCTCCTCTCGGGCGCGGAGCTGGTCAAGCTGCCCAACGGCACCTGGCGCCTGAAGAACGAGGGGCGCTTCGTCCGGGTCCGACAGTCGGGCGCTCACTTCGAGGTCGACCTTCCGTCCGGGAACACGCAGCGCTTCGGCCTCTCACCGGAGAGCCGCATCGAAGACGCCGGCCGGGTCTTCCAATTGATGCTCGAAGAAGAGGTCGACCGGTTTCAGAACCGGATCAGCTATTTCTACGAGAAGCACGGTGGCCGGCCCTCCCTCACCCGCATCGAATACAACCGTCGAGCGGGCGCAGCCCAGAACCACGTCGAGCTCGAGTGGGAGCAGCGCCCTGACGTCCTCACGGACTACAAGCCCGGCTTCAAGACCGTGGCGGCGCGGCGCCTGAAGCGGATCCGGGTCTTCGGCGGCACGTCCCAGCTCGCGCGCTACGAGTTCACGTACGTGATGGGAACGGGGCTGTCGCTCCTCGACTCGGTCGTCATGTTCGGAGACGACGACCGGACGACCTTCCCTCCGCTGACCTTCGAGTACTCGGGCATGAGCAACGGCGCTCACCCGTCGGCGATGTCCAACGGGCCAGTGCAACTCCCCGGGAGCAACCTCGACGCCGAGCTCACCGACTTCGACGGCGACGGGTTCGTCGATGTGCTCGTCGCGGCGACGGGACAGCATCAGTGGGCGAGGAACATCGGCGGCCTGCGCTTCGCGGCGCCACGGCCCGTTGCCGCTGCGCCCAACGTCGCGCTCCAGACCACAGGGGTCGAGCTGGGCGACATGAACGGTGATGGTCTTGCGGACCTCCTCGCGCACACGGGAACGACGGCCTTCAGGTATTTCGCGGCGAGCGGCGACGGCGACTGGCGGCCGGCGGAGACGTTCACCTCGATGCCCTCGTTCAACCTCGAGGACGGCGCGACGCGGCTGGTGGACCTCGACTTCGACAAGCTCCCGGACGTCCTGAGGGTGGCCCCCAACGGCGTGAGCTGGTGGCGAAATAACGGTGCGGGTGACTTCGAGCCGGCCGTGACCCTGCCGCTGCTGAGCGGTCAAACCACGGTCGACTTCGCCGACCCGCGCTTCAAGCTGGTCGACGTCAACGGCGACCGACTCGTCGACATCGCCTTCGTTCGCAGCGCTTCGCTCATGTACTGGCCGGGGATGGGACGTGGCCGCTTCGATGCGCCGGTCGAGCTCAGCGACGTTCCGGACGTCGGCGCGCTCGAGTCGCGCCTTCAATTCGCGGACCTCACGGGAGACGGCCTGCCTGATCTCGTGCTCGTCGACACGGAACACGTCGACTTCTGGAAGCTCGGTGCAGGGGAGCGCTTCGAAGCGAAGCAGAGCGTCGCCAACACCCCCTTCGCCAACGCCGGACTCACCCAGGTCCGCCTGGCGGACATGAACGCCAACGGGAGCCTCGACGTCGTCTACTTCACGCCGTCCGCGGTCCCCGACGAGCGCGTGGTGTACGTCGACCTGCAGCCCGGCATGCGCGCCAACCTGCTCACGCGCGTCGCCAACGGGCTGGGGATGACCAGACGGCTCGCGTACACATCGAGCAGCGAGGAGTTCCAGCTCGCCCAGGAGGCCGGCACGCCGTGGCAGCGCCGCGTGCCGTTCCCGGTTCAGGTCGTCGCTGGCGTGGTACTCAGTGACTCGCTCGGCGCCGACTACGTCACGCAGTACCGCTACAGAGAAGGGCACTACGAGCGCGCGACGCGCGAGTTCCGCGGCTTCGGGGTGGTCGTGCAGACCGACGAAGGCGACGATGACGAGCCATCGCTCGAGACCGAGCACGTCTTCGAGGTCTTGTCGGAGACGCTCCGCGGTCGGGAACTCAGCGTCGAGGCGAGGGCCACGGGCGGCTTCCGCTTCAGCCGAATCACCCGGACGTGGACTCCTCGCGTCTACGAGCTCGGCACGGGCGGCGTCAACGTGACCGGAGCTGAACTCACCTCCGAGACGACGTTGATCTTCGAAGGCCGATCGTCGCCGGTCGAGACCCAGCGGACCTTCGTCTACGACGCCTTCGGAAACGTGGTCGAGGACCATCAACTGGGCAGGACCGATCGCACCGGCGACGAGTCCGTGCAGCTCGCGACCTGGGCCAACAAGCTCGACGAGTGGATCCTCGGGCGACCGGTAGAGCAGAAGTCGCTCGGCGCCGATGGCGCTCCGCTGACCATCACACGGCATTACTACGACGGCGACGCGTTTCAGGGACTCCCCCTCGGAGAGCTCACGCGAGGAGCCGAGACGCGCACCGAGGCGTGGGTCGAAGGCACGCGCTGGGTCCAGCAGAGCCGGATCGAGCGAGACGAGTTCGGCAACCCGATCGAGATGCGCACTCCGCGCGGCGCCCGCAGGGAGATCGAGTGGGACCCGACGCACACCTTCCCTGTGCTCGAGCGGCTGTGGATCGACGACAGCCGCAAGCTCGAGTTCAAGGCGACCTACAAGAACGCGATGGGCCTCGTGGCGTCGTTCACCGACTCCAACTCGAGCGTGAGTCAGTACCGGTGGGACGCCCTGCATCGATTGACGGCGATCGCCCAGGCGGGAGATTCGCTCGACCAGCCGACGGTCTCGTGGGTGTACGAACTCGCAAACCCGTACTCCAGGCTGCGAATGCTGACGCGGGTGCGAGACGGCGAGGACACCGAGACCCAGGACCTCTTCGACGGGCTCGGGCGGAAGGTCGCAACCCAGCACCTCATCGAGAATGATCAGGTCGTCGTCGAGGGCCGAAAGCGATACTCGCGGCGCGGAAGCGTGCTCGAGGAGTGGGACAGCTACTTCGCGTCGTCGCTCGAGCTCACGGCGCCTGGAACGCCGGCGGTCAAGCACCGCTACGACGCGCTCGGCCGGGTGGTGAGCAGCACCTTCGAGGATGGGACTCGCGCTGAGATGCGTCGTGGACCGCTCTGGGTCGAGAACTGGGACGCGCTCGATCTCACGCCTGGCGCCGAACACGCCAACACACCGATGCGCCACGAGTTCGATGGCCTGGGGCGGCTCGTCAAGACGGTCGAGCTGCTCAAAGACAAACCGCTGACCACCGAGTTCCTCTTCGACGCCGCAGGTCGACGAGCGGGCGTCGTTCTCGCAAACCAACAACGCGTCGAGTACGTGTTTGACGGCCTGTCACGTCTGACCAGGGTGAAGCACCCCGAGGCTGGAACTCGAACCTGGGAGTACGACGATGACGGCAACGGTACGGTCGCGCGCGACGCGCTGGGGCAGGCGACGGTGCGGAGCTACGACGGAGCGGGACGGATCATCACCGAGTCACTCGTCGACGCGGCTGGAGTCGACACGGGCACCATCCGCTACTTCTATGACGAGACCTCGGTCGGCGACCTGAGCCGTGTGGTCGACCTCGCTGGCGAGGAGTCGTTCACCTACGACGCGCGCCGTCGACTCGTCAGCAACGCGCGCACCTTCGAGGGAAAGACCTACACGCTCTCGCTGAAGTTCGACAACCTCGACCACGCGACCGAGATCACCTACCCCGACGAAAGCGTCATCAAGTACTCGTTCAACAAGCGCGGGCTGGTCTCGGCGATCGAAGGTTTCGTCGAAGCCGTGGAGTACAACGCGAAGGGCCTCGCCGTGCGTCGGGCGCTCGCCAACGGCGTAGTCAGCACCGCCGGGTACGACGATCACGACCGCGTGAAAGACATTCGGAGCGCCAGCAGGGCCGGCAAGGAGCTCCAGAACCTCGAGTTCGCCTACAGCCCGGTCGGGTCGCTCGAGCGAATCACCGACCGGGTCAACACGGCCGGTCAGCTCAGCTCGTCGTTCGAGTTCACCTACGACAGCTTGATGCGCCTGAAGGACGCCCGGGGACCAGCCGGCGTGCTCAGTCACCAGTACGACGACGTGGGGAACCTGCTGCAGAAGAGCGACGTTGGCGCGTACGCGTACGAAGACCTGACGCGACCCAGCGTGCTGACCGCGGTGGGTGGGCGCCCGATGGTGACGAACGCGAACGGGCAGATGACCGTGTCGCTCGGGCGGACCTTCACCTGGGACCCGAGGGGCGAGCTTCGCAAGGTCGAGACCGAAGAAGCCACGACCGAGTATCTGTATGACTACACAGGACAGCGCACACTCAAGCGAGTGACGAGGGGTGGGACGAGCCACCAGACCCTGTATCTGGACAAGTACTCAGAGGTTCGAGACGGCGCGTTGGTCAAGTACGTCTACCTCGGAGAGGCGCGCATCGCGCGAGTCGGTGGCGCGCTCCCGAAGACGGTGACCGCGATGGCCTCGCTCGGGGGCGCCGCGTCATCACTGGCTGCTGCTGCCGCGATGCTGCTCGCGATGGCAGCGCTGCTGCTCCAGAAGCGCAAGCTCGCAGTGCGGACGCTGGCGGTGGGGCTGGCCGTGCTCCTGAGCTCGTGTTCCTGCGGGCCGCAGTCGCGCGCCGTCTATTACCTCGACAACCACCTCGGCAGTCACAACATCCAGCTCAACGACGCGGGAGAGGTGCTCGCGCAGTCGAACTTCGACGTGTGGGGAAACCCGATCGTTCAGAGCGACGAGCCGTATGGCTTCATCGGCGCGGAGTTCGATGCAGAGGCGGGGCTCCAGTACCTGAACAGCCGGTACTACGACGTTCGCCTGGGGCGATTCATCTCGCCCGACCTCAGCCTGCTCGCGGGCGCCGATGAGGCGCAGGACGACCCGCAAGTTCTCAATCTGTACAGCTACTCGCGAAACACGCCGACGAGCCTCAGAGACAAGTCGGGGCAGTTCGGTCACATCGTCATCGGCGCGCTGATCGGTGGAGGAATCGGTGCGGCTGTCTACCTCGCCAAGGCGGCGTGGAACGGCGAGACGGCCACGGTCCAGGGCACCCTCGCCGCCGCTGCCGGCGGCGCGGTCGCGGGAGGCCTCGCTGCGGCGACCGGCGGGGCGAGCCTCCTGGTCACCGGAGGTGTCTCCGGCATGGCAGGCGGAATCGTCGAGCGCGGCGTGAAGACCGGGAGTCTCAGCGAAGCCTTCGACGTCAACAGCATGGCCGGCGACTTCGTGATGGGCACCGTGACTGCGGGCGTCGTCAAGGGAGGGGCGGGACTGCTCAAGGCAGCTGCGCCAACGCTGAAGAAGATCGGTGGCTCGGTCGCGACCAAGGTCGGCGGCGCTATCAAGAAGGGCGTTGACAGCCTGAAGTCCGCCTGCGCTGAGGGTGCGTGCAAGATCACAGGTAAGGGCTGTTTCGTCGCCGGAACTCTCGTCCTGCTCGCGTCGGGCGAGCACCGGCCTATCGAACAGATTCAGCCGGGCGACCTCGTCATCGCCGTCGACGAACGCGGCGTCGCGTCGGCACAACCGGTCCTCAATGCGTGGAGCTTGCTCGCTTCGGAGCTCGTCGACGTGACCATCGAAGGAGCCGACGGCTCGCGCGAGACCATCACGGCGACTCCCGAGCATCCCTTTTTGCTCACCTCGGGTGAATTCGCCGAAGCCCGGTCCCTGCAGCCCTTGGTCGAGTTGGGTGGTGTCGTCGGCCGTTCGCGCGTCCTCTCGGTCAACGCCAGAGTCGGGAGCGTTCCCGTCTTCAACCTTGAGATAGCAGAGCATCACAACTACGCAGTCGGACAGAACTCGTCAATCGTCCACAACAACGGATGTCATAGCCTAGCGATTGACGATCTCGTCTCGGCATCAAAACAATCACAATCAAACCTATTCAAACCACCGACACCCCCGCCACCACTACCGCGAAAGGAGTTCCTCAAGAATTTGGCTACAAAACTCGGCTTTCGAAAGACGAACTTCGAGTCTCACGGACAAGCAGTTTATACAGACGGAAAGCGCTACATTTCATTCGACGTCGACTCACACAATGGTGGAGCATTCAAGATGGCCAACACTGTTGAAGGACTAAAGTCCAAACAGACAAGACTCGGAACATTCAATGAAGCACTTGAAAGGATCGGAGACTAGTGCGCTTGCGAATTCGCAGAAGACCAGGGGCCAGCTTTTCTGATGACTGGTCCAGCATTTCCGATGTCGGACGCGTGTTCGCAGGAGTCATACTATCGGAGAGCGAGTATCTTCGGTTCGAGACGAAGATGGTCAGTTTTGCAGCCAGTTGTCTCGTGCGAACTCTCCCGTTGGCTGTGAGAAAGATCGAAAACCACGACATCGTGTATCAAGTATGGCTACGAACGGGCCTCGTCACAACCGAGCAGGAACTGAGGCAAGTTACAATCGACTGTCTCCGCGAGAGATATTGGTGCAAGCTCGAAGGCCGACCGGCAACATTTCTGCATTTTGGATACGACATGACTCTCTATGTCGGCACTGAAGTTGAAGTGCCCCCATTCCCCGAAGAGCTACTCATCGAGGAGTTTACGTCGCCATATTTGACTCACTCGTAGACCATGCGCAGCGGGCCGGGGAACAGCCAGGCCAGCCCCTCGCGCAGGCGGTCGCGCCAGTTCTCCCAGTTGTGCCCGTCGCGCGCCTCGACGTACCGCAGGTCGATGTCGGTCGACTGCAGCATCGGCACCAGCGAGCGGTTCTCGTAGATCAACCGCTCGTGCATGCCGCAGCTCATGAACACCTTGTCTGCGATGTGCACCGGGTTCTCGCGGAAGCGGTTCATGAACCGCACCACCGGGTCCCACGCGGGGCCGCGCTCGTTCTGGTGCCCGAAGTCGCTGAACGCGAACGAGCCCGACTGCAGCAGCAGCCGTCCGTAGAAGCCCGGGTACCGCGCCGCCGTCGAGAGCGCCGCCACCCCTCCGAATGACGCCCCCATGAGGCACCGCCCGCGCGGCGCGCTGATGATCGGCAGCCGCTGCTCGAGGTCTGGCACCACCTCCTCGGTCACGAAGCGCGCGTGCCGCTCGTCGTTCGCGTACTCGCCGATGCGGTTGGGCGAGCCCGACAGCGCCACGATGACGTCGGGGATCTCCAGGCGGTGGATCAGGTTGTCCAGCACCACCTTGAGGTTCGCGAAGCGCACGTAGTCAGGCCCGTCGTGCACGAAGATCAGCGGGTAGCGCCGCGTGCGCCGGAAGCGCGCCGGCAGGTACACGTGGAACTTCCGCGTGTCGTTGAACGCCGCGCTGTTGATCACCCACGGCTCGAGCACGCCGGGGCGCGCGTCGGGGTCGTACTGCGTCCACTCGGGCACCGAGTAGCCCTCGCCGTGGACCACCGAGTTCGCGCCGAACGGATCCGTCGCCCGGTTCTTGTTGAGCGGATCCTCGATCCACACGCCCTGCCCGTTGCGGACGAGCTCGAACTTGTATTCGACGCGCGACTTCCGCGGGATGTCGAGCGTGAGGTACCAGAGGTCGGTGCCGGCCACCTGCAGCAGCGGCTGCGAGTTCGGCAAACCATACACCCAGCTCTTGAGGTTCACCGCGTCGACCGGTCCGCGGAAGACGAACGTCACCCGCGTGCCTTCGACGAGCGGGAACGCGTGATGCGAGCGCATGAAGGCGTCGACCGCCGCGCCGTCGGGGCGCTGCGCCTTGAGCTTCTCGATCGCCAGCTCCGGAGCCGCCGGGTTCATGACGTCCACCCCGCGCTCACCGTGCCGTCGGTCTTGAGCTGCACCGTGCCCTCGTTGCCGAACCACGTGTCGCCATCGAACTGCACGAAGTCGCCTTGATCGAGCGCCACGCACTTCTCGGGCTGGTAGCGCCGCGCGAGCCAGCTCACCCGGAACCTGTCTTCGAGCTTGAGGCGCAGCTTCGGGTTGGGCAGCGGCAGCACGCCGTGGTGCAGCCCGAGGCCCTGCTCCAGCACCTCCGAGATGCCCACGCCCTCGGGCGGGCTCTCGTGGAACAGCACCAGGCGATCGCCGGTGACCATCGCGCCGCCGCTCCAGGCGATGAGCGCGTGGTCCTGCAGCAGCTCCTTGAGCCCGAAGAGCCGCAGCCGGTTGAGCAGCCCCGCCACGTGCCCGCCGGCGATGGCCAGCAGCTGCACCCGCGAGAGCAGCCGCCGGAGCTCGTCGCGGTGCTTCACGATCGCCGGCCGCTCGAAGGGCCGCAGCTGGAGCTCGTGCGCCTCACGGAGCGCCGTCACCCGCTCGAGGTGCTCCTGATCGAGCCGGCGGATCTGCTCGAACGACAGCCGCAGCTCGTCGGCGTGGAGGTCGCTGCCCACCGAGCGACGATCGATGTCGATCGCCGCGTCGAAGGTGCGCTCGAGGCGCTCGCGGTAGAACTCCTGGATCTGCCGGAGCTGGTCCTGCCGCGCGCGGTGCGCCTTCGCGAACTCCGGATCTTCGTGGAAGACCTGCTCGGCGCGCTCGTAGAGCTTGAGGTTGATGGTCGGGCGGCCGAGCTGACCCGCGAGCTCCTCGTCCTGGTCCTCGCGCTCCTGCCAGCCGGCGGTCACCAAGGCGATGGGCCCCTCACGACCGAGCACCTTCACCGCCGCGCCGAGGCTCTGCTTCAGTTGCTGGGGGCCCAGCAGCACACCTTTCACGACGACTCCTGTGGGAAGCCTGCGAAGCGCGGATGATGGGCCCGCCCCCCACGTCACTCAAGCGAGGAACGAACCGGTCGAAAGGGCGGGCTCAGCCTGGACGCCAGAGGAGATCGGCGACGAGCGGTGAGAGCCCGCGAAGCCCCGCTGGCTGAGGCAGCCGCTCGCCCTCTCGCACCCGCTTCTCGCCGTTGCCGGTCACGACCACCACCAACCGCTGCGAAGGCAGGACGAGCCACACGGTCTCCGTGCCCCGGTCGAGGTACCACGCCGCCTTCTGACGGAGGGAATCGAGCGTCTCCTCTTCCCCCTGAACTTCGACGGCGAGGACCGGTGCCTGGCGACGGAAGCGATTCGTCCGCTTCTTCCCGCTGCTCTTCCACACTGCACCATCGACGCCGCGGACATCTCCATCGAGGATGATGCCCGCCTCGTTGCCGCCGACGTCGAAGCCCGGTGTGCGTCGTGCCCAGTCCATGAGGACCCAGCTCACGGAGGCCGCCACCGCCGCCCGTTCTTCGCCACACGGAGGCATGTAGAGCAGCTTTCCTTTCGCGTACTCGAGCCGCCCCTCGACGCTTGGCCACGACGACGGCCTCGACGCCTTGAAGCCTCGCGGAGGACGAAGCACGACCGGGAAGGTCACGGACCCGCGCGGCACCGGGACGAGGTCGATCTGCGGGGCAGCCATGGGCGAACCATAGCGGATCGCCGCACGCCGAGGCTCAGCGCGCGATGACCTTCACCGTCTGGCCGACGGTGTCGAGGATGCTGCGGAGCTGGTCGTAGTCGGGGTGCTTGAAGCGCATCCACGCGTTGGCCATGAAGCCGGCCTCGACGGGCTGGGTGGGCGTGCCCTCCGGCGGGAGGTGGGCGTCGATCATCCACTGCCCGAAGGCGCGCTCGATCTTCTGCAGCCCGACGTAGCCGGCGATTCGGCCGTCCTGGCTGGGGCGCAGCGCGATGAGGCCCGCCGAGAAGCGGCGCGAGAGCCGCGCGCCCGGTCGGCCGTGCACCACGGCGTTGGCCCACTCGCGGTAGAGGTCGACGTCGTTGCCGACGTTGTAGAGGTCCCAGGTGCGCACGCCGGGCGGGCGGCAGCCGATCTCCGAGAACTTGAGGCCCTTCGGCCCGGAGAACCACTCCATGTGGGTCGCCGACGTGCCGATGCCGAGCGCCCGCACCACCTTCGCGCCCATCACCTTGAGCTCCTGGTAGCCCTCGGCCGCGTCGATGCGGTTGGTGGCGATGAACTGCGGGCTGATCCACCGCGTGCGCATCGCCTCGAGCACGTTCGGGTAGTAGTGCGTGGCGAAGTCGTGCACCACGCGGCCGCCGATGGTGATGGTGTCGTAGAAGCCTTCGTGGCCCTCGATGAACTCCTCGATGGCCACCGAGCGGCCGCGATCGAGCCCCAGGTCTGCCGCCGCGCGCTGGAGATCTGCCAGCGAGTCGACCCGCGCCGCGCCTGACGCGCCAGCGCCGTCGCGCGGCTTCAAGATGAGCGGGAAGCCGACCTGCTTCGCGAACTCGACCGCCTCGGCGACCGAGCCCACCGCCGCCGACTGCGCGCACGGCACGCCGGCCTCGCGCAGCGCCTGCTTCATCGACGGCTTGTCGCGGCACAGCCACGAGGTGCGCACCGAGGTGCCCTCGATGCCCATCGCCTCGCGCACCTTCGCGGTCGACATGATGTGCGCCTCGACCACCGCCTCGAGGCGATCGACGCGGAGCTTCGAGTTGACGAACTGCACCGCGCGCAGCACCGCGCCCTCGTTCACCACCGAGTCGACCTGCTCGTAGTGCGTGAGCCAGTGCTTGAGCTCGCCGTCGAGCGAGTCCTTGCTCCCCTCGCCGATGGCGGTGACGGTGGCGCCCACTTCCTTGAGGGCGCGCACGAAGAAGCGCTGGTTGGTCGGGAAGCGGGGCTCGATGAAGACGACGTGCATGCGGTGAATGCCTCACTTCAGCTGCGAGTAGAGCTGCTCGTACTTCTGCACCTGGTGATCCCACGAGAAGTCCTGCGACATGCCGTTGAGCTGCAGCCGCCGGTACACGGGTCGATCGCGGTAGATGTTGAAGGCCGCCTCGAGCGCCCAGTGCACCGCCTTCGCGTCGTAGTCGTCGAACACGATGCCGGTGCCGGTGCCGGTGCGCGGCGACCAGAGCTGCACGGTGTCGGCCAGCCCGCCGGTCTTCCGCACGATGGGCACCGTGCCGTACTTGAGCGCGTAGAGCTGCGTGAGGCCGCACGGCTCGTAGCGCGAGGGCATGAGGAAGAAGTCGCTGCCGGCCTGGATCCAGTGCGCGAGCGCGTTGTCGAACTGCGTCTGGAAGCGCACCTGCCGCGGGAAGCGGGCGCGCAGCTCGTGGAACAGGCGCTCGAAGCGCTTCTCGCCGCTGCCCTGCACCACGAGCTGGAACTTGCCCTCGCGCAGCGCCAGCGAGAGCGCGTCAGGCAGCAGGTCGAAGCCCTTCTGCGCCGCGAGCCGCGAGACGATGCCCAGCAGCGGCACGCCCGGCAGCGACGGGAGGTGCGCGCGGGACAGCAGCGCCGCCTTGCAGCGCTCCTTGCCCGAGAGATCCGCCGGGCCGTAGTGCGCGGGGATGTGGCGGTCGACCTGCGGGCTCCACTCGTCGTAGTCGACGCCGTTCAAGATGCCGAACACCGTCGACGAGCGCGCGCGGAGGAACGGGTCGAGCCCCACGCCGCCCTCCGCGGTGCGGATCTCCCGCGCGTAGGTCGGCGACACCGTGGTGACCGCGCCCGCGTACAGGATGCCGTGGAGCAGGAAGTTGATGCGCCCCGCCTTGAGCTGGTCCTGGTGCAGGAGGTGCGAGCTGCGCGCCAGCCCCGTCTCCTCGAGGATGCTCGCCGGGAAGGCGCCCTGGTACCCGAGGTTGTGAATGGTGAGCACCGTCTTCGTCTTGCCGAAGATGGCGCCGTCCCACGCGAAGCGCGTGCGGAGCAGCAGCGGCGTCATCGCCGTCTGCCAGTCGTTGCAGTGCACCACGTCGGGCGCGAAGCGCATGCGCTGCGCGGCCTCGAGCGCCGCGTACTGCAGCACGAGGAAGCGCAGGTGCTCGTCACCGTCGTGCGCGTAGATGGCGTGGCGGCCGTAGAGCGCCGGGCAGTGGACGAAGAAGACCTCCATTCCCCCCCCAACGGCGTCGCCCCCAGGGGCTTTGCTCGACCCCGGCAGCAGCGCGGCGAAGATGCTCACCTCGTACGAGCGCGCCCCGAACATCACCTTGAGCCCGCGCAGCGAGTCGATGGAGCGGAAGCGGTACTTCTGCTGCTCGATGCGCGCGTACAGCGGCATGAAGACGCGCACGTCGTGGCCGTGTCGATGGAGCGCCCGCGGGAGCGCCGCGGCGACGTCGCCCAGCCCCCCAGTCTTCGCGAACGGCGCGACCTCCGAGCTGAGGAACAGAACCTTCATGTGCCGCGAACGGTAGCACTGAATTGAGTGCGCTCCAGGCCGCGATGCGGTCAAGACCGCATCGTCCCCGCCCTTCCGCATTGAGTGCGCTCCAGGCCGCGATGCGGTCAAGACCGCATCGTCCCCGGCCTTCCGCATTGAGTGCGCTCCAGGCCGCATCGTCCCCGGCCTTCCGCATGGGTCAGCGCGCGGGGTTCCACCAGGCGCGGCCCTTGTGCGCCATCGCCTCCACCGCGCGCACGCGCACCGACTCGAGCGTGGCCGCGTCGAACGGCTCGGCGCTCGCGGCCGCCTCGAGCGCCGCGTCCTGCTCGGCGGGCGTGCTCAGGCCGAGCAGCGCGACGTCGGGGTCGAGCGTCAGCGTGTACTGCACGCACTCGCGCACCGACAGCCGCGGGAGCGGCGCCTTCGACGGGTCCTCCAGCGGCCGCCCGTAGCCGGAGGTGTCGCCGACCAGCATGCCGCCACCGAAGGTCTTGAAGCACACCGTGCCGACGCCACGCCGCCGCGCCTCGGGGAGGATCTCCGTCTCGTAGCGCGCGTCGACGAACGGCCCGACGGGGAACAGCACCACGTCGCACAGGCCCGACGCGAGCGCCTCGCGGAGCACCTCCGGATGATGGCTCGAGACGCCGCGGAAGCGCGCCTTGCCCGCGCGCACGCACTCGCCCAGCTCGTCGAACGCTCCGCCCTTCGCCGCCAGCCGCCGCCACACCGCGACGTCGCTCACGTCGTGGAACGCGAAGAGGTCGACGCCCGGCAGCCCGAGCCGCGCGAGGCTCTCGTCGACCTGCTTCGTCACCGGCTGGTCGAGCAGATCGACCTTGTCGATGACGAACACGCCCTCGCGGCGTCCGTGGAGCGCGCGGCCCACCACCTCCTCGGAGAAGCCCTGCTCGTAGGCCGGCGCGGTGTCGACGAGGTTCAGCCCGGCGTCGAGCGCGCGACGCAGCGTGGCCACGCACGCCTCGAGGCCGAGGCCGCGGTCGGCGAGATCTCCGATGCCCACCCGGGTCACCCGGAAGCCGGTGCGACCGAGCTCTCGACGCGGGAGGAAGCGCGGAAGGTCGGCCATGGCGTCAGAACCGATCGTCGGCCGGCCCCACCGAGGTCACGGGCGGCGTGATGAGCACCTGCTGCTGCGCGCCCGGCGTCACCGGGAGCACCAGCGTGAAGCGGCTGCCGTGGCCGAGCTCCGACGCCACGCGCACCACGCCGCCGTGGCCCTCGACGAAGCTCTTCACGATGGCCAGCCCGAGGCCCGCGCCGCCGTACTCGCGCGTCGACGACGAGTCGACCTGGTAGAAGCTGTTGAAGATCTTGTCGAACTGATCAGCCGGGATGCCCACGCCCGAGTCCTCGACGATGATCCGGTAGCCGGGCGCGTTGAGGTCGGGCTGGTGCTGCACCTCGGTGAGCGTCACCGCCACCCGGCCGCCCCTGGGCGTGAACTTCACCGCGTTGGTGAGCAGGTTGACGATCACCTGCCGGAGCCGATCGCGATCTCCGGTCACCGGCGGCATCTTGCCCGGCAGCTTCGCCTCGAGCGCCACGCCCTTCTTCTGCATCTGCGGCTTGAGCGAGGTGAGCGAGCCGTTGATCAGCTCCAGCGCGTCCATCGGCTCGAAGTTGAGGCGCACCTTGCCCGCTTCGATCTGCGAGATGTCGAGGATGCTGCTGATCAGCTTCAGCAGCGTCTCGCCCTTCTCCATGATGGTGCGCACGTAGTCGATCTGCTCGCCGTTGAGCGGGCCGGCGAGGCCCTCGGCGAGCATCTCGGAGTAGCCGATGATGCTGGTCAGCGGCGTGCGCAGCTCGTGGCTGACGGTGGCGAGGAAGGCGCTCTTGAGGCGGTCGAGCTCCTTGAGGCGGGTGTTGGCCTCCTCGAGCTTCTTGTTCCGCTCCTCGAGCTCGCGGTTCGACTCGAGCGTCGCCTCGATGTGGAGCTGGGAGGTCAGGAACATCTTCTGACCGCCGAAGATCATCGTCTGCAGCAGCTGCCCGAAGTGCAGCATCACCCGCGCGATGGTGCTCTCGGGCGCGCGGCGCACCTTGTCGAGGAACGGGCGCGCGTTGGCCACGTTGAACGCGTCGGAGATCTCGGTGAGCGACTTCGGCGGGAAGTCCTTGAGGTCCTCCGGGTAGAACGGGCCGAACACCACGCGGCCGAGGGTGTCGCCTTCCCACAGCACCGGCACCACGAGGTACCGCAGCCCGGTGAAGCACGGCACGGTGAGCAGGCCCTTCGCCTGGGGCTGGAGATCCGGCTCGAGCACCGGCAGCCGCGCGCCGTGCGAGCACGCGAGCGGGCCGTCCTTCACGCGGCCGACGGTGGCGGTGCAGCGCCGGCGCCCCTCGGGGAAGCTGAAGACGTAGCCGCAGAAGTCGCCGTTGCCGATCTTGATGTCGGCGAGCTTGCCGCCCTTGTCGTCGAAGACCTTGATGCCGACCCGGTAGAGCTCGACGAAGCCCTTCACCACCTCGGTGAAGGACTCCGTGTCGAGCATCTCGCCGAGCGAGACGCGTCGCTGGAGGACCGACTCGCCCTGTCTCACTGGCGAGCCCCCGGAGCGCGCGGCGGGAGCACCTTCTCCAGCTCCGTGCCGGTGACCTCGATGTTGGCGAAGACCTGGGTGAGGAACTCCTTCTCGGTGAGCCCGATGGTCTTCGAGAGGTGCGCGCGCGCCTCGAGGCTGCGGTACGCGGACTGGAGCACCGTGTAGAGCGTCTCGAGCACGCCCACCCCGCGAATGGCGATCGCCCCCACCACCGGCTCGCGGCCCTTCTTGCGCGTCTCTTCGATCTCCGCGTCGGTCTTGGTGTCGGGCAGATCGCGCTTGTTGTACTGGATGACGATCGGAACCTGCGCCGGGTCGAGGTTGTTCTCCTTCATGTTCTCGACGAGGTTCTTCCAGTACGCGTTGTTCTCCGGCCCCGCCGAGCGGCGGCTGTCGGCGATGAAGGCCACCGCGTCGGCCCCCTGCAGCACGATGCGGCGCGTCGCGTTGTGGATCACCTGGCCGGGCACGGTGAAGAGCTTCACCTTCACCTTGAAGCCGTTGGCGGTGCTGAAGAAGACCGGGAGCAGATCGAAGAACAGCGTGCGATCGTCGTGGGTCTCGACCGTCAGCAGCCGCCCGCGCACCTCGGGGCTCGTCCGCTGATGGATCATCTGGAGGTTGGTCGTCTTCCCCGACAGACCGGGGCCGTAATAGACGATCTTGACGGTGAGCTCGCGCTGCGCGTGATTCAGTTGCACGTCGGCGGATTGTGGGGCCAACCCCCCGTCGGACCAAGAACCAAAACCGCACCCGCCCCGTGAAGGTGGGCTGAAGGGGCACACGGTCAGCTATCGAAATGTCTACTCGTGCAGACCGTTGAAGATGATGGTTAGGATCAAGCGAGGCCGAGCCGAAGTACAAGCGAGGAGAGGCGATGACTGAAAAGCAGCTGGACGGGACCGCTGGGACGCCCGTGAATCCCCCGATGGCCCTGCCCACCGACTGGAAGCAGGTGAAGTTCGGTCCGCCGACCGACGAAGACATGAACCTGCTCGCGCAGCTCCGCTCGGGCAGCGATCCGTGGAAGTCGCGCGGCGAGACCCAGGCCGAGAGCCTCGAGGCGCTCACCAAGCTCCGCCCGTTCATCTCGGTCGGCAAGCTCAACGGCGCGCTGGTCGGCTACGTCACCATCGAGCGCGACGGCCCGGTGCCGGGCGCGGCGTACCTCCGCAACATCGTGGTGAAGCAGGAGTACCGCCAGAAGGGCCTGGGTCACGTGCTGCTCGACCAGGGTCTGGCGATGGCGCGCGACATGAACCGCAAGACGCTCGCGCTGCGCGTCGACCCGGCGAACGGCCCCGCCGTCTCGTTCTACCGGAAGGTCGGCTTCACCACCGTGGCGACCGTGGTCTCGAAGAAGAGCGGGAAGCTCCGCCTGCTGATGAGCCGCGAGCTCTGACCGACAGCCCCGCCTCGCAGCACCGCGCCGCCGACCGTGAGCCTTCCGGTCGGCGGTCGTGTTTTCCTCACTTGAGGTTCTGCGTCGGGGCGTCCTGCGGGAGCACCGCCTTCGCCAGCTCGACGAGCTTCTTGCGCGCGGGCTTGAGGTCGAACGTGCCCTTGGGCACCCAGCGCCCGCCGGGCTTGCCGACCACGAAGAGCACCTGGTTGCACGAGAAGCTCACCAGGGCCTCGAGCGTGTCGATGCCCGACTGCACCTGGAACGAGAGGTGCGGCGCGAAGCGGCACTTCGAGGTGTCCTGGTCGAAGCGGTAGCTCTTCTCGTCGTAGAGCACGCTGCGGAGCTCGGCGAGCGTCGGGGCGTCGAGCTCCTTGCCGGGCGCGCCGCGAACGAACTCGTCGGCGATGGCGCGCGCGGGGTCGGGGCGCAGCCCGCCGGAGTCACCGACGCGGAACGCCTGCACGCGCGTCGCCGACGCGAGGAGCTCGATGGGCGAGCCGACCTCCTCGACCACCTTCGGCATCGGCGCCGTCACCGGCGGCGGCGGGGCGGGAGGGGCCTTCTTCGCCCTGGCCTTCGGGCCGGCGAGCGCGACGGAAGAGAGCACCACGAGCGACAGGGCGAGCGACCGCGACATGCGCGACTCTTCTCACTTCGTCGCGCCGTCGGCAAAGAAGTCCGCGAGCCGCTCGGGCAGGCGCGCAGGCGGCCGTGGCGAGGCGACCCGGTAGAGCGGCGGCACCACCGGCCCCGCCGGGGCGCGCGCCCGGTGCCGCAGCGCCTCGCGGAGCCGTCGCCAGTCGTCGTCACCCTCGAGCGCGTCCGCCTCCCGCGCCCAGCGGCGCAGCCGTGCCGCTCCGCCGGCGAGCGGCGGTCGAGCCGCCGGCACCCCACCGAGCTCGTGCGCGAGCGAGAGGAGCGCCGCACGCGCGACGTCGGCGAGCTCGAGCCGCGCACCGCCCTCGCGCTCACGCTGCAGCAGGAAGCGCACGCACGGCGCACGCTCGCCGGCCGCCACGCGCACCGGCGCGAAGCGCTCCTCGACGAGCTGCTCGCGCACCGCGTCGGCGCGGCTCCACCAGAACTGCGCGTGCACCAGCGCGCGGGGACCGGCCGGGCCGCGCCCCCGCTTCGGGAGCTGCAGCGCGCGGCGGCGCAGCTCCCGCTCCACGCCGCCCGTGGTGTCGACGGCCGCGACCCGGGCCCACGCCTCGTCGAGCGCGCGCGTGCCGTCGGGCTGCGCCGCCAGCACCTCGTCGAGCTCCGCGAGCGTGAAGGGGAGCGGGAGCTCACGCGCGAGCGGCCGGGAGAAGACGCGCTCGAGCAGCGCGCCGAAGCGGGTCAGCGTCAGCACCACCTCGTCGCCCGCCTCGAGCACCTCCGCCGCCGCGGCGTCGCGCTCGGCGGCCGGCACCGCGCGCGGCACGCCCACCACCTGCGCCAGCGCGGCCGCGAGCGTGTCGACGCCGAGGGCGTGGAGCGCCACCTCGAGCCGATCGAGGAGCGCGCGCGTCTCGTCGAGGAGCGCCCGCGTCGGCCCCGCCGGCCAGCGCTCCGCTTCGGCGCGCCGGAGCGCCCGCTCGAGCAGCCCCCTGCTCTGCGCGTCGTCGCGCACCACCGAGCGCGCGACGTCGCTCAGCGCACGCAGCCGCTGCCTCCACCGCCAGCCCTCGAGCGCGGGCACGAGCGCGCGCAGCCGGAGCCGGGTCGCTTCGAGCGCCTCGGCGGCCTCCTCGAGACGCGGGCGGTAGGCGTCGCTCATACGGGTGTGATGACCATACCGTTCCGCTTCTCGGGCAGTTCCGTCAGCGCGCTGTGGGCTCGGCTCCACGGACTGCGGGCGCCGCCCCGCACCAGCGGAGGCAGACCGCTCAGGAAACCTCTCGGAGAAAACGTGGTGTCTTCATTGCATTCGCGCGCGGCGCCATGTCGACGCTGAAACGCAGCCTCGCGCTGCCGGTGTTGCTCCTCGCGTGGAGCGCCGGGGCCCAGGACCAGTGCCGCAAACCACCCGCTTCCACCGAGCCTCCGAAGGACGCGCTCACCGACACGCGCGTGCTGCGCCGCATGACGCTCGCGCTCACGGGCACGACGCCGGCGCTCGAGAAGTACGAGGCGCTGCTCGCCGCCGCGCCCGGCGGCCGCGCCGCGATGCTCGAGACCGAGCTCGACGCGCTCCTCGCGTCGCCGAAGTTCTACGAGCAGATGGTGCGCTTCGGCCACGACTGGGTCGCCGTGCCCGCGTACACCAAGGGGGCGCAGGGCGACGCGTACCAGGGCGACATGTCGGGCCACCTCTTCCGCTGCGCGGCGAACACGCAGCACGCGGGCGCCTACTACGCCGTGGGAGAGAACGCCTCGCCGGGCGACCAGTGCGCCTCCACCAGCGTCGAGGTGAACCAGGTCGAGCCGTGGTGGGCGCCGGGGACGATGGTGACGGTGCTCGGCAAGGCGGGCACGAGCACCGCGGCGGTGGGCGACGGCGGCACGCGCGACTGCGGCCTCGCCAGCGGCGGCTACTACGACCCGGCCCTCCCCGCGGGCTGCGGCTGCGGGCCGAACCTCGTGTGGTGCGCGCCGCTCTCGGGGCTGAGCGCGGGCAGCAACCACGACCTCTTCAACGCCCAGCGCCGCCACCCGTTCGAAGAGCCGGCGCGGCTCCTCGCGCACCTCGCGTGGCACGATCGACCGCTGTCGGATCTCGTGGTGGGCAACTACTCGGTGGGCACCAACTGGCTGCGCGCGCTCTACGTGCGGCAGGGCCGGCAGCAGGGCGCGCCCGACGTGACCGCCCGCTGGTGGAAGGCGAGCGAAGACGCGGCGCCGAGAGATCCGCTCCACCCCACGCCGGAGGATCCGCAGGCCTGGCGCGAGTTCACCGTCGAGGACCTGAACCCGTTCCTCCTCGCGCGCCGTGAGTACGCGTTCGATCCGCGGAGCACCATGCAGCCGCCCGACGGGCTCCCGGCGGCGGGGGTGCTGACCATGATGGGGCCGCTCTCGGCGTTCCCCCGCGAGCGCGTGCGCGCCGCGCGCTTCCTCGAGATGTTCGCCTGCTCGAGCTTCAACCCGCCGCCCGCGGGCGCGAGCTTCCCGCCGTACACGGGAGATCCAGCGACGGGCGGCACGTGCCTGCACTGTCACCGCTCGCTCGACCCCGCGGCCATCTTCTTCAAGCGGTGGGACTTCGGTGCCGGCAGCTACTACGTGCCGTGGCCCTTCATGCCCGGCGTGGGCCGCTGGCGCATCACGCCGGACTGGGTGTCGGGGCGCTACCCGCACAGCGCGGCCGACAACTCGCCCGGGTTCCGCTGGAAGAACGCCTTCG
The DNA here is from genome assembly GCA_049322495.1 of Myxococcota bacterium. Classification (GTDB taxonomy): domain Bacteria; phylum Myxococcota; class Myxococcia; order Myxococcales; family Myxococcaceae; genus Archangium_A. Next base: position 35,102 of record JBMORD010000219.1, on the reverse strand, counting down.
TGCCCGGCACGGTGATGACGCCCACCACCGCGGCCGAGGCGATGGCCAACACCGAGGCGCTGCTGCTCGACACCATGCCCGCGAGCTACTCGCTGCTCGGGGTGGGCGGCGACGGCACGATGGGCCCGCTGGGGTTCGGGAAGATCCTCCTCGCGTCGGGCGCGTTCGATCGCTGCGCGGTGCGGAAGGTGTACGCGCGCTTCGTGGGGCGCGAGCTCGATCCCGCCGCCGAGGCCGCGTACGTCGACGCGCTCGCCCGCGAGTTCGTCGCGCGCGACCGCAAGCTCAAGCCCTTCCTCAAGTACCTCTTCACGCAGAGCGAGTTCCGGAGGGGCCTGTGAGACGCACGCTCTTCATCGCGCTGTTCACGCTCGTCGCCTGCGAAGGCCGCCTCGGCGGTCAGCCCGACGTCTCCACCACGCCCGGAGGCGGCGCCGACGCCGGCTGTCCGCCGGAGGGGAGGAACGACGAGATCCGCCTCGCGCTCGCGCCCGCCTGCGCGAGCTGCCACACCACGGGCAACAAGCCGTACTTCGCCTCGCTCGCCGCCTTCGAGAACGGGCTGGTCTACGACCTCAAGTGGGTCGACCCGGCGAACCCCGAGGGCTCGGGGCTGGTGAAGCTCCTCGAGGGGACCGCGGCCGGGAGCTACCCGCAGATGCCGCCCGGAGAGCCGTACGCCGCCTTCCTCGCGAACGGGCGGGTGAAGCTGAGCCTCGACGAGGTGAAGGCGTGGATCCGCGCGCTCCCGCCGCGCGGCGCGGTCGACGAAGGGCCGTCGCCGGAGGCCTTCACCGTGCGCCGGCTGCGCGCCGACGAGATGGTGGTCTCGCTGATGGATCAGCTCGGCCTCGGCCTCGAGGACTTCGTGGACACCTCGTCGCCCGATTGGCGGAACCGCGAGCTGACCGTCAACGGCGGCAAGCTCTTCGTGTGGCCGACCGACTGGGCCCCGGGCATCTCACAGCAGTACGTGTCCGACAAGCGCACCACGGAGCGCTACGAGACGCTCGGCGGCGCGGTCATTCTCCAGCGGCGCAAGCACGACGAGGCGCTCGGGCCGGCGGCGATGCAGACGCTGGTGCAGGTGAGCCAGGCGTGGTGTCGCCGCGCCATCGAGAAGCCGGGCAACACCGCGGTGCTCCGTCACGTCACGCTCGCCGACACCAGCGCCACGAAGGCGGCCGACATCAGGAAGAACATCGCGTCGCTCTCGCTGCGCATGCTGGGCGACGTGCCGGGCGACGCAGAGGTGAGCGAGCTCTACGAGCAGGTCTACCTGCCGCTCGAGAGCGCGAGCACGAAGACCGCGTGGACCGCCGTGTGCTCGGCGTTGATCCGCCACCCGAAGTGGCTCACCTACTGATGCTCCCGGCGGACACCGTGAGGACGCTGCGATGAAGACCTCCAGAAGGACGATGTTGAAGTGGGCGCTCGGTGCAGGGCAGCTCGCGTTGCTCGAGCGCTTCAACCTGCTCGGCGCCGGCACCGCGCGCGCGGCCTCGACGGACACGCCGAGCCGGCTGTGCGTCATCTACGTGCCCGGCGGCTTCCGCCCGCAGTACTACTTCTGGCCGATGGGCGACGACGACGTCGAGGCCTGCGTGCCCGCGCCCGGCGGCTTCTCGGGCGAGCCGGTGTTCTTCCGCAAGGAGCAGCTCGTCGACCTCGCCCCGGCCAACGGCGCGTTCCGCCCGCTGCGCGTGTGGCAGTCGTGGGACCCGATGAACCCCGCGAACCGCGCGAGCAGCTTCACGCCGGCGATGTACGGCTTCGTGCACTTCGGCCTGGCGGACCAGCTCTCGGTGCTGCACGGGGTCGATCAAGGCACGGCGGATCACGGCAGCGCCTTCGTCTCGGCGATGTGCGGCGTGGCGAGCCCCGACTTCCGCGCGCCCGCGCTGCACTCGGTCGCGGCGAACTGGCTGCACGCACGCTACGCCGCGACGCGCCCCCTGCCCTTCGTGGTGGTGACGAGCGAGCGCGGCACGCCGGTCGCGCAGGGGCTCCCGTCGCACGCCGCGCCGGTGCGGGTGCCGAGCGTCGACGCGCTCGCGCCGCAGATGTCGGACGACCCGGCGAAGAACCCGTGGTGGGCGCAGCTCAACGCGCGCACCGAGCGCCCCGAGACCGACGCCCGCGGCATGCCGCTGGGCACCACGCTGAAGACCACCCCGCTCGAGCAGCACACGCTCGGCCAGCCCGGCAAGTACCTCGGCCGCTCCACCGCGAAGGTCGACGGCTTCCTCGAGTCGCTGCACGGCTCGCTCCGCAGCGTGAGCCGCGTGCTCGCGTCGGACGTGGTGTCGGTGCTCGAGGCCACGAAGGGCATCGACGCGCTCGTCACCAACCGCCCGGCCTACCTCGCGAACTACCTCTCGGGCGCGTTCAGCTACACCTTCGGGCTCGCGAACTTCCACATGACGAACCTCGAGCCGCGGCTCGACATGGCGCTGCGGCTGCTCAAGAGCGACCTCACGTCGGCGGTGCACGTGAGCCTCTCGCTCGACTTCGACACGCACAACGGCCTGGGCCACGGCTTCAGCTGCGCCCACGGCCGCGCGCAGATGGATCTCGTGGCGCGCTTCCTCGGCGAGCTCAAGGCGACGCCCGCCCCCGGCCTGCCGGGCAAGACGATGCTCGACGACACGCTGGTGGTGGTGCTCTCGGAGTTCGGCCGCTCCTGGGCCTCGCCGAGCAGCGGCGGCTACAACCTCCCCGACGACCACCACCCCTACACGAGCGTGCTCTTCGCCGGCGGCAACGTGGCGGCGAACCGGCAGGTGGGCAGCTACGACCGGCGCGGCTTCGGCGTCGAGACCGACCTCATCGAGGAGAACGGGCAGCCGTCACGGCGCGTGCCGCGCTCCGCCGACGCGGTCGCCACCGCGATGCGCATCATGGGCATGGACTTCCACGAGTTCTTCATTCCCGGCGGGTACGGCGAGGTCGTCGGGCTGCGGCGGGGCTGATCAGCAGCCGCTGCGCAGCTCGAGGCTGCGCGCCACCGCGCCGAGGAGCGACTTCGCGTTGACGGTGCCGAGGCCCGAGCAGCTCGGGTCTCCGGTCTCGATGACGCGCCACTCGCCGCTCTCGAGCTGGCCGACGTCGACGCACAGCCACGGCACCGCGATGCGCCGCGCCACCTCGTGGGCCAGCGCGCGGAGCTGCTCCTCGTCGTGCTCGGAGAGCGCGCCGAACGGATCGCCGAAGGGCCAGTAGTAGCCGAGGCCCACCACGTCGGCGTCGAGCACGAAGAGCCGGTACTCGCGGGAGAAGGGAAAGCCTTCCCACGCCTGCCCGGTGCGGCGCAGCGGGAGCAGCTCGCGCACCAGCACCGTGTCGCGCGCCTGCGAGTGCATCGCCAGGAGCTTGCGCACCAGCTCGGTCGCCTCGGCCGCGTCGTCAGCGACGCACGCCTTCCAGCCGAACCACTTGCGGGAGTGGATGGTGCTCTTGATGAACACCGGCGGCGGGAGCCGCTGCAGCGCCGCGGGCACGTCCTCGAGGTGACGGAGCACCACCGAGCGGGCGGTGAGCCCCTCGAGGCGGTCGACGGTGCGGTGCAGCTCGAGCGCGTCGAGGTGCTGCCGCGGGTCGTTGAGCAGCGTGACGTTGAGCGCGCGGAGCTCGTCGTGGAGCCGCCGGTACCGCTCGGGCCCGGGGATGTCGCCGAAGAGCACGCCCCAGTGGAAGTCGCCGCGGGTGAGCCCCTGCACGCGCGGCTCGGCGGGGTCGAGCGCCGCCTCGGGGGTCAGCACGTGCACCGGGTGCCCGAGCGCCTTCGCGGCGGCGAGCAGGCCGAGGCGGTCGTTGTCGGCGCCGTCGACGTCGAGCGGGCCTTCGAGGAGGACGAGCATCGGCGCGACCCCTTCACTCATCGCGCAGCGCCGCGTCGAGGAAGCTGCGCAGCTCGTACATCTGCTCGGAGCCGAAGCCCTGGCCGACGTACGCCGCGCCGTAGCTGAAGCCGCCACCGAAGAGCATCAGCCCGAGGATGGCCACCGGGAAGAGGAGCTCGTGCCCGACCATCCACGAGCTGATGACCCAGATGCCGGCCGCGAGCGACAAGAGCGCGAAGAGGAACTGCACGCCGATGAACACCACCCACAGCTCGGGCTGGGGCCCGAAGGTGCCCGACAGCCGCGTGCCGCCGTCCGCGGGCTCGTCGAGCTGCACGTCGAGGTGCGGCGACCAGAAGTGGCGCTTCGCGGGCACGATGGTGAGCAGGAGCGTGCGCCGGAACACCGAGCCCTCGACGAAGTGGCCCTGTCGCGCGAGGTGCCGCTTCACCTTCTCGGTGACCTCGTCGGGCTTCGCCGGGTGCAGCATGGTGAACCGGGGTCTGGCGCGAGGGCGTTCCATGCGGCGGGCAGCGTACCGTTTCGGTGCGGCCGATCCACGACGGACCGGGGGCGCACCACGTCTCGCGGGCCTGGCGATGGCACGTCGCTCGCTCTGGGGGAAGGCATGGCCGACCGGGACACCAGAGAGCGGGACATTCTCGTTGCGTCGAACGAGTACGCGTACGTGCAGGACCTCACCAAGGGCGACATCGTGCTGTACGTGGGCCCGACGAAGATCAGCCTCTCGAACACCGAGCGGCTGGTGGAGCTCAAGAACGAGCGCTTCACGCCGGTGCGCGGCGACGATGCGGGCGGCAGCGGCGTGCAGCCCTTCGTGACGGCGTCGAGCAACCAGTACGTGGTGCTCGAGAACCCGGCGAAGGATCCGACGGTGCGGCCGGTGAAGGGCAACAACTCCGCGGTGGAGCTGCTCGTCGGCCGCCGGGTGGTCGTCCCTGGGCCGGCGACCTTCCCGCTGTGGCCGGGGCAGAAGGCGCGCGTGGTCGCGGGGCACGAGCTCTCGGAAGACCAGTACCTCCGGCTGCGGGTGTACGACGTGGTGGAAGGCGACCCGCGCGCCACCATCGGCACCGAGCGCATCATCAAGGGCAGCGAGGTGAGCTTCTTCATTCCGCGCACGGGGCTCGAGGTGGTGCCCGACGAGCGGGGCTGGGTGCGCAACGCGGTGACGCTGCTCGACGGTCAGTACTGCGTGCTGCGCGGCCCGAAGGGGCGGCGGCGGTACGAGCGCGGCCCGGCGGTGGTCTTCCCCGAGGCGTCGGAGGAGTTCGTGGTGAAGAACGGCGTGCGCGGGTTCGCCGCGTGGCCGCTCAAGCGCGATCGCGGGCTGCACGTGCGCGTGCTCCAGGCCTTCGAGGCGAAGGAAGGCGAGGCGGTGCCGCCGGGCCGCTACGAGGCCGGCCAGGAGCTCTTCGTGCACGCGCGCGAGGGCTACTTCTTCCCCTCGGAGTCGCTGGAGGTGCTGGGCGAGGTCGCCGCGGTGCAGCTCGCGGCGAAGGAGGCGGTGTACCTGCGAGACCTCCAGACCGGCGCGGTGCGCACCATCGAGGGGCCGCAGGCGCTGCTCCCCGACCCGACGCAGGTCGAGCGCGTGAGCCGCGTCATCGACCCCGACACGGCGAAGCGGTGGGGCCTCACGCGGCTCGACTCGGCGCGCGCGCCCACCATCACCGTGCCGCCCGGCGAGGCGGTGCTGGTGACGGGCACGCAGGCGCGCGAGGTGGTGCGCGGCCCGGCGATGCGGGTGCTGGCCTTCGACGAGACGCTCGAGACGCTGACGCTGTCCACCGGCACGCCGAAGCGCGACGAGACGCTGCTGGCGACGTGCTTCCTCCGCGTCGAGGGCAACAAGGTGAGCGACGTGGTGCGGGTGCGCACGTCGGACCACGTCGAGCTCGAGGTGCGGCTCTCGTACCGCGTGAGCTTCGTGCACCGCGACGGCGTCGACGACGCCCGGTGGTTCTCGGTGCCGAACTACGTCGGCCTGCTGTGCGACCACCTGGGGAGCATCGTGCGCGCCGCGGTGCGGCTGACGCCCATCGAGCGCTTCCACGCGGCCTCGGCGGAGATCCTCCGCACCGCGGTGCTCGGCGAGAAGAAGGGCGAGAAGCGCGCGGGCCGCGAGTTCGACGAGAACGGCATGAGCGTCTACGACGTCGAGGTGCTCGACGTGCGCATCCTCGACGAGGAGGTCGAGACGCTGCTCACCGACGCCCAGCGCAGCGCCATCACCAGCGAGGTGGAGCGCAAGCGCGAGCAGCTGCGGCTGCAGACCGAGGAGACGAAGGAGGCGGTGGCGCGCGCCATCTGGGCCGCGCAGCGCGAGACGCTCGCGGTCGAGCAGGAGCTGGAGCTCGCGCGCCGCGGCGTGCAGCTCGCGAAGCTCGAGGCGAAGAACGAGGCGACGCGGTTGGAGGCGTTGGGCAAGGCGCGGGCGGAGGCCGAGGCGCTGGCCATCAGCAGCGCCGCGGAGCTCGAGGCGAAGGAGCGCAAGGCGGCGGTGGCGAAGCTGCGCCTCGAGGCGAAGACCGCCGCGTTCCGCGAGCAGATGGCCGCGCTCCACCCCGAGCTGGTTGCGACGCTGAAGACGCTGGGCGACCAGCAGTTCGCCGCGTCGCTCACCGAGCACCTCTCACCGCTGGCGATCCTCGGCGGAGAGTCGGTCGCCGACGTGGCGAAGCGGCTGCTGGCCGGGCTCCCCACGACGAGGTAGGCAGGCGACGTGAGCTGGCGTCACCCCGTCGTGCGCGGCTTCGCGCTCCTGATCACCGCGGCGTCGATCGCGCTCATGTTCTTCCCCGAGGTCGTGGGGCTGCCGCTCCTGAGGTTCCCGCTGTGGGCGCAGTTCGTCGTCGGCACGCTGGTGGTGCTCGCGCCGATCCTCGAGCTGCTCGCGCGCTTCCTCCCGCGCGAGTGACGCTCAGCCACGCCAGGGGTGCAGCCCCGAGGGCGACGACGCGACGCGCGGCTTGAGCGGCCCGCGCACCACGCCCTCCGCGGCGAGGTCGACCCACTCGCGCACCTGCGCCGCGGAGCCATCGGCGCGGCGGATGAGCACCGTGAGCGGCTTCGCGAAGAGCTCCGGCCGGCGCACCGCCGACGCGCAGAGCACGATGCGGCCGTCCTCGAGCGCGAGGTAGGTGCCCGGCGGGTAGAGCCCGAGCGCGTTGATGAGCACCTGGGTCAGCACCGGGTCGAACTCACGCCCCGCGCCCGCGGCGAGCCAGGCGAGCGCCTCGGGCGGAGAGAGCCCTCCGGCGCGCGTGGCGGTGTCGAAGTCTTCGGCGAGGCGCACCGCGCGCGCGACGAGCGGGAGGTGCGAGGTGAAGGCCCCGTGGTGGTGCAGCACCGCGTCGAGGCGGCGCACCTTCGCCTCGTGGAAGCCGAGCTGCTTGAGCAGCAGGCGCGCGCCGGTCATCGGGTGCCCCTCGAAGCTCGCGCCCGGCACCGCGTAGCCGACGTCGTGGAGGAGCGCGGCGACCCCGAAGTCCTGCTGCACGCTCGGCGGAAGCCCGAGCCCGCGCGCGATGAGCAGCGTCACCTGCGCCACCCGCCACGCGTGCCAGCCGTGCGGCGTCGCCGTGCCGCGCGGCGCGAGCCACAGCTCGACGTGCCCCGGGTCGGCCTGCAGCACCTCGGTCACCAGGCGCCGCAGCGCGAGCATGTTCGGCTGACGCCCGGCGACGAGGAGATCCCACGACTGCTCGACCTCGCGCGCCACGCGCGCCACCAGCCCCTGCTCGGTCGCGGAGACGCCGGCCGCCGGGGTCGCGTCGCTCGACATGCGGAAGCGCTGGAGCCCCACCACCTCGACCGAGTTGACGCCGGCGGCGCGCAGCTGGTCGACGAGCACGGCGCGCGGGTGTTCGGCCGCGGGCTTGCCCGCCAGCACCGAGACCACGGCGCGCACCTGCTCGACGGTGAGCGGCGCGTGAAAGCTGACGCCGCCGAGGTGATGCCGCGCGAGCTCCGGGCCGAGCCCCTTCTGCGCGCCCTCGGCGTGCACCTTGAGGCGCACCTCGTTGAGGTAGACCTGATCTTCCACGGTGACGAGGTGCACCGGCCCGAGGAGCTCGAGCAGCCCGTCGAGCACCCGCTTGAGGTCGGCCGTCGGTTGATCGAACGCGTGGTTGGTCGCGGCGTGCACGTGCCCCATGCGCACCAGGCCGGTGAAGAGGTTGGCGAACTGTTCGCCGCGCTCCCGCACCTGCGCGGCGAGCACCGGGTCTTCGCCCGCGCGGGCGCGCGCGACGGCACGGCCGAGGCTCGCCTGGGCTCGCTGAAGTTCATCCATGGCTCGGCCCTCCCGCGGCCGCCGCGCGGCGCCGCTTCGTCACCGTGGCGATGCAGTGGCGCTTGAGCTGCTCGTCGGAGGTGTGCTCGCCGATGGAGCGGAGCTCCGCCTCGGCCTCCGGGCCTGCGAGGAGCCCCAGCCCGGCGATCGCCACCACCTGCAGCCACCGCTCGTGAGGCGAGTTCACCAGCCGCGAGAGGAAGCCCGCCTTCGGGTGCGCCCACTGGCGGATGAGGGGAATCGCCCGCCGCGGGACCAGCGCCACCAGCGCCTCGCCAGCCGCCGTCGCCGACTCGCGCGTGAGGGTGTCGGCGGTGGCGCGCGCGTCGACCTGCTTGAGCAGCGGGTCGAACCCGCGCGACTCGTGCGCGACCGCGAGCGCCTGCGCCGCCTTCGCGAAGACCGCGTCGTCCGCGCTGGCGAGGAACTGCAGCATGATGGCGAAGGCCTGCTCCGAGCGGGGACAGTGGCTCACCAGCTCGAGCGCCTCGAGGTGCGCGCTCGGCTCGGCGCTCGCGGCGAGGCGGGTGGCGATGACCAGCCCCTGCTCGGGGTTCGCGCCGACCATCGCGGTGGTGAGCTTCGCCGACACCTTCGCGTCGAGCGACTGGAGCTGCGAGAGCACCTTGTCCGGCTTCCGCTTCGCGAGGGCGAGCAGCAGCTCCTCGAGCAGATGGCGGAGCGCGGGGTCCTGCGCGTCCTTGAGGCGCGCGCCGATGCTCGCGACCGGATCGCCCCCGAGCTCGAGCATGAGCTGCACCAGGGCGGGCGGCGGCGCGGGCAGCTCCGGCGACAGCGCGTCGAGCAGCCGCCCCCAGCTCTCGGGCGTGGCGATGGCGTCGATCAGCGGGGCGAGGAGCTCATGGCCGATGCCGTGCTGGGCTCGCACCACGTGCACCAGCTCGAGCAGTGAGTCCGCCGCGCCCTCCACGAGGCACGCGTCGCGCACCTCGGCCACGAGCGACAGCAGCTCGGCGTTCGACAGCTCCGACGCAGGGCCGTTCGCGGCCGTCAGCAGCTCGCCCGTCAGCCGCACGGCGGCGTGGCGCACGGCGGCCGGCGACTCCTCGGCGCGGATGGCGAGGAGGTAGCGCTCGGGCACCTCGCGCCACGTGAAGGCGACGGGCTGGAGCGGCTTGAGCGGCAGGTCGAAGTCGGGCGGCGCCTGCACGTGCACCTCGCCTGCCGCGGCGGAGGCCACCTGCGCCGGCGCACCGCCCTCTTCTTCCTGGGGCACGAAGCCCTCGACGGCGGTGAAGGTGAGGTGCGTGAAGGCGGCCTTGCGCAGCAGCGTCACCGCGTCGTCTTCGCGCTGGCGCACGCCGGTGAAGCGCAGCGAGATGGCCTCGAGGAGCTGCACCCCTTCCTCGAAGGTGAAGCCCGGGCTCACGGTGAGCGAGCGCACCCCGTCGCGGAACAGACGGAAGGCCAGCGAACGCTCGCGATCCTTCTCTCGGTAGACGACCTCGCTGCCGAGGAGGAACTCCCATGGGCCGACGGTGACGGTGAAGGCGCCGTTCGTCAGCGCGGCCTGCACCGCGGCCCGGTAGTCCGCGAGGAAGCGCCGCATGATGGCGTTCTTCGAGTCGTAGAGCGTGAAGGCCCGCGCGGCACGCGAGAGGGCCCTCAGCACCTCGTTGACGCTGCGCGCGGCGGCGTTGGCGCCCAGCACCTGTTCGTCGGGGCCGAGCGCGGACACGTCGTGGGGGGTGCCCGTCATGAAGCGGAGGCTACTCCTGCGGGGTCGCTCGTCAGAGCCCCTCGAGCGCGCGCACGCGGCGGCGCTCCGGCTCGTCGAAGTCGCGCTCGAGGACGGCGTCGAGCCTGCGGCGGCCCTCGTCGGTGAGCGGCTCGAGCGCGGCGCGCTCCTTGCGGAAGGCCTCGAGGCGGGCGTTCCACTTCGCGCGCTGCTCGTCGAGCTCACCGAGGCGCTGCGCCGCCTCCGCGCCGAGCCGAGCCTCTCGCGCCGCGCGCCGCGCCTCAGGGCTCGCGCCCCCGGCCTCGAAGGCCGCGGTCTCCTCCAGGGTCTGCTGCAGCGTGGTCGCGTCCTGCACGAAGGCGCGTGCCTCGGCGGGGAGCTTCAGGTCGAGCTCGCGCAGCGCCGCCGCCTTCTCCTCGGCGGAGAGGTCGACGCGCGCCTGCAGTGCCCGACGCTCGAGCGCCCAGGCGTCGGCGCGCTCCTCGTCTTCGAAGAAGGCGCGCGCCATCTCGTCACCGAGCAGCTCGACGCGGAGCGCGTGCAGCTTCTCGAGGCGGGCCTTCGGGTCGGCGAGGGGCGCGAGGCGATCGACCGCCGAGAGGTAGCCGGTGTAGCGATCGAACGCGGCGAGCACCGCGCTCAGCTGCGCGGCGGTCGCGACGGGGGCGACGTCGGCGGCGAGGCGCGCGCGCACCTGGGCGAGCGTCACCTCACCGAGCGCCGAGAGCAGGTGGTCGAAGCGCCGCCGGAGCGCGAGGTCGATGCGCAGCGAGCCGTCGGGGTTCCAGCCGAGCTCCCCGTCGAGCTCCGCGCCCCGGAGCGACGGCGGCGTCTCGGGCACGGGGACGGCGTCTGGAGCAGCGGCGGTGGTGGAAGTCTGTCGTGGAGCGAGCGGCGCGAGGCCGCGGTCCGCCGTCGCGCTGGAGGCCGGAGCGTCGCCGCCCGAAGCCCACGAGAACACGAGCGCCGCGACGAGCGCAACGCCCGCCACGGCGAACGACCACCTGCGCATCAGAGGCCCAGGTTCTTCAGCCGGTTCGCGTGCGCGCGGTACACCGACACCGGCGACGACGCGAAGAGGCCGCGCAGCCCGACGAGCTGGTTCACCTCGTCGAGGTGGTTCCAGCCGTAGTCGTCGCGGAGCACCACGCCCCAGTGCGACGAGCACTGGCCGACGAGGCCGTCGTTCTGCTCGAAGCCGAAGACCAGCGCGCCGGCGGCCATCATCGCGTCGCTGGCGTCGAGGATGTTGGTGAGCACCGAGGTGCCGCCCATCGAGTAGTAGCGCACGCCGTTGACGAGGCCCGCGCCCTGACCGCACGCGGTGGTCGGCTTGCCCGCCGGGTGGAGCGTGTTGAACGCCGCGGAGCCCTTGCTGGAGAGCGAGCCGAGGGCGGCCAGCGCGTCCTGCGGGTTGGCGCTGCCCGAGAGGAAGGCGACGAACGCCGAGAGCGCGTTCACGAAGCCCGCCGCGAGCGAGGCCTGCGCGCTGCCCGGAGGCGCCACCGTCGCGATGAGGTCGGCGACCGCGCTGCCGGTGTGCGGCGAGCCGACGCTGGTGACCGACGCCACGAGGTCGGGGCGCACCGAGGCGGCGTAGCGCGCCGTGGGGCCGCCGTGGCTGTGCCCGACGAGGTTGAACTTCGCCACGCCGTGGATCGCCTTGAGCGTCTCGAGCTGGGCGATGAGCTGCTCGCCGCGGAGCGTGGTGGAGTTCGCCGCCGAGACGTCGACCACGAACACCTTCGCGCCGCCGTCGCGGAGCTCGCCGGGGATCGCGTGGAAGTAGTCGAGGATGCCGAGCAGCTTGTCGAAGCCCAGCAGGCCGTGCACGAGCACGATGGGGTACTTCGTCTTCGTGTACGTGTCGGCCGCCAGGACGTGCGTGCTGATGAGCAGCGAAAGCGTGATGAACAGTCGTCGCATGTGGGTCCCTCCCCGGTTTGAGGGCGCGGAATGTCGACGCTGTTGATTTTGAAATCACTACGCGGCGCAGAACCGACACTGCAGGCGTGAGGCCTACATCGGCGCCATCACCCGCTCGACCCACGCGCGGAGGTTCTCGGGGGTCGCGGTGGCGCTGAGGCGGTGATCGTCATCGACCTCGAGGAGCGCCGCGGCGGTGCCCTTCACGAGGAGGTGCGAGTCGGCGAGCGGCACCGTCTCGTCCTGCCGGGCGTGGACCACGAGCACGCGCGAGGCGGTGGCGGGGAGCGTCGGCGAGGGCCACCACGCGCGGGCTGCGACGCGGCGCTGGGCGGGGCACAGGAGCACGGTGGGGCCGGCCCACTTCGCGGTGCGCAGCAGCTCGAGCGCGACGGCGCCGCCGAACGACGAGCCGACCACCACGTCGACCTTCTCGCGCGCGAGGAGCTGCGCCTGCACCGCGACGCTCCGCCGGAACACGCGGCGGGTGAGCTGCGGGCGCACGAAGCGCTGCGCGAGGAAGACGCTCATCACCCCGAGCACGAAGCCGAGCGCGCCCAGCTTCGCGACGAAGGCGGCGACGGCGAGGGCGGCGAAGGCGAGCACCGCGAGCGTCACCGGGTCGGCGAGCACGTCGCGGCGGCTGCACGGCATCTTCGCGGCGACGACCTGGAAGCCCGCCTGCTCGAGCGCGAGGGCCTTGCGACCGCGGGGACCCGACTCGAGACCGTGAACGAACAACACCGTCGTCATGACGCGCCCACCGTGGGCGCGCCGCCGCCCGAAGGCAAGCCTGCTGACGCGGGGGTGCTACTTCCAGAACTCCCACCAGCGCTTCGTCGGCGTGGGGGGCGCGGGCGTGGGCGCCGGCTCGGGCTTCTTCGGCTCGGCCGGCTTCGCCGCGTCACCGCGCAGCGCCACGCCCGACAGCCGCTTGCGCGCCTTCACCTCGAACACCGGCACGTCGGCCTCGGCGAGCCTGGCGAGCAGCTCGGGGTCGCGCTTGACGAAGGCGGTCTCCTGCGCGGGCGTGGTCGACGCGCCGTCGCCCTGCGGGTTGCCGCCCCACACGCCGAAGAGCGGGTCGCTGCACTTCACCTCGCCGGTCCACGGGTAGCGGATGGCGTAGCGCCCCTGGAAGTTGTTGAAGCTCGCCTCGGTCGCGGTCTGCCGCAGGCCCTCGCCCTCGCGATCGAACTCGCGGCCGCCCTCGATGGGCTTCGCCGCGCGGAACACGAGGTCTTCGCCGAGCGAGCTCTTGTCGTAGCGCGCGTGGAGCCGCGTGAGCACGAAGTTGTCAGACGGGTCGAACGTGGTGCCCTGGCCCTTGCCGGCCTTCGGGAGCACGTCCTTGCCGAGCGTCACCATGTCGCTCTCCTCGAGCGGCGCGGTGGGGCACGGGTCGCACGAGGTCGCCTGCCATGCGTACTCGGTCACCACTGCGTTGGGGTTCTTCTTGAGCGTGCGGTCGAAGAGGCTCACGTAGAACGGCGCGAACTCGCTCTTCGCGCTCGGCACGAGGTCGATGTTGGTGGGGATGGTGACGTTCGGGTAGTTCGCCACCTCGTACCGCTGGTTCTTCGCGAGGATGTGGATGATCAGGTCCTGCTTGTCCTTCGCGTTGATCAGCCCGAGGCGCACCGGCAGCTCGAACTTCTCGCTGTCGTAGTGGAAGCGCAGCGGCGAGAGCGCGGCCATGCCGTCCTTGAAGGCCACCTTCTTCACGTCGACGCGGGCGACGAAGAACTTCATGCCCTGCTGCACGTAGGGGCGGAACAGCGGCTCGGCCCCGTCGGGGATCTTGTACTTGTTCTGCTTGAGCCACGCGTCGAGGGCCAGCGCGTCGCGCGCGCTCAGGATCACGATCTCGTACTCGCCGACGGTGAACTGCGCCTCGACCTTCACCAGCGGAGGCGCGCCCGCACTCGCCATCGGCATCTCCGCCGACTTCATCACCATGCGCTCCTCTTCCTCGCGGTAGCGGCGCTGCTGGCAGGGGTCCTGCTCCCAGTACTCGACGAGGCGCGGCGCGGCGAGCTGGTCGAGGTGCTGGAAGACGGCGCGGTCGAGCGTCTTCACGTTCTCCTTCTGGAGCACCACCGGCACCGGGATGACCATCGCGAAGTTCTCCGGCGGCCCCTGGTAGTTGTTCTGCATCGAGAGCACGGTGCGCGTGCCGTCGCGCATCAGCGCGACCTGGGTGGCGTTGTTGAACAGCTCCGCGCCGCCGCCCGCGACGTAGAAGCCACAGAAGGCGTGGGCAGCAGCCGGCACCAGCGCGGCCGCGAGAAGTACACGACGGATCATGAGGGTCCCCTCCAGCAAGTGAGCCTGAGAACCTTGGCACACGGCGCCCATGAGTTCGGCTGTTTCACGACGTTCCTGATCCGAACACGCAGCCTTTGCGACCGGCCCTCCACCCCTCCGCGCGATTTGCGCCGCCGCGAGGCAACGCCGTGCAATTCCTCGAATTCGAGTCGCAGCACGAACCGTGCATCGCGCGCGGGGATGAAAGAAATCCTGCTCGGTGATGAAGCGGTCTCCCGCGGGGCGATCGACGCGGGGCTGAGCGCGGCGTACGCGTACCCCGGCACTCCGTCGACGGAGATCCTCGAGAGCCTCCAGCAGTACGTGAAGGCGAACCAGCTGCCGGTGCGCACGCTGTGGTCGACCAACGAGAAGGTGGCGCTCGAGGAGGCGGTGGGCGTCTCGTACTGCGGCAAGCGCGCGATGGTGTCGATGAAGCACGTCGGCCTCAACGTCGCGGCGGACCCGTTCATGAACGTGGCGGTGGCGGGGGCGTGGGGCGGGCTGGTGGTGACGGTGGCCGACGACCCGTCGATGCACAGCTCGCAGAACGAGCAGGACTCGCGCTACTTCGCCGACTTCGCGCAGGTGCCGTGCTTCGAGCCGGCGGATCAGCAGCAGGCCTACGACTTCGCGCGCGAGGCCTTCGAGCTCTCGGAGAAGGTGCGGGTGCCGGTGCTGCTGCGGCTGGTGACACGGCTGGCGCACAGCCGCGCGCTGGTGGAGCTCGCCGCACGCCGCCCGCAGAACGAGACGCGCTACGTGGAAGACCCGGCGCTCTACACGCTCATCCCGTCCAACGCGCGCAAGGCGTACGCGGGGCTGGTCGAGAAGCAGGCGGCGCTGCAGCGGTACGCGAGCGAGCACCCGGCGAACACGCTCCGCGTCACCGGGCAGGGGCGGCGCGGCGTGTTGGTCAGCGGCGTGGCGTACAACTACCTCGCGGAGGCGCTGGGCCCGAAGCTCGACGAGCTCAACGTGCTGCGCATCGGCGTGTACCCGCTGCCCATCGACAAGGTGCGCGCGCTGATCGACGCCTCGAGCGAGCTGCTCATCGTCGAGGAGGGCTACCCGTTCATCGAGCGCTTCGTGAGCGGGCTGGGGCTGTTCCGCGAGAAGCCGGTGAAGGGGCGCATGACCGGCGACCTGCCGCGCATGGGGGAGCTCTCGCCCGACGTGCTGCGCAAGGCCTTCGGGGTGCCGGTGAAGGCGTCACTGCAGGTGCCGGGGCTCGCCGAGCTGCTCGCGCCGCGACCGCCGCGGCTGTGCGACGCCTGCCCGCACGGCGACTCGTACGACATCATCAACGAGGTGATGCGCGAGGCCGGTGGGCAGCGCGTGATGGGCGACATCGGCTGCTACTCGCTGGGGTACCTCAAGCCGTACCAGGCGATTCACTCGTGCCTGTGCATGGGCTCGTCGATCGGCATGGCCATCGGCGCGGCGCACGCGGGCATCAAGCCCTCGCTGTGCGTCATCGGCGACGGCACCTTCACCCACTCGGGCATGACCGCGCTGCTCGACGCGGCGAACGAAGACACCAACATCAAGGTCTTCATCCTCGACAACAGCATCGTGGCGATGACCGGCGGGCAGCCGACCAGCGCGACCGACGAGCAGGTGGCGGATCTCGTCGCCGGCCTGGGCGTCAAGCGCAAGCACGTCCGGATCATCGTGCCGGTGCCGCAGAAGCGCGCCGAGAACCTCGCGGTGGTGCGCGAGGAGCTGGCCCACGACGGCTTGTCGGTGATCATCGCGCGCCGCGCGTGCGTCCGGTACGCGAAGGAGATCAAGGAGAACAAGAAGGAGCGCGAGCTCCACGCCGCCGAGCGCGCGGCGGTCGAGGCGCACGAGACCGAGGCGCACGATCACCCTGACTGCGCGAGCTGCACCGGGAGCTGCCGATGAACTTCGACCTCGTCCTCTGTGGAGTCGGTGGCCAGGGCGTGCTCACCACCGCGTACGTCGTCGACCACGCCGCGACCGACGCCGGGCTGTACTTCAAGCAGCCCGAGGTGCACGGCATGGCGCAGCGGGGCGGCGCGGTCTCGGCGCACGTGCGGCTGTCGAGCGCGCCGGTGGCCAGCGACCTCATCTCGCAGGGCTCGGCGGGCGCGGTGCTCTCGGTCGAGCCGCTCGAGAGCCTGCGCTACACCTCGCTGCTCGCGGCCGACGGGTGGATCATCACCGACGTCACGCCGCTCAAGAACATCTCGGACTACCCGGAGCTGCCGCGCCTCTACGAGGTGCTCTTCGCGGTGCCGAACCTCGTCACCGTCGACGCCACGCGGCTCGCGGCGAAGGCCGGCGCGATGAAGGCGCAGAACATGGTGGTGCTCGGCGCCGCGGCGGCGCACCTGCCGCTGCCCGTGGAGCTGCTCGAGAAGCACGTCACCTCGCTCTTCACGCCGCGCGGCGAGCGCGTGCTGCAGGCGAACCTCAAGGCCTTCCGACTCGGCCAGGCGGCGGACCGGTTCCGCGCGGCGCTCGTCTCGGCCGGCGTGCCCTCAGCGCTCGTCGCCCGCGTCGTGCCGCGGCTCGACCTCGAGACAACGCCGGTCTCGTCGGAGGTGGTGCAGGCGTGGGCGAAGCGGCTCCTCGGCAGTGACGGGGCCACCTTCGCGGCGCGCGTGTTCGACTCGCGAGACCTGCTCGCCGTCGACGCGAAGGTCCCCACCACCCTCACCTGAGCGAGCCATGTCGAAGGCCATCGAGACGCTGGAGTCGCTCGCCCGCCGCGCCCTGCAGGCGGGCCAGGCGGTCCTCACCGAGCCGGAGCTGTACGCGGTGCTGGCCGCCGCGGGCCTCACCCCACCGCCGCACGAGGTGCTCGACGGCGAGGGCCGGGGCGAGGTGACGCTCCGCGGGCCGGTGGTGCTCAAGGTCGTCTCGCGCGACATCCTCCACAAGAGCGACGTGGGCGGCGTGCGCTTCCTCGACGCGGCGGAGGTCACGCCCGCGCTCGTGAAGGAGTTCCTCGCCGACACCGCGCGCCGGTGGGCCGAGGCGCACGGCCGTCAGCCCACGCTCGAGGGCGCGCTGGTGATGCAGAAGGTGGGCTTCGACCGCTCACGGCCGGGCGCGGAGCTCATCGTCGGCCTGCGCGCGAGCGCCGACTTCGGCATGGTGGGCATGGTCGGCCTGGGCGGCGTGAAGACCGAGCTCTTCGGCTCGCGGCTGCCGCGCCGCGAGGCGACGGCGCTCTTCTCGTGCGCGCGGGTGGGCGTGGCGATGCGCGAGCTCAAGGAGACGCTCGTCTACCGCGACCTCATGGGGCAGCTCCGCGGGAGCAGCCAGGTGGTGACGCACGAGGCGTGGGAGAAGCTGCTCGGCTTCCTGTGCGAGGTGGCGCACGCGTTCCCGACGACGGGTGACACGAGCCGGCCCGCGCTCGAGGAGCTGGAGTTCAACCCCTTCGTGGTGGACGCGCAGGGCCACTTCGTCCCGCTGGACGGGCTGGCGCGCGTGTCGTGGGCGACGCCCGAGCCGGTGCGGCCTCCGCTGCAGAAGCTGAAGGCCTTCTTCGAGCCGAAGACGGTGTGCGTGGCGGGCGTGTCGTCGAAGGGCGTCAACATGGGGCGCATCATCCTGCGCAACCTGCTCCGCGACGGCTTCGCGCCCGCGCAGCTCACCGTCATCAAGCCCGGCGACTCGGAGATCGACGGCGTGCGCTGCGTCGCGAGCCCCGCGGAGCTGCCCTCGCGCGTCGACCTCGCGGTGCTCGCGGTCTCGGCGAGCGTGGTGCCCGAGCTGATGGGCCAGTTCGTCGAAGGCGAGAAGGCCGAGGGGCTGATCGTCATCCCCGGCGGCATGGCCGAGACCGCAGGCGGCAAGGAGAAGCAGGCGAGCCTCGAGGCGCTGCTCCGCCGCTCGCGCGCGACGCCGTGGGGCGGGCCGGTGGTGTGCGGGCCGAACTCGATGGGCGTGGTGTCGGCCGCGGGCTCGTACGACACCACCTTCATCCCCGCGCACCGGCTGCCGCCGCGCACCGGGGCGCTGAAGAACCTCGCCTTCCTCTCGCAGAGCGGGGCCTTCACCATCACCCGAGGCAGCCACCTCGAGCAGCTCGCGCCGCGGTACGTGGTGAGCGCCGGCAACCAGATGGACCTCGGCATCGCCGACTTCGTCGCCTGGGCCGCGGAGGACGAGCAGGTGCAGGTCATCGCGGCGTACGTCGAGGGCTTCAAGCCGGGCGACGGGCAGCGCTTCCTCCACGCGGCCGAGGCGGCGCGGGCGAAGGGCAAGCGCGTCATCCTCTACAAGGGCGGGCGCTCACCCGAGGGCCAGGGCACCGCGGCGGGCCACACCGCGGCCATCGCCGGCGACTACCGGGCGTGCTGGCACCTCTCGCGGGCGGCGGGCGTGCTGGTGGCCGAGACGTTCGCGGAGTTCGAGGGCCTGGTGCGCGTCTCGTGCGCGCTCGCGGGGCGGGAGCTCGGCCCGCGGCGGGTGATGCTCCTGAGCAACGCGGGCTTCGAGGTGGTGGGCATGGCGGATCAGCTCCGCGGCGAGACATGGGGCCTCGAGCTGGCGCGGCTCTCGGACGAAACGAAGGCGCGGGTGCGCGCGACGCTCGCCCGCTTCAAGCTCGACGAGCTGGTGGAGGTGAAGAACCCGCTCGACCTCACGCCCAGCTCGCCCGACGCGGGCTACGAGGCGGTGGCGCGCGCGGTGCTCGAGGACGACGGCGTCGACGCGCTGGTGCTGGGCCTGGTGCCGATGTCTCCCGCGCTGGCGACGCTCGGCGCGGGCGAGCCGGCGGAGCTCATCACCCAGGCGACGAGCCTCGCGCAGACGCTGCCCGAGGTGTTCCGCGCGACGAAGAAGCCGCTGGTGGTCGTGGTGGACGCGGGGCGCCTGTACGACCCGCTGGTGCAGGCGCTCGAGGCTGCGGGGCTGCCGGTCTTCCGCCGTGCCGACGAGGCGGTGCGCGCGCTCGGCAGCCTCTGACGTGTCGTGGTAGGGGACCGCCATGCGTGAGCTGCTGGTGGCGCTGGGAATCTTCACGGCGGGATGTGCGCACCAGGCGCCGGCGCCCGCCGCCGGTGCGCGCGTGGCGCTCACGCGCAGTCAGCTCGTGTCAGCCTGCCAGGCCGGAGAGGCGAACCGCTGTCGCGAGCTCGCGGGCGCGCTCCGCTTCGAGCCGACCGACGCGCTCGACGCCGAATGCGGGCAGGCGCGGGCCGCGGCGATCTGCACCGAGCTCGCCACGCGCTTCGCCTGGGCGCTCGGCGTCGAAGAGGACCTGGCGCGCGCGCGCACGCTCTTCACCGACGCCTGCGCGGCGGGCTTCGCGCCCGCTTGCGAGAAGCTGGGCCGCATCGACGCGCGTGCCGCCGCCGAGCGGTGCGTGCCCGACAAGCCCGGACAGGGCCTCGCGCGCGACGCGATCCTCGAGGTCATCGGGCTCCACGTCGAGGAGCCGACGTGGTGCTACCAGCGCATGCTCGCGGAGCCCGGGTTCGTCGTCGACGTCACGGCCGCCTGGACCATCGGTCCGGAGGGCAATGTGCTCGAGGCCAGGACCGTCAAGGACACGCAGCCGGAGAAGCAGGTTGGCGAGTGCGTCCGCGCACACATTCTCCAGTGGCGCTTCCCGTGCCCCGCGGGCGGAGGGACGGTCAACGTCACCTTCCCCTGGCTCTTCCGCCACGACTGACTGCCATGCACCACAGCCGGCTCGCAGGGTTCATCATCGATTGTCGCGACACCGCGCCCAACGACGCGGCGGCGTTCTGGGGCCCCGCGCTCGGCATGCGCGCGGTGGGCGACGACGGGCACGGCTACTCGGAGCTCGAGGCCGGCGCGCGCGACCTGCACATCGAGGTGCAGAACGTGAAGCACGACAGCCGCGTGCACCTCGACATCGAGACCGATGATCAGCCGGCCGAGGTCGCCCGCCTCGAGAAGCTCGGCGCGAAGGTCGTCGGCCGCGGCCCGCGCTGGGTGGTGATGGAGGCGCCGACCGGTCAGCGCTTCTGCGTCGTCAACGCCCGCCGCCCGCTCGCGGGCGCGCCGGGCGCCACCTGCTGGCCCTGAGCCGCGTCACGCGCTCGCGCGCGTCTCCAGATGTGCGGGCCCATCCGGTGCTATGCCTCCGGGCGCGATGAAGCGGCTGCTCACCCGCGAGCTGGTCACGAAGGCCCACCAGGCGGGGGCGCGCCACCTGTCAGCTCCGCGCGACGAGGTCATCGTCACGCCCGACGCGTTCAGCGCCGCGCACGAGCTCGGGGTCACCATCGACCAGTCCACCGGTCCGCAGCACGGCACGCGCGTGAGCGACCCCTCAGGCATCACGGTGGTGCGCGGCGACTCGGTCGAGCTCGCACCCTTCCCTGCCGCTGGCGCCGGGCGCGACGTGCGGCTGGCGGACTTCATCACCGCGCGCGACGGCGCCCAGCTCGCCGCCGGCGTGATGAGCTGGGCACGCGACGACTCCTTCCCGTGGAAGCTCGACTACGACGAGATCGACCTCGTGCTCGAGGGCGAGCTCCACATCACCGTCGACGGCCGCGTGCTGACCGCGAAGGCCGGTGACGTCGTGTCCATCCCCCGAGGGAGCAGCATCGTGTTCGGCACGCCGTCGCGCGTGAAGGTCTTCTACGTCACGTGGCCGGCGAACTGGGCCAGCGCACCCGCACGCCCACGGAAGTAGCCGAACGCGCCAGCGAGCACGTCGGGCCGCGTCGACAGCGGCACCATGCGGCCGCTCGCCTTCGTCGACAGCGCGACCGATTCAGCGATGGAGCGTCGGCGACGAACGACCGTGCGGCGACCAACCCGGCGGCACTCTGCCGCTGTGCATCACGTGCTCGTCGGGCCAGGTCTGCTCGAGCACGCGGTGACCAGGTGTTCGTCGGCGAACTGCGACGGCTGCCAGACCGGTCGGAGCACGGAGAGTTGCGGCAGCGCCGACGCGTTGCAGCGCGAGTCAGACGTGCATCGCGGTGTCGACCTCGACGCGTAACCCGAGACCCGCTGATGAACTCCGCCGGACACGCACCGTTTGCGGGTGAGCTTCGGCCGCGACGAGGAGAAACCAGCACCTGCGCGCGCGGAACGGCGGCTGCAGGCCACCTCGAGGCCGAACATGCGTCCTGCGCTCCCGCTGCTCGTCGTCGTGGTCCTCTCGTCGTGCTTCGGCGGCGCGGTGTCGCAGGGGTCGGAGTGCGCGGCGTTCGCGAGCTGCCAGCGCGCCCTCGACACGGCGGCCGGTGAGACGACCAACCTCGACCGCTTCGACGAGGGTGGCTACTGCTGGCACAACCGCACGCTCGCCGAGGGCTGCACCACGGCCTGTGTGCGCGCGTTGGAGCGACTCCGCGCGCGTGCTTCCTCGCTGCCGCAGGAGTGCCAGCCATGAGCGCGCCGCTGCTGCTCACCGCGCTGCTCCTCGCGCACGTGCCGGGGCACCTGCAGCCGGACGAGGCCTTCGTGTTGCCGGCGCCGGAGGCGAGCGCCGCGCTCTTCGGCGTCTTCGTCACGGGCGAGGAGCGCTTCGTCATCCGCATCACGCATGCGACCCGGTTCGCGACGCCCATCGAGCTCATGGTGCCGCACGAGGAACGGCTGCGCGCACATCGGCCGGCGTGGGCGCTGGTGGGCCCCGGGCTCCCGGCGCCGACCGACGCCGAGCGCGCCGCGCTGCCGGCCCCGCTGCCAGACGGGTTCGGCGCAGTGGTCGAGCTCAACCAGGAGGAACCGCGGCGCGTCCTCTGGGAGAGCGTGATGCGGCGCTTCTTCTGGACGACCGGCGCGCTCGCCGTGGTGCTCCCGAAGGGCGACAGCGAGCTGTGGGTGTGGAGCCCGCAGAAGACGACCGGCAAGTTCGGCATCGGCTACGGCGTCGAGGAGAACGGCGGCTACATGAAGGCCCTCGAGGACTGGAGCTTCTATGCGTACTGAAGCCCTCGTCCTCGCGCTGGTGCTGACGGCCTCGCGCGCGCAGGCGCAGGAGAGCCGCTTCGAAGTCGCGCTGCCCGTCGAGGTGACGCTCATCGGGCTCACCGCGGGCGTTCGGCCGGAGGTGCTGTTCCGCCCCGGCGAGCCCGGCACCGTGAGCCGCCTGCGCCTCGCGATCGGCGTGCTCGGCGGACCGGACCAGCTCTTCGTGCCGGTGTCGCTCGGCTACCGCGCGGTGTTCCGACAGGAGCACGTCGTTCAGCCGACCCTCGGGCTCGGGCTCGAGGTGCAGCACCGCGCGGTGTTCGACTTCCCGCTCGTGCAGCAGTTCGGCCTCTACGTCGAGGCGGGCTGCGGCTTCGCGGTGACGAAGCAGCTCAGCCTCGGCGCGATGCTCGCGGTCGACGTGATGTTCCTCGGCGGACCGGGCCTGGGCATCGGACCGCGCCTGTGGGCCGGCTGGCGGTTCTGAGCGCAGAAGACCTCAGGGCGCGGCGCTGCTCAGGCACTCGCTCGCCGGCTGGTCGGCGACGAACGCTCGATTGACCCAGCCCTGCTTGCCGTTGAACTTGACGACCACCCACCCCTGCGTGGCCGCGCGACGCGGCGGAGTGAAGACGAGCGGCACACACGACGCAGTCGGAGGCAACTGGTCGATTCTGGCTCCAGGGTGCCCGAAGTCTGAGGGCCTCTCTCGGAGCCACAGCACGTCCGACGGCGACACCTTCACGACCTTGACGAAGTGCCTGAACCGCACCTCGTCACGCAAGGCCGTCAGCGCCTGCCCCCGGGCATCGACGAGCGCAGCCCAGCCGCTGTGACTCCCTGCGACTCCGACCACCCCGGTGTCGTCGAAGGGCTCACTGACCCTCAGCAACTCGGAACGAACGGCCTGGAGCGCCTTCACATGGTCGAGGCTGATCCAGCAGCCGTACCAGAGCGAGAACACCAGGTCTTCAGTCCAGAACACGTCCAGGTAACACCAGCTGATGGCGCCCTCGGAGAGCCCGACGGGCTCTTTCCCACCGTACCGCTCGAGCGCGGTCTGCTTCGCCGCCCGGGCCTGCTCGGGCGACAGGAACCTCCGGACCTCGAGGTCGACGCTGACGAGCTGGCCGCCATCGGCACGCAGGTCCTTCAGCGTCCAGTGGCCAACGAGCGAGGTGCTGTTGCACAGGAAGTCCCGCTTCTCCGCTCCGGGCTCTCTTCCCGCCTCACACAGGTGGCGCCCCATGCCGCCCTGCTCGGACTTCTTGGGCTCCACACGCTGCGCCTTTGCAGCGCCCAGCAGCGCGTCGATGGAGGCAAGGGTGCTCTGGACCTCGTCGACGGGCTCCGCCGCAGCGGTGAGGGCGACCGAGAGCACGAGGAGGGCGTGCCGCCCGTTCATGGGGATTCCGCCCACGAACGGCGGAGCTTCAGCGACAACGCTCGCAACGCGACCGCCAGCAGGAGCACCCCCAACGCCACGGGGCCGGCGAACAGCAGCACGAGCTGGCCGTAGTGACCTCCCATCACCGCGAAGGTGAGCAGCGCCAGCAGCGTGAGGCCCGCCCCGCCGGCAAGCAGCGGCCAGAGAAGAGCAAACAGTTCGGCCACGATGGTCGGGAGCATTCTTCGCACGGGGGTTCGTCGTCGAAGGGCTCAATCCCGGGTAGGCGCTGCGTCACGCGCTCGCGGTCGTGGGGTGGATTTCCGCGGGGCGCTCCGGGTCGAGGTGCACCGAGACGAAGTTGGGGCCGGCGGTGAAGGCCGCAACGACGGTGGTGACTGCCTCGGCGATCTCGTTCGCGCGCTCGATGGGCAGGCCGCGCTCCACCTCGACGTGCATCTCGGCGCGGAAGCTGCCGGGCGCCAGCAGCTCGGCGCGCAGCCGGTGGAGCCCGCGCACACCGCTCACCGCGCGGATCTTCGCGTCGAGCTGCTGCAGCTCGTCGGCGGGCAGCGAGCGCCCGAGGAGGTACGAGAGGTTCTCGCGGAACAGCGAGATGCCGTTGACGAGGATGATGGTCGCCACCACCAGCGACGCGAGGGGGTCGGCGATGGCCGTGCCCGCCTGCACCAGCAGCGTGCCGACGAGCGCCGCGACGAGGCCGAGCTGATCGTTCACCAGCTCGAGGAGCTGCGCGCGCGCGGCCGCTCCGCGCGTCTTCTGCCGCAGCAGGCTCACCAGCGGCCACAGCCCGATGAGCATCGACACGCCGAGCACCGCCAGCGCGACCGGGACGTCCTTCGACTCATGCGGGCCCTCGTGACCGACGAGCCGCGTGATGCCCTCGCGGTAGAGCTCGAAGGCGGTGAACGACACGAAGAGCACCGCCGCCACGAGCGCGCCGACGTACTGCGAGCGTCCGTAGCCGAAGGGGTGCGTCTCGTCGGGGCGACGGCGCGACCAGCGCAGCGCGATGAGCAGGAACGCCGACACGAAGACGTCCGAGAGCGTGTGGAGCCCCTCGGCGAGCAGCGCCATCACCCCGGTCCACCACCAGGCCCCGAGCTTGAGCACCATCACCACCGCGTAGAGGATGACCGACAGCCTCAGCGTCTTCTCTTCTCCGCCGACGTCCATGCCGCAGGCATAGCGCACGCGCCGCTCGTCAGGCGGCGCGCGACCGCGGCGTCGACGGCGCTCCGTGAGTTCCACTCCCTTCTTCGATGAGCTGTTGCGCCTGTCGCCGCAGGCGGTCCTCTTCGAGTGCCAGCGGCGCCTCGAGGCGATGCACCCCGGGCGCGCGGTGCTGCACACCACCAGCGAGCTCTTCGACCTGGTGCGCTTCCTCCACGAGCGCCAGGCGACGGCCGAGCCGCGGCGCGACCTCGGCGGGCTGCAGCAGTTCTGGCCCGACGACGCCGGTACGGGCGTCACCACCTCGCTGGTGCACCGGTGGGACTCGGTGACCTGGGAGGGCGCGCGCTTCGAGGTGGTGCACCTCACGCTGCGCGAGGACAACTGCACCGACGACGCGCAGTTCATCGTCGCCGACGACTTCGCGGCCGCCGAGCGCTTCCTGCTCGCGGTGTGCCGGTGGTGCTCCACGGTGCGCGGCGAGGTGCTGGTCTACGAGAACAGCCACTTCCGCCGGAGCGAGCCGCTCCACGCGACCATCCAGCAGACGAGCTTCGACGACCTCATCCTCCCGCCCGCGCTCCTCGACGGCGTGCGCGACGACGTGCGGCGCTTCGTGCACGCGAAGGACACCTACGCGCGCTACCGCGTGCCGTGGAAGCGCGGGCTGCTGCTGCTCGGGCCGCCGGGCAACGGCAAGACGCACACCCTGCGCGCCATCGTGCGCGAGTCGGGCTGGCCCTGCCTCTACGTGAAGTCCTTCCAGGGCAGGCACGAGGCCGAGCAGGGCATCGCCGCGGTGTTCGCCCGCGCGCGCCGCGCGGCGCCGTGCGTGGTGGTGCTCGAAGACCTCGACTGCCTCATCGACGACGGCAACCGCAGCGTGCTGCTCAACGAGCTCGACGGCTTCGCCGAGAACGACGGCCTGCTGGTGGTGGCGACGACCAACCACCCCGAGAAGCTCGACCGCAGCCTGCTCGACCGGCCGAGCCGCTTCGACCGCAAGTTCCACTTCGGCCTCCCCGCGCCCGAGGAGCGCCGCCGCTACCTCGCGCGCTGGCGTCACGGGCTCGCGCCGGAGCTCCGCGCGAGCGACGGCGCGCTCGAGGCGCTGGTGGAAGGCACGCACGCCTTCACCTTCGCCTACCTCAAGGAGCTCACCCTCGCCGCGATGCTCGCCTTCATGGAGGCGCCGCTCGCCGGCCGCACGCCCGGCTCGATGGACGAGCTCCTGCTCGCGGTGCTGGCCACGCTCAAGGGCGAGATGTCGAGCGCGCGCAGGCTGCTCCCGCCGCTGCCCGAGACCGAGCGCCGCATCAGCCTCTCTGCGTGACGGCGCGGAACCGCAGCCCCTCGGCGACGAAGAGCGCGAGGCTCGCCCAGATGAGCGCGAAGCCCAGCCAGCGGCCCGGCGACATCGTCTCGTGGAAGACGAGCACCCCGAAGAGGAACTGCAGCGACGGGGCGAGGTACTGCAGCAGCCCCAGCGTGCCGAGCGGGATGCGGTTCGCCGCCGCGCCGAAGCAGATCAGCGGCACCGCGGTCATCACCCCCGCGCCGATGAGCAGCAGGTTCTTCGCCGTGCCCACGTGGCCGAAGCCGCCCTGCCCCTGCAGCTCGAGCCACACCAGCCAGCCCAGCGCGAAGGGGAAGAGCACCGAGGTCTCGAAGGCGAGGCTCTCGACCGCGCCCACCGCCGCGCGCTTCTTCACCAGCCCGTAGAGGCCGAACGAGGGCGCGAGGCCCAGGGCGATCCACGGCGGGCGGCCGGCGTCGAAGGCGAGCACCAGCACGCCCGCCAGCGCGCCGCTGAGCACCAGCCACTGCGCGCGCCGGAGCCGCTCGCCGAGCAGGAACACGCCCAGCAGCACCGAGACCAGCGGGTTGATGAAGTAGCCCAGCGCCGTCTCGACGACGTGCCCGCTGTTGACCGCCCAGATGTAGAGCAGCCAGTTGAACGAGATGAGCAGCGCGGCGAGCGTCAGCGCCGCGAGCCGGCGCCCCTCGACCTGGCGGTACCACCGCAGCCTGCCCGTCACCGCGAGCATCGCCAGCACCACGCCCAGCGACCACGTCACCCGGTGCGCGAGGATCTCCAGCGAGCCGAGCGGCTTGAGCAGCGGCCAGTACAGCGGGAAGAGGCCCCACATGAGGTACGCCGCCGCGCCGAGCGCGAGGCCCTGACGCGAGGCTGTCGTCTGCGCGTTCACCACGGCGCGCACTTCGCACACTCCGGGCGCGCGCGCAGTCACACCTGCCATGCGCGACGGGCGGTCCAGCGAGCTGTGTAGCGGGCTGCACAGCGACGGGGGCTCCTTCACAGCCCGGTTGGCGCAAGCTCGGGAATCCACGTGTTCTGAGGGTGGTGCGGCGGCTGCAATTCAGTCGCGCATGCACACGCTGCTCGTCGTCTCTCTCCTCCTCACGGCCTCGCCGAAGAACGAACCGGCCAGGGACGCCGTCCGCGCCCGGGAGGCGCGCGCCGCGCGCCTGATGACCGCCGAGGAGGTCGCCCAGCTCGGCCGCATCGACGCACGACTCAGAGCGCTGAAGGAACAGCCCGACGGCGTGACGGCGCTGCGGGCCACCAGCCTCACGCTGCTCGGGCTCGGGGTGCTCCCGCCCGCGGCGATGGCGGGCATCGGCCTCGTGGTGAGCTTCCTCGGCGGGCTGGGGGCCCTCTTCACCGGCACGATGTGGGGCCCGATCTTCACCGGGGTGTTCCACTTCCTCTTCGTGGTCCTCGTGCCGCCGTGGGTGTGGGCCGTGTGTGCGGGCGCCACGCTGCTGGGCGGTGGCCTCGTCGCGCTCTCCTTCCTCGCGGACGCTCCGCGCCAGCGCGAGGCGCACGCGCTCCGGCAGGACCGCCGGGCGCTGCTCAACGCGGCGCTGGCGCGCGACCTCGAGCCCCCGCTTTCCCTGCCGCCGCTCCTGACCTTCTGAGCGTCACTTCTCCCGGAAGAGGTCGGGGTCGAGCTTGTCGACCTCGCGGGCCGGGTTCCCCGCCACCACCGTGAACGGCGGCACGTCGCGCGTCACGGTCGAGCCCGCGCCCACGATGACGCCGCGACCGATGGTGACCCCGGGGAGGATGGAGCTCCGGCTCGCGAGCCACACGTCGTCTTCGATGACCACCGGCTTTGACGGCGGGCGCACCGAGCGCTCGTAGGGGCTGTGGAAGGCGTTGTCGACGATCATCACGTACGGCCCCATGCGCACGCGATCGCCGATGGTGACCCGCTCGGTGGTCCCGATGGACACGCCGTAGTTGAGGCTGCATTCCCTGCCGATGATCAACGTGGCGTCGACCTCGACGCACAGCTCGAGCGGCACGTTGACCGAGCGCAGCACCGTGTCGTCGCCGATGACCAGCGTGCCGTAGTTCTCGATGCGCGGCTTGCCGATGGTGCGCACCCGCTGGCCGACGCTCGTCGCGCCGCGCAGGTGCAGCTTCGCGGCGACCAGCGAGCCGAGGTACGCGGCGGACCGATCGACGAGCACGCGCGGCGGGGCGTGCTGGTATTTCTTGAATTTCGGCCCCAGCCGAAACTTGTCGTAGCGCTGCACTCGGGCGTCATCGAGCAACCCAACCACGCGGCTCCAGACACGCTTTGCCAGCTCGTCCCGCCGACCCTTGTTTTTCAAGCGCGCGGCTTAGACCATCACCTGCGTTGAATTGAAAGGACAGCGGAAGGCCATGCTCCTGATCGCCTGCCTTGCCCTCCTCGTCGCACAAGCCCCCGCGCCCAGCGACGGCGGAGTGCCACGCAGCGACGAGTGCGCCGGTGAAGCGCTCCAGACCGGCCGGTGCCGGTGCGCACACCACCAGTGCAACGACCTGTGCTGCCGTCAGGACGAGGTCTGCGCGCACGGCGGCTCCGGCCCCGGCAAATGCATCCGTCCGCCGTCAACGACAGACAAGCCGCGCAAGAAATGAAGCCACCGCCGCGGCGCTCTCGACTGGCGCGCGCTGGAGCACGAGGTGCGGCGCCGGCAACTCCAGCACCTCGAGCGAGGGCAGCAGCGCTCGGAGCTCCGCCGCGAGCCCGCGTCGCAGGAGGCGCTCGTCCCTCGCGCCGAGGTACAGCGCCGGCACCGGGCAGGCGCGCGCGTCGTCGGACGCGTCGACGCTGAGGGCGGCGCGCATTCGGGCCGAGAGCACATGCGGCGACACCGCGGCCACCTCCGCACGGAGCGCCTCCACGAGCTCGAGCGGCGCGTCACGCCCCGCGAGCACGAGACGGATCAGCGCGCGCGGCAGCGGCACTCGTCTTTGTCGTTGGCTTCTCGCTGTTCCTCCTGCTTGTCGGCCGCGAGCTCGTGTGCTGGTACTGGAAGGTCAACGCGACCCTCGAGCAGCTCGGACGGCTCGAGGCGCTCTTGCGGAGCATCGACAACACCTTGCGGGCGTCGGCGACGCAGGAGTCCGTCGAAGAAGAAGAGGGCTGACGTCGGTGCGGCTCACCGCGCGCGGAGCGCCTGCTCGACGGCCTGCGTCACCTGCGCCTCGGTGAGCCGGCCTTCGTGCGCCGCCACCACGCGGCCGCTGCGGTCGAGCAGGTAGAGCGTGGGCATGCCGTCCACCTTCCACGCGTCCTTCACCGCGTCGGTGCCGAACACCGCCCAGGTCGACAGGCCCGGCACCTCCGGCGCGAAGCCCGCGTAGAGCGCGCGCTGCTCGTCGGCGCGGTCCTGGTTGACGGCCACCAGCCACAGGCCCTGCGCCTCGTACTTCTTCGCCAGCTTCACCAGCCACGGCAGCTCGGCGCGGCACGGCGGGCACCACGTCGCCCAGAAGTCGACCAGCACCACGCGCCCGCGGAGGTTCGACAGCGACAGCTTCCCGCCGCTCGCGCGCTCGAGGCTGAAGTCCGGCGCCGCGCTGCCCGGGGGGAGCAGCACCGGCTCCGCGGCGACGGCGGGCGACACCAGCAGCGCGACGACGAGCAGGAACAGGCGCGGCATGCCCCTGCGAGCCACGCGCGGCGGCCGAGGGTTCCCGCTTCAGCTCACCAGCGCCTCGGCGCGCGCGTCGGCGTCAGGCCCGGTGCGCGGGTGGAACGGGCACTCGTGCTTGTGGCAGTCGGGGTTGACCGCGCTGAAGTCGCAGCGCGCGCCGCGCGCCTTCATCGGCGTGTCGAGCCGCTGCCGCGCGAACTTCGCCGCGGTGAGCGTGGCCACCCAGGTGTTGCGCTTGCAGCAGCGGGGGCCGCCGAGCTTCGCGTACGTCGCCAGCACCTCGGAGGTCATCGCCTGAGCCATCGCCCACGGCTCCTTCGAGCGCGGGGTGGCGCCGGTGACGACGCTGACGAAGATGCCCGTGCCCACCGCCGCGCCGCAGGTACCCCAGTAGCCGCACGTGCCGCCCGGCACCTGGCTCGCGCGCTTCTTCGCCTCGGCCAGCCACGCGCGCTTCTTCTCGTCGGGCTCGTGGCGCAGGTTGCAGTACGCCGCGAGCAGCGCCGCCGGCGTGAGGTAGTGGTGCTCCGCGCCGTGCATCTTCAGCTTCGGGTGGTGCATCGCCGCGAGGGTGATGGCCACCGGGTCGGTCTCGCGAGAGTCGAGGCACAGCCGCTCGATGACGTCGGCCGTCTCGCCGGAATGGCAGACGTCGCAGAAGAAGTGGGCGTTCGCGCAGCGCGCGTTGCTCTGATGCTCGCGGCCACAGCCGGCGCAGCTCATCGGCTCGGCGCGCTCGAGGTACACCAGCTCCGCACCGCACGAGAGGCAGCCGGTGAAGTGCGCGTCGCCCATGTCGATGAGAGTGCGCCCGCGGCCTGCGGGGTTCAACGCAGGCGCGCCCGCCTTCTCAGTATCCCTCGCCATCGCGAGCGGCCTCGACCTTCCCACGGAAGTGCCGCAGCACCCACCACAGGTAGCCCGCGGCGAGCGCCAGGCCCGGCAGCCACCAGCCGAGCGCCGCGCCGAGGGAATGCGACGCGGCGGCGGCCGACTGCACGGTGAGCGAGCGCTCAGCGCCGGTCGACGCCCGCAGCACCACGGGGAACAGGCTCGCCACGGTCGTCACCAGCAGGCCCGCGATGAACGCCACGCCGCCGAAGAAGGGTGCGCGCTCCGCACCCCGCATCACCACCACCATCACCGCCCCGCCGAGGGCCAGCGCGAGCCCGAGCCAGGCCAGCGGGCGCGCCGCGAAGCCCTCGAAGAGCTCCGGCGCCACCGCGCGCGTGGCGAGGGCCGTCGCCAGCCACAGCCCGAGCGCGAGCGGCCACAGCACCCGCCGGGCCGCGCCCGCGCGCCGCTGCACCTCGCCGCCCGTCTTCCACACCAGCCAGTTGGCGCCGTGCGCGGTGAGCGTCACCAGCACCAGCGCCGCGACGAGCAGCGTGTAGCCGTCGAGCACGCCCGGCCGGCCCTCGGTGCCGAAGAGCTCGAGCTCGAAGTAGCCGTCGGGCCGCAGCGGCACGCCGCGCACCACGTTCCCGAGCGCCGCGCCCATCAGCACCGGCACCGCGAGCGAGGCCAGCACGAAGGTGGTGTCGAAGAAGCTGCGCCACAGCGGCGCGGGGAGGTGGCTGCGCAGCTCGACGGACACGCCGCGGAGGATGAGGCTCCACACCACGAAGATGACCGGCAGGTAGAGACCGGAGAAGCCGGCCGACAGCAGCCGCGGGAAGGCGAGCAGCATCGAGCCGCCGGCGGCGAGCAGCCACACCTCGTTCCCGTCCCACACCGGGCCGATGGCGGCGAACACCTCGCGCCGCTCGACCTCGGTGCGCGCCACGAAGCGGTGCAGCACGCCCACGCCGAAGTCGAAGCCGTCGAGCACCGCCCACGTCGTCAGCAGCAGCGCCACCAGCCAGAACCACACCGTCGGGAGCTCAAGCATGGTGCGCCTCCGCGTGCGCTCCGGCCGGCCCGTGCAGCACCTCGCGGCCCACGAGGAAGACGAAGGCCAGCCCGAGCACGAAGTACAGCCCGGTGAAGCCGATGAGCGTGAAGGCGGTGCTGCCCGCGTGCACCGTGGGGCTCGCGCCCTCGGCGGTGCGCAGCAGCCCGTAGACGAGCCAGGGCTGCCGCCCGAGCTCCGCCGTCATCCACCCGGCGGTGTTGGCGATGTACGGGAAGGGGAAGGCGAGCATCAGCGCCCACAGCAGCCAGCGGCTCCGCTCGAGCCAGCCGCGCCACAGGAAGAGCACCGCGAGCGCCATCAGGCCGATGAAGAGCGTGCCCAGCCCGACCATCACGTGGAACGAGTAGTAGAGGAGCTCCACGTTCGTCGGCCACTCGTCGACGGGCACGTCGTTGAGGCCCACCACCGGCGCGTCGAAGTTCCCGAAGGCGAGGAACGAGAGCACCGCCGGCACGCCGATGGGGTTGTCGAGGCGCCGCTCGGCGACGTTCGGCTGACCGATGAGGTGGATGGTGGCGCGCGGGCCGCTCTCGAAGCGCCCCTCCATCGCCGCGAGCGCGGCGGGCTGGTGCTTCGCCACGAGCTTGGCCTGGTGGTCGCCGGTGGGGAACGCCACGCCCAGCGTCGCGACGAGGCCGGCGAGCGTGCCCGCCTTGAGGTTGAGCCACGCCGCCTCGAGGTGCGTGCCGCGCAGCGCCCAGAAGGCGCCGACCGCCGTCACCACGAAGGACGCCGTCACCAGCGAGGCGAGCTGGTTGTGCGCGTACTGCCCGAGCGCCCACGGGTTGAAGAGGAACGCGCCGAGGTCCGCCAGCACGAAGGTGCCGTCTTCGAGGCGCGTGGAGCCCACCGGGTGCTGCATGAAGGCGTTGGTGGTGATGATGAAGACGCCCGACAGCCAGCTGCCGACGAAGAGCGCCACCGCCGCCGCGAAGTGCTTCTTCGGCCCGAGCTTCCGCTCGCCCCACACCAGCATCGCGAGGAAGGACGACTCGAGGAAGAAGGCGAACACGCCCTCCATGGCGAGCGTCTGGCCGATGACGCCGCCGGTGAGCTGTGAGAAGCGCGCCCAGTTGGTGCCGAACTGGAACTCCATCGGCAGCCCGGTGACGACGCCCACCGCGAAGTTGAGCCCGAAGACGCGCACCCAGAAGCGCGCCACCGCGGCCCACGCCTCACCGCCGGGGCGCAGCGCCAGCCCCTTGAAGATGACGATGAGCAGCGCGAGGCCCATCGTCAGCTGGGGAAAGAGGTAGTGGTAGACGATGGTGAAGGCGAACTGCGCTCGGTGCCAGGTCAACGGGTCCATTCGCTCTCCTCGCCAGTGCGAGCCGAGCTAACGACCGCGCGGCCGGGGTGCCGGGCGCCCGCTGATGGCTCCCAGTGGTTTCAGTTCAGCCTTCGCCGGCGCAGCGCCGTCCACCCGACGAGCGCCGCGGCGAGCAGCCCTTCGCCCGCCGAGCAGCCGCAGCACGGAGGCGCCGCGTCGCCCCCGCCGCCACCTTCGCCTCCGCCGGTGGTGCCGCCGCCTCCTCCGGTCGCGCCGCCCCCGCCGCCGGTGCCGCCCGGCTCGAGCAGCACCGTGGCCTCGGCGGCGTTGTTCGCGGGGCTCGGGTCGCGCTCGGTGGCGCTCACGCTCGCGTGGTTGGTGAAGGTGCCGGTGGTGCTCGTCGAGGCGACGAGCTCGACCACCGCCTCCGCGCCGACGGTGAGCGTGCCGAGCTGACAGCTCAGGCGGCCGCCGGTGACGCTGCAGGTCCCGCGCGTGGTGGCGTGGCTCACGGAGGTCCAGCCGCCGAGCGGGTCGTCGAGCGTCACGCCGGTGGCCGGGTCGGGGCCCGCGTTGGTGACGACCAGCCGGAAGGTGACGTTCGCCCCCGCGAGGGCGGTCGCCGGAGCGCTCTTGGTGAGCGCGAGGTCGGCGCTCGGCGTGGTGAGGGAGCCCCCGAGCCCGGGGTCGAGCGCGGCGAGGTAGCCATCGTCGCCGCCGCCGTTCGTGGGCTGGCCCGCGTCGGGCGTGACCGCGATGTCGCCGGACCGCGTGACGCCGCCGAGCACCACCTGGCCGCCGCCGAGCGCGAGCGTGAGGGCGCTGTCGTTCCCGCTGCCGCCCACGTAGCTCGCCTGGTGCAGCGTGCGGAGATCGAGCGAGAGGCGCGCGGCGAACATGTCGAGCCCTCCGGCGAGGGTGGGCTGCACGCCGCCCAGCGTCCCGGGGAAGTCGGCGCTGGACGTGGAGCCGGTGACGTAGACCGAAGGTGGCGCGCTCGAGACGGCGAGGTCCTGCACGAGGTCGTCGCTCGAGCCGCCGAGCCAGGTCGACTGCCGCAGCTGCGTGAGGTCCGCCGAGAGCCGGCTGACGAAGGCCTCCCGCCCGCCATCGGGCGTGAAGGTCGGCTGCGCGCCGCCGCTCGTGCCGGGGAAGTCTGCCGACCACGAGTTGCCGCCGATGAAGAGGTCGCCGCTCGACGGCTCGACCGCGAGGCCGAGGGGGAAGTCGTCCTGCGAGCCGCCGAGCCAGGTGGTCTGCACGAGGCGGGTCAGCTCCGCGTTCAGCAGCACCGCGAAGCCGTCGTACATCGCGCCGCCGCGCGCAGGCTGCGCTCCGCCGGCCGTGGCGTCGAGCTGCGTCGACTCGGTCCACCCCGTGACGTACACGCCCGCGTCGACCACCGCGAAGGCCTCCAAGAAGTCGCTCTGGCTGCCGCCGAAGAAGGTCGCCTGCCGGAGCGTCTTGAGGTCCGCCGTCAGCCGCGCCACGAAGCCGTCCCACTCGAAGCCGTTGCCCTCGTTGAGCGCGTCGGCGCCGCCGGTGACGCCCGGGAAGTCGGGCGAGAGCGTCCAGCCCAGCACGTACACCTCGCCCGTCACCGGGTGGAGCACCACCATCGAGGCGTCGTCCTCTTCCGAGCCGCCGAGGAAGGTCGACTGGCGCAGGGTGCGGAGGTCTCCGCTGAGGCGCGCCACGAAGCCGTCCCACTCGTCAGCCGCGATGGTGGGGAAGGCGCCGCCGGTGGTGCCCGGGAAGTTCGGAGACTCGGTGGCGCCGGCGATCACCACGTCTCCGCTCGCCGGCTCGATGGTGACGCCGAGCGCCGAGTCGTCCTCGCTCCCGCCGAGGAAGGTCGCCTGCATCAGCTGGAGCGTCGGGCTCAGCCGCGCGACGAAGGCGTCACCGCGGAGCCGCGCGGCGCTGGCGTGGGTGGGCTGCGCGCCGCCGGCGGTGCCGGGGAAGTTGGCGGAGTCGGTCGCGCCGGCCACGTAGTACTCGCCGCTCGTCGGGTGACGCGCGATCGCGAAGAGCGACTCGCCGCGGTCGCCGCCGAGGAAGGTCGCGTGGAGCAGCGGGTCGATGACCGCGGGCGCGGCGTCGTCGACGGCTTCGAGCGCGAAGCCGTAGCCCGCGCCACGCAGCACCCAGCGCGCGGCGACGTCGACGCGGCGGCCCGCGACGTGCTGCCAGGCGCGCGGCGCCGAGAAGGCCACCGCGCCGAGCCCGGTGCCCATCACCAGCGCGCCGTGCGCGTCGACGGTGAGGGCCTGCGCGCCGTCGAGCGGCACCTCGATGCGCGTCACGGCGTCGGCGCGCGCGAGCATGAAGTGCTTCTCGACGCCCGCGGCAGTCGCGTGGAGCTCCACGCGCACCCCGGGCCACAGCTCGCCGAGCG
>JBMORD010000218.1:0-11744 GCA_049322495.1 Myxococcota bacterium | reverse complement strand
GACGTCCTCGAGACCGGTCGAGTTCGGCGAGCAGCTCGGCGGCGGGAGCCGCCCAACGCCGGTGGCGAGCAGCGACGAGACGGTCGAGTTGAGGCTGAGCACCCGCGTCGGCGGGCAGGTGGCGCAGCGCTGCGCGACGCAGGCGAAGCCCGGCTGGCAGACGTTCGTGCACGAGCCGCAGGAACCCGGCGCGTCGAGGCTGGCCTCACAGCCGTTTCCTCCGAACATGTCGCAGTCTCCGAAGCCGGGCAGACACTGGGTCGTGCAGCGCGCCATGGTGCAGGTGGAGAGCTGATTCGGCCCACCGAAGCACTGCGTGTTGCAGTTCCCGCAGGTGAACGGGCTGTTGAGGAGGTCGGCCTCGCAGCCGTTGTTCGGATTCCGATCGCAGTCGGCGAAGCCGGGGGCGCAGCCACCACCGCCGCCGCCGATGGGACCGCCGCCGCCAATGGGACCGCCGCCACCGATGGGACCACCGCCACCGATGGGGCCACCGCCGCCACCGATGGGACCGCCGCCGCCGATGGGACCTCCGCCACCGCCGATGGGGGCTCCGCCACCGCCGATGGGACCTCCGCCACCGCCGACGGAGCCACCGCCGCCACCGATCCGGCCGCCGCCGCCGCCCACGGAGCCACCGCCGCCACCCACCGAGCCGCCGCCTCCACCACCGCCCTGGAGCGCGTCGACACAACCGTTCGCAGAGCAGACCTGCCCGGCTTCACAGTCCGTGGCGGTGACGCAGATCGCGCCGGTACGGCCGCACGCGGTGAGCGTGATCAGGGCAAGGGAGGCGAGCAGGACTCTCATGGCCGGAGCATCCTAGGCGTCGCCTCCCGTCCGCGCGAATGGCGGGACTGATCATTGCTCGGGCTGCTCGGGCATCGCGTGCGGCACGTCGCTCATCGTCTCCTGCGAGTCGTCGGGCTCGACGGACCTGGGCGCCCTGGCGACGCGGTCGGCGTTGATGCGCGCCTTGACGTACTTCGGCGAGAGGTCCATCGCCTGCTGGTAGGCCGCCTTCGCCTCGTCGGTGCGTCCGACGCGCTCGAGAGCGACGCCGAGGTTGTTGTGGACGTAGGCGACGGTGGGGAGGAGCTCCGCGGCCTTCTCGAGCGCGGCTACGGCCTCCTCGTTGCGGTTGGCGCGCAGGCAGGCGAAGCCGAGGTTGTTGTGCGCCCACCCGTGGTTCGGCGCGAGCTCGATGGTCTTCTCGAAGCTGGAGATGGCGCCGCTGAGCTCGTTCATCGCGAGCTGCGCGAGCCCGGTGACCTGGAACGCCTCGGCGTTGCCCGAGTCTCGCGCGATCGCCTCGCGCCCGGCGATGACCGCGCCCGAGTAGTCCTTCAGGGTGATCATCGCGCGCGCCTGCTGGATGAGCGGCGTCGCATCTTCCGGGGTGAGGCCGGCGACGCGTCCCCACGCCTCGGCGGCGAGCTCCTGCTGGCCGGTCCGCCGCGAGAGCTTCGCGACGAGGGTGAGGGTCTCGACGTCGTTGGGCGTGGTGAAGAGCGCGCGGCGCGCCTCGAGGAGGCCGCCCTTCACGTCACCCTCTCCGACGAGCGACTTCGCGCGGCCGAGGTGATCGACGTCCTTCGAGTCGTGCGCGACGACGAGCGGATCGACCGGGGTCTCGTCCTTCGGCGCGACGGTGAAGGGCGCACCGGCGTCACGCACCTCGGAGGTGATGGGCGGCTCGATGCGCACGGTCTTCGACGGGATGACCGCGAGCGGCTTCGGCGGTGGGGACGACTCGGTGCAGGCAGAGAGCGAGAGCGCAGCGAGGGCAGCAGTGAGGATCTTCTTCGACGGCGACATGGGAGGGAGTGGACCTTTCTGGGAGCAAGTCCCGACCCTCCGCAGAGCGAAGCGCGTGCCATCGCGGAAACGCGCGTGATCCGAGCGCTTTCGGGCGGACGTGGTCGCGCGACCACGCGGTAGCATCAGGCGCGGTGCGTCCCTCATTCCTCGGCGCGGTCGGCTGGCTCGCTGCGCTCGTGGCCGTCTATGCGGTGGGGCTCGAGTGGATCACTCCCCGGAAGGTGCGGAGCGCGCTCCGAAGCGAGCACGCGTTCGAGGAGCCGCTCGACGAGACGATGGCGTGCGATCTGCTCAGTGCGCACCTCACGACTTCACGCGTCGAGTGTCGACGCGGCCAGCTCACGTCGACGAACGACGCCGCGCGCTTCTCGGGCGTCCGCGTCGATGGGCGCGAGGTGACGTGGTGCTTTGCGCGCCTGGGCCGCTGGCGCCCCCTGCGGGAGGCGTACGCGGCACCGTGCTTCCCGTCTGCGCCGCACGACGAGTCGGCCGAGCAGGCGCGCGTCGTGGCCTGGGCTCGTGCGGAGCTCGAGGGCCGGTTGCGGGCGATTCGTGCCGCGCTGGCGACGGACGCGCGCCACCCGAAGCGATGCGGGCGCGAACGCTGGACTACCGTGCCCGTGCTCGAGCGCGACGTGCTCAGTGGCAGCGGCCTCAACCCCGGCTGGGAGTTCCTCTCGACGCGCTGGCTGCGCGGCGCGCTCGAGGCGCCTGATGACGAGCGACGACTGCTCGAGGCCTCGAACGAATGGATGAAGGCTTCGCGCGCGCGGGTGGTGATCATTGCGGGCTCACGGCGCGAGCTCGCGCGATCGAACTCGGCGCTCGAGGGCAACCCCTTCGACTTCGTGCACGGCCACTTCTCGGGAACGCTGACGTTGATCGATGCCGCTCGGGGCGAGATCGAGTGCGAGGCGCCGTTCTCCTTCAGCAGCAGCGCGCGCGTCGCCCCCGCGACCATTCCCGTCGGCGGCATCTCCATCCCGTCGCTCGACGTGCCGACCGAGGACCGTGTGAAGCGGGACTTCCGGGTCTCCTACCGGCTGGCGCTCGATCGGACGCTCACGGAGATGACGGGCTCCGGCGTCTTCGCCGAGCTCGAGTGAGCGCCAGCAGGACGACGCCGCCGAGCGACGCGTCGACGCTCGCGCAGCCGCAGCTCGCCGTTGCTGGTGCGACATCGGTCGCCCCTCCGTCGGCGCCGGAGCCCCCTCCGCTCGCGGAGCCTCCTCCCGGGCCTCCGCCGCCTCCCGTCGCGGCTCCGCCTCCGGTTCCGGTACCTCCTCCGGCGCCCCCGCCCGGACCGGCGTCAGGAGGCTCGACGGCGCAGGTCGCGCTGCAGCCGTCTCCGGAACGGGTGTTGTTGTCGTCGCAGGTCTCGCCGCTCTCGATGAGGCCGTTGCCACACACCGGCGCGCCACCGGGGCGCGGCCCGTAGATCGGCAGGTTCGAACCGACCTCGTAGGCGCCGAGATCCGGCGCGGCGCCTGCGAAGCCATCGTTGATGTTCGGGAGGACCATGCCGACGTCGACCGCAGCAGTGCCTGCGGCGAGGCGGAGATCGGCGGGCGACTGACCCGGGAACGGCCCGCTCGCGGGGAACGTCGGCGCCGTGGCGAAGATCGACAGATCGACCTGCACGGCGTGCGCT
The DNA here is from genome assembly GCA_049322495.1 of Myxococcota bacterium. Lineage (GTDB taxonomy): Bacteria > Myxococcota > Myxococcia > Myxococcales > Myxococcaceae > Archangium_A. The sequence continues at coordinate 8,272 of JBMORD010000218.1, read as the reverse complement.
TCGGTGGTGTTGGCGCGGAGCGCGGCGAGGCTCGAGAACGTCGTGCCGCCGATGCGGCCCTGGAAGGTGCCGGTGCCGATCGAGCCGAAGCCGTCGTAGTCGAAGCTGCACGAGGCCTGCGCGTCGGCGAGCTGAGCCACGCGGCCACTGCCGTTGTCGAAGCCGCCGTACGAGCCGCCGCCCTGGCCTCCGAGGAAGAGGTTGTTGCGGAACCATGCGCGGCTCCACGCGACGCCGGCGTACACCGCGAACGCGTCGCCGCACTTGAGGTCGGTGTTGTGGAGCGCGACGTCGCCGACGCTCCCGCGGTGGAGCTTGAACGGCGAGTAGATGATGTTCTGCATCACGTTGCGCACGGCGTAGAGCGGCCCGCCCAGCGTGGGCTGCCCGCTGATGCCGACGAAGGAGTTGCGGATGCGGTTGCGCAGGAGCCGCACGTTGCCCATCGTGAAGTCGGCTTCGATGGCGTCGTCGGCGCCGATCTCGATGTCGTTGTTGCAGATGTCGATCGACTGCTGGTTGACGGCCTCGGAGTCTTCGAGCGTGGAGATGGCGTCGCGGAAGCCGCTCACCTGGTTCCAGCAGATGACGTGGCCCGGGCCGCTGAGCTCGATGCCCTCGCCGACGTTGTTCCCGCTGACGCCGAGCGACGCATCGGCCCAGGTGGTCGCGCCGGTCACCACGTTGTCGACGACCACGATGCCCTTCGGCTCGCCGTACCCGTTGATGCCGCCGGCGGTGGTGGTGATGCGGTTGCCGCGGATGGTGCAGAACTCCGCGTCGTTGAGGCGCACCGAGCCGTTGATGCGCAGCCCTTCGACGATGACGTGCTTCCGCGAGAAGAGCCCCACGTTGCCGGTGATGGTCGCGCCGAGCGGGTGCTCGCTCTTGATGACGATGGGCAGCGCCTCGGTGCCGTCGGTGCCCACGGTGAACGCCGCGTAGGTGCCGTCGGCGAGTGAGACGATGTCCCCGGGCATCAGCGAGCCGAGCACCTGGGCGAGGGTGGCTGGCGTCGCGCTCCGTTGCCGCCCGCTCGCGGCCGCGCGCGGCTCGGTGCGCGTGGTGGCGGTGAGCGTCTGGGTCGCGCCGCCGCCCTCAGGGTCGGCCAGCGTCAGCTCGAGCTCGTAGGTCGTGCCCGGCTCGAGATCGAACACGCTGCCCGCGTGACGGTTGGCCCACGAGAAGCCCTGGTTCGAGCCCGCGGGCACGCGGCGGAGCGGGAGCGCCTCCTTCCACGTCGCGTCGCCCTGCTTGCGGTAGCGCACGGTGACCACGCCGTTGGCGTTCGCGTCGCCGCTGATGGGCCAGTCGATCGACAGGCTCTGGAGCGTGGGCCAGGGGCTGGAGGCGGTGCCGGCCGTCGTGGCGTCCTGGGCGAAGGCGGCGGTGGCAGCGAGGAACGTCGTCAGGAGCAGGAGTCTCACGACCGGCTATCATCCCCGAAATGTCCGACCCCATCGACCGCGTCAACGCGCTGAAGACGATCCCGCTGTTTGCCGGCCTCCCCCACGGCGACGTGGAGCGCCTCGCGGCGAAGGTGTCGGAGGTGCGCCACGCGCCCGGCAGCGAGATCATCAAGGAAGGCACCAGCGGCTCGTCGGTGTTCCTCATCGTCTCGGGGCTGTGCGAGGTGCGGCGCAACAACAACCGCATCCGCGAGCTCGGGCCGGGCGAGTTCTTCGGGGAGCTGTCCATTCTCGACCCGGCGCCGCGCACCGCGACCGTCCGCGCGACCGAGCCCACGGTGCTGCTCGCGCTCGAGGGGTACGACTTCCGCACCGCCCTCAAGTCGAGCATGCAGATGGCGCAGCAGCTGATCATCGTGCTGGCCGAGCGGCTGCGGCACATGACCGACGAGTTCGCCCCCCGCGCCCGGCTCTGAACGACCCGCCGAAAAGGCTCAACTCGCCCCCGGCGTCCGAGTAAGGGCGCCCCTCATGTCTTCGGAGTTGGAAAAGGAAATCGCCCGCCGTCGGACCTTCGCGATCATCTCGCACCCCGACGCCGGCAAGACCACGCTCACCGAGAAGCTGCTGCTCTACGGCGGCGCGATCCACCTCGCCGGCAGCGTCAAGGCCCGCCGCGCGAAGCGGTACGCCACGTCGGACTGGATGGCCATCGAGAAGGAGCGCGGCATCTCGGTCACCTCGTCGGTGCTCCAGTTCAACTACCGCGATCACGCGGTGAACCTCCTCGACACGCCGGGCCACCAGGACTTCTCCGAAGACACGTACCGCACGCTGTCGGCGGCCGACTCGGCGGTGATGCTGATCGACGCGGCGAAGGGCGTCGAGCCGCAGACCATCAAGCTGTTCAAGGTCTGCAAGCTGCGCGGCATCCCCATCTTCACCTTCGCCAACAAGCTCGACCGCTACGGCCGCACGCCGCTGGAGCTGATGGACGAGCTCGAGAAGGTGCTCGGCATGCGCGCCTTCCCGATGAACTGGCCCATCGGCTCGGGCCCGGAGTTCCGCGGCGTCTACGATCGGCGCTCGAAGAACGTGCACGTCTTCCAGGCCGAGGGGCGCCACGGCGAGTCCGAGGTCGCAGAGAAGGTCGTCCCGCTCGAGAGCGAGGAGATCAAGTCGATCCTCACCGAGGCCGAGCTCGAGAAGCTTCAGGAGGACATCGAGCTGCTCGACATCGGCGGTGACGAGTTCAGCCTCCAGAAGGTGCTCGAGGGGCAGCTCTCGCCGATGTTCTTCGGCTCGGCGATGACCAACTTCGGCGTGCGCCCGTTCCTCGACGCGTTCCTCGAGATGGCGCCTCCGCCGTCGGGGCGGCCGTCGAGCGCGGGCTTCATCGAGCCGCTGCGCGAGTCGTTCACCGGCTTCGTGTTCAAGATCCAGGCGAACATGGACCCTTCGCATCGCGATCGCATCGCGTTCCTGCGCGTGGTCTCGGGTCGCTACGTGAAGGGCATGACCGCGCACCACGTGCGCCTCGACAAGGACATCCGCCTCGCGAAGCCGACGCAGTTCATGGCCAGCGAGCGCACGGCGATCGAAGACGCGTGGCCCGGTGACGTCATCGGCCTCTTCGACCCCGGCGTGTTCCGCATCGGCGACACGCTCGTCGAGAAGGGCCCGCCGTTCGACTTCGAGTGCGTGCCGCGCTTCTCGCCCGAGTTCTTCGCCGTGGTGCGCTCGAAGGACCCGATGAAGCGCAAGCAGATGGAGAAGGGCCTCGAGCAGCTCTCGGAAGAGGGGACGATCCAGATCTTCCAGCAGCTCCAGATGGGCATGAAGGACCCCATCGTGGGCGTGGTCGGTCAGCTCCAGTTCGAGGTGCTGCAGTACCGCATGGAGGCGGAGTACGGCGCGAACATCATCGTGGACAAGCTGCCCTTCAGCCACGCGCGCTGGGTCGTCGCCCAGAAGTTCGACCCGAAGTCGTTCGACTGGGAAGGCAACCGGCAGACGGTGCAGGACCGCGACGGCCTGCCGCTCGTGCTCTTCCGCGACGAGTGGGCGATGCATCACGCGCTCGAGAAGCACCCCGAGCTCACCTTCCAGGCGCACGCGCCGCAGCTCAAGGCGAGCTCGGTGATCATCGGTCCGCAGTAGCAGCGAGGGCGTCGAGATGGACAGACTGCAGGAGCTCCTCGCCGACGGGATCATCGACGAGGTCTACAGCCAGCTGAAGACGGGGAAGGAAGCCGAGGTGTGGCTGGTGAGCCATCACGGCGAGCCCGTCGCCGCGAAGCTCTACAAGGAGCGCGAGTTCCGCAGCTTCAAGAACGACGCCGGCTACAAGGAAGGGCGCACCGTGCGGAACACCCGCACCCAGCGGGCGATGGACAAAGGCTCGAAGTTCGGTCGGCAGGCGGCGGAGGAGGCGTGGAAGTCGGCGGAGGCCGACGCGCTATACGCGCTCCACAAGCTCGGCGTGCGCGTGCCGAAGCCGGTGCTCTTCTACGACGGCGTGCTGCTGATGGAGGTGATCGGCGACGCAGAGGGCCGTGTCGCGCCGCGGCTCGTCGAGGCCGGCGTCACCCGCGAGCACGCCGGCGCGATGTACCGCCTCATGCGCGGCGAGATCATCAAGATGCTCTCGCACGACTGGATCCACGGCGACCTCTCGGAGTTCAACATCCTCGTCGGCGCGCACGGGCCGGTGATCATCGACTTCCCGCAGGTGATCACCGCCGCGAAGAACTCCCAGTCCGAGCAGTACTTCCGGCGCGATCTGGGGAACATGCTGCGCTTCTTCGGCTCCATCGACCCGACGCTCACCACGAAGCACGCGAGCGACGCCGACGAGATCTGGCGTGCGTACGTGCGGCGGCACCTCTCGCCTGACTTCGAGCCGAGTGGGCGCGCGCCACAGCACCAGGGACCGCCGCGTCACGGCGGCGCCCATCATCGCGGGCCGGGCGGTGGTCAGCAGCAGCCGCGCGGGCCGGGTGGTCCGCAGCAGTCGCGCGGGCCGGGCGGTGGTCCGCAGCAGCCGCGCGGGCCGGGTGGTTCGCAGCAGCGCGGGCCGGGTGGTGGGCCGCAGCAGTCGCGTGGGCCGGGCGGTGGTCCTCAGCAGTCTCGCGGGCCGGGTGGTGGTCCGCAGCAGTCGCGCGGGCCGGGTGGTCCGCAGCAGTCGCGCGGGCCGGGTGGCGGTTCGCAGCAGCCGCGCGGGCCGGGCGGTCCGTCGCGCAAGGGCCCAGAGGTGTCTTTCCGCGGTCAGGTCACGCCGTCACAGCCCGCCGCTGGCCATGGGGCACGCCCGAGCGCTGGCCAGGAGGCGCCGCGCGGGGGCGGAGCGCATCGTCGCCGCCCGCCGCGTCGGTTCTGAGCGTCATCCCGCTTTGAGCGTGCCGAACGGCCACTCGAACGGTGCCTCCGCGCTGCCGTCGACCCGCTGGCCCGGGCGCAGCAGCAGCACCTTCGGGTCGCCCCGCTTCGCGACGATGCGCTCCGGGAAGGGATCGGCCGCGAGGTTCTCTTCGTACGGTGACGCGCCCTCGACCGGATCCCCGGGGTAGCCCGGGTACTTCGGGCCCATGCCTTCGCGCCAGTACCAGGGCGCCCCACCGTCCGCGCATGGCACCAGCTCCTTCGCGCCGAGCTTCTTCGCGTAGCGGAGTGCCTCCGGGCCGTCGGCCATGAGCTGCTGCGGCGTGGAGAGCAGCGCCAGCGGCACGTCGACCAGGTACGCCTCGAGCGTGGTGAAGCCGAGGAAGATCGGCTTGAGCTTGAAGCCGCGCACGCCGCAGAAGAGGCGGTCGACCGGCCCGGCCTTCGCGCACACCTCTTCCATGTCGCCCTCCGCGTCGCGCCCGGAGTCGGCGAAGAAGGCCGCTGAGCTGCCGTCGCCACGCACGAGCCAGGTGCTGCCGACGTTGCGCAGGCCCGGGTGCACCCCGGGCTGATCAGTGGGCTGCTCGCCGTAGAAGGGCAGGGCGCGCACGGTGAGATCGCCCACCTGGCGCTCCGACCACCAGGGAAGCGCCTCGACGTTCCGGAAGCCCAGCTGCCGGAGCCGCAGTGCGCAGTCGGTCGAGAAGAGGCTCTCGCGGTCGACCGGCGGCACGAAGAAGCGCGTCTCCGGCGGGAGCTGGAGCAGCGAGCCGAGGTGGAAGTGATCTCCGTGCGAGTGGGTGATGCACACCGCGTCGATGGCGCCGAGATCGCGCGGCTGCATCGGCTGGTAGCTCGGGAGATCGAACTGTGACGCCGGGCGGAAGTAGGGGTCGATGAGCACCGCGCCGCGCTGCCCGCGAATCAGCGTGGTGTTGTGGCCGATGAAGCGCGTGCCCGGCGTCGCGTCGGGCGCCTCGAAGCGCTCGAGCCAGCCCGCGCCGCGGAGATCGTCGATGAGCGCGCGCAGCGTCGCGCTCGAGGCGGCGAGCTGGGTCAGCTCCCGCCGCGTGGCGCCGCGCGCGAGCGTCGAGAAGAGCGCGTTGATCGACGGCCACTCGGCCTTCGTCACCGGCACGTCGAGGCCGAGCTCGTCGCGGCGGAGGTGCAGCACGCGCGGCGCGAACCGGGTCGCCTTCGGGAAGAGGATCTCCTCTCGCAGCACGCGCCGGCCCAGGCGTCGCTTTCGTCCGTCGCACAGCGCGTCGTACGCAGGCGAGCGCTCGAGCTCGCGGATCAGCTGCGGCGCGAGGCGAGCGGCCTCGTCGGGGCCGAGCCGCTGCACCTGCGCCTTGAGCCACAGGTGCGCTCGTCGCACCGGGCGCGAGGGCGGCCCGAGGATGCTGCACCCCAGATCCTCGTGGTGATCTGCCTCGGTCTTCGCCGACGAGAGAACAGCGAGGCTGACCGCGCGGGAGAGCGTGAAGCGCATGCCCTCGTCTATCCCGCTTTGCGCTTGATGCCTCGCGGCGGGGCGTGGTTTCTCCGCGCGTCCCAAAAGGGGAGGAGCGAACGAAATGAAGCGAATGATGTGGTCCGTCGTGGCGCTGGTGGCGGTGTCGGCGTGTGGTCCTGCGACGCGTGAAGAGAAGGTGGCTGCGCTGACCGGGTCGGCCTCGAGCGGCGCGATGCTGTACGCCGCGCAGTGCGCGTCGTGCCACGGCGCCGACGGCAAGGGCACCGCCTCGGGCGTCGATCTGTGGGAGCCGGCGAAGAACGATCCCGCGACGGAGGTCATCGGGGTGATCATCAACGGCAAGAAGGGCACGGCGATGGCCTCGTACTCGGGCCTGTCCGATCAGCAGCTCGCCGACCTGTACGCGCACCTCAAGACGTTCAAGTGACGTCGCTCGCGCGGGCTGCGTCCGAGGGCGTGGCCCGCGCGCTCAGCTGAACAGCGGGCCGAGCTTCATCGCCAGGTCGAGATCCATCGGCTGGAGCGCCAGCTCGCCGTTCATGATCGCCAGCTGGGCCTTCTTCTTTCCCTTCACCACGGCCGCGAAGTCGCGCGCGGTGGCCTTGAGGGTGAGCTTCGGCTTGCCCTCGAGACCGGGGTGGATCCAGTCGTCGGGCCTGGTGAGATCCACCGTCCAGCGGCCGCCCCCCTGGCCGCTCAGCTCGAGGTGGATGATGCCGTCGAAGGCCTCGCGCACGTCGCGGTGCCGCGCGAGCTTCCGGGCGAACTCGCCGTAGAGCATCGTCTCGATCGCGCTGCGCTTCTTCTTCGGTGCGCTCCGCACCTTCTTCTTCGCAGCGGGCGCCTCGTCCTTCGGCGCCGCTGCCGAGCGACGGAACATGTCGAAGCGCTCCTTCGAGAACATCGACGCGCCTTCCTTCTTCGCGGTCTCGAAGATCTTCTTGAGCTGCTCCTTCGGCAGCCCCGGCGAGCGGAAGTACTCCATCGCCACGCGGCCGATGCCCCAGTTCATCGCGAACGCCGCGGGCACGGTGAGCAGCGCGCCGAACACGGGGAGGATCGCCTTGATGCCCTGGCGCGCGAGCATGCCCAGCCCGACCGTCGCCGCGAGCTCGACCACCAGGCTCTTCGCGTCGGCCTCGGTCACCTTGCGGCCGTAGATGTGGCCGATGGTGACCACCATCGCCGTCTGCACCGGCAGCATCAGCACCGCGTCGGAGAAGGGGATCGGCGAGACCGCCACCACCGCGCACGCGTAGCTCGCCATGTTGATGACGTCGCGCGCCGCCTCGTCGCGCTTCGCCGCGGGGAGCCTGCTGAAGTCCTTCTTCCGGATGTCTTCGAGGGTGTCGAGCCAGGACATGGTGCGGAGGTTAACCCCGCCTGGGGGCCCCGCGTTCCGCACTTCACGTCACTTCATCAATCACACGCCGTGGACGGTGATCTCGCGGCCGAAGTGCTTGTTCTCGCGCAGCTTGAGCCCGGCGTTCTGCTTGATGGCGCGCGCCAGCTTCGGGCCGACCCAGAAGCCCTTGGGGTGCGTCTTGCGGAAGTTCTTCCGGATCCACTGATCGATCTCCACCACGCGCAGCCGGAACCGCTCGGGCGCCGCGTCGCGCCGCCCCGTCTGCTGCGTGACGTCGGTCTCGGCCCACAGCTGCCCGCTGACCAGCTCGCCGTCTTCGTTCATCCGGCAGCGCTCCCAGAACACCACCGGCGAGCGCACCTCGTCGATGCGCCACGAGCCCTTGTCCTTGCCCCGCTTGAGCTTGTCGACCAGCGCCGGCCCGATGTCCGAGGCCACGAGGTACACGTCCTCCTCGGGGAGCTGATCGAACGTCGTCTCCTTCACCGGGAACGCCTGCCAGTCGGGCGGCACGCGGCGGGGGTACACCTCGAAGGTGTATCGCTCGAGGAAGCGGACGAAGGCGAGCTCGTCCTCTCGGTCCATGAACAGCTGCAGCTGGGTGGCCATCGCGCGCGCCCATAGCCGTTCCCGCGC
>JBMORD010000217.1:0-11795 GCA_049322495.1 Myxococcota bacterium | reverse complement strand
AGGAACTGCTTGGGCTTGTTGCTGCGCGAGAGCGGCCAGAAGCGCGTGCCGCTGCCGCCCGCCATGATCACCGGGTAGAGGTCGTTGCTCATGGCGGGCGCACATATTACGCCTCGGGCGAGACTGCGAGCGTCACGGGGGCGGTCGCGGCGCGGGCGACTTCATGACACAAGCGGCCGGTGAACGACTTTGCCTGGCGCAGCGAGAGTGACAGCCCGCCCCCCGAGCGGCTGAGCCCCGTGGGAGACGAGCTCAAGGCCGACGACGCGCTCCGGCGCGTGCGGAGGGGCGAGTGCCTGCTGTACCAGGGCGACTTCCACAACGCGCGGCAGCTCCTCGGCGCGATGGGCCGGCGGCTGCCCGCGCCCCGCTCGCAGAAGACCCCGCTCGAGGCCTTCCGCGCCGAGCGGCGCGCGCGGGCGATCGAGCACGACACCCTCGGGCGCATCGTGGTGGAGCTCGACGGCGACTACCGCCTGAAGCTCCGCCGCGCGCCCGACGTCGCGCTCGCCTGCCGCCAGGCGTGGGGGCCGCCCGAGGCACCGCGCACGCTCGTGCCCTTCAAGACGCTCCTCGGCGTGCTCGGCGCGGCGGAGTGGCGCAAGAAGGGCCTCGACGTGCCCGGCCTGTCGAAGAAGCTGACGCCGCACTACGGCGTCTACCTGCCGACGCGCACCGACTACGTCGAGCTGCTCCGCAAGCTGCCCGACGTGAAGGGCGCGCGCTGCTTCGAGCTCGGCACCGGCACCGGCGTGCTGGCGCTGCTGCTGCTCGAGAAGGGCGCCGCGGAGGTGGTGGGCACCGACGTCGAGCCCCGCGCCGTCGCCTGCGCGAAGGAGAACGCCGAGCGCTTCGGCTTCAAGAAGCGCTTCACCGTGCTCGAGCAGCCGCTCTTCCCCGACGGGCGCGCCGACCTCGTGGTGTGCAACCCGCCGTGGGTCCCCGAGCCGCCGAAGAACCGCGTCGACCGCGCGGTGTTCGACGAAGGCAGCGCGATGCTCGAGGCCTTCCTCGCCGGGCTCCGCGACCACCTCGCGCCCGGCGGGCGCGGCGTTTTGATCCTCTCGAACCTCGCCGAGCTGCTCGGCCTCCGCCCGGCCGGCTTCCTCGAGGAGCGCTTCGCCGCGCACGGGCTGCGCTGCACGCGCCGCTTCGAGGCGCCCGCGAAGCACGGCAAGGCGAAGGACCCGAGCGATCCGCTCCACGCGGCGCGCGCGAAGGAGCTCACGACGCTCTACGTCCTGGAGGCGTGATGTGCTTTCTGCGGCGCATGCGCCGCGCCCTCCTCTCGCTGCTCCTCGGAATCGGCTGTGCCTCGCCCGGTGTCACGCCACAGCCGGGGGAACGCGCGCCGCGCCTCGACGTGGGCGAGGTCAACGGCCTCGGCCTCTTCCGCGACGAGCGGGCGCGCGCCCGACAGCTCGTCGCCCGGGCGCTCTCGGCGCGCGGCGTGTCGATCGCGCCGCCCGAGGAGCTCGAGCGCGCCTGGACGCTCGCCGCCGATGGACGGAGCCCTCTCACGGGTGAGAGCTGTGGTCGCCCGCTCCCGCGCTGGCTGGCGCGCAGGCGCTGGGGTGCCGCGCTCGGGGTCAGCGGCTCGGCGTCGGCGAGCGCCTCGTGTCCGCAGGGCGGCGCGTGCGCGCTGACCGTCTACAGCACCGCGGTCGATGGCGGGCCGCCCTCGATGCTGGTCGCGGAGCTCGACTCCGCGTCAGCCGCGCTCCCCGCGCTCGAGGCGTCGCTGGCGCGCCTCGCGCCGCCTCCGAACACGACGACGGGCGTCGGCGGTCTGGGGCTCCTCGGCGCTCGCGGTCACCGCGCGCTGCGCCAGGCCGACGAGCTCGAGCTGTCCGTCTCGCCCGCCGACGTGCGCGTCACGAGCCCGCTCTCCCGGGAGGACCGCGCCCGAGCGCTCGGCCTCACCGTCGAGCAGGTGACGAGCTGCCTCTCGAGCGACGATTCGTCGGCGCGCCTGCTGGTCGACGTCGACCCGGCCGGGCTCATCGGGCGCTGCGAGGGTGAGCTCGACGAGACGGCTCCCGAGCTCGAGGCGTGCCTGTGCGGGCGCCTCCGCGCGCTCCCGCCGCCGCGCGCGCTGTCAGGCAGACGGTGGAGCGTCGACCTGCGCGTGCGTCGACGCGATCTCACCTCGCCCGACGGCACGCTCATCGTCACCGGCTCGTGGCACACCCACCTGACGAGAGAGCAGCGCCCGGGAGAGAAGCACCCGCGCATGCTGCCGAAGGTCGAGGACCCGAGCCTCGCCGACTGGTCCCCGGGCCCGGCGCGCCTCGCCGCGCGCTGCTTCACCTCGACGCTGATCACTCCCGCCACGGTGAAGTCGCGCTGGGCGGTGTGGTTCGGCGTGCACGGCCGGCCCACGAAGATCGTCGAGCAGAAGGGCTACCCGCCGCTCGCGCCCGAGGTGGCGACGTGCGTGCGCATCGCGCTCAAGACCGCGCTGGCGCCCTGCCCGGCTCGCGAGAACCTGTGGGCGATGGCCGACCTCATCGTCGACGCACGCGCGCCCGACGCCCCGCCGCCGGAGCTCCCCGCCGGACCGCAGCCGCTGCCAGACGTGCTCGGCCCGTAGCGCGTCAGCGCCGCAGTGACGGCGTGGCCGCGGCCTCGAGCCAATAGCCGTCACCGCCCTGGATGGTCTGCAGCACCACGCGTCCGGCGGCGTCCACGAGGAAGGGGCTCGTGCCTCCCGCCGGCGCGCGCGCCGTCACCACGAAGCGCCCGGCGCCGAGGCGATCGCCGCCGGTCCACGCGTCGAGCGTCTCCTGGTGCGGCGAGTTGACGTAGGCCGCGTTGATGCCGGCGATGACGTTGCGCGCGCGCCCGTCGGCTGGCGCCGCGGCGGCCACCCAGTGGGCGTTGCTGCTCGTCTTGCGCGCGTGGTGGTTGGCATGCGTCACGTCGATGCCGAGCGGGCCGAACGCATCGGGCGCGCTGTTGACGACGAAGGACTCGAGGTCCGGCTCGGTGGGCGCGCCGGAGCCGCTGAGATCGCCCGCGAGCAGCAAGCGGAACGCGCCGTGCTTCACGAGCATCACCACCGACCTCGCGTTCTCCTCGTTGACGTCGGTGACCCCGAACGCGGGCGCGGCGACCGGCGTCCGCCCCTGGAGCATGAAGCCGTTCGCGCCCAGCAGCTCGAGGCGCGCGCCGGCTCCGAGCGGAATGAACGACGGCTCGCTGGCCGCGTCGTCATCGACCCGCGAGAGATCGCCTCTGGTGAGCCCGGGACAGCCCGTCGCAGGGGCGCGCGCGGAGATGGCGCAGGCCGACTCCGGACTCGCCGTGCAGAGCCCCACGTTCCGCGCCGCGAGCCCCCCGCGCAGCCGCGTGCACACCGCCTCGAAGTCGGACTCGTTCGTGCCTGCACCGACGTCGACGAAGCCGCGGTGGAGGACGCCGCGGGTGATGGTCAACGCGTCCGCGAGCGACGCAAACGCGCCGACGTGATCCGCGTGGAAGTGCGTGAGGACGATCCACTCGACCTCCGTCTCTCCGCGCTGGCGGTAGCCGCGCTGCGGCGTGAGCCAGGTGGTGTTGAGCTCGCGCACCGCGGCGAGCACCTCGTCGTCGTGGTTCGAGTTGCCCACGTCGACCAGCACCAGCGTGCCGTCAGGCCCGACGAGGATGCCCGCCTCTCCCGTCTTCGGGATGAGCCCCATGGGGAGCTCGAGCTGCCACCACGTGAGCTCCCCCGGCGTCGGGCCGTCGGGGCGCGTCCCCGCGCTGAACGGCCCTTTGCCACCATCGGTCGGCGCCTCGAGTGGCGCGCTGGCATCGGGCTCGCCGCCATCGGCCTCGACGGGCGGAGCCGGACAGGCCCACAGCGCCACCGCGCACAGCGGTCCCCAGAGTCGGCTCACCGGCAGCGCCCCGAGGTGTGGTCGGTGAAGGTCGCGCCGCGCACCGGGACGAACTCCGCGCGCCAGGTGCTGGCGCCGAGCTCGAGCTTGAGCACCCCGAAGGTGTCGTTCTGCCGCACCAGGCTCTGGGGGATGGGCGTCGAGAAGTCCGAGAAGCTGATGCCGCCGGTACCGACGGTGAACTGCACGATGCCGTTGATGGGAGCCATGCGCTCGTAGAAGTGCTCGTGGCCGTTGACGACCAGCTCGACGCGATGCCGCGCGAGCGTCTTCCACAGCGCGTCGGCGCGAAGGAACGGGCCGTGGTGTCCGGAGTTCCAGCGCGGGTGGTGGAAGAACGCCAGCACGCACTCCCTCTTCGTCGCGGCGAGATCCGCCTCGAGCCAGGCGAGCTGCGGCGAGCCCTCTTCGCAGCCCACCGACTGACAGAGGTCTCCGGTGTTGAGGGCGACGAAGTGCCAGTCGCCGAGCTCGAACGAGTAGTAGCCCTTGTCCGGCTCGCCGGCGCTCGCGCCGAAGTACGCGAAGTAGCCGGCCGCGCCGCTCTTGTACTCGTGGTTCCCCGGCGCGGGGTGGGTGATGGCCTTGAAGCGCCCCCAGGTCGGCGCGTAGCCGAGCGCGAACTCCTCGGGCAGGCCCGCGCCGTACTGCGAGTCGCCCGCGACCAGCACCGCCGCAGGCTTGATGGCCTCTACGAGCTGCGCGGTGTCTTCCTGCCGGCCGATCGACGGCGGCGCGATGTCCCCCGCCGCGACGACCACCAGCGCCGGCCGCTCGGAGGCGACCAGCGACGAGCGGGCGCACCCCGCGAGCGACAACAGCACCGCCACCGACAGCTTCGACCTCGCGCTCGTCATGGTGGCGGCGAAGCTACACCCGCGGCGCCGCTGTGCGAGGCTGCGCGCATGTTCGCCCTCGTCCTCGGCACCCTGCTCTCCGCCGCGCCTGCCTGCGCCGCCGCCGCGAAGGATCCGATTCTCGACGTGGGGCCGTGCGACAAGAAACCCGCCGAGGCCTGCGTCACCGCGGGGGATGCGCTGCTGACGCAGGGCTGCCGCGACGAGGCGCTGGCGCGCTACGAGACCGGCTGCAAGCGAGGGGTGCTGCGCGCGTGCTCGAAGCTGGGCTTCCGCCTCGTCGAGCGCTCGCACGACGCGAAGGTGGTCAAGCGCGCCGTCGAGCTCTTCACGAAGGCCTGCGACGGCAACGACGCGCTCGGCTGCGCCAACCTCGCCAGCTTCACCTGGGACGGCGAAGGCGTGCCGCGAGACCCGAAGAAGGCGGCCGCGCTCTCGGAGAAGGCGTGCAACGCGGGCGACGCGTTCTCGTGCGGAACGCTGGGGAGCCTCTGGGCGCAAGGGGAGCTCGGACCGAAAGACGTGGTGAAGGCCGCCGGCTACTTCGAGCGCGCCTGCCGCGGCGGCAGCGCTTCGGGCTGCAACCAGCTCGGCATGGCGATGTGGGGCGGCGAGGGCGTGAAGAAGGACCCCGAGAAGGCGATGGACGTGTGGGCGAAGGCCTGCTCGGAGAAGAACGCCGCGGCCTGCGCCAACCTCGGCCGCGCGCTCAAGTCGCGCGGTGACGACGCGCGGGCTCACAAGGTGCTCTCGCGCGCGTGCTCGCTCGGCGACGAGGGGGCCTGCAAGGACAAGGGCCTCCCCGGTCCCGATCTCGAGGAGTGACCGCGGGAAGGAGCAGCTCCCCGCGGTCGCACCAGCTGCGTCAGTGCATGGTGAACGAGCCGCGCACCGAGCCTCCCGCGGCGAGGGTCAGCGAGAACGAGCCCGCGAGCGTGGGCGAGACCTGGGTGAGCGTCAGCGTCGCCGCGGAAGCGCGGCGCTCCGCGAAGAGGCGCAGGTCGGTCGTCTGCACGTCCTTCACGTGTGACGCGGCGACCAGGCCGTTGCCGAGCGACAGCGTGCCGGTGGCGCCGGGGCACACCGCGAGCTCGAGCATCACGCCCTCGTCAGCGGTGCTCGGGTCGAAGATGACCAGCCGGAGCTGATCGTCGATGGCCGCCACACCCTGCGACAGCGCGACCGTCGACGCCGGGAGCGCCGCGCACGAGGCGACCGTCGTCACCTGGCCCGTCACCGCGCCATCGCCCTGCTGGCCCTCGCAGCGGCCCGCGGTCGGCGCCGCCACACACTGGCCCGCCTGACAGATCTGCCCCACGAAGCACTGCGAGTTCGACGTGCACTGCGGCGGAGGCGACACGCACGTGCCGCGCAGGCACTGCTCACCGGTCGCGCAGTCGGCGTCGACGGTGCACTGAGGAGGCGGCGTGACGACCACGCACGCGCCCCGCACGCACTGCTGGCCGGTCGCGCAGTCGGCGTCGACGGTGCAGGCCGGCGTGACGAGCACGCAGACGCCCGCCTGGCACTGCTGGCCGGTCGCGCAGTCAGCGTTGCTCGAGCACTGCGGAGGCGGCGCGCGCACGCAGACGCCGTTGCTGCACACCTCGCCCGTCGCGCAGTCGGCCGAGCTCTGGCACTGGGGCGCCGAGACCGCGTCGAGGGTGCCGCTGAAGCTGCCGACCCAGCGGCCTCCGATGCCGCCCGCGGTGGTGAAGGTCACCGTGCCGCCGGTCGCGAGGTGCGTCGGGTTGCCGGTCGCGGCGTCGAAGAGCCCGGCGTAGAAGTGCACGTTGTCGATCGCCTGCGTGCCGACGGTGAAGGGCACGTCGGCGATGACGGCGAAGAAGGTCTGCGGGGTGCCGGTGAGATCGCCCACCAGCACGTAGTGGAAGGTCGGCGAGCCCGACGCGTCGACGACGCCCAGCGACGAAGGCCCGCCGGTCGTCGACGGCGACACGAAGTAGCTGCCGGTGCCCGAGGAGCTCGGCGACTGGGAGTTGGCGTCGATCACCGGCGCGTCGAACTGCGCGCTCGCAGACAGCCCGCTCCCGCCGAGCGCCTGCCGGCTCTGGGCCTTCATCAGCTGGGTGTTCGGCCGCGCGAGCGTCGGGCCGCTCCCGTTGGTGCAGCCCACCGCGAACAGCGCAGACAACACGAGTCCCCACGACGTCGTCGTCTTCATTGCGTCCCTCTGGAAAATGGCTGGTGCGAGCCCCCCGGCCTCCCTGATGGCGACTCGCGGCCTCTCTGTCTCTGCGCCCGCGGTCGGCATTCATGCGCGGGGGAAATTTCTCGCGAGTACAGTCCGCCGCCGATGCCCACGCTCTCGCGGCCCACGGCGCTGACGCTCGTCTTCTTCTCCGGCGCCACGGGCCTCATCTACGAGTTCTGCTGGTCGAAGCGGCTCGCGAACTGGCTCGGCAACACCGGGCAGGCGCACGCGATCCTCCTCGCGACCTTCATGGGCGGCCTGGCGATGGGCGCATGGCTGTTCGGGCGCCACGCCGATCGCTCCTCGCGGCCGCTCCGGCTCTACGGCGCGCTGGAGGTGGGCGTCGGCGTGCTCGCCCTGCTCTTCCCCACCTTCCTCGAGCTCGCGGGCTCGCTGTACGTCTCGGTCGGCGCGGCCGGGGGCAACCTCGCGCGCATGGTGCTGGCGGCGGTCACGGTGCTGCCGCCGACGCTGCTCATGGGCGGCTCGCTCCCCGCGATGACCCGCGCGCTCACGCAGAGCCTCGACGGCGCGAAGGGCACGCTCGCGTCGCTGTACGCCATCAACTCGCTGGGCGCGGCCGCAGGGAGCCTCCTCGCCGGCGTGGTCTTCGTGCCCGTCGCGGGCCTGGCGACCACCGAGCACTTCGCGGTGTTCTTCAACCTCCTGGTCGGCGCGCTCGCGATGCTCGGCGGAGCGCCCGCGTCATCGAGCTCGACCTCCGCGGGCGACGACGCCGCGCCGCGCATCTACGACGAGGCGGCGGTGAAGGCGGTGCTCCTCGGCACGGCGCTCTCGGGCTTCACCGCGATGCTCTACGAGGTGACGTGGATCCGCCTGCTGTCGATCATCATCGGCGGCACCAGCTACGCGTTCACCCTCATCCTCTCGGCCTTCATCCTCGGCATCGCGCTGGGCAGCTTCTGGATCGCCCGACGCCGCGAGGTCGACGCGCTGCGCACCTTCGGCTGGCTCCAGCTCGGGCTGGTGGTCGTGGTGTGCCTCACCATTCCGCTCTACCGGCGCCTGCCCTTCGTCTTCTTCCACCTCACGCAGCTGCTGCGCCCCGACACCTCGTGGAGCGTCTACCTGCTGCTCACCTTCTTCTTCTGCGGGCTGCTGCTCGTGCCCCCGACCTTCCTCATGGGCGCCAGCTTCCCGCTCGGCGCGCGGGTGGTGATGCGCACGAAGGACAGCGTCGGCGGCGAGGTCGGCCGCGTCTACCTCTTCAACACCGTGGGGACGATCGTCGGCTCGCTCGCGGGCGGGCTGGTGCTGCTCCCGCTCATCGGCCTCGAGGGGAACTTCGTCGTCGGGCTCGTCTCGAACCTCATCGCCGCGGGCGTCGCGCTCGCCGTCGCGTCGGGCCAGCCGCTCACCCGCACGCTCTCGCCGCGCGGAGAGGGCTTCCGCGTCGGCGCGGTCGCGCTGCTCGTCGTCTTCAGCGCCGTCACCACCCGCGGGTGGGCGAGCTTCATCTCGACCGCCGGCCGCTACCGCGAGTGGCACGGCCACTTCACGCGCTTCGACACCTTCGAGGCCCAGGCGCTGGCGCGCGCGCAGCCGCTCTTCTACGCCGACGACGTCTTCGCCTCGGTGATGGTGGCCCAGCAGCAGGGCGACCACCGCTTCCTGCGCATCAACGGCAAGGCCGACGGCTCCAACGGCCGCGGCGACGTCGACACCCAGACGCTCGCGGCGCACCTCGGCGTGCTCACCCACCCGGGCGAGGTGAAGAAGGTGCTGCTGGTCGGCATCGGCGCGGGCATCACCGCGGGCTCGCTGCTCGCGCACCCCCTCGAGCGGCTCGACGTGGTGGAGATCTCCCCCGCGGTGCTCGACGCCGCGAAGCTCTTCGCGCCCGACAACCGAAACGCGCTCGCCGACCCGCGCTGCCACGTGCACCTCGAAGACGCGCGCACCTTCCTCACGCTCTCGCCCGAGAAGTACGACCTCATCGTCAGCGTGCCGTCGAACCCGTGGGTGACCGGCGTGTCGGGGCTCTTCTCGCGCGACTTCTTCCGCGTGGCCCGCGAGCGCCTCGCGCCCGGCGGCCGCATGGTGCAGTGGATTCACACCTACGAGTCGAACGAGCCGCTGGTGCAGCTCGTAGTGCGCACGCTGCGCGACAGCTTCGAGCACGGCACCACCTGGCTCGGCGCCGCCGACATGCTCCTCGTCGCCAGCCGTGAGCCGCAGACCATCGACCCCGAGCGCATGGCGGCGCACATGCAGGTCCCCGCCGTCGCGGACGATCTCCGCCGCCTCGGCATCTCGCGCGTGTCGACGCTGCTCGCGCGCCAGGTGCACTCCGACGAAGGGCAGCTCGCCTTCGCGGGCGAGGGGCCGGTCAACACCGACGACCACAACCTCCTCGAGTACCTCTCGCCCATCGCCTACTTCATGTCGGGCGAGGCCGTGGCGCTCTACGACGAGCGCACCGCAGGCGGAGCGCCCGAGCGGCTGGCCTTCACCGCCTTCGCCCGCGCCCACCCGCTCGAGGCCAGCGACTGGGGCGAGCTGTACGAGACGCTCGCGCACGTTCACGACGACGCCGATCCGCTCCTGCGCTCGGTCGCCCAGCGGTGGCTGCACACCGCGCCCGGCGAGTTCGCGCCGTCGCTCGCCGCCGCGCGCGCCCAGCTCGCCCAGGGAGACGCCGACACCGCCCTGCAGACCCTCGCGCCGCTCCTCGCCACCGAAGCCCTCGAGCCCGCCGCCGTCGCGCTCCAGCTCCGCGCCCTCGTGCGCCAGCAGGAGCGCAGCTCGACCCTCTTCACCCCGCTCCCGCTCGGCGACGCCGTCCGCCGCGCGCGCGAGGTGCTCGCGAAGCACCCCGGTGACGCCGAGCTCCGCGAGGTGCTGAGCGCCTTCGAGGACTGAGGTGCACGTCGCTTCACTGAATGGTGGTCGACACCTGCCGAGAAGGCGCTCGCCACCTACGGCCTGGTGGGCAACCACGCGTACTCGGTGAAGGGCATCAAGACCGACGCCGACGGGAAGAAGTACGTGCTGCTCTACAACCCGTGGGGCGTGGGCAACGAGCCCAGGCCGATCCCCATCGAAGAGGCAGCGAAGCTGATCCCCAACTCCTACGTGAGCTAAGCAGGAGCCCAGACCATGACTCAGAGCGAGAAGCTGGTGCGGCTGCGGCAGGGCCTCGACGCGGAGTTCGGCGGTTCCCGCGTGGGCGTGGTGCTGGTGCGCGCCGACGAGGCGATCCTCTCGGTGCGGCAGCGCGACGCGAGCCACCGCGTGCAGATGACGGTGCGCCCCGGCGAGCTGATGGCCATTCCCCTCGGCGCGACGGCCAACGCCGCCGGCTTCGACGTGGAGGTGCTCACGCTCGAGCCCGACGCCACCGCGAAGCTCGAGGTCTGGCCCGACGAGTTCGCCAAGCCGCAGACGAAGCCGCAGCTCATCAAGGCGTTCGCCGTGAAGGGCGGCGCGAGCATCCCCGCCGGCGCGCGGCAGCTGTCCATCGTCTCGGTCGTCCCCCCCAACGCCAGCACAGGGCTGCGCGGCTTCGTCGAGCTGGGCTGGCGCGCATGAGCCTCACGCAGCTCCGCTACTTCGTCGCGGTCGCCGAAGAAGGCAGCGTCACGCGCGCTGCCGTGCGGTGTCACGTGAGCCAGCCGCCGATGTCGAGGCAGCTCCGCGCGCTGGAAGACGAGCTGTCGGTGCGCCTCTTCGAGCGCACGCCGCGCGGCATGCGGCTGTCGGCGGCGGGCACCCGGCTGCTGGACAGCGCGCGGCACGTGCTGGCGGTGGTCGACGCCATTCCCGCCACGATGAGCAGGTAGATCGAAGCGGTATTGGTGGCCGCGCGCGCGATGCGCGAGACGTCGGCCGCATGCGCTCTCTGTCCCTCAACGGCATGCGTCGCGTGGGCCGCCTCGCCGCGCGCACCCTCGCGCTCGTCGGCGCGCGCCTCGCCCCCGGCGTCACCACCGGCGACATCGATCGCTGGGTGCGTGAAGACACGGCAAGGCACGGCGCGCGGCCCGCGCAGCTCGGCTACCACGGGTTCCCCGCCGCGGTGTGCACCAGCCGCAACGAGGTCGTCTGTCACGGCATCCCGCGCGACGACGAGCGGCTCGAGCCGGGAGACATCATCAACGTCGACGTCACCCACGAGCTCCACGGCTGGCACGGAGACACCTCGGCGACCTTCTGCATCGGCACGCCGTCGCCCGAGGCGCGCCACCTCGTCGAGACCACACAGCGCGCGCTGGAGGCCGGCCTTCGCGCGGTGCGGCCCGGCGCCCACCTCGGCGACATCGGCCACGCCATCGAGACGCTCGCCCGACGCGCCGGGTGCGCGGTGGTGTCCGAGTGGGGCGGCCACGGCATCGGGCGCGAGATGCACCTCGAGCCCCACGTGTCGCACGTCGGCCGGCCCGGCGAAGGGCTCGTGCTGCGCGAGGGCATGATGTTCACCATCGAGCCGATGCTCACCCTCGGCAGCCCCGAGACGCGGGTGCTCGACGACGGGTGGACCGTGGTCACGCGCGACGGCCGCTGGTCGGCGCAGTTCGAGCACACCCTGGTCGTCACCCGCCGCGGCGCGGAGATCCTCACTCAGGGCACGTGACTCTTCGTCGGCAGCCAGCGCCGCACCAGCACCGCGGCGCCGGCGAGCCCCACCGCCGGCAGCAGGTGGAAGGTCAGCAGGTGCCCGAGCGTGCCGTTGCCGCAGTGGAAGTGCAGCGCCAGCGTCGCCCCCGCCGCCGAGGCGAGCGCCCCGCTGAAGAGGTGCGACGCGCGCGCGGCGAAGCGCAGCGAGAGCAGCACCACCACGGAGATCGGCACCACCGCCACGCCGCACTCGACGAGTGC
>JBMORD010000216.1:0-86350 GCA_049322495.1 Myxococcota bacterium | reverse complement strand
GCACGTCGAGCAGGTCCACCTCGAACACCAGCGTCGAGCGTGGGGGGATCTTCGGCTTCGCGTCGTTCCCGTAGCCCTCGGAGGGCGGCACGGTCACCACGCGGAGCTCGCCCTCCTTCATGCCGAGCAGCCCCTGGTCGAGCCCGGGGAGCACCTGGCCCTCGCCGACCCAGAAGTCGAAGCTGCCGCGCGGGTGCGAGTCGTCGAACACGCCGCCGTCGAGCACCGTGCCCACGAAGTGGATGGAGATCTTGTCGCCCTTCTTCGCCACGTCGCCGTCGTCGAAGCCCGCGCGCAGCGTCTGGATGACGACGCCCCGCTCGAGCGTCACCGGCGGCTGCGGCGCCATCGGCTTGTAGTCCTTCTTGCAGCCCGCCAGGCCCGCGAGCACGACGACGAGGAGCGCTCTCACCATGCGCGCACCATCTCATGACGTCGCGCCGCGTGGAGCGCAGCCGCGCGCCACACCCACTCGCGCCAATGTTCCGATGAAAGGCACCGCAGCCGCTCCAGCGCTCGATAGAGAAGCCCCATGCGCAGACCACAGGTCAGCCCTTCGCAGTTCGCTTTCCGCGCCACCGTCACGTTTCGCAGCGCGCGCGACTGGCCCTCCGCCATCTGGAAGGCGCTCGCGGCAGCCAATGGAGTGAAGGGCGCGATCGAGGAGGGCTACTTCGGCAGCTCCCCGCGATACCCCGCGGTGCTCAGGGGCACGTTCGAGGTGGGCGCGAACGTTCTGGCCACGCGCGCACCACAGGGGTTCAACGCACAGGTCGTGCACCTCTCGTTCGCCGCGTTCAAGGACGGCAAGCTCGCCGGCTGGAGTGAAGACCTCGCGGGAACGTGGCGGTCGACGAGGCGAACGTGGTTCGGCGGCTGCTATCTCAAGGACGGCCGCATGGACGATGAGCGCCCGGTCGTCATCAAGCCGCAGCTGCTGCGCAAACTGATCGCGGAGGGACGGCGGCTTCGCAAGCAGGGCGCTCCGACGCCGTCGGATGATGGCAACGTCACGAAGCCTTCACGCACCTCGCCTCGGGCCAGGTCATCGCGAGGGGCGAGGAAGGCCGCGAAGCGCCCGGCGTCGAAGCGTTGACCCTGGGGCAGCTCCGCAAAACAGATGAACGGAGGGGCGCAAACATCGAGACTGCCCGGCCATGACCGTCATCCTGTTCGGCGGCGCCTCGAGCGAGCGCCTGGTCTCCGTGGCTTCGGCGCAGAACGTCTCGTCGCACCTGACCGACGCGCAGTGCTGGTTCCTCTCGAAGTCGGGCGAGGTCTTCGTGGTGCCGCGCAGCGTGCTCGCCGCACACGAGCGCGCCTTCGAGCACGAGTTCGCGCCGCCCGGGGCGGCGACCTGGCCTTCGCTCGAGGCCGCGCTCGACTCGTCGGCGGCGACGGGGCAGGTGTTCTTCCTCGCGCTCCACGGCGGTGACGGTGAGAACGGCGTCACTCAGAAGAAGTTCGAGGCGCGCGGGCTCGCCTTCACCGGCTCCGGCAGTCGCGCGAGCGCCGACGCGTTCGACAAGGCGCGTGCCAAGCAGCTCGCCAGCGCGCACGGCGCCCGCACCGCTGAGGCGCACGAGCTCGCGCCGATGTCGGAGGCCGAGGCGACGAAGAAGCTCACCGAGCTGCTCAGCCGCCACCCGCGCTGGGTGCTCAAGCCGCGCGCCGATGGCTCGAGCCACGGCCTCGTGCACCTCAAGGGCGCCCATGACGTCGCGGGCGCGGCGAAGACGCTCTCGACGCTCGGCATCGACTACCTGGCGGAGGTCTTCATCGAGGGCCGCGAGCTCACCGTGGGCGTGGTCGACGACCCCGCCGGCCCCACGGCGCTGCCGGTGAGCGAGGTGCGCCTCGTGCCGGGCGGCGCGTTCGACTACGCGGGCAAGTACCTCGGCCGTGGCACCGAGGAGATCACTCCCGCGCAGCTCACCGACCCGGAGTGGAAGCAGGCGCAGGCGCTCGCGGTGCTCACCCACCGCGCGGTGGGCTGCTTCGGCTACTCGCGCACCGACATGATCCTCACCACCACCGGGCCGGTGCTGCTGGAGATCAACACGCTCCCCGGCATGACGAAGGCCTCGTTCATTCCACAGCAGCTCGCGGCCGCCGGGCGCGACGTGAAGCAGTTCCTCGAGCAGCAGCTCGCGCTCGCCCGCAACCGCCGCTGACGCCGCAGAACATTCGGGCGTCGCGGTTCGCACCTCCGACGACCCGCGATTTCCGGCTCGCGCGACGAAGGGCGCATGAACGCGCTCCGACCGTGCCTGCCGCTGCTGCTCGTCGTCGTCACCGCCTGTGGCCCCGAGAAACAACCCTGTGAGTGCGGGGTGCAGACGTCGACGGGCACCCGCATCCTCCAGTGTGGCGCCTCGCTGTGTGTCGATGGTGCGGGCTACCAGTGCATCGGTCACGGCCAGCCCATGAGCTCGCCGTTCGCCTGCGGCACCCCGACACCGCTGCAGCCGCCGCCCTGCACGCCGAAGACGTGCGCGAGCGAGCACCTCGCCTGCGGACCGCTCCAGGATGGCTGCGGCGGCACGCTCGAGTGCGGCACCTGCTCGGGCGGCGCGCGGTGCATGGCGGGCCAGTGCATGGTCGACGTCTGCGCGCAGGCGCACGCGGTGTGCGGCACCGTGCAGGGCATGAGCTGCGGCACCTGCCCCGGCACCTCGAGCTGCTCGGCGGATCAGCGGCGGTGCATCGAGAAGGTGGCCACGCTCTCGGGCGCGACGTACGTGCTCAGCGCCGCCGCCACCTCGAGCGCGCTGTACGTCTCGCTGTCCGACGGCACCAGCACCTCGGTGGCGGCCCTCGACCTCGCGACGGGCGCGCGCACCGACCTCGAGACCGGCGCCACGCGCGTCTCACCGCTCGCCACGAACGGCACGCACCTCTTCTATGCGAGCAGCACCGGGCTCCACCGCGTCGCGGCCGGCTCGACCAGCGTGGAGAACCTCACCGGCCTCAGCGGCAGCTGCTCGTCGCTGCTCGCCGACGCACAGTTCGTCTACTGCGGCGTCGGCGGAGACCCGCGCTACGGCGTCGACGCGTACGGCATCGATCGCCTCCCCGTCGCCGGAGGCACGCGTACGCGCCTCGTCAGCTTCCTCAACTACCCGCGCATGGCGAAGGTCGACAACCTGCTGTTCCACATCGGCACCACCGACAACTACTCGTCGTTCGCCGTGCTCGGCGTCACCGACCTCAACGACCGCTCGGGGCAGAGCCTGGTGAGCGGCGGCGCGCTCGACTCCGACTTCATCCTCGCGGATCAGGCCGCGTACTACTTCCTCCAGAGCACCGGCAGCACGTGGACGCTCACGCGCGTGCCCTTCGACAACACCGCGAACCGGGATCTCCTCTCGTCGACGGGCCTGCGCCGCGAGACCACCGTCACCGACGGCGCGGCGGTGTGGACCATCGCAGAGGTAAACGGCCAGAGCGGGCTCTTCCGCCTGCCCATCGGCGGCGGCATGGAGAAGGTCGTCGACGTCGCTGACCTCGGCGGGCGGCGCGACGCGATCTCCGCGCTGCTCCCGAGCCCGGGCGGCTGGCTGGTGGTGACGCCGACGGTCGTCTACCGCGTGCCGAACTGATTTTCTGCCCGAACGGTCACCACATCATGCGACACTGTGCGCATGCGCGTCGAACACCGCTCTGGCTCCACCGCCGTCGCTGCCCCACCGAAGACCTTCACCTCGCCCGGAGGGACGGTCTACGCGGAGCCCGCCGCCGGGGCGCCGCTGGCGAAGGGCCACTTCGGTGAGCGGGTGGTCGAGCTGCAGAAGCAGCTCAACGCGGCGGGCCTCAAGCCGCCGCTGGCGCTCGACGGGCTCTTCGGGCCGAAGACCGAGGCGGCGCTGGCGAAGCTGACGGGCGCGAAGACGCTCGACGGCGCGGCGCAGGCGAAGCTCGCGGCGCTCGCCACGCATGCGGGGCGCACCGACGGCTTCGATGCGGGCCAGCCGCCTGCGCTCCCTTCGAGTCCGGCGGCGGTGGCGCCCTCGAGCGTCGGTCAGCCACCCGCGAGCGGCAGCCTCGCCGAGAAGACGCTCGCCATCGCGCAGGGTGAGCTCGGCACCGTCGACCCGCGGAAGACCGGCGCCGACGGGAAGTACGTCGGGTGGCAGAAGCTGCAGGGCATCTTCGAGAAGACGACCGGGTGGCGCCCGAGCGACAAGGAGATCCAGGCCTCGAGCCAGCCCCAGCACAAGGCGTGGTGCGGCATCTTCGCGACGCACGTGCTGCAGGAGGCAGGCGCGAACGTCAGGTGGGACCTCAGCAGCGGGAAGATGGTCGGCGACGTCGACCACGTGCCGCAGCCGACCTTCCGTGACTGGCGCACCTACAAGGCCGAGCGTCAGGCCTTCGAGTCGACCATCAAGCCGGGCGACGTCATCACCGTCAGCGGCAAGCTGAACCACCACGCCATCGTCACCAGCGTGAACGCCGACGGCACGGTGAACACCATCGACGGCAACAAGCCGCACATCGGCGAGGGCAGGCAGAAGCTGTCCGACGTGACGTCGTACTACCGGCCGCGCGGCGCGAGCGCGCAGCAGACGCCGACGGCGCCGCCTCCGGTGCCCACGCCCGCTGGCGCAGCGAACGTCGAGGGCGGCCAGACGGCGCCGGGCGGCTCACGGAGCATCGGCGAGCAGTTCCACGTCGACACCGCGCGCCCCGCGACGAAGGACTCCCTCGCCTCGAAGGTCGACCTGGGCGGAGACAAGGCGGCGCGCATGAAGGCGCTCGACGGCTTCACGCAGCTCGACGGCACGCTGGATCGCGAGAGCGACCTCAACGCGTGCGGCGCGACGGCCATCGTCGCCGGCGCCGCGCTCGAAGGAGGCACCGCCGGCCTCTCGAAGCTGCTTCAGGTCGTCGAGGAGCGCGGCAACCAGACGCGCATGCCCAGCGTGACGAATGGCTGGAAGTCGGGCCCCATCCCCGAGTGGGACAAGCTCGCCGGCATCGAGGAGCGCGTGGCGTCGAACTCGCTGACGCAGCAGGACCTCGCGGACCTCAAGACCATCGTGTACCGGCAGCTCCGGCAGGTGGAGGACGACATCGGCGCGAAGTCGACCAACGCCACCATCGACGTCGACGCGGTCCGCGCGTACCTCGCCACCGACGTGAAGTGGCTCGGCGTCGACCAGCCCCTCAAGGGCCTGTTCGACCAGATGAACATCAAGCTCGTCGACGTCGACGGCAACGGCACCGGGGACCACTTCGTGTTGATGTTCAACGACGGCACCGGCAAGGGCGAGAACGCGGTGTTCGACCCGTGGCCCACGAAGTCGGGGCGGCAGATCAACCGCAACCAGGGGGAGCTGCTCTGGTACCACCACGCGGTGAAGAACGCGGTGCGCTGAGCTTCCGCGACGTCGGCGACTTGATCTGGATCATCAGCCGCGCGGCGAGCGCCTCGTAGGTCTCGCCCATGCTCGAGCCCGTGGAGTGCGCTGGCCCGCTGGTGCTGCTGGTCGGTGAGCTGAGCCTGGAGCAGCGGTGCGCCTTCGACCTGCGCGCGCTGCGGCGCCACGAGGCCGCCGACTGGGAACAGGGGCTGCGCTGCGCGTCGGCCCACCACCCGCACGTCATCATCGTCGGCCAGGGCATCGACGTCGCGGCGGCGATTCAGTCGCTGCGCCAGCACCGGCTGCTCCGCCACACGCACCTGGTGACGATGGGCACCGGCGTGCGCCACCGCATCGGCGCGCTGGAGCTGGGCGCCGACGACGCAGTCGACGTGGACATCGAGCCCCTCGAGCTGGTGCTCCGCGCCGAGGTCGGCTTCCGCCGCATGGAGCGCGCCTCGGCGTCGGCGTTGCGCGTCGACCTCTTCGAGCGCAGGGCCTTCTCGGGCACCACGGAGCTCAAGCTCTCACCGACCGAGTTCGAGCTGCTCCACACCTTCGTCTCGGCGCCGCACCATGTCTTCACCCGCGAGGAGCTCGCCGAGCGAGTGCTGGGCACCACCGCGCTCCGCTCGCGCACCATCGACAACCACGTGATGCGCCTGCGCGCGCGGCTCGGCGAGACGGGCCGTCGCATCCTCTCCATTCGCGGGCAGGGCTACCGCCTTGCGCTGGCCGACACTTGATCCGGGTCACGGCACGCGGCGCCTCCAGCTCCTAGAGGGGCGGCCCCCCAGAGGGTTGGAAGGAGCAGTGGAGTGGGCTCGAAGAAGGAACAGCTGTCGGACGTGCTGCGGAAGATCCGCGCGACCACACCCGACATCATCGGCGCAGCGGTCGTGACCAGCGAGGGCTTCATCGTCGCCTCGGTCTTCCCGAGCGAGGTCGACGAGGATCTCGTCGGCGGCATGGCGGCCTCGCTGCTCGGCGTCGGTGAGCGCATCTCGACCGACCTGATGCAGGCGCCCATGGAGCAGGTCTTCGTCCGCTCCGCGCGGGGCTACGTCATCGTCAACGCCATCGATGCAGAGACCTCGGTGGCGCTGCTCGTCTCGAAAGAGGCGAAGCTGGGCCTCATCTTCATCGAGCTGCGGCGGGCGATCGCCGAGCTCGCCGCCGTCCTGTGAGCCCGGGCACGCATCTCGCCGTGGGCGTGGTGTGCGCGCTCGCTGGCGTCGTCGACGCCGTGGCGTTGACCGCCGTCGCCCGCCCGCTCGTCGAGACGCGGCAGGGCCGCTCGAGCCCCACCCGGCCCGCGCGCCCCGGTCCCTCGCCCGCCCCGACCGGACCGACGGCCGACGGCCCGGCGGCGCTGGAGATCGAGGTCGAGGAGCCCACCGTCACCGCGACCGCGCGGACGCCCGACGACACCGCAGCGCCGGCCCCCACGGTCACCGCGGCGACCGCGCCGACGAAGGTGGCCACCGTGTGGTTCGCGAGCGAAGGCATCGAGCTGACGCCGACCTCGCTCGCGCGGCTGCGTGCGCTGGCGAAGGCGCATGAGGGCGCCACGCTGCGCGTCGTCGGCCACGCCGACCCCTCGGGGCGCGCCGAAGGCCACGAGTACTTCAGCCGCATGCGCGCGCGCGCGGTGGCGAGAGCGCTGGTCGAGCTCGGCGTGCCGCCCACCGCGCTGGTGACCGAGGCGCGCGGCGCCGCGGAGCCCCTCGACGTCGCGCGGACGCCCGCGGCGCGGGCCAGGAACCGGCGCGTCGACATCTGGCAGGTGCCGTGATGGGGCTGGTCGCGCTCGCCGTCAGCCTCGGGGCCATGCTGTTCTTCGTCGCGGGCTTCGCCTTCGCGCGCTTCGCCGCCACGGCGCGGCCGTCCGTCGTGGCCACCCCACCGCCCACCTCCACGCCGGCGCCGCCGGCCGAGCTGCTCGCCGCCCTCGAAGAGAAGGGCCTCGCGCTCGAGGGCGCCCAGCGCCAGCACGCGGAAGTGAGCGCGGAGCTGGCCTCTGCGCGTCGCGAGCTGGAGGAGCTCCGCCGCCGCCAGGAAGCGAGCGCGACCGACCTCGCCGACGCGCGCGCCGCGGCGCAGCGGGCCGAGGGGGCGCTGGCGACGAGGGTCGCCAGCCTCGAGCAGAAGCTGGCGAAGGCGCGCGCCGCACCGCCCCCGGCGCCCCGCCCCCCGCCAGCGCCGTCGTTCACCGAGGCCGAGCTCGCGCGCACGAAGGACGCCCTCGAGCACGCGTGTGAGGAGATCGCCCAGCTGCGCCTCGCGCACCAGCGCGCCGAGCGGGCCGAGGGGGCCAAGCGCGCCCTCGAGCGTGAGCTGCAGTTCCTCCGCTCGACGCAGACGGCGGCGGCCGCGAGCAGCGCGC
Organism: Myxococcota bacterium; assembly: GCA_049322495.1. Lineage (GTDB taxonomy): Bacteria > Myxococcota > Myxococcia > Myxococcales > Myxococcaceae > Archangium_A. Next base: position 78,598 of record JBMORD010000216.1, on the reverse strand, counting down.
CGCTCAAGACGATGACGGTGCAGGTGCCCAGCCTCACCAACGCCCACCTCAGCGAGCTGGTCGAGCGGGTGTGCCGCGAGGGGCAGTACCTCGCGGTCGCCGTCGCCGACGAGCAGGGGTTGCCGGCCGCCGGCGTGGGCGAGCGTGTCGACGAGCTGGCCGCCTTCACGTCGCTGTTGCTGACGCTCTCGGCGCAGGCGGCGCGCTACTTCCCGATGCACGACTTCGGTCACGCGACGCTGTCCGACGCGAACGGCGTGACCATCGAAGCCAGGCCGGTGCCCGGCCCCCACGGCCTGGTGATGATGACGCTCGGGGCGTCGCAGGAGTCGAGATGAAGGAGATTGCAGCGTGGGCCGAGGGCATCGTCGCGACCACGGCGAAGGTCAACGGACACACCGAGAGTGACTGGTCCATCCTCGCGTCGGTGCGCGAGACGACCTGCGGCTGGGCGCCATCGGTCGGGAAGCTCTTCGGGGTCTCGGTGTACGGAGCGCCGGAGCTGGCGCCGGTGCTCGAGCGCTCGAGCCGCGCCGATCGCGAGAACTCGGTCGCGACGTGGTTCGAGCGGCTCGCGTCAGGCTTCCCGGGGAGCAGCTTCTGGCCCGAGACGGCGCTCATCGGCTTCGCGCACGCGGCGGCCGGGGTGTCGAACGACGCGGTGCTGGCCTTCATGAGCCGCCTCGAGTCGTCGCTCACCGTCAACTGCGCGCGCGCCTTCAGCCCCGCGAAGGCCACGGAGGTGACGAGCGCCTTCAACCGCGTGCTCGGCCTCGCGCAGGCGCTGATGATCCAGGCGTGGGAACAGGCCATCATCACCGGCGTGACGCAGCTGGGCTTCAACCCCAAGCTGATGGCCCGCATGCGCTCGGTGGCCGTGCGGAAGATGGTCGACGAGGGGCGCAGCTCGCTGCCGGTCATGGTGTGGGACGACTCGCTGAGCGTGGGGATCGCGGCCATCGACGCGCAGCACCAGCGGCTGGTCGAGCTCCTCAACCAGCTCCACCGCAGCCAGACCGATGGCAAGGGCAACGAGGTGGTGCACCAGGTGCTCGGGGCGCTGGCCAGCTACACGGTCGAGCACTTTGCCTTCGAGGAGAAGCTCTTCGCCGCGCACGGCTTTCCCTCGCTGCCCGAACACCGCGTCGCGCACGAGAAGCTCGTGTCGCGCGTCACCGGCTTCATCGAAGACTGGAAAGCGGGACGCGCGACGATGGGCTCGGAGCTCTTCATGTTCCTGCGCGGGTGGTTGAACGGCCACATCCGCGGGTCGGACCGCGATGCGGGGCGCTTCCTGAGATCGCAGGGGGTGACCTGACCCGACGCCTCGCCACGCTTCCCGACGCCGCACCCGGGAACGCGCGGCGGGCATGGCGCGGCGCCAGCGCACCTGTCACACGCACCGCCATGGCGCGCGTGGTCCGCTGGCTCCTCGTCGGCTCGTTCCTCTTCTCGTGTGGCGCTCCGCTCGGCGCGACGCAAGCGCCGCCCGACGCGGCCACGCCTGACGCGAGCGTGGACGCCAGCGACGCCGGGCCTGAAGACGCGGGCCTCGCCGACGCGGGCGTGGGCGTGGAGGACGCCGGCTCGCCGCGCCGCCCGGCCGCGTTCGACGCCGTGTTCAACCGCGGCGACGGCAAGCTCTTCTTCTTCAAGGGCGGCGAGTACCTCCGCTACGACGTCGCGACCGACATGGCCGACACCTCGCCGGCCTACCCGCGGCCCATCGCGGGGCTGTGGCCCGGCCTGTGGGACGCGGGCCTCACCGCGGCGAGCGAGACCGGCGACGGCAAGGTGCTCTTCTTCCGCGGCGGCGAGTTTGCGCAGTACGACCTCGCGCGCGACGCGGTCGATCCGGGCTTCCCGAAGCCGCTCTCGGCGCGCTGGGCGCTCCCGGGGGACGTCGAGGCCGCGGGGAAGGTGGCCGGGGAGCTCCAGCTCTTCGGCGACGGCGAGGTCGCCCGCTTCGCTCTCGACGGAGGCGCGCCGCTCGGCCTCGCCCCCGCCAACTCGGTCTGGCCCGGCGTCGGTGACGAGCCCATCGACGCAGTGCTCGAGCTCGGGACGAACGTGTACGTGTTCCAGGGCGACACCTACCGCCGCTTCGACGCGTCGACGCGCGCACCGGCCGCCGGCTATCCGCGCGAGACGAAGTGGTGGTGGCCCGGCATGTGGGATCCGCAGGACGGCACCGGTCACCCGGGCGAGCGGCTCCCGGCGGTGCTCGCGCAGCAGCTCTTCGAGCAGCCCGACGCCACCGAGCTCGCCGCGCGCAGGCAGCGCGTCGCGGCCTCGGCGACCGCCGACTGGGTCGACCGCTCGGCCGACTATCCGCTCTTCCTCGCGTCCATCGAGCGGCGACTCGGCGCGTGGGGCTGCGGCCTCTTCTCGTCCGTCGCCACGCCGACCGAGTGGAGGTTCCGCTGCGCGACGCACACCCGGGGCCCGCAGCGCCTCGACGTCGAGCGGCTGACGGTGCCCTTCATCGACTGGGCGCGCGGCGCGTACCACGTCGACCAGGTGAGCCAGGGCGACTTCCTCGCCGACGTCGGCACGCCGCTGTCCATCTTCGCGAGCGACGACGGGGTGTTCTTCATCGACTCCGTCACCGCCAACGCCGCCACGGGGAGCATCAACGCCGGCCTCAACATCCGCGTGCGCTTCCGCGCGGGCGGCGCCGACCACTTCATCGGCTTCTCGCACCTCAACACCCGCGTGCCCGGCTACGTGCTCGACGCGCTCCGAGACGGCACGCCGCTGCCGAACGGCACGGTGTTCGGCTTCATCGGCTACACCGGCAACCTGTGGATCGGCGCGCCGCCGGCGACGGACGCGGCCTACCAGGGCACCGGCGCCGGACTGCCGGCCGCGCACAGCCACCTGTGGTTCAAAGACGAAGCCGACGACCACCGCGCGCTCTCGGTGCGCTCGCGCCGCGCAATCGACTTCACGCGCGCGTACCCGTACGGCGGCGGCTGAGGTCGGTCTTCGGGTGATGAGAGCGCGAAGCCACGTCGGGCGCTGCTCGCGCGCGTGATTCTACGCCGCGGCTGAGCGAGGCTTCGCGCATGGCGAAGATCACCGGACTGGGCGGCTTCTTCTTCAAGACGGCCGACCGCGAGGCGACGAGCAGGTGGTTCACCGAGAAGCTCGGCCTGCCGATGGAAACGTGGGGCCAGATGTTCCCCTCGGAGCCTCAGAAGGAGACGTACACGGTGCTCGGACTGCATGGCCGCGACTCCGACTACTTCACGGGGAGCACGCGCGAGTTCATGCTCAACCTCCGCGTCGACGACCTCGAGGGCATGCTGGCCGACCTCGCGAAGAAGGGCGTTCAAGCCCTGCGCGTCTTCCCGCCCGACGACAACGGCCGCTTCGCGCACATCGCCGGGCCCGACGGCATCACCCTCGAGCTCTGGCAGCCCGCGGAGCCGTGATGCGCCTCCGCGGGGAGCGTCAGCGCGCCTCTCCGTCGAAGTAGACGCGCACCACGCGGCGCTGCCGAGCGTCGGCCACCTTCTCCCACTTCGAGCCGGGCTCCCACTCCGCGCCGATGACGCTCGCGGGCTTCGCCGAGCCGTCCTTCACCATGCGCACCAGCAGCACGTTGGTGTTGCGCGAGCGCGCCAGCGCGCACTCGACCGGCTCGGGCACGTTCAGCGGCAGCTCAGGGTCGAACTCCGAGGGGCCGAACTTGTTCGCGCCCAGCGGCCGCTTGACGATGTTGAAGAGCTGCACGGTGCAACGGCTCTCGGTGGCAGGCGCCGGCTCGGCCGCAACCGGCGCGACGGGAGCGGGCGCCGAGACGGGCGCTGGCGCGGGCGCCGCAACCTGGGCGACGGGCGCGGCCTCCACGACGCGACCGGCGGCGCAGAAGACGGCGGTGCCATCACGGCCGGAGCCTGCGCGACGCACGTCGCCGAGCACCGCCTCCTTCCCCGGGCTCAAGCCAGCCGAGTCGGCGATCCGCACCACCACCGCCGTCCCCTCTGACGTGACGGCGCGCACGAAGACGTTCCCGGAGCCCTGGCACCGGTTCCCCGGCTCGCCGAAGTACGGATAGCTGAACTCGAGCGAGACGACCTTGACCGAGAGGGTGGAGCCCCCGGCGGAGAGGACGGACGCGAGGGTCAGCGCGAGGAGGAGCATGGCAGCGGGTGAGACCCCCGACCGGGCCGCGGTGCGCAAAGTTCCCCGCGGGGCTTCGTCACGCGAGCTCGAAGTACGGCAACGCCAGGGTGGGCACGAAGCCCAGCCGCTGCGCGAGCTGAAACGACGCCTCGTTCTCGCGGCGGCACGCCCACACCGGCTCGAGCCCCTCGCGCACGCAGCGCTCGAGCAGCGCGCTCGCGACCAGCCGGCCGAGGCCGCGCCCGCGGTGCCGCGGCGACGTCTCGATGCCGAGCTCGAACAGCGCGCCATGACGAAACGAGCAGAAGGCGGTGGCACCAAGCTCGCCGTCGACCAGCGCGGTGACGCCGCCGCCCGCGCGGACGAACTGCGCCCCGTCACGCCAGAAGTGCCGCGGCACGACGCTGCCCTCGAGCTGGGCGAAGTGCGCCTCGGTGGTCGCGACGAGCTCGACCCCGCGGGGCACCGGCGGGCGCGGCGCGCGCTCGAACGCCACCCGCTCGAAGCGGAAGTTGACGCGCGTGTGCTCGCGCGCCCGCACACCGGCGGCGCGTCGCACGGTCTCGGCGAGGCTGCTCGGGCAGACCTGCAGCCACTCGGTGCGGCGCGCCGTCGCCCAGCGCGCCTCGAGCCAGCGCGGGTCCGTCACCGCGCCCCAGAGCAGCGCCATGCCGTACGGGTGCGCGACGTACCACGCGCGGCCGTCGCCATACGCCTCGCCGTCGACGTGGCCCGCGAGCACCGACTGCACGAAGAGCGTGTTCAGCGGCAGCTCACGGACCGCCACGAGGGCCTCGGCGCGCCGCGCTGCATCGAGCTCGAACATGAGGCGACTCTCGCCGCTGCCGCGCACCGACGCGACGACGATGCGCGCTGTACCGGCTCGACGCGCGCGCAGCTGATCAGCGCCGGCCCGCCGCCTCCCACTCGCGCCGTCGCTCGTCTTGCGCGTGCTTGCGGGCGACCGCCTCGGCCTCGAGCTGGGGCAGCTCCGCCAGGCGATCGCGGTGCATGCGCGCGCTCAGCTCGTAGAGGCCGCGGTCGCGCTCCGGCAGCTGCTCGCCGTAGCGCGAGAGCACCGCGAGCGAGAAGTCGAGGTAGTCCTGATGCAGTCGCCGCTGCGCCTCGAAGTACGCATGCAGCTCCGCGTCGTCGGCCTCGCCAGCCTGAATGCGCCCGAACACCCGGTTCCGCTCGCGGTCGCCCGCCGCGCGCCGCGCCAGCACCACCTCGTCGGTCGTCGGCTCACCGAGCGCCCAGTAGAGGTTCTCGGGCATCGCCGCACGCAGGGCGCTGAGATCGACGCTGGTCACCGCCGCCGGCACAGACGCGACGGGCGCCCCCGCCTCAGCAGGAGAAGACGCCACCGCCTGCTCGACACGCCCCGGCTCCGGAACAGGGGAGCGCCCCAACTCTGCGGGAGGTCGCGCCAGCAGCAACCACGCAAAGACACTCACCAGCCCAATCACTAGCAACAGCCCCACTGTTTTCTTCACATCCACACACCTTTCTCTCTGACGCAGCGTGCATTGCGAAGCGCGCTGGCGGCTCGCTACGAGGCCGGCTCCACGAAGCAGGAGGGGGCACATGGAACGTCGATTCGGCAGTGTCGTGGTCGCGCTGTTCCTCGTTTCCGGCATCGCCCGGGCAGACATCACCTCGGGCATCGTCAACATTCTCGTCGACGGCGGCAACTCGTACCCGTGGCAGCAGATCGAGCTGCCGGGCACCGTCTGCGGTGACGGCTCACAATACCGCTTCTATTTCTACGACTCGGGCTCGAAGAACGTCGTGTTCTACTTCGAGGGAGGCGGCGCCTGCTGGGACTACGACACCTGCAGCGGGCGCGCCGGGGTGCTCGGCGCGGCGCACCCCAACGGCATCCCCACCAACTACATGACGTCGTTCCAGCCGAAGTACGTCTCGCCGATCGTCAACGGCGCTGACCCGGGCATCCCCTTCCGGAGCCGCACCGACCTCATCACGAAGGGCTGGAGCATGGTGTACCTGCCGTACTGCACCGGCGACGTGCACCTCGGCAACAACGTGAAGACCTACGTCGACCCGACGGGCGCGCAGCCGCCGCTGACGTGGCACCACGCGGGCTACACCAACACGCTCGCCGCCATCGACTACGTGAAGTCGCGCATGCCCTCGGTGCAGAAGCTGCTGGTGAGCGGCTTCTCGGCGGGCGGCGTGGCCACCTCGGCGGCCTTCTACTTCGTGCGCCGCGCGCTCAAGCCGCAGCGCGGCTACCTGCTCAACGACTCCGGGCCCATCTTCTACGCGCCGAACCTCTCGTCGCTCTCGCGGCCGCTGCACGACAAGATCCGCAGCTCGTGGGCGCTCGACTCGGTGTTCGCCACCCTGCCCCCGACGTTCGACACCAACGACTTCGGGTCGATCAACCGCATGGTGTCGCTCGAGTTCCCACAGGACCAGCTCGCGTACACGGGCTACTCGCGCGACTACAACTTCTCGCGCTTCTCGTACGAGCGCTTCCGCTCGCCCAACGACAAGGAGTCGGTGCTCTCGTACTGGAAGACCGACCAGACCGCGCTCGTCGCCCAGCTCTCGCAGCTGCCGAACTGGAGCTACTTCATCCCCTGGGAGCGGCAGATCAACTCGAGCCACTGCAGCACCATCATCACCTTCATCGGCAGCCACGCCTGCCAGAACATGCAGAAGAAGACCGGGCTGTGGTGGCTGTTCTCGACGCAGCCGTGGGAATGCAAGAGCGAGTTCGTGCCCATGGAGACGTTCCTCGCGCGCTTCGTGGGCAACGGCACCGTCACCCGCATCGTCGAGCCGGAGAACGGCTACAACGCGAACGACGTCGGCATGCAGATCGTCGCGCCGCTGCTCAACGCCGCCGCCGGGCTCTGATCAGAACCAGGTCGTCAGGCCGAGCGTGAGCGTGTCCTGCCGCGGCGCCGTGGCAGGACCGCTCGTGGTGCCGAAAACCGGCGCGCCCGCCTCGTCGTGCCGGTACTCGAGCCGCGCCGAGACCTGCGCGTGCGGTCGCGCGTCGAGCGTGAGCGTCTGTGACGACATGAAGGGCGCGCGCCAGAAGAGCGGCGTGCCTCCCGCGGGCACGCCCTCGAAGAACGCGTCGACGCGCGCCGCGGCGAAGAGCCAGGCGACGAGCTGCACGCGCCCGTACAGCGCGCCCGCCGCCCACCACGCCGTGCCGAGGCGGTTCGGCTCGAAGCCCGCGTTGCCGTGCGCGAGCAGCGACACCCGCTCGCTCACCACCCAGGTGAGGTGCGCATCGAAGAGGTGCCGCCACGGCTGCCCTTCCGCCGAGCCGCGCGAGCGCTCGATGCCGCCGAAGTACAGCAGGCTCGCGGCGAGCTTCTTCGGCACGGTGTACGTGGCCTGCAGCGCGAGCGACTTGCCCTCGTTGTTGTCCACCACGCTGTTCCACCCGTTGTAGCCGGCGAGCGTGAGCGACCAGCGCTCGGTGACCGGCGCCGAGGCCCGCACGCCCGTGTGGTAGTACGGCAGCCCGAAGAACAGGTTGCTGCGCGAGTAGTTCCAGTTCTCCTTCACCTGCATCGCCTCGGGGCCGATGGGCGAGAGAAAGAGCCCCGCCTCCACGAGCACGCCGGGCCCCACGTCGAGCGAGTAGCCGACGTTCGCCTGCTGGAGGTACTTCCACAGCTCCGCGTCGGTGCGGTTGGCCGCCGAGCCGCCGCCGAGGCCGGGCTCCGCGAGGTAGTAGGTCGACGGCGTGTGGCCGACCTGCAGCGCGAGCCGGCCGATGACGCGCTTGAAGTCCCACCGCACGTCGAGCGCGACGTTGGAGATGGTGAAGCTGTTGTGCCGGTTGTCGAAGCCGCGGAAGTCGGTGACGCCGTCGGCCGGCTGGTTGAAGTTCCACTGGTAGAAGGCCTCGGCGTAGCCGCTCAGCGTGAAGGCGCCCGCGATGCCCGTCTCGCCGAGGAGCGCCGCCGCCGACTCGCCGCCGAGCCGATCCTTCTCGCGCTGCTCGTCGACGACGCCTCCGTCGGTGAGGCCCGCGTCGACCTCGTCGGCGAGCGCTGGCGTCGCGAGCAGGCACAGCAGAGCGAGAACCCGATTCATGCGGCGGTTCGTACGCCAGCGCGGATCAACATGGGATCAAGAGTGCGAGGGTCCGCGCATGGAACTGAATCACCCGGAGCTCACGCAGGTCGCGCTCGCCAACCTGCGGAGCGGCGCGAACTTCCAGTGGTACTTCATCCCCCTGCTGGCGTTCGCGGTGTACGTCTACTTCGTCGAGGTCGAGAAGCGGAACTGGAAGGCGGTGGCGTCGGGCCTCGCGCTCTACGCGACGCACTGGGCGTTCGAGATCGGCAACGCGCTCGTGCAGCACTTCTCGGGGCACGCGCTGTGGACGGTGCCGACCGGCACGTGCTTCCTGCTCCTGGTGGGCGTCGGCTGGGAGCTGTCGATGATGTTCGCCGTCGCGGGCGTGGTGTTCTCGAAGGTGCTCCCGGCGGACCCGCAGGCGAAGCTCTTCGGCCTCAACAACCGCGTGGCCATCGCGCTCGGCAACGCGGCGTTCTTCTCGGTGTTCGAGATCTTCCTCGCGAAGACGCCGGCCTTCCACTGGGTGTACCCGTGGTGGGGCGCGCTGCCGGTGTTCGCGCTGGTGTACGTCCCCTTCTTCCTGATGGCGAACTTCGCCTTCGACTGGAGCCCCGCGAAGCAGCGGCGCGTCATCGGCGCGCTGATCGCCGTCGACGTGGCGGCGATGGGGCTCTTCGCCGGCGTGCTGAAGTGGATCTGAGCGATGGGCAGACTGCACTTCCGGCCGGTGACGTTCGAGGAGCTCGCCGAGCGCGCGTCGGTGATCGTCCTCGCGAGGCTGGCGACTCCGCCGCGACGTGAGGAGTCGGTGGCCATCGCCGGTCGAACCCGGTCCGGAAGCCGCCCCCGCCCGTTCGCGCTCGTGCTCACCCGCCTTCAGGTGACGGAGGTGCTGCGCGGCGCCCCGGGCCTCATCGGGCAGGTGCTCGAGGTCGAGAGCGCGAACGCACGCGCGATGCTGCGCATGCACACCGACTACGAGCTGAAGGGGCTCAGCCGTTCGCCGATCTTCGACGCCTACGAGGGCGTGCCGCTCGACGCTGAGCAGGAGCGGCTGGTGTTCCTGCACGAGGCCGGCCGCCGCTTCGCGTTCGTCGTCGACAGCGCCGTCGAAGATCGCGCGCGCCGCACAGACCTGCCGCGGAGATGACCTCCGCGCGGAGGTCGCTGCGCAACGCTGCCTCGGAGCCTGGCTTCTCGTCCGCAGGGCGTTCACTTTGCACTCGGCACCGCCGTCGGGTGTCCACTGGCCGCCATGGCCCGCTCGCTCGTCGCGCTCTTCACCGCAGTGATCCTCGTCGGCTGTCCGTCGCAGCCGGGCCCCCAGGGAGATCCAGGTCCGACGGGGCCGCAGGGCGCGACCGGCGCGCTGGGCCCCGCAGGTCCACAGGGCCCGGTCGGGCCGCAGGGGCCTCCGGGTGACGTGGTGGTGGTCGATGGCGGCTCCATCGTCGGACCGGCGGGCCCGCGCGGCGCGTCGGTGGTGGTGACGATGCTCACGCCGGGAACGCAATGCGCGGCCGGCGGCGTGCAGCTCTCGCTCGAAGACGGCGGCTCCCCGCAGGTGATCTGCAACGGCACGCCGGGCATGAACGGCGCGACCGGGGCCACCGGCGCGGCAGGGCCCGCGGGCGCCCCCGGCGCTTCGGTCACGGTGGTGGCCATCGACGGCGGCGCCTGCCCCACGGGCGGCGTGCGCATCTCAGTCGACGGCGGCGCTCCTGCCTTCGTGTGCAACGGCGCGCCGGGCCCACAGGGCGCAGCAGGCCCGCAGGGGGCGCAGGGAGCGGCGGGCGCAACCGGCGCCACGGGACCTCAGGGGCCAACGGGCGCAACCGGTGCCACCGGGCCTCAGGGGCCAACGGGCGCAACCGGCGCCACGGGGCCTCAAGGGCCAGCGGGTGCGACCGGTCCCGCCGGCCCGGGTCTCGCCGCGAGCGCGCTGCCTCCGATGAGCCCGCAGTGCGCGATGGGCGGCGTGCTGGTGGCCCTGCCCGATGGCGGCGCGCTGCCAATCTGCAACGGCATGACCGGCGCGACCGGGCCGGGAGGAGCAACGGGCCCTCAGGGGCCGGCTGGGCCCACCGGTGCGACTGGCGCCACGGGACCTCAGGGCCCTGCAGGCGCGACGGGAGCCACCGGCGCCACGGGTCCACAAGGCCCGGCGGGGCTCTCGGTGACGGTCACGTCGGTGAGCGCAGGCGATCCGAACTGTCCATATGGCGGCTCGCGCCTCGTCGTGGGCACCAGCACCACCTGGGCGTGCAACGGCGCTCCGGGACCGTCCGGTCCTCCCGGGAGCAGCGTCGGTTCGAGCGACGGCGGCGTCGTGCTCGCCGGTGACGGGGCGGGCAACGAGGGCTACTCCTTCGCCGGCTTCACCGTGGCCGCGTACACCGGAGATCTCGGCGGCATTCAGGGTGCGCACGCGAAGTGCGCGGCCGAATACCCCGGCGCGCACCTCTGCACCGACCGCGAGTACGAGGTGGTCGGCTCCTCGGTGCCGGTGCCCGCGGCGGGCGCGTGGATCGACTTCGCCCGGTACATCAGCTCGTCGGCGCCGTCGTCGACTCCGCGCGATCGCGACGGCAACTACTCGTGCGGCGCGTGGCGCCAGGCATCAGGGGCGTACTCCGGCGCGCTCGATCCGTTCGGCGAGTACGTGCGCACCACCGTCTCGACGGCCTGCGGAACGCTGCGCCCGCTCGCGTGCTGCCGCGCCGCGCAGAGCGCGTGGTTCCGCGGCTTCACGACGCTCGCCTTCACCGGCGACCTCGGCGGCATTCAAGGCGCGCACGCGAAGTGCGCCGCGCAGTACCCCGGCTCGCACCTCTGCACCGATCGCGAATACGAGCAGGCCGCGTCGCCCGTCCCCGTGCCCGCCGCGGGCGCGTGGATCGACTTCGCCCGGTACATCAGCTCCTCGGCGCCTTCGGCGAGCCCGCGTGACCGCGACGGCAACTACTCGTGCGGGGCCTGGAAGGCCACCAGCGGCGCGTACTCGGGCGCGCTCGACGCGTTCGGCTCGTACGTGCGCACCACGGTGACGACCGCGTGCAGCACCGTGCGGCCGCTCGCCTGCTGCTCGAACTGAGCGAGCCTTCAGGTCAGCTCGTCGCCTCGACCCGCCACAGCAACGCCCCGAGGGCACCGAGCAACACCACGGCGAGGCCGAGCCACAACGGCAGCAGCTCCATGCCCGGCAGGCCGGCGGCTGCAGCCGCGAGCGTGCCGCCGACGAGCACCAGCGCGTAGCCGCCACCGAGCGTGGCTCCGAGCGTCGCGAGCACGAACCCCGCGGGTCGCCGTCGCCACAGCAGCACCCCGCCGAAGACGAGCGACGGCGCGATGACGACGGTGTCCATCGCGGCGATGAGCCGCACCGCCTCGGGACCGATGCGGTCGATGCGGCCGGTCCAGATGTACGCCGCCCACTGGGCGAACCACACCAGCGCCAGCACCACGCCGACGAAGACGAGCACTCCGGCGACGGGCCGCGCCGGCGCGCGCGCGAAGGCGCTCGTCACGCGGGGCCAGTCGAGCCGCGACACCGCCACCACGAGCGTCACCGCGCAGGTCACCATCAGCACCGAGTACAGGGGGAAGGCGGGGCCGAGCGCGGCGCCGAAGAGGTAGTACGCGTCGTTGTAGAAGCAGTACCAGAGCGCGCCGAGCGCCAGCAGGAGCCCGCGCACCGAGCCGGCCCTCGCGCGCCAGGTGCTCCAGAGCAGCACCGGCACCGCGACCACCAGCGTCACCACGTCGTTGCCACGCCACGCCGAGAGCACCCACGGCTGCGGGTCACGGTAGAGGGAAGGGACCAGCAGCCCGGTCGCCGCCTGCGTCAGCATCAGCGCCGCGCACGCCACGAAGCCCCGGAACGGCTGCCCCTCGTCGTGACTCACTCGAAGAACCCCGGAGGGGCGAAGCCCTTCGGCGCGAGGCGCACGACGGGGCGCGGCGGCTCCGTCTTCGAGTTCGGGTGCGCGAGCACGACCCACACCCCGCCCGGCCCATCGACGGTGTTCCCGACCCGGAGCACGTCACCCGCGCCGAGCACGTAGAGGCTCAGGTTGCGGAGGAAGCCGGCCACCTCCCCGGGCGGGATTTCAGCCGGAAACACCGCCTCGAGATCCATGCGGTCGGCGAGCGCGAGGCCGGTGGTGTCCATGAGCAGCGTGCGCGCGTCGAGGCGGAACATGCGCACGTTGGACCAGAGGTCGAGCGCTGGCCGCTCCAGCTCCCTCGCGTCCTCGACGCGGGAGTCGAGCTGCTCGGCATCGAAGAGCAGCTCCGCGCCGGGCACGAAGAGCAGCGTGGCCCCCTTCACGTCGAGCAGCGCGCGCGCGAGCGACAGGAGCTGCTCGAGCTCGCGCACCGGGTCGACGCCCTCGGGGATGACCGGCGCGTCGTCGGGAACCCCGAAGGCGTACGACGCGCGGAGGCGCACGAAGGCGCGGTGGGCCGCCGCCAGCTCCCGGGGCGACTCCGGCCAGTGGTAGGCGTGCTGCGTCGCGCGCGCGAGCCCCGCGGGAAAGGCGAAGGGGCCGAAGTGGCCCATCGACCAGGCCCCGAAGAGCGTCGGGCTTTCCTGCGGAGACCCCATGTCATCGGGCCACGGGCGCGACACGACGTCGATGGCGACGAGGCCGTTCCGCGCGCGGTCGAGCTCGACGACCAGGCTCGGCCCGGAGATCTCCCAGCGCTCGCTGCTCGTCGTGCGCTCGAGCACCGCCACCGGCAGCTTCGCCGCGAGCGCGTCGAGCGTCGGCACTTCATTGAAGAGGACCACCAACCCCTGCGTGAAGAGACCCCTGGCCATGCGGCGATGCTGCTCGACGCCCGCGCGCTCGTCAGCTCAGAACCAGCAACGGGGCGCGTGGAAGTCGAGGAGCCCCTGCGCTACACGCCGCGCATGCTCCTGCTCGCCACGGCGCTCACGCTCGCCGCCACTCCACCGCGCGGCGCCTGGGCAGCCATCGAGCTCGAGGGAAAGCTCGACGGGCGCGTCGGCAAGGCGCCGCTTCACGTGTACGTGCCCGCGGGCACCGCGAAGCAGTTCCCGCTCGTCATCGCGCTGCCCGGGTGGAACCACACGCCGGAGCTGTGGCGCAGCAAGAGCGACCTCGGCGCGCTCGCCGACCGCTACGGCTTCGTGCTGGCCGTGCCGCAGCTGGGCAAGTCCATCTACGAGACGCGCTTCTACCCGGAGTCGAAGTCGTCCTGGACCGTGGCGCCCGGCGCGCGCTGGGTGGGCGAGGTGGTGCTGCCGTGGCTCCGCGCGCACTACCCGGTGGCGAGCGAGCGCGCGCACACTGCCATCATCGGCTACTCGACCGGCGGCCGCGGGGCGCTGCTGGTCGCCGAGGCGTACCCGGAGTTCGCCTTCGTCGGCAGCCTGAGCGGCACCTTCGACCTCCTGCGCCTCGACCCGAAGGACGGCGAGTACAGGATCCACGCGGCCCTCTACGGCGAGCGCGACGCCTTCCCCGAGCGGTGGAAGCTCGACAACTGCGTCGAGCCGGCGCGCCTCGAGCAGCTCGGCGACACGCGCGTCTACGCCGCGCACGGCGCCGACGACCGGGTGGTGAAGCCCGATCAGCTCGCCGCGCTGCAGGGCGCGCTGCCCGCCGGCGAGTTCGTGCTCGTGCCCCGCGCCGGCCACGACTGGGCGTTCTGGAACGCGCAGTGGCCGGTCGTCTTCGAGCGGGCCGCGAAGGCGCTCAGCGCGCCAGCGCGAGGCTCACCCAGCCCCCGGTGATGTTGGCCACGTCGCGGAACCCCTCCGCGAGCAGCGTGCGCACCGCGAGGTGGGCGCGGAACCCCGAGCGGCAGTGCACCAGCACGCGGCGCCCCTTCGGCACCTCCGCCAGCCGCGCGCGCAGGTCGTCGATGGGCAGGTGGAGCGCGCCCGGCAGGTGACCCGCGGTGAACTCGCGCGCGGTGCGCACGTCGAGCACCACCGGCGGCGTGGCGCTCTCGAGCTCGGCGAGCGCCTGCTCGGCCGTCACCAGCGGCGCGTAGCCGATGGCGTCGTTCTGCCCGACGAAGGCGACGAGGTTGATGGGGTCGTTCGCCGACGAGAAGGGCGGCGCGTAGGCGAGGTCGAGCTCCGTGAGGTCCTCGAGCGTCATCTTCCCGTGGAGCGCCGTGGCCAGCACGTCGATGCGCTTCTCGACGCCCGCGTGCCCGAAGGCCTCGGCGCCGAGCAGCCGCTGGGTCTTCTTCTCGTAGATGAGCTTGAGCGAGAGCTCGCGCCCGCCCGGGTAGTAGCTCGCGTGGTGGTCCTTGTGGATGACCGCCACCCCCACCTCGAAGCCGGCGGCGCGCGCGGCCCGCTCCGAGAGGCCGGTCATCGCGGCGGTGGCCTCCATCACCTTCACCACGCTGGTGCCCGAGGCGCCGCGGTAGCGCATCGGGTGGCCGAGCATGTTCGAGGCGGCGATGCGCCCCTGACGGTTGGCGGGCCCGGCGAGCGGAATGCGCACGCGCTTCCCGGAGACGCGGTGGGTGACCTCCACCATGTCGCCGGCGGCCCAGATGTGGTCGTCATTCGTGCGGAGGTGCTCGTCGACCTGCAGCGCCCCCGACGCGCCCAGCTCGAGCCCCGCGGCCTTCGCCAGCGTCAGCTCGGGCTTGACGCCCACCGAGAGCAGCACGAGCTGCGCGGGCAGCTTCCGCCCGTCGCTCAGCTCGACCTCGTTCGCGCCGATGGCCTTGAGGCCCACGCCGGTCACCACGCCGACGTGGTGGCGCTCGAGCTCGCCCTGCACCTGGCGGCCGAACTCCGCGTCCATCACGTTCATCACCGTCGGCGCGAGCTCGACCACCGTGGTCTTCACCTGGCGGGCGTGCAGGGCCTCCGCCATCTCGAGGCCGATGAAGCCGCCGCCCACCACCACCGCGTGCTCGGGCTTCTGCTCGTCGATGAAGGTGTGCAGCCGGTCCATGTCGGGCACGGTCCACAGCGTGAACACGTGCGGCTGATCAGCGCCCGGCAGCGGCGGGCGGATCGGCGTGCCGCCCTGCGCGAGCAGCAGCTTGTCGTAGGCCAGCCACTCCTCGCCGGCGGCGCTCTTCACGCGCACACGGCGGCCGGCGCGGTCGAGCTCCAGCGCCTCGGTGTTGACGCGCACCTTCACGCCGTAGCGGCGGTCGAAGCCCTCGGGCGTCTGGAGCAGCAGCTTGTTCCGCTGCTCGATGTCGCGGGAGATGAAGTACGGCAGCCCGCAGTTCGCGTAGCTGACGTACGGCCCGCGCTCGAGCACGGTGATGTCGGCCTTCTCGTCGAGGCGGCGGGCGCGCGCGGCGGCGGTGGCTCCTGCGGCGACGCCTCCGATGATGAGCAGTCTCATGATGCGCGAAGAGAGCCAGATCCGCCGCGGAAGGTACAGCCGCGAAACTCTTGCGCGAGGGAATCGCGGCGCGCCGTGCGAGTCTCCAACGTCGCCATGTTCCGCTCTGCCCTGCTGTTCGCGCTCGTCGCCTTCGCCGGCTGCCGCACCCCGCAGCCGGACGCCACGCCCACCACCCCTGTGCCGCCCGCGCCGGTGAAGGTGAACGAGGTCGCCGCCGCCCTGGCGCCGGGCATCACGCTCGACCCGAACGACCCCGCCACCTGCGAGGCGTGCCACACCGCGGTCGTCGGCGAGTGGCGCGAGAGCCTCCACGCCCGCGCGCACCACTCGAAGGATCCGCTCTACGGCGCGCTGCGCACGCTGCGCCTCGAGAAGCAGGGCCCGCACATTCCCGGCGAGTGCGCCAGCTGCCACAACCCGCGCGACCCGAAGGACCACGAGTCGGTCGCCGCGCAGGGCGGCGTCACCTGTGCCGTGTGTCACCAGCTCGACGCGGTGCACCTCGCCGACGGGAAGAAGGGCGTGCAGACCTTCGTGATCGGCCCCGAGAAGCGCTTCCGCGGCGTGCACGACATCGCCGACGGCACGGCGCCGCTCCACGCGAGCGGGCCGGCGCTGCCCGAGCTGCAGGACGGCACCACGCTCTGCCTCGCCTGCCACGGCGAAGAGAAGAACGCCGCGGGCGTGCCCACCTGCACCACCGGCCCCGAGTACGTCGCCTCGAAGGAGACGAAGTCGTGCGCCGCGTGCCACATGAAGGAGACCGAGGGCGCGTCGGGCCCGGTCGTCACCACGCGCACCACGCACCGCAGCCACCGCTTCCTCGGCCCGCACCAGCAGCACCGCCTCGCGACCTCCGGCATGCTCGAGGAGGCGGTCGGCCTCACCGGCCGCTTCGACGGCGACAAGGTGGTGGCGAAGCTCGAG
The DNA here is from genome assembly GCA_049322495.1 of Myxococcota bacterium. GTDB lineage: Bacteria > Myxococcota > Myxococcia > Myxococcales > Myxococcaceae > Archangium_A. The sequence goes on along the minus strand of JBMORD010000216.1, from coordinate 62,108 downwards.
AACCGCTCGGCGCACGGCTTCCCCACCGGCTTCCCCGCGCGCATGGCGCTGCTCGAGGTGCGCGCGCTCGACGCGGGCGGCAAGGTGCTCGCGCAGAACATCACGCAGGACCCGATGAAGGAGCACCCCGAGGCGGTCTTCAACCGCGGCTACGTCGACGCCGAGGGCAAGCCGTCGCTCGCGCCGTTCTCCGCCAAGCTGGTGCGCGACAACCGCCTCAAGCCCGCCGAGACGCGCGAGGTGGCCTTCGCGGTGCCGCCGCAGACGGTGAAGGCCGAGCTGCGCCTCAAGTTCTTCCTGCTCGCGCCCTTCGCCGCGAAGCAGCTCGCGTACACCGGGCCCGAGACGAAGCCCGTGGTGCTCGCGCCTGTCGTCGTGGCGCGCTGATCCGTGCCATAGTGCGCGCCCTCTCCCAGCCCCGAGGTGGCGCACATGAGCGAAGGACCCCAGGTCGAACACATGGACGGAGCGCCGGCGATCGCTCCCGAGCTGCGCGCGCAGATCCTCAAGGATCCCAACGTGGCCGCCATGGCGAAGGAGCTCGGCCTCTCGCTCGACGAGTTCGTCAACCAGATCGGCTACTACCTCAACAACCCCGACGCCGAGCCCGGCTTCCTCGTGGTGCCCGACGACAAGCTCCGCAGCGAGCTCGGCGTCGAGCCTCCGACCGAAGAGGCGCTCGAGGCCAACGTGCGCGCGTCGGTCGCGGCGATCCAGGCCGGTCAGGCCCCGAGCCAGTTCGAGGCCGCCCGCAAGAACACCGTCGATCTGCCCGCCGCCGGTGGCGAGGTGATCAAGCCCTCGACCTCGAACCCCGACCTCGAGGCCGCGGTGAAGGCGAGCCGCTTCCCTCGAAAGGGCTGACATTCCAATGGGTTGCGGAGCTCCCGGCGCGGGCTCCGCTGATCCGGCAACTTCTGGTCTCGCGCGTCGAGAATCCTCTCAAGTCGTTCCTCTCCCCTCCTCTTTTTCCAACAGGTGACACATGGGCATGCTCAAGGGCATCGGCAAGGCGTTCAAGAAGATCGGCAACTTCGCCAAGAAGGCGGTCGGCTTCGCGAGCAAGATCCTCAACGGCCCCATCGGCAAGCTGGCGTCGTTCATCCCCGGCGTCGGCCCGTTCATCGCCGGTGCGGCGAAGATCGTCGGCGTCGCTGACGCGGTCATCAACGGCAAGGGCCTCGGCGGCATCGTCAGCGGCTTGGTGGGCAACCTGGGCGGCGGCCTCCTCGGCAAGGCCGGCTCGCTGCTGAGCAAGACGGGCCTCGGCACCGCGCTCGGCTTCCTCAACAAGGCCGGCGACTCGAGCTCGCTGCTCAACATGGTCAAGTCGTTCGTCGCGCCGCGCCTCAACAACACCTCGCTCGGCGCGCAGGGCGACATGTTCAACCTCCAGCAGTTCTCGGCCTTCAAGATGGCCCAGCTGCTCCGCCCGCAGATCCAGTACTGAACTGAACCTCGCGTGGTGCTGTGAGACGGCGCGCCCCTCCCCGGGCGCGCCGTTTTCGTTTGCGGCCGTCGGGGTTTCCGGGTGGGCGCGCGCGCTCCAGTCGTGTGGGCTCCACCCCACGCCACGCGCGAAGCGCGGCGCCGCACGCCCGCTGAAATACGGGCAGCTGCGCGCTGGCACGGGAGGTGGATTGCCGAGCGGCATGCTCCTCGAGAACCGCAGCGAACGCCGCGTGACCTGCAACGCCCGCTTCCTCGGGGCGACCTCGACGGTGCTGCGCGGCGACATCCTCGACATCTCGAGCAGCGGGCTGTGCCTCGGCCTCGACGCGTCGCTGGATCGCGGGCGCGAGCTGCACCTCGAGTTCGACCTCCCGGCGGGCCGCGTGGACGCGGTCGGCGAGGTGCGCTGGACCGTCGAGAAGGAAGGCCGCGTGGAGCTCGGCGTGCGCTTCGTGCGCATCTCGTCGGAGTCGCTGGCGGTCATCGCCCAGGCGACCGCGCCGCTGCCGGTCTCGCCGCGCGGCGGCTTCGGGTGGACGCAGCTCGTCTTCCGCCGCTGAAGGCTCGGGGCCTTCGGCTCACTCGTCGGAGGAGGTGTCGCGGGCGGGCCGTGGACCCGCTCCCCGCGCGGGCGCACGCGGCAACGTCGCGAGGCGCTGCTCGGCGGCGAGCACGCCCGACTGGCACCGCTGATTCTCCGGCGCCTGGGCGACGCAGCGGCGGAAGAGCCTCGCCGCGTCACGCCACGAGCCCGGGTCGTTCTTCGCGAGCAGGTTCCACGCGGCCTCCACCGCGGGCGCGGTCTCGCTCGCGTACTCCGAGTCGTTCGCTGGCTGCGCCTCGACGGGAGCCGGCGCGGGCGGGGCGGGCACCGCGGGCTGCATCACCGGCGGTGTGCCGGCGAGCGGCGGTGGCGGCGCCTGCAGCGCGGGTTGCGCAGGCGGGGGCGGGGGCGGCTGCAAGGCGATCACCGGCGGCGGCGCGGGAGGTGGCGGTGACGCGGGGAGCTGCGGATCAGCGGTGAGCGCACGCGCGGCGAGCCAGGCGCCGCCGAGCACCAGCACACTCACTCCGAGGAGGACGCCCGCGAGTCGGTTCACGCCACCCTTCTATTCCCTCTGCGCCCCATCGACACCCGCGCGCAGGAGGTCTATGAGCGGCGGGCCCTCAGGTCGTAAGGGAAGCCGGTGAGAATCCGGCGCGGTCGCGCCACTGTGACCGGGAAGCTCCGCATCGATGACGGAGCCCGTGGAGCTCGAAGCACCACTGCGGAGGCCACTCCGCGGGAAGGTGGGCGACGCGGCGGAACCCGGCAAGCCAGGAGACCTGCCTGAGGGTGCGGCGCGCATACGCGTCCGCCAGTCCTCTCTCTTCGCGACAAGGGAGACGAGGGCAGCCAGGTGTTCTCAGCGCTCCTGCTCACGGCCATCCTCGGCGGCGTCGACGCCGGCGTCACGGCCCTGCCCACCGTCGACGTGCCGCTCGAGCCGGGGGCCGCGGAGGCCGAGCCGCTCCCGTCGTCTCCGGTGGTGAGAGATCCAGCGGCGGTGGTCTCCACCCGCGACGCGAAGGACGCGCGGGCCGAAGCGAAGGACGCGGCCGAGCTCATCACCACCACGCCGGGCACCGTGGTGCAGGACTCGGGCGGCGCGGGCCAGCGCAAGACGGTCTCGCTGCGCGGCGCGGCGCCCAACGCGGTGCTGGTGCTGCTCGACGGCGTGCCGCTCGCCGGCAGCGGCGCAGCGATGGATCTCTCGCGCATTCCCACCTCGGCGCTCGAGCGCATCGAGCTGCTGCGCGGCGCGGGCTCCCGCTACGGGCCGGGCGCGATGGGCGGCGTGGTGAACCTCGTCACCCGCGTGCCCGACGGCCGGGCGCGGGTGTTCGCCGACTTCACGCAGGGCAGCTTCGTCACCTCGCAGCTCTCGGCGGGCGGCACCGCGAAGCTCCTCGGGGGAGACGGCCTGCTCCTGCTCCACGGCCTGCGCAGCGAGGGCACCTTCGACTTTCAGTTCGACGAGCAGCCGTCGATTGCCGGCAACGCGCTCACCACGCTGCGGCGCACCAACAACGACGCGCTGCAGGGCGGCGGGCTGCTGCGCTTCCGCCGGCGCTTCGGCGCGACGCAGCTCGACCTGCTGGCCGAGGCCACCACCGAGGCGCGCGGCCTCGCGGGGCCGGTGCAGAACCCCTCGGCGTCGGCGCGGCAGCAGACCGGCCGCGGCACCTTCTCGGCGCGCACCCAGACCACCTTCGACGCCGGCGGCACGCTCTCGACGCTGGGGTGGGCGCGCTTCGACGACACGCAGCTCACCGGCACCTTCTTCGGGGCGGGCACGTACCGGCAGCTCGAGGCGTCGGCGGGCGCGGAGGCGACGTACGCCCAGCTCGTCGGACGTCACGGCCTCACGGGGCTCGTCTCGGGCGGCGGCGAGTGGCTCAGCGCGTCGGCGGCGGCGACGGTGGTGGGCGCGACCCAGCAGCGCCCGGCGTGGGGCCGGCTGGGCGCGATGCTCGCCGACGAGGTGCTCTTCTTCGAGGGCGCGCTCGCGGTGAGCGCCAGCGCCCGCGTCGACGTGGCGGGGCCCTTCGTCGTGTTCTCGCCGCGCGCGGGGGTGGTGGCAGAGTTGCCAGCAGGCTTCTCGGTGCGCGCGAACGCGGGCCAGGCCAGCCGGCCGCCGTCGTTCTCGGAGCTGTACGTGGTGCAGGGCACGCTGCTGCCCAACCCCGAGCTGCGGCCCGAGCGCGCGCTCACCGGCGACGTCGGCGCGGCGTGGACCCACGAGAAGGCGAAGCTCTCGGCGACCGGCTTCTTCTCGCTGTACGAGGATCTGATCAGCTACGAGTTCTACCCGCCGAACCTCGCGCGCCCGTACAACTTCCAGGCGGCGCGGGTGGCGGGCGTGGAGCTCGAAGGCACGGTGACGCCGTGGCGCTGGCTCGAGGCGAGCGCGAGCTACACCTACCTCGACACGCAGAACCTGAAGGACGACCCGCGCTACTACCTGAAGGCGCTGCCTTTCCGCCCGCAGCACCGGGTGCACGCGCGGGTGAGCGGCGGCGTCGAGTGGCTCAAGGCGCGCGCGGAGGTGCTCTTCCAGTCGGCGCAGTTCGCCAACCGCACCGAGACGCTGGTGCTGCCGGCGCGGGCGCTGGTGAACGTGGGCGTGACGGCGCGGCCGTGGAAGCACCCGCAGGTGACGGTGTCGGCGGAGCTCAAGAACCTGCTCGACGTGCAGGCGCAGGACTTCGACGGCTACCCGCTCCCGCCGCGGGCCGTCTTCGTGACGGTGGGCTTCGCGTGGGAGCCGGCCCCCGCGCACCTGCAATCGGCAGTGGCATCGCGCTGAGTTCGGCAATAACGCGACGGTTTTCTCGTGAGGAACGCATCGATGAAGCAGCTGACTCTGGTGGCTCTGGGCGCGGTGGCGGTGTTGACCGCGTGTCCCCCGACGGGGGTGGTGTGCAAGGCGGGCACGGTGCCGTGCGGCACGGGCTGCATCGACTCCACGTCTGACCGGCGCAACTGCGGCGTGTGCGGCACCACCTGCGGCGAGCAGCAGGACTGCGTCGACTCGCAGTGCCGTTGCCGCCCCGGCACGACGGCGTGCCCCGGCGGCACGTGCGTCAGTACCGACTACGACGCCGAGAACTGCGGCGCGTGCGGCAACAAGTGCGGCGCCGGGCTGGTGTGCGACCAGGGCAGCTGCAAGTCGGCGTGCTCGGCCGGCCTCTCGCTGTGCGGCGCGTCGTGCGTCGACGTCCAGGGTGACGAGGCGAACTGCGGCGCCTGCGGCGTGACGTGCGCGCAGGGCCAGCAGTGCTACTCCGGGCGGTGCGACTTCCCGGTGGTCGCCGCCTGCTACTGGAGCGGCCAGGTCGTCGGCTTCGACCCGTCCACCGGCGTGAAGGGCCCGCTGTCCGACGTGGGGAGCAACCCCTCGGCGCTGGCCCGCGTCGACGCGACGCTCCTCGTGGCCGACTCGACGGATCGCCGGCTGTACGCGGCGCTCCCGCAGGCCTCGGGCGCGTACGCGCTGGCGAGCACCTACACGCCGACCGCCTCGGTGCCCAACCAGGTGCTCGTCGACCGGCCGTACGCGTACGTGGTGAACGCCGGCGCGGGCACGCTGCTGGTGCTGCGCGAGGGCGCGGACGCGGGGGTGGTGACGCTCGACGCCGGCGTCGCAGGCGCGCTCACGCTGGGCACGGTGACCGAGCTGCCGCTGGGCATGAACACCTTCCCGCAGGGCGTGGCGAAGGTGGGCACCACGCTCTGGGTGCCGCTGTACGGCGGCTATGGCGCCGAGGCGGCCGACGCCGGCCAGGAGCTGGTGAAGGTCGACGTGAGCAACCCCGCCGCGCCGACGCTCGCCGGGCGCGTGTCGCTCAAGAGCCTCGACCTGCACCCCTTCGACGGCGGCACGCCGGTGGCGCGCCCGTGGTCCATCACCGCGCTCGGCGGTCAGGTGTACGTCGCGCTCAACAACCTGAACCCCGACACCTACGCGCCCGAGGGCCCGGGCCTGCTGGCGAAGGTCGACCCCGCGAACGACGGCGTGTCGGTCATCGACCTCGGCGCGGCGGACTGCATGAACCCGCAGTGGGTGGTGCCGGTGGGCCAGCGGCTGGCGGTGTCGTGCGGCGGCCGCATCACCTACGCGCCGGACTTCTCGGTGCAGGCGGTGACGGCGGCGGGCGTGGTGCTCGTCGAGCAGGACGCGCGGGTGGCGACCTGGAGCCGGAACGGCGCGGCCGACGCGGGCTTCCTCCCGATGCTGCCGGGCCGCCTCGCGGTGACGGGCTCGCGCGTGGTGGTGACCGACCAGAACGGCGGCCGCGTGGTGACGCTCGAGGTGAGCGACGCGGGCCTCACGGCGGTGGGCAGCGATCTCGCGCTGTGCCCGGTGAGCCAGACCACCGGCGTGGCGAACGTGTCCGACGTGGCGGCGCGCTGATGCTGCTGGCGCTCGTGCTCGCGGCGAGCCCGGTGCAGTGGCTGGGGCCGCCTCCGCCGAAGCCGGCGACGCGGGTGGTGACGCTCGCGCCGTCGCTCACCGAGACGGTGCTGGCGCTCGGCGCGAAGGACTCGCTGGTCGCGGTGTCGCGCTTCTGTGAGTTCCCCGAGGTGGCGGGGCTCCCGCGCGCCGGCGGCTTCAACGACGTGTCCATCGAGACCATCGTCGCCCTCAAGCCGCAGCTGGTGGTGGTGCAGAAGGCACCGGCGAACCAGAAGCCCGTCGAGACGCTCGCGCGGCTCGGGGTGCCGGTGCTCGCGCTGCCCTTGACGACGGTCGACGACGTGAGCGTGGCGCTGACCGAGCTGGGCCGCGCGCTGGGCCGCGAGGCGGAGGCGAAGAAGCTGGTCGAGGCGCTCCGCACGGCGCGGGAAGAGGCGCGCGCGACGCAGCCGAAGCAGCCGAAGCGGGTGCTCTTCGTCTACGGCTTCTCGCCGCTCGTGGTGGCGGGGCCGGGGAGCTTCGCGCACGAGCTCCTCGTCGACTGCGGCGCGCGCAACGCCGCGGAGAAGGCCCCCACCGCGTACCCGACGTACTCGCTGGAGAAGGCCGTGACGCTCGTGCCGGACGTCATCGTCGACGCGAGCGACATGGGGACGGGGAAGGAGTCCGTCGCCGACCTCGGACCGCTGAAGAAGGCGACGTGGCTCACGCTGCCGACGAAGGCGTTGCTGCACCCGGGCCCGGCGCTCGCGGGGGCGCTGCCGCAGCTCTGCGCGCTCGTGCGCTGACGAGAGCGACTCCAGCTGCGACCCGGCGCTGGCGCGATGCGAGCGCGCGGCGAGGTCGATTTCAGCCGCGCCGCCGGTTAACTCGACGTCGATGCGCGCGATGACGTTGGACGCCTATGGGATGCAGCCGAAGCTCACCGACCTCCCCACGCCGCTGCCCGGCCCCGGCCAGGTGCTGGTCCGCGTGCGCGCGACGAGCGTGAACCCCATCGACTGGAAGCAGGCGAGCGGGAAGGCCCGGCCCATTCTCGGGGCGAAGTTCCCGGGGTTCATCCCCGGCTACGACCTCGCAGGTGAGGTCGAGGCCATCGGTGCGGGCGTGACGGGCTTCACCAGGGGCCAGCGGGTGCACACGCGGCTGTCGGGCACCTCCGGGGGCGCGAGCGCCGAGCTGGTGCTCGCAGGCCTCGACGTGCTGCGCCCGCTCCCCGATGCGCTCGACTTCGCGCAGGGCGCCGGGCTGCCGCTCGCGGGCATGACGGCGCTGCAGGGGCTCCGTGACGCCTGCCAGCTCCCGATGAGCGGCGCGAGCGAGCGCGTGCTGATCATCGGCGCGTCGGGAGGCGTCGGTCACCTCGCCGTGCAGCTCGCGCGCGCGGCTGGCGCGCACGTCACCGGCGTCTGCAGCACGCGCAACGTCGACCTCGTCCGCCGCCTCGGCGCGCAGGACGTCATCGACTACACGAAGCCCGACGCGTGGCAGGGCGCCGCGCCCTTCGACGTCATCTACGACTGCATCGGCAGCTCACCGGGCGACTTCCTCGGGCGCCTCACGCCGCGCGGGCGCTTCGCGTCGTGCCTGCCGGGCCCGGCCGTGTTCGCGCACGCGCTGCTCAACCCGGTGCGCAGCCGGAAGGTCACCCCCGTGCTGCTGACGCCCAACGCGGCCGACCTCGGGTTCCTCGACGCGCTCGCCGCCGACGGGAAGGTCACCGTGCACGTCGACAGCCGGTTCCCGCTCGAGCAGCTCGGCGCCGCCTGGGAGCGGAGCGCCTCGGGCCGGGCGACGGGGAAGATCATCGTCGAGCTCTGAGCTGAGCAGACCACCCACCGCTCAGCGCTTCACGCGCGCGAAGTACTTCGACGGCGGCACGCCGACCAGCGCCCGGAAGTCGCGCGTGAAGTGCGCCTGATCCGCGTACCCGAGCTCCGCGGCGAGGGTGGTGAGCGACCGCCCGCCCTGCTCGATGGCCAGCAACGCCTCGTGGAGCCGATACCGCTGGATCATCCACTTCGGCGAGATCCCCACCGCGTCACGAAACCAGCGCTGGAGCTCGCGGAGGTGCATCCCCGCCCGCTCGCGGAGCGCCTCGACCGACGTCACCGCGCGGTCCTCGGTCGCCGCGCGCACCAGCTCCGCGAGGAGCGCCGCGTCTGCCGCGGGTGGAGGCAGCAGCGCGCCGAAGAACGTCGTCGCGATCCGCACGCGCTCATCGTCGTCGCGCGCCCGGCCCAGCGCGTCGCGGTACCCCCGCGCCCGCTTCGCGCCGACCACCTCGCCGAGGTCGACCACGCGGTCGGTGAGCGTCGACACCGGCGCGCCGAGCAGCGCCCGGAACGCGCCGGGCCTGAACTTCGCCGCGAACGCGCGCCCCTCGCCTTCGAGCGTGCGCGTGAAGCGCCCCGTCACCACGCCGACCACCTGCACCGTGGCGCTGCCGGCCTCCCACACCACGTGAATCGACGGGTGCGGCAACGACGACTGCTCGTGCCGCTCGCCGGGCGCGACCTTCCACGCGACGGACCACCAGTGCTCCACGCTCGCGTCGAGCGGCGCGTCGACCTCGTACCGGCGATGGACCAGCTCGAGCGGCAGCGGGCCATCGAGGCGGACGATGCCGCGCGGAGGTGCCTGCTTGAGCCTCGCCATGCGTCAGCGCTCGATGGTCGCCTTCGGCAGCCGCTTCACGAGCATCGCGTGCTCCTTGTCGGTGAGCGCGCCCTTCGCGACCGTCACCTTCTTCCACGTGTTCGGGTCGAGGGCCGCGACGAGGTCCTTCCAGATGTACTCCGCCGAGCCCGTGGCGGAGATGGCGAGCTGCCCGCCAGGCGTGACGACGAAGAGCACCGCGCCGAAGTCGAGCTCCACCGTGAGGCGGCTCGACGCTTCGCGCGCCGCGACGCTGAGGTACTTCGCCGCGTGGAAGTAGCTGGCCACGAGGCGCACGCGCGAGAGCTGCTTCACGAGCGGGCTCGTCCACAGGTCCTTCAGCGCGTCGGGCTCGCTCGCGGCTTCCCGCCCGAGCTGCAGCTCACGGAGCTTCGGGAAGGCCTTGCCGGTCAACGTCGCCTGCCACGCGCGCGTCGCGACCCGGCCGTTCTCGCTCTCGGGGCTCCCCATCGGCAGCCAGCTGATGTGTAGGAGCTCGAGCTCCCGCCCTTCGCCCGGGCTGGCCGCCAGCTCGTCGAGCACGAGGTACACCACGTTCCACAGCGTGCGGATGTGCCGCGCGTTCGGCTGAACGATGAGGCTCGCGCCGCGCTCGTTGGTGCCGCCGGTGGACATGTTGAGCTCGCGCACCGTGCTCCACGCGGGGTGGTTGCGCGCGGCCGCGAGCGCCTTCGACACCGGGCGGATCTGCGCGGTGTGCAGGAAGCCGCCGCGGAACCCGAGGCTCGTCGTGTGGAGCACCTCGTACAGCGGCCCCAGCCATGCCTTCGCGTGCTTCTTCTGCAGCGCCGCCTCCTGCTTCTCCTCCGCTGGCGTGAGCGCCTCGCCGCGCGCGCGCTTGAGCTGCAGCACCATGAACTCCCCGCGCGGATCGCCGACCTCGAGCAGCGCGTCGGCGTACACCTGCCGCACCGTCTCGTCGTCGGGGCTCGCGTAGACCGCAGCGAGGAGCTCGTCGAGCGTGCGCCCGCCCTTCGTGGCGCGCGGCGCGGCGGCCTCTCCGGCGGGCACCAGCGCGAGCCACGCCTTCACGTCGGCCTGCGGCGTGGTGGGGAACTGCTCGCGCAGCGCGGCGACGAGCGCTTGCACCCGGCGCTCCATCGACTCGCCCATCTTCGTGCGCCCGAACGTCGCCTGGTAGTCGCCCGCCACCGGCGCGAGGGCGGTGAGCGTGCGCGGGTCGGCGTGGCGCTCCTCGAGCTGCTCGAGCAGCGCGGTCCAGAACTCACGCGACGACTGCGCGGTGAAGGGCGGCGTGACGATGAGGCGCGCGAGCCCCGCCGCGACGCGTGGGTCGGCCGGCAGCTTCCCGAGTTGCTGAATGCGCGCCAGCGAGTCGGCGTACTTCCCCTCGGTCAGGCGGCCGAGCAGCGCGACGAGATCCACCCGCGCCACGTCGCCCGCCGTCGCCCGCCACTCCTTCGTCGGCGGCAGCCGTGCCGAGACGCGCTCGATGAGCTCGGCCAGCTCCGGCGCCCGGTCCGCGCGCCAGCGCTCGAGCAGCAGCTCCAGCGCCTTCGCCCACTGCTGCGCGCCGAGCAGCGCCGCCACATCTCCGCTCTTCCCCGGCTTCGACGGCGGCGGCGCGGGGGGAGGCTCCGTCGGCGCACGCTCCGGCTTCGGCTTCGCAGCGGCCTTCGGGCTGGCCTTCGGCGGCGCGGCCTCCGGCGCGGGCGGCGGCGCCGCAGCGACCTTGCCTCCGAGCATCAACGCGACGTCGGCGTCGGTGAGCTGCCGCGGCGTCTGGAGCGACATGCCGAGCGCGCCCTTCGTCGCCGAGATGCCGGTGTTCGAGGTGAAACGGATCTTCCCGCGCAGCGCAGAGATGTCGGTGATGGGCTGCCGGTTCGGCTTCGCCACCCACGCCTTCCCGTCATGCTTCGGCGACTCGAGCACGCCCACCAGCCACAGCTGCTCGTCTGGCGGCCGCACGGTGACGAGGAAGAGCCGGCCCCCCGCGCGCAGCGGCTCGAGCGCCTTGTTGGTGCTCACGTAGCGATCGAGCGGCAGCACCTGCCCGGGCTTCGCGCCCTTCGAGTCTGCTTCGAACACGGCCTTGCTGATGATGGCGAGGAGGTCGGTCATGGCGCGCGGAGGCTAGCCGCTCGGCGCGACGTCGCGTTCCTTCAAGTGGCCGGGGCACGAGGCGCGTACACCTCGGCGCATGAAAACCATCTCGCACCGTATCTACGTCGCGGCGAAGCCGGCCGCGGTGTTCGCCGCGCTCACGAAGCCCGAGGGCGTCGCCGCGCTGTACTTCGGCAGTCGCCTCGAGACGTCCTTCGAGCCCGGCAGCCCCTACCGCTACGTCGGTCCCGACGGGAAAGGCGGCGAGGCGGTGCACGTCGAAGGCGAGGTGCTCGCCTGCGTGCCCGAGCAGCGCTTCGCCGTCACGCACCGCGCCGGCCCGCTGTGGCGCACCGGCCCGAAGGTCTTCCAGTCGCGCGTCACCTACGCGCTCGAGGACCTCGGCTTCGCGACGAAGCTGACCGTCACGCAGGACGAGCTCGAAGACGGCGACCCCGGCTACGAGCACAACCTCGAGGGCTGGAACCTCTTCCTCTCCAGCCTCAAGAGCTGGGTGGAGACGGGCCGCGCGCTCCAGCTCCCGGTGTGACGGGCTCAGGGCCGCGTCAGCGTCGAGGTGCCGCGCTCGGTGCCCGACAGGCCGGCCGTGGTCTCGCGCACCTGGAGCGAGCCCCCGACGACGCAGGTGTCGAAGGTGCGCGTGCGCTGCGCCGTCGTCACCGTCACTACGCCGGCGTCGACGGTGAAGGTGCCGGCCTCGTCGAGCCTGCTCGAGCCGGACACCGTGCAGTCACAGCCGGTGCGGCCGCTCGTCGCGGTGACACAGCTCGCCGTCGGCACCGACTGCTGCAGCAGCGACTGAATCGTCGCGCACCCGAGGCTCGCGCACGCCGCGGGGAGGTTCACCGTGGTGTTGAAGTGGGTCGTCACGCGGCGAAACGCGTTGCCGCCCACGAAGTCGAGCTGGCCCGAGAGGGTGGACGCCGACGACACCAGCGTCACCGACGAGCAGAGCTGGCGGAAGTCCGCGAGGGGGTCGTCGCCGCACGCCGCCGTGTAGAACCACGCGCCCTGCAGCTGGCCGCTGCACGGCGTCACCATCGCGCAGCTCCCCGTCGTCACCGCCACCGTCGGCGGCGTCCCCGCGTCGAGTGGACCACCGCCGCCGCCGACCGGGCCACCGCCGCCCGCGCCACCACCCGCGCCGCCGCCACCGCCCGTGGTGCCACCTCCACCACCGGTCGCAGCACCACCTCCGGTCGCAGCGCCACCGCCACCACCGATCGCGCCACCACCGCCGCCCGTGGCGCCGCCACCGCCGCCCGTGCTCGCGCCGCCACCGCCCGTCGAGCCGCTGCCACCGGTGCCCGCACTCGCGAAGCACGCGTGGTTGACGCAGCCCTGGCCGAGCCCCGCGCAGTTGACGCAGGTGTTGCCGTTGATGCCGCACGCGGTCGCCTCGGCGCCTGACTGGCACTTCCCGTCGGCGTTGCAGCAGCCGCTCGCGCAGCTCTGCGGAGTACACGTCGTCGAACCACCACACGACGCGGCGACCAGCCCGAGGGTCAGCCCGGCGACGAAGAACAGCGGGAGCGAGAGGCGCATTCGCCCTTCATACCCCGGCGAGTAGCCTCGGGCCCATGTCGCTCGCCACCGTGCAGCTCGACGCCGACTTCCAGCGCCTGCGGAGGTCACCCGAGCTCCTCCGCCGCAAGTGGACCCGAATGGGTGCCTCGCCGTTCGCCTTCCTCCGCGGCGCGTCGGCGCTGTGGGCCGCGCTGCTCGAGCAGGAGCCGGCGCTGCTCCGCGGCATCCCCGGGCGCGGCACGCTGGTGGGCGACCTGCACCTCGAGAACGTCGGCACCTTCCGCACCGCGCGCGGCGTGGCGCTGCACGTCAACGACTTCGACGAGAGCTTCGAGGGGCCGTGGAGCTTCGACGTGGTGCGGCTGCTCACCTCGACGCTGCTCGCGCGGCCGGAGCTCGGCTGTTCGGGCCTCGAGGTGCTCTCGCTCGCCGAGGAGGTGCTCGAAGGGCACGCGGCCGGCGTCGCCGGAGCGACCGCGCGGCTGCCCGCACCGCTGACGAAGGCCGTCTCCGACGCCGCCGCGAAGGCCGAAGACAAGTTCCTCCTCAAGCGGCTCGCCGCGCCGGAGCGGCTGGTGCGCGACGAGAAGATGCCTCCCGCGCCGGCCTCGAAGCTGCCGCTCGCGCGCAAGGCCGTGGAGGCGTGGGCCGCGGCGACGAAGCAGCCCGCGCCGGTGACGCTGCTCGACCTCACGCGCCGCGTGGCGGGCACCGGGAGCCTCGGCGTCGAGCGCCTCGTCGCGCTGGTGAAGGTCGGCGATGTCGCGCGGCTGCTCGAGCTCAAGGAGGTGCGCGGCTCGAGCTTCGCCGACCTCCAGGCCGACGCGACGAAGCTGCTCGCCGCGTGGACGAAGTGCCTGCCGCGCGCCCCGCAGGAGGTGGCCGCCGCGCTGCTCGGCTCGCTGCCGGTCATCGTGCGGCCGCTCTTCGCCAGCGACGACAAGCTCGCGGTGGAGGACTTCGACCGCGCGGCGCTCCCGCAGACGCTGCGCGCCATCGGGGTGATGGCCGGCGAGGTGCACCGGCGCGGCGCGCGCACCACCGCGAAGTGGACCGCCGAGCACCGGACCCTGCTGCTCGAGCGCGCCGCGCACCTCGCCGGGCTCCACGAGCAGGCCTTCCTCGAGTTCTGCCGCGGCGTCCGCCAGGCGCTCGGTTGAGCCGTCCCGAAGGGGCGTCTGGTGGTAGCACCCGCCCGTGGGCGACTTCTTCCCCTACCACCCGCTGCGGCTGCGGCTCTGGCTCGCCGGCGGCCTCGTCGCGTCGCTCGCGCTCACCGCGTGGGCCGTGGTCTCGTTCGTCGGCACCGACACGCCCCGCGAGATCCTCCGCGCCGGGCTGTCGTCGGGCCTCGCCGCGGCCTTCGCGGTGGCGGTGGCGCGCTCGGGCCCGAAGCCGGGCTGGGGCGTGCGCGTCACCCCGCTCTCGGTGCTCGTCTCGCGGCCCAGCGGCCAGGGCGTCATCGAGGTGCCGTGGAGCGCGGTGAAGGAGGTGCGCCGCTTCGGCGAGCGCCGCGAGACGCTCGGGCTGTGGCTCGACGAGCACGAGCGGGTGCTCATCCCCGCGCACCTCTTCCCCGACCGCGCGGCGTTCGAGGCCCTCGCCCGCGCCCTCGATGAGCGCATGCCGGAGCAGAAGCAGCGTCTCCATTGAACCCCAACCATCTGGTTGGAGTACCGTTCGTCCCGCATGCCCATCCCCTCCTACCTCTCGACGTTCCTGTGGACGCAGCAGCTCCGCGGCGCCGAGGCCTTCGCCGCGAAGTACCCGGGCTCGTGGCTGGTGTGGGAGCCAGGCCCCTGGCAGGCCCCGTCGCGCACCACCCTCAACACCGTGCACGTCGACGGCGGCGCGCCGACGCCGAAGGCAGGTGACGCGCTGTGCTTCCGCCTCGGCCACACCGAGGGCACCACGCTCAAGGTGGGGCGCGAAGGCGACAACGACGTGCAGATCTCCGACGGAACCGTCTCGCGTCACCACGTGGTGCTCGCCTGCCGTGGGGGCACGTGGTTCGTGAGCGCCGAGGGCGGCCGCGAGGCGAAGGTGGGCGTCGTCACCCTCACCGAGCGCGATCGCCCGTTGCCGCTCCAGCCGGGCCAGGTGCTGAAGCTGGGCGGCGCGCAGCTGAGCTTCCACGACACCGCGAGCCTGCTGCGCCGGTTGTCTTCCCCGAGCTGAGCCGTGAGTGAAGAGCCCATCGACCTCGACCTGATGAACGCGGCGTTCCGCGACTTCGTGCCGCACAACCGCGCGCTGGGCCTCTCGCTGGTCGCCGCCTCGTGGGAGCCGGCGCAGGTGACGCTGAAGCTCCCGTGGAACCCGCGCCTCATCGGCAACCCGGCGACGCAGGTGATGCACGGCGGGGCCATCACCACCGTGCTCGACGGCTGCGCAGGCGCCTCGGTGTACATGAAGCTCCGCTCGCCGCAGCCCATCGCCACGCTCGACCTGCGGGTCGACTTCCTCGGCCGCGCGCCCGCCCATCGCGACGTGCTGGCGCGCGCCGAATGTCACCGCGTGACGCGCTCGGTGGCCTTCGTGCGCGCGTGGGCGTGGGTCGACGACGAGCAGGCGCCCTTCGCTACCGCCACCGCCACCTTCGCGCTCTCGGCGCGCGGCCGCGCCCTCACCGAAGAAGAGGTGCGGAAGGGGCTCGGCACATGAACGTGCGCGAAGCGGTGCAGCGCGCTCACGAGGCCGGCGACTTCGGGCCGCTGGTGGAAGCCATCCCCTACCTCAGCTTCCTCGGCGTGCGCGTCGAGCTCCGCGACGGGCGGCGGGTGGCGGTGATGCCGTGGGCCGAGCACCTCGTCGGCAACCCCACCGTGCCCGCGCTCCACGGCGGCACGCTCGGCGGCCTGCTCGAGTCCATCGCGCACCTCGAGTGCCTCGCCGCGACCGAGACGGCGGTGCTCCCGAAGACCATCACCCTCACCGTCGACTTCCTCCGCACGGGGCGCACGCGAGACACCTTCGCGGCGGCGCGTGTGGTGAAGGCGGGGCGTCGGGTGACGACGCTCCAGGCCGTCGCATGGCAGGAAGACGAGGCGCAGCCCATCGCCACCGCGACGGTGCACCTCAAGGTCGGCGGCTGACCGTCACGGCGCGAGGAACTGGAGCGTCAGCCGCGGGGCGGTCGCGGCGCCGTCGGAGGCCTCGGCGAGCGTCACGTAGTCGGAGCCGGAGACGCCGATGGTCTCGACGTAGCCACCCATGAAGGGCGCAGCGCGCTGCTGGTAGAAGAGCACCCGGAAGTTGAGCTTCGGGTGGCGCGCGAGCACCTGGGCCCGCACCCACCCGGTGACGTCCTTCTCGACGGCCGCGACCGAGGCCGAGGTGAAGAAGGGAACGTCGGGGCCATCGCGACAGGCGCCGCACTCGAGCGCGCGCACGTCGACGTCGAAGCCCAGCGTGTTGGTGGACGTCGCCGAAACCTGGAGCATCAGCACGCTGCCGGTGAGGAACGGCGTGCCGAAGCTCGACTCGAGGTTGAGCCTGAGCTTCGCCGTCTCGAGCTCGAGCAGCGTGGACGGCACGTCGGCCAGCGACATCGAGAAGAGCGCGCGCGCCGCGGAGGTGTTCGACGTCGCGGTGCCGAGATCGCCCACGCGGAACGTGGTGCTGCTGGTGCTGGTGAGACCCGAGCTCACCGCCTTCAAGGCCGTGTCGTCGGTGACGATGTCGGCAGCGTCGAGCACCACGGTGTAGCGGCGGCGCACGCGGAACGAGAAGGTCTGCGTCTGGGCCAGCGCGTTGCCCGAGAGGTCCCGGGCGCCGGTGCCGAGCTGCCAGCGCACCTCCTGGCCGGGCGTGAGGGCCTGAGTGAGGCGCCACTGGAGCCGCGTGTTGTTGCTGCTCCACGTCGGCGTGCCGGTGAGCCCGCTCGGCATCGAGACCGCGAGGGCCCCCTGGGTCGCCGCGGGGTCCATCGGCTCGGAGAAGACGAGCGTCAGCGTGGGCTGCAGCGGCGCGCCGACGCCTCCGTCCACCGGGTCGACCGAGGTGAGGGTCGGCGGGGTGGTGTCGGGCGTGGTGCCAGTGGTGAAGGTGAGCGTCTTCGGCGCCGCGAGCGCATTGCCTGCGAGGTCGACCGCGCCCACGCCCACCGTCACCGTGTACGCGGTGCTCGAGGGCAGCGGCGCGCCGTGGGTGAGCGTGACCTGCGTCGGCGCCATCGGGTCGTCGGTGGTGAGCACGATGCCCGCACTCGGGGTGACGGTGATGGCCGCGAGCAGCTCCGCGCGCTTCATCGGCTCGGAGAAGAAGAGCGTCGGCGCGAGCGAGGTGGCGACGTTGGTGGCGCCCTCGGCGGGCGTGGTGGCCACCACCGTGGGCGGCGTGGTGTCGGGCGGCGGCGGCGCGGCGGCGGTGGTGAAGGTGAGCGTGGTGATGCCGGTGAGCGCGTTGCCCGCGAGGTCGGTGCCAGTCACCGTCAGCGTGTAGAGCGTCTCGCCCTCGAGCGGGTCGGGCGTGAAGGTGGCGGTGCGGCCGTCGGTGCTCCACGCGGGCGCGCCCCAGGTCGCGGCCGGGAGCGAGGTGAGCTGCAGCGACGGCTGCGACATCGCCTCGGAGAAGACGAGCGTCACCGTCGAAGACACGGGCACGCTGCCCGCGCCGTTGACGGGCTGGGTCGAGGCGAGCGTCGGGGCGACGGTGTCAGGCGCCGCCTGCGTGGTGAAGGTGAAGGACGCGCCTGACGCCAGCGCCGCGCCGTCGGTCGAGCGGCCGGCCACGGTGACGGTGTAGCTCGTCGACGGCGTGAGCGGAGCCTGGGGCTGCACGCTGTACGCGGTGTCGTCGTCGCTCCACGTGCCGGCGCCGAGCGCGACGGGCGGCGAGAGGGTGAGCGTCACCGACTCGCGGCTCATCGCCTTGCTGAACACCAGCGAGAGCGAGGCGTCGACGCGCACGTCGGTCGCCTGGTTCGCGGGCGAGCTCTCGAGGAGCTGCGGGGCGGTCACCGTGGACTGACAGTCGCCGCGCGCGACGCAGTCAGCGGCGAGGCGGTCGAAGTCGACGCACGCGGAGAGCGCGAGGAAGGACAGGAAGAGCGCGCGACGCATGTCAGAAGCTCCCGGTGACGGAGAGGGTCGCCCCACCCGGCGTGAAGGCGAGCCCGGCGGAGACGACCTCCTCGCCGCCGAGGAAGAACATCGCCGCAGCGCCTGCGAGCCCTGCGACGCCGACGCCCACCCCGACCCAGCCGAGGTTCTGCTGGAGCTTCCCCGCCGCCACGAGGTCGCTGGTCTGCGCGGGCGTCAGCGCCGTCTCGGGCGTGCGCACCTGCCGGAGCTGCGCCGCCGTGCCCTGCGCGAGCCCGAGCGAGACCGCGCCACCTGCGCCTGCCGCGACGCCCACGGCGAGGGGAACCCACGCGAGGCGCTTCACCAGCGACGGGCGGCGCTCCTCGGTGCCCCGCGCGACGAGCTCGCGCCCGAGCGACGCCGCGAGCTGCGACGAGAGCTTCTCGGCCACCAGCGGGATCGACGAGAGGAGGCTGTCTTCGTCGGTGCCGGTGGCCGACGCGGTGGCGAGCTTCTTCGCCGTGCCCGGCGCGAGGATGATGGCGTCGAGCGTCCACTTCGAGCCGAGCTTCGAGGCCGTGCCGACGAGCAGCCCGTCGATGGGCGCGTTCATCACCGTCACGCTGCGGCACGTGTCGTCGCCACACCCGAGGAGCTGCTGCTGGCGCTCGTAGCCCAGCACCGCCGCCACCTCCGCGCCGGTGGTGACGTGCACCCCGAAGAGCGTGAGGCGCTGCGCGAGCCGCGTGGCGTAGGCCTCCGCGCGCTTCGGCTCGAGGTTGACGCTCTGGAGACCAGGCATCAACACCACCGGGGGCTGCGGGTCGGCGCTCAGCAGGAGCGCGAGGAGCAACGAGGTCATGATGCGGGCGACCCTACTCTCCCCTCGGCGGATGTGAGCCCGAGGCGTGCCTCGGAATTCCGGGAGGCGAGGTGGTCCTTCGCGGTGAAACCCGGAGCTGTCTCCGAAGACGACCGGGTCGGTGGAGCGCTGTGGAGCGGGGCGCGCGAGGTGCCGAAGCGCAGGAGCACGCCCCCTCAGAGTCACGCTGGGTCGAGCCGCGCGACGTGCAGCGCGCGGCCACGCCACCCGCCCGAAGCCCGTCGGAGTCCACCCGTGGAAGAAGACCGTGTCGCCGATGGCGGTGAAGAGCCCGGGCGGCCGCGCGGGCGCGGTGACGGTGGGGAAGATGGCGACGGGCGTCGCTCCGGCGTCGGGCGTGGGCGACACGGCGTCCGACGAGGCATGAACTCCGCCGGCGCGGGCGCCCGCGCGCAACGCGCAGCGTCGGCGGTCCGAAGGACTACGACCGCACACCCTCACGGCGCGCCTGTCCCGCTCGACGTGCACCGGTTCCGCGTCGACGTCGCAGGATGAGAAGGCCCACGAGCGGCGCGAGGTCCCACGCGCTCGCGCAGCCGCACCCGACCGCGTACGTGCGAGCGCTCGTCGCGCCGCCGTCATCGCTGGACGAGCCCGCGTCCTGGCCCTCGCCGGCATCAACGCCCCCGGCATCGGGCTCAAAGCCCGCGTCCGCCGTGCCACCATCGACACCGCCGTCGAGGCCCGCATCGACGACTCCGGCATCGACGCCCGCATCCAGCGACACGCCCGCATCGGCGAACCCGGCATCGACGCCCGCATCCAGCGACACGCCCGCATCGGCGAACCCGGCATCGACACCCGCATCCGACACGCCCGCATCGGCGAACCCGGCATCGACGCCCGCGTCCACCGGGACGCCCGCATCGGCGACTCCGGCGTCAACGCCCGCGTCGAGGCTGACGAGGAAGTCTCCGCCACGCGCCACGCCCGACGTGAACGCGACCCAACGCCCCGCGCCCAACGCGAGCGGCTGTCGCACGCGCGCCCGCCAGCGCCACGCGCCCGGCCCCGCCAGCGGCGGACTCGACGACAGCACGCCGCCCGACGCGACGCGTGCACCGGGAGGCGAAGTCGCCCAGCCCCCGGCCCCGCGCCGCGCCTGCACCTCGAGCGCGAGCGCGCCACCGAGCGGCACGAGCGCCGACGCCGGCGCATCGAGCTGCACCTTCGGCGCTGACGTCACCAGCGCCCCGCGCGACAACCTCCCGCTCGCGAGCGCTTGCGAAGGAATCAGCGACCGCCCGGGCGCCCCATCACCGCCGAGGTACCAGAACACGCGCCCCTCATCGGGCAGCTGCCCGTCCCAGTACGGCGCGCCGACCGCGAAGTCGCCGAAGCCGTCGCCGTTGACGTCACCGAGCCCGCCGGCGGCGTTGCCGAAGTACGCGGTCGCCTGGTCGGTCGGATCCGTCGTCCACACCGGCGTCGTGGCGAGCCCGCCCGGGCCTCCGAGGTAGAGGTACGCACGCCCCTCGCGCGACTGCTGCGCCGTGAAGTCCGACGCGCCCACCACCACGTCGTCGAAGCCGTCGCCGTTGACGTCGCCTGCGCCGTCGACGCTCCACCCGAAGAACGACGCGCTGACGTCCGTCGGATCCTGCACCCAGGCCGGCGTCGCCTGAAGCCCGCTCGCCGAGCCGAGGTAGAGGTACACGCGCCCCTCGCTCGCGTTCCAATACGGGGCGCTGATCAGCACGTCGGCGTAGCCATCGCCGTTGACGTCTCCCGCGGCGGCCGCGACGTAGCCGAAGCTGGCCCCGGCAGAGTCGGTCGGATCCGCGGTCCACGCGGCGCTCGTCGAGAGGCCACCTGGCCCGCCGAGGTAGAGGTACGCGCGGCCCTCGTCGGCCTGCTGCGCGTCGAACGACGAGGCGGTCACCAGCACGTCCGAGTAGCCGTCGCCGTTGACGTCGCCCGCGCCGACCACCGCGACGCCAAAGAGCGCGCCGGCCTGATCCGTCGGGTCGAGCGCCCAGCTCGAGGCTACGGGCCCGAGCCCCGAGCCGAGGTAGAGGTACGCCCGCCCCTCGTCGACCTGCTGCGCGTCGAAGTTGAACGCGCCCACCAGGAAATCGGCGAAGCCGTCGGCGTTGACGTCGCCCGCGCCGCTCACCGCCACCCCGAAGGCCGCGCCGCCCTGATCCGTCGGCTCGGCGACGAAGCCCGTCGACGCGAGCCCCGACGCGCTCCCACGAAAGAGGAACACCTTCCCCTCGTTGCGCACCTGCCCGTCGCAGTACCGGCAGCCGATGAGCACGTCGTCGAAGCCGTCGCCGTCGACGTCGCCCGCGCCCGCCGCCGCGCGCCCGAAGTTGGCGCCGTTCTGGTCGCTCGGGTCGAGGAACCACGACGGCGTCGCCACCGGGCCGGCCGCCGAGCCGTGGAACACGTACGCGCGCCCCTCGTTCGCGCGCGCCATCGTCACGGTGAACATCGGCGCCGTCACCAGCGCATCGCCGAAGCCGTCTCCGTTCACGTCGCCCGCGCCGGTCACCACCCAGCCGAAGCGCGCCGTGTCGGTGTCGGTGACGTCGTTGACGCCGCTCGCCGTCGCGGCCGCGCCCGCGGCGAAGCCCCGCAGGACGCTCGCCGAGCCCTCCGCCGTGACGCCCGCAGGCGTGTGCGAGGGTGCGCCCACCAGCAGCTCGCCAAAGCCATCGCCGTCGACGTCTCCGGCCCAGCCCAGCGCGCTCCCCCGCGCCGCCCCCGCCGGAGTCGCCAGCGTGTCGAAGCTCGAAAAGACGCGCGGCGCCACGCCGCCGAGGAGCACCTCGAAGCGGCCCGCGCCCGCCCCTGCGCCGGGCGCACCGACGGCGAAGTCCGCGAAGCCATCGCCATTCACGTCACCGCTGCCCGACACCGCGCTGCCGTAGCGCGCGCTCGCCTCGTCGGTCGGGTCGCTCACCCACGCAGCGACGCTGAAGGTGCTTCCCCCGCCGCGAAAGAGGAACGCGCGCCCTTCGTCCGTCTGCTGCGCGTCGAAGCCCGGAGCGCCCACCACGAAGTCGGCGAAGGTGTCCCCATCGACGTCACCAGCGCCGGCGAGCGCGGCTCCGAAGGACGCGCCGGCTTGATCCGTCGGGTCGAGCGTGGCCATCGGTGTCGTCGAGGGCGCGGCGCTCCCGCGGAAGAGGAACACTCGCCCTTCGTCGTTCTGCTGCGCGTCGAAGCCCGGAGCGCCCACCGCGAAGTCGGCCCGCCCATCGCGGTCGACGTCGCCCACGCCCGCCACCGACTCGCCGAAGCGCGCGGCGACCTGATCCGCCGCGTCCACCACCCAGGGCACGCCCTGCGCGCCGAGGTACAGGTACGCGCGCCCCTCGCTCGAGAAGCCGGTGCTGCTCCAGCCAGGAGCACCGACGAGCAGCTCTCCGCGCCCATCGCCGTCGACGTCGCCGGCGCCCGACAGGCCGAGCCCGAACGCCGCGTCGACCTGGTCGGTGGGGTCGAAGGTGCGCGGTGAGCCGAGGCCGGTCGCGCTGCCGAAGTACACGTAGACGCGCCCCTCGAACGCCGCCTCGCCGCTCCAGCCGGGCGCGGAGATGGCGACGTCGGCGAGCCCGTCTCCGTCGACGTCTCCCAGCGGCGCGACGCGCGCACCGAAGCGGGCGCCGCTCTGATCCGTCGGATCCAGCACCTGGCTCGCGACCGTCGCCAACCCGCCCGGCCCGCCGCGAAAGAGCCACACCCGGCCCTCGACGACCCCGGCGCTCGACCAGCCGGGCGCGCCCACCACCGCGTCGCCGTACCCGTCGCCGTCGACGTCGCCGACGCCCGTGAGGGCCGCGCCGAAGCCCGCGTTCGCGACCGCTGCGGGGTGCACGTCCCAGCTCGCCGCGCTCAGGAGCGGATCCACCACCAGCGGGAAGCGCGCTGCGGCGAGCGCCGCGTCGTCGAACTCGAAGGCGAGCTGCCGCGCGTCGCGCACGGCGAGCCGCAGCGGCACCTCGTGCCCCTTCGCGTCGAACGCGCGCGCCCCCGCGTACCGCAGCGTCACCGCGCCGCGCAGCTCGACGCCGTCGAGGACGTCCGTCGCCTCCGCGCCCTCGAGCGCGAGCCGCAGCCACCGCGCCGCCTCGGGAGTCGGCACGTCGAAGCCGTGCTCCAGCCCATCGTCAGCCAGCACCAGCCACTCGCGCAGCCCGCCGCGCTCGACGGTGGCCCGCGCCGGCTCGCAGCGCACCGCCGTCACGTCTGGCGCGTCGATCAGCCGCAGCGTGATGCCCTCGAAGGACAAGCCCGTGCCCCCGAGCGTCGCGCCGCCGAGCCGACAGGTCGCGACGTTCGCGCCCGTCACCACGAGCCAGGTGCCGAGCACCCCTGCGAAGAACCGCACCACGGGTGAATGATGCACCGCTCGAAGTGAACGCGCGGTGTCGTTCTGTTCGCACAGCCGCCGACAGGGTAGCGGCTGACTCGCGCGCTCGTTACCGACGCGCGGTGGACTCGAAGCCCTGCGCCGTGTGCGGGCGCGACATCGCGTGGCGGAAGAAGTGGGCGCGCGACTGGGAGCACGTTCGCTTCTGCAGCGACGCCTGCCGCAAGCGGAAGCACGCCGTCGATTCGTCTTTGGAAGCCCGCGCGGCGCGAGCATCTGCCCCTCGGAGGTCGCGCGCGCCCGGGCCACCGACGAGGCCGCGTGGCGCGCCCTCCTGGAGCCGGTGCGCGAGGCCGCCCGCCGGCTGGTCGCGAAGGGCCAGCTGGTGGTGACGCAGCGCGGACAGGTGGTCGACGCGTCGCGCGCGAAGGGGCCGATCCGCCTCCGGCTCACCTAAGCGGTCGCGGTCTGCGCGCCGTCGTCGTCGAGGTGGCGGGCGAGCGCGCGCTCGAGATCCTCGAGGCGCACCGGCTTGGCGAGAAAGTCGTCCATGCCCGCCTCGAAGCAGCGCTCGCGGTCGCCTTCCATCACCCCGGCGGTGAGCGCGACGATGGGCACGTGCGCGTGCTGCGACGCGCGGATGCGGCGCGTGGCGGCGAAGCCATCCATCACCGGCATCTGGCAGTCCATGAAGATGAGGTCGAACGCACCGCGCGAGAAGGCCTCGACGGCGTGCTCCCCGTTGCCGGCGAGCTCCACCACGCAGCCGAGCTTCGAGAGCAGCCCGACCACCACGCGCTGGTTGACCGGGTTGTCCTCGGCGACGAGCACGCGCGCGCCGAACTGGCGGTAGGGCGCCGGCTGCTGCGCGAGCGGCGCGGGCGCGGCGAGGAGCACCCGCGAGAGCTGCTGATAGAGCGCCGCCTCGCGCACCGGCGTGGGCAGCACGAAGGCGAACGTCGACTCGTCGAGGCGCGCGCCGTCGAGCCGCCGGAGGAAGCCCACCGGCTTCTCGTACCTCGCGATGCGCGCGGCGAGCTCCGCCCCGCGCCCGTCACCCATGCCCTGGTCGACGAGCACGAGGTCGGCCTCCGCGGGGTCGGCGGTGAGGTGCGCGCCCGCCGCGGAGATCAACGCCTCGAGCGCGGCGCGGCTCGTCTCGCGGTCGTCGAGCACGGCGAGGAGCTTGCCGGTGAGGGCCGGTCGCTCGACGTGCGCGGTGTGCACCTCGAGGGGGAGGGCGACGGTGAAGACGCTCCCGCCGGGCTGCTGCGAGTCGACGTCGAGCGCGCCCTGCATGAGCTGCGTGAGGCCGCGGCAGATGGCGAGGCCGAGCCCGGAGCCGCCGAAGCGCCGCGTGGTGCTCCCGTCCTCCTGGCTGAAGGCCGAGAAGAGCCGCGGCAGGGCCTCGGGCGCGATGCCCACCCCGGTGTCCTTCACCGCGAAGACCAGCATCACCTCGCCCGACACGTGCGGCACCGCCTCGACCGCGACCTCCACGCGCCCCTCGTGGGTGAACTTCACCGCGTTGCCCAGCAGGTTGAGGAGCACCTGGCGGATGCGCCGTGGATCTCCCCAGGTCAGCGCCGGCACCTCGGGCGCGATGCGGCAGCTCAGCTCGAGCCGCTTGCCGTGCGCCTGCGGAGCCACCACCGCCACCGCGTCTTCCACCACCTCGCGCACCGCGAAGGGGATGCGCTCGAGCTGCACCTTGCCCGCCTCGAGCCGCGAGAAGTCGAGGATGTCGTTGATCAGCGCCAGCAGGCCCTCGCCGCACGCGCGCACGGTGTCGACGTACTCGCGCTGCTGCGCGGTGAGCCCGGTCTCGGCGAGCAGCCGGGTCATGCCGATGACCCCGTTCATCGGCGTGCGGATCTCGTGCGACATGGTGGCGAGGAAGTCGCTGCGCGCCCGCGCGAACGAGAGCGCCGAGTCGCGCGCCGCCTTGAGCCCTTCTTCGTACCGGAGCCGCTCCGAGATGTCGTGCCACTCGGCGAGCAGCACCCGGCGGTGGCCGAGCACCAGCGGCGTGAGCGTCACCTCCACCGGCGCCTCGGCGCCCTGCGCGGTGCGGTACACCCAGTCGAAGCGGTGGCTGCCCTGCGCGAGGGCGATGGTCTCCATGCGCGCCAGCACGTCGGCCGACCGCTTGCCGTTGGGCTGCGTGGGCGGTGAGACCAACGCGGGCTGCCGCTCGAGCACGTCGCTCTTCGAGGCGTACCCCAGCAGCGCCACCGCGGCCGGGTTGCAGTCGAGGAAGCCGGTCTCGTCGTAGAGCGCCAGCGCGGTGCTGCTCTGCTCGAACAGCACGCGAAAGCGCTCCTGGCTCGCCACGCGCTCCGTCACGTCGTGGAGCAGCCAGACCTCGTGCTGCCCTTCGCGCCGCAGGGCGATCTCCACCATGCGGTCGCTGCCGTCCTTCCGGCGCAGCGCGGTCACCCGGGTGCTGGCGAGGCCCTGCTGGCGATCGAGCTCGTACATCGCGCGCGCGGTGGGCGCGTCTTCGCCGTGGAGCGCCTCGAACCAGCGGTCGAGCGACGACAACTCCGCCGACGCGAAGCCGGTGAGCGCCTCGGCCGCCGCGTTGAGCAACACCTCGTCGCGGTGCACGTAGATCGCCGGCGCGTTCATCAGCGTGAGGAAGCGCCGGTACAGCGGCCGCTCGTCGTGCGGAATGAGCTGACGCTCGAGCAGCCGCGCCCACCCCGAGAGCTGCCGCACCGTGCGCGCGTCGAAGGCCCCGGGCCGGAACGTGCCCACCCACAGCGTCGCCCGCGTCCCCTCCGTGCCCACCAGCGGCACCGCCAGCAGCGACGCCATGCCCGCGTTCACCAGCGGGTGCGTGGCGTAGCGCAGCGAGGTGCGCGCGTCGGTGATCAGCTCCTCCTGATCAACCAGCGGCAATTTCACATCTGGGAGGTCACGCGAGACCCATCGCGCCGAATTGACCCCCTGCGCGAGCGCGGCGAAGTCGACGGACAGGGTGTCTGCGAGGAGCGCAAGGGTGTGATCGATCAGCGCACGGGCGTTCTCGTCGGCTCCGGGTCGCGCGATGCCCACACTCATCGGGAGGGGTTCGAGCAAACCCCGTGCTCACGGATCAGCCATGCCATTGCGTTGGCACCGGAAGCGCATCACGATCAGCCTGATGATCGACTTCCACGCCGCCCTCCGTCACGCCGGTGCGCTCCAGCGGGTGGTGACGCTGCGGGAGCTGGTCGAAGCCACCCAGCGGGCAGTGGTGGATCAGACGCGCTACCGGCACGCGTGGCTGGCGCTCTTCGAGTCGGAAGGGGCCACGCACGCGCGCCTCGTCGAGTTCGCGGGCGCGCGCGAGGTGAGCGAGCTGGCGTTCGCGACCTGCCCGCTGATGCCCATCGCCGGCGACGCGATGATGGAGGCCATCGTCAGCGGGCGCGCCCCGGTGGTGGTGGATGACGCGCGCACCGACCCGCGCACCAACAAGGACTTCGTGGCGCGCATCGGCAACCGCACCATCATCAACGTGCCGCTGGTGCTGGGGAACGAGCTGTGGGGCGCGCTGGGCGTGGGCACCTTCGGCGACGAGGGCGTGATGCCGCCCACCTCCACCGAGCTCGAGGCGCTGACGGTGCTCGGCATGCAGCTCGCGGCGGCGTACGCGCGGTGGCAGCTCCTCGAGCGGCAGCGCGAGAGCGAGCGCGCGCGGCAGGATCTCGAGCGCCACCTCGAGGCGCTGCAGCGCGTGGAGCTGATGGGCGTGCTCGCCTCGGGCGTGGCGCACGACCTCAACAACTACCTCACGGTCATTCAGTCCGGCGTCGACCTGGTGACGAGCAACGAGCCGGGCCTCATCGAGGATCTCCAGCTCGCGACCGCGCGGGCGCGCGAGGTGACGCGCCAGCTCCTGACGCTGGGGCGCGCGCAGGCGCCGCGGCGCGAGCCGATCCAGCTCGGGGCGCACGTCGAGAGCACCGTGCAGCTGGTGCGCTCGTCCATCCCGCGCGGGGTGCGGGTCATCGTCGAGCGCACCGCGGCGCCGCCCGTCGAGGGAGATCCGGTGCAGATCGACCAGGTGCTCGCGAACCTGCTGATCAACGCGCGCGACGCGGTGGGCGAGCGGGGCACCATTCACGTCGGGGTCGACGAGCAGGTGCTGGGCAGCGACTTCGCGCAGACCCACGCGTGGGCGCGGCCGGGCCGCTACGGGCGCGTCTGGGTGCGCGACGACGGCTGCGGCATTCCCCCCGAGAACCTGCAGCGCATCTTCGACCCGCTCTTCTCGACGAAGACCCGCGGCACCGGCCTCGGCCTCGCGGTGGTCTCTCGCGTGGTGCAGCAGCACGCGGGTCTCGTGCACTGCGACTCGGCGCCGGGGCGAGGCACCACCTTCGACGTGTACCTCCCGGCGCTCGCGCCGTCCTGATCAGCCCGGCCAGCGACGGGCGGTCTCGGGCACGAAGGCCCGCGTCGGCGTCACCTGGAGCTCCGGGTGGAACATGAGCTTGCGCCCCTCGTGCGGCACCAGCAGGCCGGCCACCTCGCGCAGGAAGAGCTCGGGCAGGCTGATCGAGCCATCGAGCTCGTCGACGTCGAGGCCGCCGTTGCGCGTACCCTGAAACTCCCGGTCGAGCCGGGCCGTCACCAGGTACCGCGGGCCCGCGTCGGGGTCCTCAGCCACCACCCAGCGCCACTCGGAGAACTCGATCAGACACGCGCACTCCATGAGCAGCTCGACCAGCTCCTCGTCAGCGTCTTCGAGGAGAAAGTCGTCGCGCGCCCACACGCTGTGCGCCATCGAGGGCGCGGAGCTCGCCTCACCGCAGGCGAAGAAGGCCGGGCCCTTCCCTTCGTCGGGGCCGATGACCAGGCGACGCGGCCGACCTCCGTTCGGGAGCTCGAGCGACAACACCAGCGCGTCCCGCGCGTCGCCCTCGACGTGCCGCGACAGCTGCTCCGGGTGCTCGACGGCGAGCGCGGCCATGCGCACCGACTCGACGCGTGGCTCCGACACCTTCGCGCAGATGACCTCGAGGCACGCCCGCGCGGTGTCCGTGGTCGCCAGGGGGGCCAGCAGGGCACGCAGTCCTTCACCGGGGTTCGTCATCACCGCTGACCACGCGTCGGGGAGCGCTTGCATCGCGGCGAAGGTAGCGGCGCCACTCGCGCGAGCCCAGCTGAATCGAGCTTCACGCGGCCTTCGCGGGCTCCCGGAGGAACGCCTCGAGCTGCGCAGGCTTGAAGGGCTTGGTGATGACGTCGTCCATGCCGGCGTCGAGGCAGCGCGCGACCTCGTCGGCGAAGGCGCTCGCGGTGAGCGCCACGATGGGCAGCCGCGCGCGCCGCGTCTCTGCTTCCCACGCGCGAATGGCGCGCGTCGCGTCGTAGCCGTCGAGCTCCGGCATCTGGCAGTCCATCAGCACCAGGTCGGGCGCCTGCTCTCGCACCGCGTCGAGCGCCTCGCGCCCGTTGGCGGCCAGCCGCACCTCGCACCCCAGCCGCTCGAGCACGCGCCGCGCGAGCGCCTGGTTGACCGTGTTGTCCTCCGCGACCAGCACGCGACGACGCACCAACGGGCCGAGCGCCCGCGCTGCCGGCTCTTCCCGCGCCACCTCGACGACCGGCACCAGCGGCAGCGCGAAGAAGAAGGTCGACCCCACGCCCTGCTCGCTGCGCGCGCCGAGCGACCCGCCCATCAGCTCGACGAGGCGCTTCGAGATGGCGAGGCCGAGGCCGGTGCCACCGAAGCGCCGCGAGGTCGACGAGTCGGCCTGCACGAACTTCTCGAAGAGCCGCGGCAGCACCTCGGGCGCGATGCCGATGCCCGAGTCTTCGACCTCGACGAGGAAGGCGTCGCCGCGCCTCGTCGCCCGCACCCGCACCCGACCGTGCGAGGTGAACTTCACCGCGTTGCCCACCAGGTTGAGCAGCACCTGCCGGAAGCGCAGCGGGTCGAGCGAGACGAGCACCGGCAGCGACGGCTCGACCTCGACCTCCAGCTCGACGCCCTTGTCGCCGGCCGCCTTGCGCAGCAGCTCGAGCGGCTCGGCCATCGCCTGGCGCAGATGCATCGGGCGGTGCTCGATGACGAACTTGCCGGCCTCGATCTTCGAGTAGTCGAGCACGTCGTTGATGACCGCCAGCAGCGCCTCGGCCGAGTTGCGGATCAGCCGGAGCTGGCCGCGCTGATCATCGCTGAGGGGCGTCTCGAGCAGCAGCTCCGAGAAGCCGAGGATGCCGTTCATCGGCGTGCGGATCTCGTGGCTCATCGTCGCGAGGAAGTCGCTCTTCGCGCGGCTCGCGTCCTCGGCCGACGCGCGCGAGGCCTTGAGCATCTGCTCGGCGCGGTCGCGCACCAGCGCGATGGACATCAGCTCGCCCACGGTGCCGAGCGCCTCGAGCCGCGCCACGTCGCGCGGCGGCTCGGGGAGCGTGTCGACCACGAGGTGGCCGAGCTCTTCGCCGAAGTGGCTCAGCGGCACGAGGTAGTGGCCGTGGTCTTCGCACGAGACCACCCGCGGGTCTCCGGGCGACAGCGCGTGCGCGCAGTGGTGATCCGCCGCGCGGGGCACCGGCTGGGTGCCGACGTAG
This sequence comes from Myxococcota bacterium, assembly GCA_049322495.1. Classification (GTDB taxonomy): domain Bacteria; phylum Myxococcota; class Myxococcia; order Myxococcales; family Myxococcaceae; genus Archangium_A. The sequence goes on along the minus strand of JBMORD010000216.1, from coordinate 32,603 downwards.
CTGAACAGCGACTGCGCCGAGGTGTCGGGGTCACGGAGGTACACCGCCCCCGACGGCCCCGTTCCCCCGAACTGCATCAGCGTCGCCAGCACGCCCGCGCAGCGCACGTCGAGCGGCGCTTCGCACGAGAGCGCCCACGCGACGGAGGTCTTCACCTTCTCACCCTCGCTCACCAGCTGCTGGTGCCGCTCACGCGCGATGAGCTCGGTGGCGTCGGACATCGTGATCAGCAGCACGCCCGGCGAGGGCACGATGCGCACCAGCGCCGAGGTGCCGTCGCGGCGCTGCGCACGGCCCTCCCACGCCCGCCCCGACCGCGCGACGCCGAGCAGCTCCTCGCCCTCGAACAGCTCGCGGAACAGCTCGTCGAGCGTCGTCGCGCGAACGTCGCCGAGGGCCCGGTTGCGGAAGACGAGCGCGCCGGAGGCGTCGGCCACCACCACGGCCTCGGCGGCGGCCTCCAGGGCCGCGCGCAGCAGCGCGTTCTCGGTCTCGAGCGCCCCCGGCGTCATGGGTCTACGCGCTGCAAGCGATGATCCGCCCGGAGGTGCAGGCCCCACTCGCCCCGCCTGAGGTCGGCGGTGACGATGCGGGTCGACGTGACCCCGCGGCCTCGGGGCGGTTTGCGCCCATGGCGTCCGTGCAGAGCGCCGCACACGAAGGACCCGGACGTCTTCGGGAGAGCGCTCGGCGGCAAAGAAGCGCCGTTCCTCTGTGAGCTCCGCGGGCAGGAGCGTGCTGCGCGAGCTTGCAGCTGCCCTCGCATCGCAGCAGACCACCGCGCGACCTGGAGCCGCCGGCACGCCGAGGCGCTCCCGGCACTCGACGCACGCACGCGCCGAGCTGGAGGAACAGCTCTCGCTTCCGCGCACCCGCGCCGCGCCGCTCCCGCTGCTGTCCGCCTGCTCACTGGCTTGACGGCGATCATCCCCATCCCGAAGGAGAGGCCGCCGAGCACGCGCTGGGCTAAGCCGCGCGCATGGGCCAGCTCTCGACGCTGTACGCCGACCACCACGCCACGTGTGACACCGCCTTCGCCGACGCCGAAGCCGCCGGGGTGGAGGGGCGCTGGAGCGAAGCGGCGACCTCCCTCGCTCGCTTCGACGCGCTGATGAAGGCGCACCTCGCGTCAGAGGAGGAGACGCTGTTCCCCGCCTTCGAGCGCGCGACGGGGATGACGCAGGGCCCGACGCAGGTGATGCGCATGGAGCACGAGCACATGCGCGCGCTCCTCGGACGGCTGGCGCAGGCCGTCGGCGCGAAGGACGGCGACGAGTTCGCCGGCGCCGCCGAGACGCTGCTGGTGCTGATGCAGCAGCACAACCTCAAGGAGGAGCGGATGCTGTACCCGATGTGCGACCAGGCGCTCGCCGCCGACGGCGCCCTCTTCTCGACCTGCCAGGCGCAGCTCACCGCGTGACGCTCATCGACGCCCGGGAGCTGCTCCCGCCCGAGCCGATGGAGCGGGTGCTCGAGGCGCTGCCGTCGCTCGCGCGCGGCGAGGCGCTGACGCTGCTGCTGCCGCGCGAGCCGTTTCCGCTGTACACGGTGCTGCAGGCGCGCGGCTTCGCGTGGGTGACGTCGCTCGCGCCCGACGGCACGTACACCATCGTCATCCGCCACGCGTCATGAGCGCCCCGCTGTCCTTCGAGCAGGCCCCGCCGCTCGGCGTGCCGTTCCGCTTCTTCCTCACCGCGCCGCTCTTCGGCGTGGCGGCCGGCGTCGTCTTCGCGCTGCGCGGCGAGCCGGTCATCGCCTCGCGGTGGACGCTGGAGGCGTTCGCGGTGGTGCACCTCCTCACCGCGGGCTTCATGCTGCAGGTGATGGTGGGCGCGCTGCTGCAGTTCCTCCCGGTGGCCGCGGGGGCGAACGTGTGGCGGCCGCGGCTGGTGGCGAACGTGGTGCACCCCGCGCTCACGCTCGGCGCGGCGCTGCTCGTGGCGGGCTTCCTCGGCGCCGGCGCGTGGAGCTTCCAGGCGGCCGCGGTGCTGCTCGGCGCGGGCACGCTCGGCTTCTCGCTGGTGGCGCTGCTCGGGCTGTGGCGCTCGCCGGCCATCGGGCCGACGCTGCAGGTGCTGCGCGCGGCGGTGACGGGGCTGGTGGTGACGGCGGGCCTCGGCGTCGCGCTCGCCAGCGGCCTGGGGTGGAACCTCGCCCTGCCCTTCGCGGCGCTGCAGCACCTCCACGCGGCGTGGGGCGTGCTCGGGTGGGCGCTGATGCTGGTGATGGGCGTGGCGTACCTCGTGGTGCCGATGTTCCAGCTCACGCCGCCGTACGCGGTGCGGCCCTCGCAGGCGTTCCCGCTGACGGCCGGCGCGGCGCTGGCGGCGTGGACGCTCGGCGCGTCGCTCGACGTGGCGTGGCTCGAGTGGGCGGGCACCGGGCTGGGCGGCGCGGCGACGGCGGGCTTCGCGGGGTACACGCTGCGGCTGCAGGCGAAGCGGCGGCGCAAGGTGACCGACACCACGCTCCTCGCGTGGCGCGTGGGCATGGGCTGCTTGCTGGGCGCGGTGCTGGTGCTGCCGGTGGTGCGCGCGGCGCCGCTCGCGTGGGCGGCAGCGCCCGCGGAGTACCTGCTCGGCGTGCTGGCGCTGGCCGGCGCGTTCCCCGCGGTCATCGCGGGCATGCTGTACAAGATCGTCCCCTTCATCGACTGGCTGCACCTGCAGCGGGTGATGGCGATGCCGCCCACGATGCAGAAGGTCATCCCCGACGCGCAGGCGCGCTGGCAGCTGCGGCTCTTCCTCGCGGCGCTGGCGGTGCTGGCGCTGGCGGTCGCGTGGCCCCCGCTGGCGCTCGTCGGAGGCGCGCTCTTCGCCGCCGCCTGGGCGCTGCTCGAGTGGCACCTCGTGAAGGCGGTGCGGCTGTACCGCTCGCTCGCGCGCGGGGCCGGCGTCGCGCCCGCACGCGCGACGGTATGATGCGCCGATGCGCGCTCTCCGCACGCCCGACTCGCGCTTCGAAGGCCTGCCCGGCTACCCGTTCGCGCCGCACTACGTGGAGGTCGGCGACGGGCTGCGCCTGCACTACGTCGACGAGGGCCCACGCGACGGGCCGGTGGTGCTGCTGCTCCACGGCGAGCCGACGTGGAGCTACCTCTACCGCAAGATGATCCCCCCGCTGGCGCAGGCGGGCGTGCGCGCCATCGCACCGGACCTCATCGGCTTCGGGAAGTCGGACAAGCCGGTCGACCGCGCCGCGCACTCGTACGCGGCGCACGTGGCGTGGGTGAAGGCGCTGCTCGACGCGCTGGCGCTGCGCGAGGTGACGCTCTTCGCGCAGGACTGGGGCTCGCTCATCGGCCTGCGCCTCGCCGCCGAGCACGAGGCCCGCTTCGCGCGGTTGATCATCGCCAACGGCTTCCTCCCCACGGCAGACCGGCCGCCCAACCGCGCGTTCCGGCTGTGGCGCGCCTTCGCGCGGTGGACGCCCGTGTTCCCCGCGGGGCGCATCGTCGCCTCGGGCTGCGTGGTGAAGCCGTCGCCGGCGGAGCTCGCCGCCTACGACGCGCCCTTCCCGTCACGCGCGTACCAGGCCGGGCCGCGCGCGATGCCGGCCCTGGTGCCCACCGAGCCCGACGACCCCGCGGTGCCGGCCAACCGGGCCGCGTGGGCCGCGCTCGGCCGCTGGCAGAAGCCCTTCCTCGCGCTCTTCGGGAAGAACGACCCCATCCTCGGGCGCGCCGACCGGCTGCTGCTCGAGCACATCCCCGGCGCGGCGGGCCAGCCGCACGAGCGCTTCTGGGGCGGCCACTTCGTGCAGGAGGATCGCGGAGACCACCTCGCGGCGTGCGTCGCGAAGTTCCTCGGCCGCTGAGCTCAGAAGCGCCAGCCGGTGACGAGCGTCGGCTGGAAGACGAAGCGCGCGCTGAAGGGGTCGCTCCCCGTCTCGCGCGACCAGCCCGGCCCCGCGTACGCGGTGAGCAGCACGTGGGCCTGCGGCACCGGTCGCCAGCTCAGCGTCGGGCCGATGAGCCACTCGAGCTCGAGCGGCGTGGCGCGGGTGAAGCGGGTGTCGACGACCTCCAGGCGCGTCTCGGCGCCCAGCGAGAGCTTCGAGTCGAGCAGCGAGTACGCGAGGCCGCCGGTGACGCCGTACTCGTGGCCCTGGTCGCCCCACAGCTCGGTCTCGAAGAAGAGGTTGGCGCCCCAGAAGAGGCGCGGGCCGAGGTTGCCGCCGAGGAGCACCTTCACCTCCGCCTTGTGCGGGCCTTCCGTCTGGCGGATGTACTCGAGGTACAGCGTGGGGTTGCCCCAGAGCTTGCCCCAGTCGGCGAGGGCCCAGCGCAGCTCGAGCCGCTCCGACTCGATGCGCAGCACGTCGGCGCCGTTGCTCTCGGTGCGCACGTAGAGGTCGAGCTGGAGCCGGTAGCCGAGCCCGAAGCTCAGCTCGTACATCGTGCGCAGGCGCGCGGGGCCCGCGTCGGAGGTGAGCTTCCCCTCGGTCCAGAACTCGAAGGTCGCCTGGCCGGCGGGAGCGACGTACAGCCGCGTGCCGGGGAAGCGGCGGCGGTCGGTCCACTTCGGCTGCTGGTAGTCGCCGACGAGCGTCATCTCGTTCTGCTCGCGGGTGCCGATGACCGTCGTCTCGTTGGGCGCGGCGGGCGCGCTGCTCGACGCGGCGGACTGGCCGGACGCGGCGACCGGCTCGCCTGCGAGCGCGACGACGGGGAGGAGCACGACGAGGGCGAGCGTTCTCATGCGCGCGGCGCGTAGCACGCGCGCCCTTCAGCGGCGACGCTCGACGACCGGCATCGCCCTGGCGAACCACGCGTCGGGCACGGTGGCGGCGACGGACTCGAGGTCGCCTTCGGTGCTGCTCCACGTGCGGCCGAGCTTCGCGAGCAGCGCGTACCTGCCGTCCGCGAGCCGGCCCAGCCAGAGCCGCGAGGTCGCGTCGCCGCCGCGCCACACCACGTGCGTGAGCGGGCTGGAGGTCACCTGGCTGCGGCGCTCCCAGGCGGTGCGCGCGTCGGCGAGCATCACGGCCTCGTCGACCTGGCTCAGCCACCACGCCTCGCCCAGCACCAGCCCCGCCTGCACCGCGCTCTTGAGCGACGTGCCGCGCGCGCTCACGTGGTCCGTCTTGCGCGCCTCGAGCAGCGCCGCGCGGGCGAGCGCGAAGGCCGGCCCCTTCGCCTTCGCGGGCGCGGGCTCGTCGGCGCGCCTCGTGGGCTCCGGGCCCCGCCTTCCGCCGCGCGCCCACGAGAGCTCCTGCTCGGCGAGCGCGACGAGGCGGGCCGCGTCAGGCTGCGGCTGCTTCGCCAGCGCGGCGCGGGCGAGCGTCAGCGCGACCTCGACCGTCTCGAAGACGCTCAGCTCCGGCACCGGGCCACCGAGGTGCGGAGGCTCCTTCGGCAGCGCGTCGGGCTTCGCCTTGCGCGCGGCCGAGACGAAGATGCCGTGCGCGTCGGCGAGCGAGACACCGCCCCCGAGCGCGAGGAGCGCCGCGCGGGCCTTCGCCACGTCGACCTCGGGCGCGGAGAGGACCGCCTCGAGCGCATCACGGAGCGCCGCCGGCCGCACCACGCGCGCTCCGCTGACGCGGATGACGTGCTCGAGCAGTTCCTGCGTGAGCCGGCGCTTCGGGTCGCGGGTGAGCGTGCGGCTGGCGAGGTCGACCCACGCGCCGACCGCCTCGGGCTGCTGCGTCGCGAGCGCCACCTCGAGCAGCGGCTTCGTCAGCGCGTCGGCGTGGGCGTTGAGCACCCGCAGCGCGGTGTCGCGGCGCGCCTTCGGGAGCCACCGCGCCTCGAGCAGCCGCTGAACGAGCCCGCTCATGTCAGCTCACTTCAGGAGCCGCTGGATCTCCGTCTCCGTGAGGGCGACGAAGCGGCCGGCCTCGGCCTCGTAGAGGTGCACCATGGCGTGCTCGATGTCGAACCACAGGCCGTGCAGCCGCACCTCGCCCTGACGCAGGCGCACGCGCACCGGCTCGAAGCTCGCCACGTGGTCGAGCTGCTGGAGCACGTTGGCCTGGCTGAGCCGATCGACCTCGTTGAGCGCCGCGTCGAAGCGCAGCTGCTTCATCCGGTCCTTCGAGGCCTCGCCGTGGGCGAGCCAGCTCACGAGGTTGGGCGCCTTCGCCTGGAAGCTCGCGCGCCCCTTCACCAGCGCCGCCATCGCGCCGCAGTTGCTGTGGCCGCAGACCGCGATGTCGCGAATGCCCAGCACCTCGAGCGCATACTCGATGGCCGAGGCCTCGCTCACGTCGCCGATGCTGTGGCCGTCGCCGCCCGCGGGCGCGATGAGGTTGCCGACGCTGCGCACCACGAAGACGTCGCCGGGCTCCTCGCTGGTGATGAGGTGCGGCACCACGCGGCTGTCGGAGCAGGTGATGAGCAGCAGCTCCGGCTCCTGGCCGTGGGCCAGCTTGCTCATGAGCGGCTTCAGCTGCGGGCGGATCTCCTGCTTGAAGTTGATCAGCCCGCTGAAGAGGCGGTGGACGGTCTCGGACATGGGGGCCCCTTCTATCCGCGAAAGGACGGCGTGGGCGCGGCGGCGGACGTCACCTGCCGCGCAAGCCGCTGATCCACCGAGCCGTCCCGCAGGCAGAGCCGCTGCACCGCGCGGCGCCATGTCCAACGACATCACCGCCACCGGTCTCCGGCCGTCCAACGCTGCCCACGCCGAGAGCGACGCCGCCCCCACGCCGACGCCGCAGGCCCCGCCGAAGCCACTCGACCAGTCGCAGCAGGAGACGTGGGCCCACGACGAGCTCAGCGAGACGCTCGGCAGCCCCGGCTTCATCGTTCACTTCCCCTCCGACAGCAGCGTTCGCGAGCTGATGCAGACGGCCTCGACGCTCAGCGGCGACTCTCTGCGCAAGGTGCTCGCGAAGCTCGACGCCGAGGGCAAGCTGGGGCGCCTCAGCGGTCTGGACACCAGGGAGCAGGAGGCCTTCCTCCACCTCCTCGCCGAGCGAGGCCTGCTCACCGAGAGCCGACAGCCATGGAAGGACGGCTCGTACTCGGTCCCGCCGCCGGTGCTGTTCGACGGGAAGGACCTTCCGCCGGCGCTCCGCAACCTCGTCGACCAGCGCAACGCCCGCGCGGCGCGCGACTACGCAGACCACGTCGAGGCGCTCCGGGCGAGCCTCGCGGCGCAGCCGACGGCCCACAGCGTGCCCGCCGTGCGCACCGAGCAGCTCGGCGAAGCGAAGGCGCTCGGCCGCACGCCCGAGGAGCAGGCGCGCTTCGAGCTCGGAACGAAGCCGCCGCTCGGCGAGCTCACCTCCAACCCGCTGCAGGCGCTCGACGACGGCGCGAAGTGGGCCCGGTCGCAGACGGACCTCGTGCGGCGCGCGAAGAGCCTGGCGGTCGGCGACGAGGTGGAGGTGCAGCTCGGCGGCGACAGCAAGCTCAAGGCAGTGATCAGCCGCACCGACGAGCACGCGTACGAGGTCTCGCTGACGGCCGAGGCCTTCCTCTCGCTCGGCGGCACGCTCAAGGGGGAGGTCGAGGGCGTCGGCGTCGAGGTCGGCGCGCAGGTGCTCGAGGGCCGCACCGGCAAGGTGACGCTCAGCCTCTCGTCGCCTGAGGAGCTCGCGCAGCTCGTCGCCGCGCTGCGTGCCCAGACCGCGCAGGGGAACGGCCACGGCGCGCTCGCGGCCGCCGTGACCGCGACGGAGTTCATCGACCGCCACCTCAAGAGCTGGTCGGTCGGCCGCAAACTCGAAGGTGAGGTGGAGGTCGGCGCCGAGCTGCTGCACGTGGGCGGTGAGGCCAAAGGCAAGCTGGCCGACGGGGTCGAGCTCGAGCGCACGCGGCTTGCCGACGGCCGCATCGCGACCAGCAGCAAGGAGGAGCTCGAGGTGGTCTCGGGCCTCGCGCTCGGCGTCGGCGTCACCCTGTCGAAGGGCGAGGAGCTCGCGCGCGTCACCTTCGAGAAGACGAGCATCTCGCCCGCGAAGCCCGGTGAGGAGCCGACCTCGAAGCTGGTGGTGGTGGTGCAGAAGCGCAGCGGCGACCGCGTCGACACCCGCAAGCTCGAGATCGAGGTGCCGGCCGGGAAGGAGGAGGCCTTCCGCCAGGCGTTCGCCCGCAACGACCGCGCGGCGATGAAGGCGCTCATCGAGCAGTCGCGCCGCGAAGAGACGAGCACCACCGTGTACGAGCAGAAGCTGCCCTTCGGCGTCGGCCACAGCATCGACCGCCGCCGGGTCGCGTCGGGCCAGACCGGGGCGGAGCGCGAATGAACGCCCTGGTGCTGCTGCTCGCGCTCGGCGCGCAGGTGACCGACGAGGCGGGCGTGCTGAGCGCCTCGAAGCGCGCCGACCTCTTCGTCGCCGCCGACGAGCAGGTCGAGGTGCTGGTCTTCCACGGCCGCGGAGACGAGGGCGCCGCGACGCGCCGGGCGGCGGTGCTCGCGCGCACCGGCGCGGCGGTGGTGGTGTTCGACGTCTCCCGCGGCTGCGGCGCGCTGCGGCCAGCGCACGCCCCCGTCGATGCGCATCAGCGCCGGGCGCTCGAGCACCAGCGACTGCTGCTCTGCGACACCGCGCGCCCCTGGTTCGAGCGGGTGCTCGGCGCGGTGCAGGTGATGCGCGCGACGGCGTCTTCCCCGTCGGCGAGCGCCGAGCCGCCCACCGCGACGACCTCCGGCGAAGCCACCCGGCCCGGCATCGTGCTCGCGCTCATCGTGGTCGGCTGGGTGGTGCAGTTCGCGCGCAACGTCGTGCGGCTCGCCCGCCGTCGACGTGGCGCGACCATTCACTTCTGGTGAGCGGAGAAGCCTCAGCGTCGCAGCAACACCAGCGCGACGGCGACGACCGCGGCGAGCACCAGCCCCACCACGAGCGGCAGCGCGCTCCGCTTCTTCGGCGGCGCCGGCGGCTTCAGCGTGCCCATCACGGTCTCGGCGATGGCCGGCCGCGAGGGCCCGACGCCGCGCGCGGGCACCGTCGGCGCGCGGCGACTGACCGCCGGGCGCTCGGGCTCGGTGGGGAGCTCCGGCACCTCGTGCACCGGCGCGGCCGCGGTGCGGGCCACCGGCGCGCGCTCGGGGTCGGTCGGCACCTCGACGCGGCGCTCGAGCTCGGTGCGCTGCGGCTCACGCACGAAGGTGTCGCTCTCGCCCGTGCCCACCACTTCCGGCACGCGGCCGTCGCGCGTCGGCGCGGTGCTGCTGCTCGACGCTGGCGGCGGTCTCGGCGGCGGCCACGCGCGCGCATCGACCTCGAGCGCCTGCAGCGCGCGCACGAACTCCGCCATCGAGGCGAAGCGGTCTGACGGGCTCTTCGCGCACGCGCGGGCGATGAAGGCGTCGACGTCGGCGTGGCCGAGCTGCGGGTCGACCCACGCCAGCGGCGGCACCAGCGTCTGAATCTGGTGGAGGAGGATCTGCGAGACGTTCTTGCCCGCCATGGCGATCGCGCCGGTGAGCATCTCGAAGAAGACCAGGCCGAGCGCGTACTGGTCGACGCGCCCGTCGATGGGCTCGTCGCGCACCTGCTCGGGCGCCATGTAGCGCGGCGTGCCGGCGAGCATGCCTTCGGCGGTGAGCCGCACGCCCGCGTCACGCAGCAGCCGCGCGATGCCGAAGTCGAGCACCTTCACGTGCACGCCCGCGAGGTCGCGCCGCACGCGGATGTTCTCGGGCTTCACGTCGCGGTGCACGATGCCGCGGTCGTGCGCGAAGGCGAGCACCTGCGCCACCTGGAGCGCCACGTCGCGCGCCTCCGGGAAGGTGAGCCGCCCCTCGCGCTTGAGGAGATCGCGCAGGTCTTCGCCCTCGACCAGCTCGAAGCACAGGAAGAGCCGCGAGTGCTCGTCGCGCCCGAGGTCGAGGATCTGCGCCGCGTTCGGGTGCTGCACCTCGAGGCCCACCTTCGCCTCGCGGAGGAAGCGCGCGATGCGCGAGTCGTCGTCCGACGGCTCCGGGTCGAGGAACTTGAGCGCCACCTTGTTCCCCACGCCGACCTGCTCCGCGAGGAACACCAGCCCCATGCCGCCGCTGCCGAGGCGCGAGACGATGCGGTAGCGGCCAGCGATGACCTGGTCCGGCAGCGGCATCTTCACGGTGGTGACGTCGGAGCGCACGGGCGCGCGCACCCTACTCCCGCGACCGCCTCAGGGCGCGCCTCACGAGAGGCGAAGAAAGAGGAGGCCGTGGCCTTACAACCGCTGGCGCGCGCCACGTCAGGGTTCGGCGCGGTGAGCGCCAGACGCGGTTCCGCAGACGAAGGCTCTGCTTGCGCTCACGGGACCGCGGCGAGGAACCCCATCACCGACGCGACGGTGGGCTGCTCGTCTTCGAGCATCAGCGCGTGCGCCGCGCCTTCCACCAGCTCGAGCGTCGCGTGGCGGCAGGCGACGGCGATGGCGCGCGCCTTGTCGGGCGGGCAGGCGACGTCGGCGGTGCCGGTGCGCGCGAGCACCGGGCACGAGAGCGTCGAGAGGGTCGGCTCGAGATCCGGCTCCAGGGCGATGGCCTCGAGCTCGTCGGCCATCGCGCTCGCCGGCGCCGCCGACAGCCAGCCCTGCACCTCGGCGACGGCCGCGGGGTCGTTCAACCGGCGGGCGAGGAAGCGCGGCCCGGCCAGGGGCCGGAGGTCGGCGCCCGCACGCAGCGCCGTGGCGAACTGCCGGAAGCCGTCGCGCTCGGGCGTGGTGAGGCTCGCGAGGCCGCCCAGCGCGACCACCGCGCGCGGGGCGAGGCCGCCCGACGCCGCCAGCTCGAGCGCGCGCCACGCGCCGCCCGAGAAGCCGACCAGCGCGGCGCGCGAGGCGCCGTGGGCCGAGAGGGTGGTGGCGAGCTCTTCGCGCACCTGCTCCCAGTCGTAGGGCGCGCGGGGCGGCGTCTGGCCGTAGCCCGGCAGGTGGGGAATGAGCACGCGGTACTTCGCGCTCAGCGCAGGCGTGAGCGAGCGCGCCCAGCCCACGTCCGACGGAAGCCCGTGCAGCAACACCACCGCCTCGGCGCCCGCGCCGTGCGTCTCGACGTGAATGGTCATGGTCAGTCGGTCCTCCGGCCGGTCCAGAAGAGCGCGACGAGCGACGCGCGGTTGGACACGCCCGCCTTCTGGAGCAGGCGAGAGACGTGGAGCTCGGTGGTCCGCTCCGCGCAGCCGAGCTCGCGGCTGATGGCGTGGTTGGTGCGGCCGTCGGCGACGAGGCGGAGCACGTCACCTTCCCGCGGCGTGAGCCCCCAGGCCTGCACCGAGTGCGCGTGGCGCAGCTCGACCTCGCGCGACGCGCTGGCGTGCCGCACGAGGAGCCAGTGCTGCGGCACGCCGTTGCCGGTGATGGCCGAGCGGCGGAAGTGCGCCCCGTCGCCGCGCACCGCGTCGGCGAGCTGCGTCTCGACGTCGAGGCGCGAGGTCTCCCACAGCGCGAGGCCCGCGGCGTTCATCAGCACCGGCATGCCCGCCGCCGTCACCACGAAGGCCGGCTCGGTGAGCGCCTCGAGGGTCGCGTCGAGGGTCGCGCTGCGCAGCGGCGCCTGGGCGAGCCGTTCCTCGAGCACGAGCCGGTGCCGCAGCGCCGGCACCAGCGCGCGCAGCAGCGCCTTCTCGTCCGCGCCGAAGGCATCGGGGTCTTCGTCGACGCCACCGACCCAGCCGAGCAGCGTCTTCCCCTCGGAGATGAGCGCGCGCACCTGCGCCGCCACCGACACGTCGGCGAGCTGGCGGCCGAACTGGCGGAGCGCCTCGAGGGTGACGGGCGTCGCGCGGCCGAGCTGCACCAGCTCGTCGAGCGTCGTCACGCGGTTCTGATCATCCGGCAGCACGTTGAGCGGATCGTACGTGAGCGCGCGGTGCCCGATGAGCCCGCGCACGTACTCGGTGGCCGCGACCGCGCCCACGCCGCCGATGTGCACCAGCCCGGGGCCGAGCGCAGCGCCCACCCGCCGAAAGCCGTACACCCCCGCCAGCCCCGCGCCGAGCGCCCTGCCCAGCTGCTCGACGATGGCGGGCCAGTTCGACTCTCCGTCGAGGCGGATGGTCGCCAGCTCTCCTCGCAACCCGCTCACCGCGCTCTCGTGGCGACGGTTCATCGATGCCCCCTGCCCTGCTGCGGCTTCCCACTACGAGATAAAGGGAAGCATTCGCAGGCGCCAGTACGGTTTCCCGAGGGCGGGTCGGCGGCGCTCCAGGCTCAGTCGGCGAGGTGACCGGGCGCGGCCCAGGTGCGCAGCACGCGCGAGCGCACGAGGTCGGCGACGTCTTCGCGCGAGAGCACGCGAGGCACCTTCGCCTGCACCGGCGAGGCGCCCTGCGAGACGAGCAGGTCGAGCACCGCGCGGAAGGTGCCCTTCGAGACCACGTGCACCGTCGGCGGCGCGAGGCGGTTCGAGCTGCGCAGCACGCCGTAGCCCGGGTTGGCGAGGCGGAGCGCGGCGTCGACGGTGTGCCACGGCTCGCCGTGCCGCTCGACGGGCGCCGGGTCCTCGAGCTCGAAGAAGACGTCGTAGCGGTTGGGCGCCGAGAGGTAATCGGGCGCGGTGGCGTACTCGACGAGCGACGCGCCCCAGTGGCGCACCGACTCGAGCACCGCCTCGCGCATCGCGACCTCGGAGGTCTTCTCGCTCGCCACGTCGAGCAGCTGCCCGCGGCGGTAGAGGAAGGCCACCACCGGCGAGCGGCCGCGGAAGCCCTCGACGCGCACCACGTCGCCGAGGCGGTAGCGGTAGAGCCCGGAGCGCGTGGTGAGCACCAGCTCGTAGTCGCGGCCGGGCTTCACGCCGCGCATGGTGACGGTGAGCGGGTCCTTCTCGTCGGTGAGCTCGACGGGGATGAACTCGAAGAAGGCGGCCTCGGGGTCGAGCACGTAGTGGCGCCCGTGGAGATCGAGCGACAGCCCGAGGAAGCCTTCGCTGCACGCGTAGAGCGGCGAGTAGAGCGGCACCTCGCCGAGCGCGCGGCGGAGCGCGTCTTCGTAGACGGCGAAGCTGCCGGTGACGACGGTCATCGCGTAGCCGAGATCGGGCCACAGCCGGGGCAGGAGGTGGCTCGGGCCGAGGGCGAGCTCCTCGCGGACCTCGGCGGCGCGCGCGGGGTCGGGGGCGAGGTGGAGCCGCGCGCGCACCTCGGGCTCGAGGCCGGGCAGCTCGGGCACGTGGCCGCGCTCGAGCTCGTCGCACAGCGCCGCGCCGTCGGCCTCGAGCGTGCGGAGGAAGTCGACCAGCGACGACGCGAAGGGCGAGGTGAGCGAGGCGAGGTCGCGGCGCGCGAGCGCGAAGAGCACGTGGAGGTGCATCGCCGTGGGGTGCGAGCGCACCTGGAACACCTCGACGGGCGAGGACCAGAGCAGCGGGGCCATGCCCTTCATGCGGTCGAGGCCGCCGGCGGTGGCGGTGCCGATGGGGATGCCGCCCTTCGAGACCTGCGGCAGCACGGCCGACATGAGGAGCAGCCCCGGGCCCGGCTTGCGCTTCTCGAGCGAGCTCGCCACCACGCCCTGGGTGGTGAGCATCATGTTGAAGATGACCTGGCGCTGCGCGCTCGAGGTGACGGGCACCAGCTTGCCGCGGCCGGTGGTGCCGGAGGTGACGCCGAGGTAGCGCACCGGCTCGGCGGTCAGCACGTTCGCCTCGCCATCGGCGATGCGCTGCACGAGGTCGCGGAAGCCCTCGTAGTCGCGGAGCGGCACGTTGCGAGCCCATGCCTCGGGCGACTTGATGAGGCTGAAGCGGTGCGCCTGGCCGAACACCGTGTTCGCGTTCTCACGGAGGATGTCGAGCAGCAGCGCCTCGTTCTCGTCGGGTGCCTCGGCGAGCTTGCGCTCGTACCGCCACTTCCAGACCAGGCCGGCCGCATCGAGGGACCACGACATCGCCGCGCTTCGGAGCTGCTCGAACATGCGCTCGCGGGTGTACTCCCCGCGCCGCGTCGACGCACCCGTCACGTCGTCATGGGAAGTCCTGCGCGCCGTAGTACTTCGCGAGCGCCCGCAGCCAGCCGTTCTTCGAGGGAGCGACCGTCACCGGCACGTGCTGGCCGACGAGCGCCCAGTAGCGCCTGAACGTCTCCGCGTCGGCACCGCCGTTGTCGAAGCAGCCCGCCGCGAGCCAGTGCTGCAGCGCTTCGGTCAACGAGCCCGCGACGCGCACCGAGGCCTCGCCGTCAAAGGGCACCATCCACACCGCGCCGTCCTGCGGGTCGAGGAACCAGCCGCCGCGGCTCTTGTCCTGCAGTGGCACCGCGCGCCGCAGGAACGCGACGAGGTCGGGCTCGACGTCGGCGAGGTCCTCAATCACCTGCTCGAGCTGGCGCAGCTCGCGCACCACGCCCGCCGCGTCGAGGAAGGCCGTCGTGCTGAAGAGCGCCTCGTCGCCCTGCTCGAGGGTGACGTTGTCGGCAGTCACGGTGAGGAAGTCGCGGAGTTCGGGAGTGAGCGTGCGCTGCGTCGCGAGGGTGGCGAGCTCGTCAGCCGACGCCGGGCGTCTCGGGCGAGGGAGGCTGAGCCGCACGCCCGTCACGTTCCCCAGCGCCTGACGGAAGGAGGTGAGCTGCGCGATGAGTTCGTTCATGCAAGCTGAACACCCCGAGCGCGGCCGTTGTCGCATTCAGAAGGGGTCAACCGAACGCGACGACGAAGCCCTTGAGCGGGACCGCGCCCGGCACCGCGTCGAGGGCCGCGGTGAGCCAGCCGACCTCGACCGACTGGCCCGCGACGCCGTCGAGCACCCGCCGGAAGCGCTTCGCCTCGCCCGGCCACCGCGCGACGAGCGACGCGAAGCGCTTCTTCTTCCACGCCTCGCTCACCACCAGCGTCAGCGCGCCCGACACGAAGCGGAGCTGGTTGTCGTAGCGCCGCGAATTCGGGTTGCGCTGCTCGCCCTTCGCCATCTCGTGCCCCGTCCCCGCGGAGCACCGGCGCGTGAGGTTCTTCGTGTCGCCCAGCCAGCCCTCGAGGAGCGTCAGCGCCACGTCCACCGCGCGCTCGAGCGGGAGGCGCCGCAGCAGCGCGAACAACGCCGGGCTCTTCAACGGCAACAGCACGCACGGCTTGCCCTTCGCGGTCCGATGGAGCGCCTTCGGCACGGCCCCCGTCACGCGGAGCGGGATCTCCTGGTTCGCGTAGTGGTTGAGGCTGAGGTTCGACAGCACACCCTCGCGCTCGAGCGGCGGCTGCTCGAGGAGCTCGGTGAAGAACGCCTCCGGGTCGCGCCACGCCCGCTCGTAGGTGTCGGTGAGCTCGGCGCGCTTCAAGGGCCGCGCGTTCGCCAGCGCGACGGGCTGCTTCGGGCCGACGTCCCACGTGACGTCGCCCTCATCGAGCGTGCCGCGGAGACAGACGTCGGAGTTCGACACGACGCGCTCACTCATGCGCCCTCCAGAGCCGCGCGAGCCTGCTCGACCTCGGGGTGGTCGGCGAGCGTCGGGAAGCGCCTGAGCAGCGCCCGCGCCTTGAGCACCTTGCCTTCCCGCAGCGCCTCGACCAGCGCCGCGACCTCTTCCGGGCCGGGGCGCGCCGGAGGCACCGCGCACGTCTCGAGCAACGTCCCGAGCGGAGAGCCGGCGGCCGGCTGACCGAGCGCGTCGGCCAGCGCACCGAGCCACCTGAGGCGGTCCTCATCACGACTCGAGAGCCAGTCGGCGTGCTCGCGCGCCAGCTCCTCGAGCGCCACCCCGTCACCGAGCTCGACGAGCGCCCGCGCGAGGCTCGCCCAGAGCGCCGTCAGCGCCTCCGGAGGCTTCCATCGCCGGAGCAGCTCGGTCGTGAGCTCCCGCACGCGCCCCCAGTCCTTCGCGACCACCGCGAGCTGGACGAGGTTGGTCCCCGCCTCGTCGCTGCCGTGCGCAAGCGCCTGCCGGTACGCCTCCTCGGCCGCCGCGTCGTCGCCGAGCGCGTGACAGGCGACGCCGAGGTCACACCACGCGCTCCCTACCTCGTCGCGGTGCGTCTGCCGCGTCGTCGCGTCGAGCGAGGTCAGCGCCGGGCTGAGGCGCGCGCGCACCGTCGACCAGTCCTTCGAGGTGAAGTGCGGCTCGAGCTCCTCTCGCAGCGCGCGGAGCGAGGCGATGGCCGTCGCCCTGCCCGGAGAGACCAGCTGGCGCTCGAACGCCTCGAGCGTCGCGGCGAGCGACTGGAAGCCCTCGAAGAAGACGGCCACCTGATGCGGGGGCGCGCGCGCGACGAGCACCGGCAGGCCCTCGCCCTCCGACGGCGCGGCGATGGCGACCAACCACCACGTCTCGAGCTCCTCTGCGACATCGTCGAGCTCCGGGAAGTCGTCGAACTGTTCGCGCGCGTCGGTCGCCAACCACGTGAGCGGGACGGCGGCGTCGCCATGGAAAGGAAGAGGATGCGCTGCGGGGCGCGTGACGAGGGCGGCCAGCCTGGCTTCGAGGGTCATGCCGGGTGGACACGATGGACTCGGCGGTTGTCGCATTCGCCGCGCCGTGCGACGAACCGACGGCCCGCCGTGTCCACCTCGTCGTCCGCCATGACGCACCCACCCGATGAAGCCATCGTCGCGCTCGTCGAGGCCCGGCTCCCGGCGGAGGCGGCGCGGGAGCTCCGCGCGCACCTCTCGTCGTGCCCGTCGTGCCTGTCGCTCGCCGCGGAGCTGGCGCGCGTGGTGTCGGAGGTGCCGACGCTCGACGACGACGCCCCGTCGGAGGAGGCCCCGCTCGACGCGGGCGCGAAGCTCGGCCGGTACATCATCACCGAGCGCGCCGGCGCGGGCGCGATGGGCACGGTGTACGGCGCGTTCGACCCGGTGCTCGGCCGCAAGGTGGCGCTCAAGGTGCTGCACCACTCGCGGGCCGACCAGCAGCAACGGCTGCTCCGTGAGGCGCGCACGCTGGCGCAGCTCCAGCACCCGAACGTGAGCGCCGTCTTCGACGCCGGCGAGTCAGGCGGCCACCCGTTCCTCGCGATGGAGTTCCTCGACGGCATCTCGCTGCGGCTGCACCTCCTCGCGCGACGGCCCGACTGGGCGGCGACGCTGGCGGTGCTGCGCAAGGCCGGCGAGGGCCTCGCGGCGAGCCACGCGGTGGGCGTGGTGCAGCGCGACTTCAAGCCCGACAACGTGATGGTGACGCGCGACGGCCGCGTGGTGGTGACCGACTTCGGCCTCGCCAGCACCTCCGCGCACACGCTCGAGAGCCTCGACGAGCTGCCGGCCGGCGACGCCACGTCCTTCGAGAGCCGCCGCGCCGCGCTGGTGGGCACGCCAGCGTACATGGCCCCCGAGCAGCTGCGCGGACAGTCAGCCGACGAGCGGAGCGACCAGTTCAGCTTCGCCGTCACCGCGGTCGAGGCGCTCACCGGGCAGCGCCCGTGGCAGGGCAAGACGGTGAAGGAGCTCCGCACCGCCATCGAGACGCGCCCGCCGGCCTTCGCGCCGTGGTCGGTGAAGGGCGTGCCGCCAGACGCGGCGCGCGTGCGGCGGGTGCTCGAGCGGGCGCTCTCGGTCGACCCGAAGGCGCGCTTCCCCTCGATGCGCGCGCTGCTCGACGCGCTCGAAGGGCCGTCGCGCCGCGCCCAGCTCGTCGCCGTCGCCGCGCTCGTCGCGCTGGTGGTGGCCGCGGCGGCGTGGTGGCTCACGCGCCCGCGCTGCGACGAGGGCGCGCGCCAGGCCCACGCGCTGTGGAACGAGGCGCTCGCCGCCGACGTGGCGGCGGCCTTCACCGCGACGGGGTGGACCGGCGCGCGCGACGCGTTCACGCGCGTGCAGGCCCAGCTCGCCACGCGCACCGCGCGCTGGCAGGCGACGTGGGAAGCGGTGTGCCGCGACGGAGGCGAGCCCACGCTCCAGCAGCTGCGCACCGAGTGCCTCGAGCGCCAGCGCGTCGAGCTCGCCACCACGGTGAAGTTCCTCACCACGGCGAGCACCGACGACGCGATGCAGGCCACCGCACTGGTGTCTGGGCTACCGCTCGCGACGGCGTGCACCGACGCGCGCACGCTCCTCACCGGCGTGCCGCCGCCGAAGGCCGAGCAGGCGCCCTTCGTCGTCGCGCTGCGGGACAGACTCGCGCAGGCGCGCCTCGCGTTTCAGGCCGGCCACTTCGCGCAGCTGCGGGCGCTCACCGACGAGCTGCTCCCCGAGGTGGAGCGCATCGGCTACCTCCCGCTGAAGGCCGAGGTGGAGCTGCTGAGCGGCAAGGCCCGGCTCGGGGCGAACGACATCTCCGGCGCGGTGGAGTCCTTCCGCGCGTGCACCCGCTCGGCGACCGCGGGGCGTGACGACGCGCGCGCGGCGGACTGTCACATCGAGCTGGTGCAGGCCGAGGGCTCGCTCCTGCGCTCGTTCGAGGCGGCGCGCACCGACGCGCGGCTCGCGGAGGCGCTGCTGCAGCGGCTCGAGCCCCCGCCGCTCGACCTGGTGGTGGCGCTCGACATGTACGAGGCGTACGCGCTGCAGGCCGAGGGTCGGCTCGAAGACGCACTCGGGCTCGCCCGCCGCGCCGTGGCCCGCGTCGAGCGGGAGGGACCGGAGCAGCCGCTGCTCCCCCGCGCGCTCGGCAACCTCGGGGCCGTGGAGGCCGCGCTCCACCGCTTCGAAGACGCGGAGCGCTCGTACCGCCGCGCGCTGGAGGCGCTCGAGCGGCGAGAGGGCCCGGAGCACCCGGTGGTGGGCCTGGTGTTGCTCAACCTCGTCGAGCCGCTCGCCGAGCTGGGGAAGCTCGACGCCGCGCGGGAGACGGCGACGCGCGCGCTCCGCATCAGCCTCGCGAGCCGCGGCCCGAGGCACCACTACACCGCGCTCGCGCAGATGAACCTCGCCTTCGTCGAGCTGATGCGGGACGACCCGCGCGCCGCGCTGCCCCTCTTCGAGGAGGTGGTGATGACGATGGACACCGGCGACCTCAAGGACGTCGCGCTCGCCGAGCCGCTCACCGGCCTGGGCGAGGCGCGCACGCGCACTGGAGATGTCGACGGCGCGCTGCTGGCGCTCGAGGCGGCGCTGGCGCTGCGCACCACCGTCCCCGACGGGCCGTGGCGGCTCGCCGAGACGCGGTGGCAGCTCGCGCAGGCGCTCGAGGCGCGGTCTCCCGCCCGGGCGAAGGAGCTGGCCCGCGCGGCGCTCGAGGCGTGGCGGAGCGGCGGTGACGCGTTCATCGCGCGCCGGGCGAGCGCAGAGGCAATGATCGCGCGACTCCGCTGAGCCAGCTCGCGAGCGACAGGGCGGCTCCGCAGACGGCCCTCGCTCACGTCGCGCCGACGTCGCCGAGGGAGCCATCGATGCGCCCCTGCGCGTCGATCGCCTCGAGGGTGACGGTCGGGCGGCGCGGGAGGCGAACGAGGCTCAGCCGCGGGTCTGCACCTCGCGCAGCAGGCGCATGAGCGACACGCCGAGGTTCTGCTGCAGGCTGGCGAGCAGCTCGTCGAGCTCGGGCTCGCTCACCTGGAGCCGCTCGCGGAGCAGCCCCTGGATGGCGACCGAGAGCTGCTCGCGCGCGCGGGCGATCCAGCGCGCGACGGTCGCGCGGTGCACGCCCTCGAGCAGCCCGATGCGATCGATCGACAAGCCATCGGCGAAGTGGAGCCGCAGCGCGCGTCGCTCCAGCGGCTCGAGCGTGCGCAGCGCCTCGACGAACGCGCGGCCGAACTCCCGGCGGTGCACCGCCTTGAGGTACTGGAGATCCTGCGTCCAGCCCGGGTCGGGCATCGCGGCCAGCATGTCCTCGTCGTCCTCTACGCGCTGCGGCCCGCGCTGGAGGTTGAGCGCCACGCGATAGACGACGGTGCGCAGCCAGTTCACCAGCGCGCCCTGCCCGTCGTACTGCGCGAGGCGCGGGCTCCGGCCGTCGTCGCCGAGGAGCAGCTTCTCGCGCGCCGCCTGCAGCGCGTCTTCGCGGAGCTCGGGCGCCATCCGCGCGAGCACCGACGCCGCCTTCGGCAGGAGCTGCGTGTCGAGCGCCTTCAAGGCGAGCGGGTCGCCCGCGAGGCATGCCTCGGCGAGGAGCAGATCCGCCGGCCGCACCGAGCTCCGCGCGGCCTCGTCGAGCTTCCCCACTCGCGCACGGAAGCCGTCCCACCCGAGTCGGAGCTGCGGCCAGGTCTCGCGGGCGACGGCTTCGAGGTCCACGGTCATCGTCTCGAGGTTACACCCCAGCCCCCGTCTCCATGCAGTTTGCGACAGCCGGACGGCTCGTCGTGTCTCCCGCGCCAGGGGATGAACATGACGACCTTCAAGTGGATGCTGGCCGGCCTGGCCCTCGGGGTGATGCTCAGCGGCCTCGGCTGCGGCCCCGCGGACTGCACTGCACAGAGCTGTCCCTTCGGGTGTTGCGACGCGAGCGGCCGGTGCCAGACCCCGTCGGACTCGCAGTGCGGCGGGCAGGGGCGCACCTGCGTCGCGTGCCTCGTCGGGCAGAGCTGTCAGCTCGGCCAGTGCGTCTCGAGCATGACCTCGAGCGGTGGCGGGAACGCGACGGGCGGCGGCAACGCGACGGGCGGCGGCGGTAACGCGACGGGCGGCGGCGGCAACGCGACGGGCGGTGGTGGTGGCGCGACGGGCGGTGGCGGTGGCGCGACGGGCGGCGGCGGTAACGCGACGGGCGGTGGTGGTGGCGCGACGGGCGGTGGCGGTGGCGCGACGGGCGGTGGTGGTGGCGCGACCGGAGGAGGCGCGGGCTGCACCACGCTGGGCAACATCACCGCGGTCGATACTCAGGCGGGTTGGACCGCGACCGCTGACTATGAGGTGACGGGCAGTCTCGGCTTCAGCGCGCCGCCGAACGCACAGACGCCGACGGACCTCTTCTCGGCGAGGATCAACTGGCGTCGCTCGGGGACGCCCACCGGAGCGACGCTCGGCGCGAAGAACCTCGCGCTCGAGCCGAACCTCCAGAGCTGTGTGTACTGCCTCGAGCTGAAGCGCGGCTGCCTCGCCCAGCCGCCCGCCTGCGGCTTCGGCAACACCTGCGTCGGCGGGGCGCGCGCCTGCACCACCGATTCGGACTGCCTCCCGTGGGTGAGGTGCAGCGAGAGCTACCGCGCGCGGCAGGGCGTGCTGAACGTGCTCAGCGCCCCTCGCACCTCATCGGGCACGTTCGAGATCACCGCGTCGAACGTCATCTTCGAAGAGTGGGACGAGAGCCTCGATGAGCCGCGCGGCGGGCGCTGCGTGTCCGTGCCGAGCCTCTCGCTCACGGCCCCCGTCACCACCCCGTAGCCCCTCGGTTCACAGCAGCCGCGCCACCGTCGCTGCGATGGCGACACCCGAGCCGCCGTCACGCACGAGCGCCCGCTGGTTTGCACCTTGCACGACTGGCGGGCATGGCTCCTCTCACCGCCCTTCGCTCTCGTCCTCCTTCCGCTCACCCGAACGCTGCTCGACGCAGCGCGCAGATGCCGCCCGCCTCAGGCACGCCGCGCCCCACTGCCCCTGCGACGGCACGCGACACCTTCGAGCCGCACCTCGGTTCGCCGATTCGGCCGCGGGAGCTGGTGGGGCTGGAACCGGCCACTCGCGATCGGATCATCACCCGGTCGCGGACCTCGCCGGAGTTCGCCTCGGCGACGCGCGAAGCACTGCGCGTCACCACGGGGCGATCCCACCGCGCGCAGCTCGGCCACGTGCTGGCCCACGCGAGCCCGCAGGGCGCACAGGACCTCGCCGCGCTCGCGCGGGGCGCACCGAGCCGGCTGCTGAGCCGCGACTCGCGCGGGCAGACGCTGCTGTCGAACCTCGACCGGCTCGCGACGGCGCCACTCCATGCAGACCTCCGCGGGTGGAGCCGCGAACAACTGGTGAACGGCGCGCTCGCCGACACCGCGAGGCCGCAGACCATCAACCAGGGCGCCGCCGGAGCCTGCGGCGTGACCAGCGTCTTCCACCCGCTCGCGCGCGACCAGCCGGCCGAGTACGTGCGCATCGCGACGGACCTCGCCACCACCGGGAGGGCACGGCTACGTGGCGGCCCGGCCGGCGGCGGCTTCTCGCAGCTCGACCCCGGCCTCGCGCTGGTGCCCGCACGACCTCCGGAGCCGGGCGATGGGCTGCGCGGCGAGTTCCGCAGCGCGACGAGCCGCGTGCTGCAGAACGCCGCGATGGAGGCCGCCAACGGCCGGGCGACCTACGACGCGGACAACGACCGCCACAGCTGGGGCAGGAGCGGCGTCTCCCATGGGCAGCCCGGCTCGCTCGCCTCGCAGCTCTACGGCCCCCGCTTCATGCTGCAGCTCTTCGGCGGCGAGGGTGGGCAGTCGCCGCGCCAGGCCACCACGGTGCTGCGCGACGCGCTCTCGCGCAGCAACCCGAGCAGCGGGCCGGTCATCGCGACCGTGCGCCTGCCGCAGGGCAACCACGCCGTCGAGGTGCAGCGGCTGCAGAACGGCGTGGCGACCATTCGTGACCCCAACGGCGCACAGGGGGCGTCCGCCTTCTCGACGCAGCTCCCCGGCGTGACGGCGACCAGCGAGCCCGGCGTGTACACGATTCCGATGAGCGCGCTCGAGCGCAGCCTCGAGGCCATCGAGGCGCCCGCGCCACCGCCACCGCCGCCCGAGCTGCCACGAGGGCCTCGGGTCACGACGCCGTGAAGCCCTGAGTTCCCGGCCACGCGCGGGCGATGGGCTACTGTCGCGCGCGCGATGGAGCCCGACGACTTCCAGCTGCTCGACGCGTGGTGCGGGGGCGACAGGCTCGCCGGCCAGCGACTGCTCGAGCGCCACTTCGACACCCTCACCCGCTTCTTCCAGTCGAAGTGCGAGGCGGAGGCCGACGACCTGGTGCAGCGCACGATGCTGGCCTGCGTCGCCGCGCGGGGCACGCTGCGGCGCGAGTCGACCTTCCGCACCTGGCTCTTCACCGTGGCGCGCAACGAGCTCTTCCAGCACCTCCGCGCGGGGCGCCGCGGCGGCGAGCGGGTGGATCTCGCGCTCAGCTCCATCGAAGAGCTGGTGACCACCCCCACCACCCGCCTCGCGCGCGTCGCCGAGCAGCGCCGGGTGCACGAGGCGCTGCGGCGGCTGCCGGTCGAGCAGCAGACGCTGATGGAGCTGCACTACTGGGAGGGCCTCGAGGCGCCCGAGCTGGCGGAGGTCTTCGACCTCGAGCCGGGCACGGTCCGCGTGCGCCTCCACCGCGCGCGGGAGAAGCTGCGAGAACTCCTCGAGCTCCCCGCGGAAGCCTCGGAGCAGGCGGTGCGAAACGCGAAGGTGTAACGCCTGGGCGCGCGTAGCATCTGTCCGGGCATGCGAACCCTCCCCTTCTGCTGGACGCTCGCCCTCCTGGCTGGCTGTGGCCTCGACCCCGGAACCCCCGTCGCTGCGCGGCCGATGGCCCTCAAAGGCGAGGGCACCTGCGACGACTTCCTGTGCACCGGCAACTCCCCCCACGTGCAGGACTACGCCTTCTCGGAGCTGAACTCGCAGGGCCTCGCCGCGCCCAGCGGGCTCAAGCTGCTCGGCGCCACGAAGAACGGCCTCGCCCTGAAGTTCACCGTCGAGGGCACGATGCCGGTCGCCAGCTCGGCGACCACCTCGCTGCGCGGCCCGGCGCTCGTCGGCGTCACGCTCAGGCTCGGCCTCCCCGGCGGCGCGACGAAGGACGTGCGCATCACCGACTTCACCACCACCACCTTCTACGACGGGAGCGGCCGGCTGCCGGCGTTCCGGCTCCAGTACCTCGACCCCGTCGACACCGCCGTGCTGCGCGACGTCTGCCAGTACGCGACCGTCGACGACCACGGGCTCAATGGCACCTGGGTGCTCTTCTCGCGGGGCGAGCGCTACGACGCGGCGACGGCGAGCATCACCGCGGTCGGCGCGGCGGCCGGCGACTGGTTCAACGTCAGCTGCGCGGGCGACCCCATCGCGAAGCTGGTGCGCCTCGGGCACGTCGAGGCCGCCGAGTCGGCCAGCCACCACACCACCGTGGCCGCGCGCCAGGCAGCGCTCAACATGTTCACCGCCAACTACTGCGGCGACGGGGTGCTCTACACGGTCGCTGGCACGCAGCTCCGCTGGCAGGACGCGGCGGGCGTCACGCCGCCCCAGGTCTTCGGCGCCTTCGAGGCGGTGTGGACCGAGCACGGCGCCGCGTGCCTGACGAACCCGCGCTACGTCAGCAAGGCCGCGGTGCACTGCCAGCTCCCCGACTGCACCGCGCTGCAGGAGACGAAGTGGCCCCTGTTCGGTGACCTCGCCTCGGCGCTGCCACCTCCCTGAGCGCGACGATGGCCAGGACGGGACCCCGAGGTGTGGTTCTGGGAGAACGACCGGCTGACGATTCACGTGCGCAAGCCGCGCGGCGGCTACGTCAAGCGCAGCAAGAGCGCGCTCTTTCCGACGCTCGACATCGAGGTGTTCTCCGCCCACGCGGCCGACCCGGACCAGCCCCGCGCAGTGCGGACGTTCCTCGCCGCGCTTCGGAAGAACTGAAGAGACGCAGCTCGCCGGCGAGGTAGACGTGTGCCCATGAAGGACACCATCGCCCTCGTCACCGGCGCGAACACCGGCATCGGCTTCGAGATCTCGCGCGGGCTCCTGCTCGAGGGGCGCACCGTGGTGCTCGGCTGCCGCGACCTGAAGAAGGGGGAGCTCGCACGCGCGCGGCTCGTCGCCGAGACGGGCAACCCGAACGCGGCGCTGATGCAGGTCGACCTCGCCAACCTCGCGCGGCTGCGCAACTTCGTGACGAAGTTCGAGGCGAAGTACCCGCGCCTCGACGTGCTGGTGCACAACGCCGGCTGCTGGCCGCGCACCCGGCGGCGCACCGAGGACGGCTTCGAGCTCACCTTCGGCGTCAACCACCTTGGCCCCTTCTTCCTCACGCGCGCGCTGCGGCCGCTGCTCGAGAAGAGCGCGCCCGCGCGGGTGGTGGTGCTGACCTCGTCGCTGCACTTCAAGGCGGAGCTCGACTTCGAGGATCCGATGTTCAAGGTGCGCAAGCACCACGGCGGCACGGCCTACGGACAGTCGAAGCTCGCGAATGTGCTCTTCACGCTGGCCCTCGCGCGCCGGCTCGCGGGCACCCGCGTCACCGCGAACGCCGTGCACCCGGGCGTCGTCGCCACCGAGCTCACCCGCGAGGCGCCCGACGCGGTCCGCGAGCAGAAGGGCAAACTCACGCCGCGCCAGGGCGCCGTCGGCCCGCTCCACCTCGCGTCGTCGCCCGCGCTCGCCGAGGTGACCGGCGCGTACTTCGAGGGCACCGAGAAGAAGTCGCCCTCGCGCACGGCCCTCGACGTCGCCGCTCAGGATCGCCTGTGGGCGCTCTCGTGCGCGCTCTTGAAGCTGCCGGTCGACTGACGCTCAGCGAGACCATCGCCCCGATCGCGCGTGCGCCTGTCGTCGGAGCAGCACGCCATACGGCAACCCGGTGCGCTCCAGCGCGGCCGTGACGTGACGGTCTGCGCGCGCGGCAGCGGCGCCGGCCTCGGCGTCACCTCCCGCGGCCGCGGCGAGCACCAGCTCCGCGTCGGCGGCGTACAGGTGGTGGTACCACTCGTCACCGCGCGGCCGGCTCGCCTCACGGCGCAGGGCCTCGAGCGACGACCGCACGTCGCGCCCCTCGACCAACGCCAGGTAGACCGCCACCGCGCCCGCCGGGCCGTCCGGCTTCTCGAGCGGCGGCAGGCTGACCAGGCTCGCCGCGACCTGCACCCCTTCCGCCTCGCCGAGCGCCCACGACTGCCAGGCGAGCTCCAGCGCGCAGCGCTCCCGCTGAGTCTTCAGCGCCGGGTGGAGCCGCGCCAACCTCGGGCAGAGCTCCCGCAGCGCGCGCTGCGCCGCCGAGGGCTCATCGAGGTCGAAGGACGCCGTCATCTGCTTGTCGAGCGTCTGGGCGTGCTCCGGGCCCACCAGCGTGCGGAGCCGCTCGAGCGCCTGCCCATGGAGCCGCGCGCGCTCGGCGCGCTCGGGCGTGAGCGACGCGAGGTTGGACAGGGCCGTGGCGAGCTCCGCGCCCTGCGGCCCGCCGATGCCCTCGCTGAGCGCCACCGCCTCGCGGAAGTCGGCCCGCGCGGCGTCGAAGAGCCCCGCCGTCGCCTCGAGGCTCCCGGCGTTGTTGAAGAGCAGCGCGCGGGCGAACGCGCCCTCGCTCCCCGTCCGCTCCGAGAGCGCGGTCATCAGCTCGCGCCCCTCGAGCGCGCGCGCTGGAGCGACGCCTCCGCTGCGCCCGCGGGCCCACGCGTGCCGCGCCCACGCCTCGACCGCCAGCGCGTCGGCGCCATCGGCGAGCGCCGTCAGCAGCGCCTCGTGCAACGGCGTCACCGCGCCCGCCACGTCCCCCTGCAGCCGCGCGTGCCCCAGCGTGAGCAGCGCGCGCGCCAGGAGCCGCCGATGCCCGAGCGTGCGCGCCGCCTCCACGCTGTCCGCCGCGAGCCGCTGCGCCTCGCCCGTCGCCGCGCGGGTGTGCACCAGCGCCACCTCATGCTGCTGGGCGACGGCCTGCCCCGCGGCGTCGAGCGCGGGGGGCCCACCCGCCAGCAGGTGCGGCGCGGCGCAGCGCTGCGGTGACTCGAGGGCCATCAGCGCTGCGTGGGCCGCCGGGAGCGCCTCGCCGTCAGCGCGCGTGAGCAACTCCGTCACCGCGCCCATGCCCGCGCGCGCGAGGCCGAGACAGGCGGTGGCGCGGTCGAAGGCGGCGTCCGACAGCTCGGCGCGGCGGTGCTGCTCGCAGACCCCGCGGTGCGCGCGGAGCCACTCCTCGCCGAGGGTGCGCAGGCGCGCGGGCGCCGCCTCGAGCAGCGCCGTCGACAAGGGAGTGCCGAGCGCGGCCAGGTGCGCGCCGACGGCGTCGACGCGCGCGAGCGACCAGGCGTCCGCGAGCACGGCTGGACCGCCGTCGCACACCTCCGCGGTGCGGCCGGCGACGAAGCTGCCCGCGGCGAGCGTCGCGACCACCGCCATCAGGAGCCGCCGCGGCCAGCGCGGGCGCGTCGCGTCGGCGAGCGCGTCGGCGAGCGCGCGCATCGACGGGAAGCGCGCCTCGGGCGTCGGCGCGGTCGCGCGGGCGAGCACCCTCCCCACGCGGCGGGACACCACGCGGCCCCGCAGCGCCTCCTCGAGCGAGCGGCCCAGCGAGTACTGGTCGACCGCGGGCCCGCCGGTGCGCTGCTCGGGGGCCATGTAGCCGGGAGTGCCGGCGAGCGTGCCCTCGGCGCTCTCGGTCGCCAGCCCGAAGTCGACGACGTGCACGCGCCCGTCGGCGCCGAAGAGGGCGTTGTCGGGCTTGAAGTCGCGGTGCACGAGGCCCGCGGCATGGGCGGCGGCCAGCCCGAGCGCGGCCTGCCGGTAGGCGTCGACGAGGCTCGCCACGGTGGCCGGGCCGGCGGCGAAGTCGCGCAGCGACGGGCCCGAGAGCTGCTCCATCACCAGGTAGACGTGCGCCCCCGTCTCGCCCACGTCGTGCACCGGCACCACGTGGGGGTGTGACAGGCGCGCGAGCGTGCGCGCCTCGGCGAGCGCGCGCTGGCGGTGCGCGGGCGACGCGCAGGAAATGAGCTTGAGCGCCACGTCGCGGTGGAGCTCCGGGTCGCGCCCCGCGAAGACCGAGCCGCCCCCGCCGCGGCCGAGCTCGCGCAGGAGCTGGTAGCGGCCGACCCGCACCTCCTCGGCCGCGCCGAAGAGCGCGCTCGAGACCCGCGCGAGGCGCACCGCGCGCCGCACCGCGTCCTCTTCCGGGCGCGCGGCGACGAGCCGAGCATCGAGCTGCATCGTCAGGTCGTGGCCGTCCATGCCCCGCTCCTTTCTCGCAAGCGCGCGCCATCGTCACAAGCTCGCGCGCGGCGACGCGCGAGCCCCGTACCGCTCGGTGAAGGACGCGGCGAGCGTGGGCCGCGCCGTCGAAGGACCTCCCCACGACGTCACGAGCTCGCGCTGAGCAGGCGCGCAAGCACCTCGGAGCCCACCGGCGCCGCTCGCTGGAGGCCACGACGAGCCGGGCCTCGATGACGAAGGAGCTCGCCACGACGTCACGAGCTCGCGCTGAGCAGGCGCGCAGCCGCCTCGGAGCCCACCGGCGCCGCTCGCTGTGGGCCGCGACGAGCCTCGCCACGACCTCACGAGCTCGCGCTCGGCAGGCACGCAAGGGCCTCGACGGCCGCGCACGAAGCTGTGCGTCACAGGCTCGCGCTCAGCAGGCGCGCGAGCGCCTCGAAGCCCGCCCGGTGCCGCTCGGTGAAGGACGCGGGCAGCGAGGCTTCGCTGTCGAAGAGGCCCACCACCTCACCGCGCACGAGGATGGGCGTCACCAGCTCCGAGCGCGCCTCGCGCAGGTCAGGGATGTAGCGGTGGTCATGGCGCGTGTCGGGCACGTACTCGACGCGGCGGCAGGCGGCGGCCGCGCCCACGATGCCCGTACCCACCGCCAGCCGGAGCGGGTTGCGCACCTGCCCGCCGTCGTCCTGCTTCGGGCCCCAGGCGGCGACCTGCTCGAGCAGCGCACCGGTGCGGCGGTACACCACCACGTCCTCGAGCTGCAGCGTGGTGCCGGCGAGCGTGGCGGCCTCCCGCGCGAGGGTGGTGAAGCGCTCCCCGCCTTCGCGCCGCGGCGCCGCCAGCGTGTAGCCGACGCCGCGCTGCGCGGTGATGAGCTCCGGCGCGCCGAGCTTGCGCCGGAGCCGCAGCACGAGCCGCGGGACGGCCCCGCGCGGCCCGAGGTCCTCGGTGGCGACGGGCTCCCCCGGCGTGCGCGCGAGGCGGCGGAGAACCCGGGCCTCGAGGGTGGTGAGCGCCACGGCGGTGCCCGCACGCAGCACGACGGCGCGCTCGAGGTCGACCTCCGCGTCACCCAGCCGCAGCCGCGGGCTCGAGGGCGAAGGCGGCGGCGGCTCGAGCGGGGGCCCCCAGCGGTAGCCGGTGCCGAACTCCGTCGCGAGCGGCGCGGCGGCCTCGCCCAGCTTGCGGCGCAGGCGCGAGACGGTGGCGTCGATGCAGCGGCTGAGCGGATCCTTCGGGGCCAGGCCCGCGGCCTCACTCAGCGTGTCGCGGTCGAAGATCTGGCCCGGGTGCTCACGGAGAACGGCCAGCACCCGGGCTTCGGCGGAGGTCAACTCGGTCATCACGACCCGTTCGAGTCCGCTGCGCGCCGAGCGTTACAGGTCACAACTCTCCATCGGGGCGGCATCGAGCAGCCGGTACTCCGTTCGCGTCCGCAATCGGGCGGACCTGTTCGAACGAGAGGAACCATGCAACGACCAACGCTGTTCACCGCCGCGCTGCTGCTGCTCGGCACACCGGCGCTCGCCGACACCTGCCGGCTCTACGCCGGCCCAGACCAGAGTGGCGACTCGAAGTCGTACCCCCTCCCGGGCGTGTGGGAGACCCTGAGCCCCGTCTCGTGGTCGACGTCGAGTCGGCGCGCGCTCAGCGGCGAGCTCCCGGCCTCGGTGCGAGACAACACCGAGAGCGTTCGCATCGAGGCGCACGACTCGTCGATCGAGCTGTTCCTCTTCTCGGGCGACAACATGGACGGGACCTTCGAGCGCCTCGGCTGCTCGTTGGGTCACGTCTGCAACCTCCCCGTGACGACGCTCGCGAACAAGGTCCGCTCGATCAACTGCCAGCGCGATAACCGCCCCGCGAGCACCCAGCTTCCCCTGCCGGAGATCGCCAACCAACTGACGATCCAGCTCGACGCCGAGATGCCGAAGAGTTCGAAGATCGCCGACAGCTTCATCCGCTACGGACAACTGCTGTGGACCAACGTCCGCGCCCGCTGTGAGCGCGATGGCGTCGGGTGCGGCGCAGGCTGGGAGTTCAAGTACAAGGACGTGCTCGAGTACCGCGGGAAGTTCAGCCTCGTGCTCAACCCGCCGTGGCTCACCCGGGAGTACGACGTGTGGTTCCGCTTCTGGATCGACCCCGAGCTCACCGGGCCGACCCGGGCGCTGCGTCTCGAGGAGACCTGGTACAAGATCACCGTCGAGCCCGGCCTGCTCGCTCAGCAGATCTCTGACGGGCTGGAGTCGGGAATCGACGGACTCTTCGACGGCGAGCAGGACCTCGGCGACCAGCTCACCACCGGCCTCTACGATGCGGTGGACGCGATGGCCGACGGCGGCGTTGCCGACCAGTTCCTCAGCGGCCTCGATCGCCTCGTCCCGCGGTTCGACTGCAGCGCGTCGAGCTTCGACATGAACACGCCGCTGTGGCCGGGCCACACGTACACCGCGGCCAACCAGTCCAATCCGTGCCAGTCGGCGCTGCCGGCGGCCAGCTATGCCCCCCGGCTCCGGCTGCTGAGGGTTCCGTGAGGTCCACCATGAGAAACGTCCTTCTGCTCCTCAGCACGCTGCTTGCCCTCGCTGCGTTCGCGCAGACCGCCGCCCCGACGCTCGCCGAGCTGCAGCGCGAGGAGCGGGCTGCCAGCGTGGCGCCCCCCGCTCCGCTCGAGCCGGTCGACCCGGCGAGCCTCGGCTATCGCACGCAGGCCGATCTCGACGCGGCGGTGCGACGCCTGCTCAAGCTGTCGAGCACGCGCCGCTTCGTCGTGGTCTGGGAGCGCGACCGTCAGCACGTGTCGATCATCGTCGAGCCGACCAGCGGCACGCCGTAGCCGTCACGAGGCGTGCCGGTGGGCGAAGCGCAGCCCTTCCGCCCACGGCACCACGTCGGCCTCTTCTCCCGCGCGCAGCCTGGCCTGCGTCTCGAGCCAGAACCGCGGGGTGAAGAGGTCGCCGTGCAGCGAGCTGAAGAGCTCCCGCTGCTTCGGGTCGCTGAAGAGGAAGGGCGGGAACTCCTCGGGGAAGATGTCCTTCGGGTCGACGTAGAAGTAGTCCGACGCGCGCGCGTCGTCGTCGTCGCTCGGCGTGGGCAGCGCGCGGAACGAGCACTCGGTCACCGGGGCGATCTCGTCGTAGTCGTAGAACACCACGCGGCCCGCGCGCGTCACGCCGAAGTTCTTGAGCAGCAGGTCGCCCGGGAAGATGTTCGACGCCGCGAGCTCGCGGATCGCCTTGCCGTACTCGTCGAGCGCGTGCCGCACCCGCGCCTCGTCGCCCTGCGCGTTCTGCAGCCACACGTCGAGCGGCACCATGCGGCGCTCGATGTACAGGTGCGAGATGACCAGCTGGTCGCCGCGCTCCGAGAGCTGTGAGGGCACCAGGCGGTACAGCTCCTCGAGGAGCGCGGGGTCGAAGCGGCTCTTCGGCAGCGCCACCAGCGAGTACTCGAGCATGTCGGCCATGCGGCCCACGCGGTCGTGGTAGCGCACGAGCTGGTACTTCGCCTCGACGGTCGCGCGGTCGATGTCCTTCGGCGGGCCGAAGCGATCGCGGATCAGCTTGAACACGTACGGGAACGACGGGAGCGTGAACACCACCATCACCAGCCCGCGCACGCCGGGCGCGACCACGAAGCGGTCCGTCGAGTTGCGGAGGTGCTCGAAGAGGTCGCGGTAGAAGAGCGTCTTGCCCTGCTTGGCGAGGCCGAGCGCGGTGTACAGCTCGGCGGCCGGCTTCTCGGGGAAGATGGTCTGGAGGAAGCGCACGAAGGAGCTCGGCACTTCCATGTCGACCATGAAGTACGCGCGCGCGAGCGAGAAGAGCGGCGCGAGCTGATCTCGCCCCGCGAGCAGGGCGTCGAGGTACAGCTCGCCCTTCGCGTTCTTCCGCACGGGGATGGCGAAGGGCACCACGCGGTTGCCGGTGTCGAGCCGGCCGATGAGCGTCGCCGAGCGCGAGCGGTAGAAGAGCGACGAGAGCACGTGCACCTGCAGCGACGGCGTCACCTCGCGCGGGTGCGGCAGCAGCTCGCGGAAGCGGTGCGCCACGGCCTTGAGGTCGCGGTGGAGGTCCTCCCACGGCGAGCGCAGGTGGAGGTCGGCGACCACGGCCTGGAGCGTGCCGCGGATGCCGTGCTCCGCCGGGTAGTACACGCGCCACGTGGGCCGGAGCGACTCGATGTGCTCCGTCGCCACCGCCGGCCGCCAGAAGATGTACGCGTTCGTGTAGTAGGTGCGGTCGAGCACGCGGGTGGCGACGGAGTTGAAGAAGGTCTCCGCGAGCTCCGGCTGCTGGTGCTCGAGGAGCATCGTGACGTAGGCCTCCTTGATGGCCGGCCACAGCCGCTCCTGGTGCGCCTCGGGGAAGCGCGCGTCGAGCACCGCGACCGCCTCCTCGACGCGCTTGTCGTACATGCCGATGCGCTCGTGGTGCGCCGCGCGGACCGCCGGCCAGTCGCCGCGATCGAACCGGTCCTTCGCGCCCGCACTGATGGTGCGGAACAGCCGGTAGTGCTTGTCGAAGCCGTCGAGGATGGTGCGGGCGAGAGTGGCGGGCGACGTGCTCATCGGCCCGAGTCTGCTCGCGACGCGCCGACGGCTCCAGCGTTGGCGCACCTGACGGCTTCACCTGCGCTGATGACTCGCCCGCCGGCTCCTGTTCCGATGCGCGCGTGCGGCGTTTTCTGGCGAACGGTGCGTGGCTCCTCGTGCCGGTGATGGCGCTCAACCTCGCCTTCGCGGCGCGGCTGCCGGCGGCGTACCAGCCCGACGTCTTCTGGCGCGACATCCCGCCGGCGCTCGCCTTCGCGGAGAACGTGACGCGCCTCGGCGTCTTCGTGCTGCCCGCGCTCGTCCCGCTCGGGTGGAGCTCGCGCGCACAGCGCCTCGGGCTGACGCTCTTCGTCGGCGGCTTCGGCGTCTACGCCGCGAGCTGGGCCCTGCTCATCCTCGCCCCTGAGCATCCGCTCGCCCGCTCGGCCGTGGGCTTCACCGCGCCGGCGTGGACCCCGGCGCTCTGGCTCGCGGGCC
>JBMORD010000215.1:0-11881 GCA_049322495.1 Myxococcota bacterium | reverse complement strand
CCGTCGGGTGCCGATCGGCGCGGTGGTGGGCGCGCTCTCGGTGGTGGTGGGCCTCGCGGTCTTCGGCGGTCTCACCGCGTCGACGCAGGCGCGCGCGCGGGCGTGTCGCGCGGGAGCCGGGCGGGCCGCGGAGGTGTGGACGACGGGCACGCGCCAGGCGGTGCTCGACGCGCTGCGCGCGACGAAGGCGCCGGGCGTGGAGGACGCGTGGGGGCGCAGCGAGCAGCTCCTCGACGCGTGGAACGGGGCGTGGAGCGCGGAGTGGCAGGACGCCTGCGACGACACGCACGCGCGCGCGGAGCAGTCGGCGCAGCTGCTCGACGCGCGCCTCGACTGCCTCACCGCGCGGCTCGCGGAGAGCACCGCGCTGGCCACGGAGCTCGGCAAGCCGACGGCGAAGATGGTGGAGCGCCTCGCGGAGGCGACGAGCCGGCTCACCGCGCCCTCGACCTGCTCGGCGGCCGCGCTCACGAGAGATCGCCAGCGCACCCCGCCCGAAGCCCAGCGCGCGGCGGTGGCGGCCATCAACGAGAAGCTCGCCCGCGTGCGGGTGCTCGACAACCTCGGCTCGCCGGGCGACGCGAAGAAGCTCGCGCTCGAGGCGGGCGACGACGCGAAGCGGCTCGGCTGGCTCCCGGCGCAGGCCGAGACGCTGCTCTTCATCGGCGCGACGCAGCACCGCTCGGGCGAGACGAAGCAGGCGGTCACCAGCCTGCGCGAGGCGGTGTACGTCGCCGAGGAGGCCGACGCGCCCTTCACCGCGGCCCGCGCGTGGATCGACCTGGTGCGCGTGCTGGCCATCGACGCGCGGCTCGACGACGCGAGCGACGCGGCCCGGCACGCGCAGGCGTACCAGCCGCGCGTGGGCACGCCGGAGTCGCAGACCCACCTCGCCATCAACCTCGGCGAGCTGTACCTCGCGCAGCGCAAGCCGGAGCTGGCGCTCGAGCAGTACCTCGTCGCGCGCGAGCACGGGCTGGCGGGAGGCAACGCGGTCGAGGCGGCGGGCGCGCTGGCCAACCTCGGGCGCACCTACAGCCAGCTCGGCCGCTCCCAGGAGGCGGTCGACACCCTGCACGAGAGCGTGAGGGCCTTCGAGGCCGCGCAGGGCCCGGAGCACCCCAACGTGGCCATCGCGCTCAACAACCTCGCGTCGGCGAGCCTGAACCTCGGGCTGCTCGACGAGGCGCGCGCGGCGTCGGAGCGGGCGGTGGCGATCCGCGAGAAGGCGCTGGGGCCGAAGCACGTGCTCGTCGCGCGGGCGCTGGGCAACTCGGCGCGGGTGCTCGAGGCGCGGGGCGAGCTCGACGAGGCGCAGCGCGCGTACGAGCGCGTGAAGAGCATCACCACCGCGGCGATGGGGGCCGACCATCCCTTCAACGCCGACCCGCTGCTCGACCTCGGCCGCCTCGCGAAGGACCGCGGCGACCTCGTCACCGCGCGCGCGAACGTCGAGGAGGCGCTCGCGCTGCGCGAGAAGAAGCTCGGGCCCGCGCACCTCGACGTGGGCGCGGCGCTGCTCGAGCTGGCGGCCCTCGAGCGCGCCGCGGGCCGGCTCGACGTCGCGGAGAAGGTGCTCGCCCGCGCGGCGCCCATCTACGAGAAGGCGAGCGGCGACGCGGCGGTGCCGCTGCGGCTCGAGCAGGGCGAGCTGGAGCTCGCGCGCGGGAAGCTCTCGGAGGCGGCGCGGCTCTTCACCGGCGCGCTCGAGGCGCGGCGGGCGGCGCTCGGCGAACGCGCCCCGACGCTGCGCGAGCCCCTCGTCGCGCTCGCCCGCGTCGCGCTGGAGCAGGGGCACGACGCGGCGGCGCTCACGAAGCTCGACGAGGCGGCGGCGCTGCCGGGCCGCGCCTCGGCGGAGTTCCAGCTCGCCCGCGCACGCGCGCTCTGGAAATCGGACCGCGCTCAGGCTGAGAAGGCGCTCACCGAGGCGCGCCGGCGGTGGCCGAAGCTGACGCTCGACGACAGGGGGAAGGTGCCATGACGCTCCGACTGCTGCAGTTCTCGTACAGCCCGTACGCCGCGAAGGTGCGCGTGGCGCTCAAGCTCGAGCGGCTCGAGTGCGAGGTGGTGGAGGTGCCGTACCTCGCGCGCGAGGAGCTGGTCGCGGTGAGCGGCGACGTGGTGGTGCCGGTGCTGGTCGACGGCGCGACGGTCGTCACCGACAGCCCGCGCATCGTCGGCTACCTCGAGCAGAAGGGCGGCGTGCCGCTCACCACCGAGCCGCTGAGCGTGGTGCTCGAGCAGTGGGCCGACGAGACCTTCGAGGAGGTCGCCTTCCGCGCCGCCTGCCCCGGCCTCGAGGACTTCCTGCGCAAGACCCAGGGCGCCGAGGCGCGGGCGATGTTCCGCCTCATCAAGGAGCGCAAGTACGGCGCGGGCATCATCGAGCGCTGGCGCGCCGAGGCCGACGTGTGGGTGGCGAAGACCAAGGCGATGCTCGCGCCGCTCGAGGCGACGCTGCGCACCAGGCCGTTCCTCCTCGGGGGCGCGCCGTCGGTGGCCGACTGCGCGGTGGTGGGGCAGCTCCACATGCTCGAGGTGGCGCAGCCGGGCTTCGTGCGCGCGCAAGCGCCGGGGCTCACCGAGTGGTTCACGATGCTGCGCGCGTGACGCTCAGCCGAGCGTGAGCCCGAGCAGCGCGCGGAGACCGGGGCTGGTGCGCTCGAGCTTCACCCCGATGCGGTGCCAGGTGCTGGCCATCGGGTTGCCGGCCTTCGTCCACGCGACGCGGCCCTTGAAGGCGAGCCGGAGCGGGCCGTGGAGCACCGTGCCGCTCACCTCCGCGCCGGGCGCCAGCAGGGTCGGGCTCAAGAGACAGAAGCCCTCGCGCGAGACGTCGACGCTCAGCGCGGCGGTCGACCCGTCGAGGGACACCGGGAGGATGGAGTCGAGGCGGCGCGCGCGCGGCTGGGTCATGCGTGGAAATTCGCACGGCGTCGTCGGCCCGCAACTTTCCGCGCTCGCCAGTCTGCTTCCGCGCGTTCAGGGGCAACGACAAGCAGCTCGGTCGCGGCATCGCGCAGGCCCCCGGGGGAGCTGTCGGACTGAGGGTTGCGAGGCTCACCGCGGCAGCGTGCGCACGGCCCCGGTCGCGAGGTTGATCTCGAACCGCCCCGGAGCTGGAAGCCAGACGCGCTTCCCCTGGAAGCCGATGCGGAGCTCGAACGGCTGCGGCGGCAGCCGCTCGAAGCGGAACCGCCCCTGCGCGTCGCTCTCGACGCCGAGGACCGCCTCGTTCCAGAGCGGGACCCCGCGCACGGGGACCCCGTTGCGCACCACCACGCCCTCGACGCTCACGAGCGGCTCGAGGCGGAGCTCACGACGCAGCTCGCCGCGCTCCGGCATGGTGAGGCTCAGGGGCGGCGCGAACCTGTCTTGCGCCGTGACGCGCACGTGCTGTGGCCCCGGGTCGAGGTTGGTGAGCTCGACGGGAGCCTCGCGAGTCATGACACGCACGGTGCGCCCCTCGGCGCCCGGCGACACTTCGACGTCTGCGACGGCGAGCGCTCCATCGGGCGCGCGCACTTCGAGAATGAGGCGACTGCGCACCGCGAGTCGGAGCGTGACGGGCTCGGGGCCGGTGGCGACCTGCTCCAGCGACATGCCGTGGCTCGGGTGCGACGCGCGCAGGCGACGTGGGCCCGTGGGCGGAGCGAGCGCGAACTCGCCGCGGAGATCGCTGCGCGCGACACACAGCGCCCGCTGCTCCCCCTCATGCACGTCGATGCACGCGCCCTCGACGGGCCGGCCCCCCTCGTCGAGCACGCGCCCCCGAGCGCCGCTGGCCGCGACCAGAGGCACGAGCACCTCGGTGCGCGCCGCGCCGACGGTGACCGGTCGAGTGACCGTCTCTGCCCCTGCCATGGCGACGGTGAGCTGCCAATCACCCGGGGGCACGGGCCAATCAGCGCCGTTGGCGCTGGTGTCGAGCCACAGCGGCTCACCGCCGTCCTGTTCGAGCGTGAGCTTCAGCCGCGCCCGACGTACCCCTGGCGGGGCCTCGACGCGCACCGCCAGCAGGCCGCCGTCGACAGCAGCCTCCTCCTCGCGCTCGACCGTCGAGCGCTCACCCGGAAGTCGAACGAACCCGCTCTCATCGGTGAGCCACGCGCCCTCGAGGAGCGAAGGAGGCGCCTCGGCCCACTCGGCGGCGCTCACCCACTGCGACTGTCGGGTGAAGGGGTTGACGAGAACACGCGCTCACGGCCGGTGGGAAAATCCGGGCGGGAGATGGACAGCAGAAAGTTCCACGTGTGCGCGGGCGTCGGGCGGTCCGCGCGGTAGTCGCCCACCGCCGGCCCGCACTCGACGCGGAAGAAGGCGTCGTCGTCGAGCTCGGCCCGGAACCAGCCGCGCGCGTCGGTCTGCACGCGCCGCAGGGCGGGGAACGCGAGCGTGCCGGCGTCGAGGGCGCGCAGCACCTCCGCGCGCGCGGCGGGCGAGCGGCAGGTGAGCGGCGAGATCGCACAGTCACCGTCGCCCGAGAGCCACGCATGCGCATGGGGGACGATGGCCACCGTCGCGCCGCCGTCCGGCACGTCACACGACACGCGCGCGTGGTAGCTGAACGGCGTGGGCTCGGCCCACTCGGGCACGAGCGCGGGGAGGCGCGGCGCGGGCGGCTCGGCGCGGCGGCAGGCACCAGCGAGCACCGCGAGGGCGACGCACAACGGGACGTGGCTTCGCATCGGGGCGCCCACGCTACGACGCGTGAAACCCGGCTCGCCACGCGGTAGGTGAGGCCCCATGTCCGCCTTCAAGCCCGTGCCGTCCGAAGTCTCGTTCCCGCGTGAAGAAGAGGAGATGCTCGCGCTCTGGAAGCGCCACGACGCCTTCCAGCGGTCCATCGACGAGCGCCCGGCGAGCAAGAGCTTCATCTTCTACGACGGCCCTCCGTTCGCGACCGGCCTGCCGCACTACGGCCACCTCGTGGCGTCGACGCTCAAGGACATCGTGCCCCGCTACTGGACGATGCGCGGCCACCGCGTCGAGCGCCGCTTCGGCTGGGACACCCACGGCCTGCCCATCGAGATGGACGTCGAGAAGAAGCTCAACCTCTCGGGGCCCTCGTCCATCCGCGAGTTCGGCATCGACAAGTTCAACGAGGAGTGCCGCGCGGGCGTGCTCCGCTACGTCGCCGAGTGGGAGAAGACCATCACCCGCATCGGCCGCTGGGTCGACTTCAAGAACGACTACAAGACGATGGACACGCCCTTCATGGAGAGCGTGTGGTGGGTCTTCAAGCGGCTCTTCGACCAGGGGCTGGTCTACAAGGGCCTGCGCGTCACGCCCTTCTCGTGGCGCCTCTCGACGCCGCTGTCGAACTTCGAAGCGGGCCTCGACTACCGCGACGTCGACGACCCGGCGCTCACGCTGCGCTTCGAGCAGCTCGGCACAGAAAAGACATACTTCCTGGTGTGGACGACCACGCCGTGGACGCTCCCGTCGAACCTCGCCATCGCGGTGGGCGCGGAGCTCGACTACGTGAAGGTGAAGCACGAAGACGGCAACCAGTACTGGGTCGCCGCGGCGCTCAAGGCGCAGGTGGTGGGCGAGGCGGCGGAGGTGCTCGAGACGAAGAAGGGCAGCGAGCTGGTCGGCCTCACCTACCGCCCGCTCTTCCCGTACTTCGCCAGCCACCCCAACTCGTTCCGCGTCATCGCCTCGGGGCACGTGACGACCACCGACGGCACGGGCCTGGTGCACATGGCGCCGGCGTTCGGTGAAGACGACTTCGAGGCGTGCCGGCGCGAGGGCATCGCGGTCATCGACCCGGTCGACGACGAGGGCCGCTTCAAGAAGGAAGTGCCCGACTACGCCGGCAAGAACATCAAGGAGGCGGACAAGGACATCATCCGCGACCTCAAGGCGCGGCACGCGGTCTTCAAGCACGCCACGGTGAAGCACGCGTACCCGTTCTGTTGGCGCTCGGGCACGCCGCTCATCTACAAGACGACGCCGTCCTGGTACGTGAAGGTCGAGACGCTGCGCGAGCGCATGGTGGCGCACAACCAGGACATCCACTGGGTGCCTGAGTTCGTCGGCCAGGCGCGCTTCGCCAACTGGCTCAAGGAAGCGCGCGACTGGTCGATCTCGCGCTCGCGCTTCTGGGGCACGCCGCTGCCCATCTGGGAAAGCGAAGACGGTGAGCTGGTGTGCGTCGGCTCGGTCGAGGAGCTGGAGAAGCTCACCGGGGCGAAGGTGACCGACCTCCACCCGCACCGCATCGACCACCTCACCTTCACGCAGAACGGCAAGACGTTCCGCCGCGTGCGCGATGTCTTCGATTGCTGGTTCGAGTCGGGCGCGATGCCCTACGCGCAGAGCCACTACCCGTTCGAGAACAAGGCGGCCTTCGAGGCGAACTTCCCGGCGAGCTTCATCGCCGAGGGGCTCGATCAGACGCGCGGCTGGTTCTACACGCTGATGGTGCTGTCGACGGCGCTGTTCGACAAGGCGCCCTTCCGTAACGTCATCGTGAACGGGCTCGTGCTGGCGGAAGACGGCGCGAAGATGTCGAAGTCGAAGAAGAACTACCCCGACCCGACGGGCATCCTCGACACCATCGGCGCCGACGCGCTGCGGGCGTACCTCATCTCGAGCCCGGTGGTGCGCGCGGAGCCGCTCCGCTTCTCGGAGGCGGGCGTGAAGGACGTGGTGCGCACGGTGCTGCTGCCGCTGCAGAACGCGCTGTCGTTCTTCGTGACGTACGCCAACGTCGAGGGGTGGGACCCGAAGACCGACCTCGCCACGGCGCCGAAGCTCGAGGAGCGCCCGGAGCTCGATCGCTGGCTGCTCTCGCTGCTGCAGACGCTGGTGCGCGAGGTGAACTCGCAGATGGAGGGCTACTACCTGTTCAAGGTGGTGCCGCCGATGCTGGCGTTCATCGACGACCTGACGAACTGGTACATCCGCCGGTCGCGCCGGCGTTTCTCGCGCAACGACTCGAAGGCGGATCAGCTGTCTGCCTTTGCGACGCTGTACGAGGTGCTGGTGACGTTCGGGAAGGTGCTGGCGCCGGTGATGCCGTTCATGGCGGAGCGGCTGTACCAGCGGCTGGTGGTCGAGCCGGGCGTGCCGGGCGCGAAGGACTCGGTGCACCTGTGCGACTACCCGACGGTCGACGAGGCGCGCATCGACACGAAGGTCGAGGCGGCGATGGCGGCGGTGCGCGCGGCGGTGGGGGCGGGCCGCATTCTGCGTGAGAAGCACAAGCTCAAGACGCGCCAGCCGCTGCGGCGGGTGACGGTGGTGAGCCACGACGACGCGACGCGCGCGCACCTCGAGCACCACGCGGCGCTGCTGGCCGACGAGCTCAACGTGAAGCAGGTGACGGTGGTGAAGGACGACGCGTCGCTGGCGAGCCTGAGCTTCAAGCCGAACTTCAAGACGCTCGGGAAGCGGCTCGGGCCGAAGCTGAAGTCGGTGGGCGCGGCGATCCAGACCCTCTCGCGCGAAGACTGGGCGAAGCTCGAGGAGGGCCACATGCTCACGCTCGACGGCGAGAGCATCGGCAAGGAAGACGTGCTCGTGGCGCGGTCGGCGAAGGGCGACGTGGTGCTCGAGACGGTCGGCGAGCTGACCGTGGCGCTCGACACCGCGCTCGACGAGGCGCTCAAGAAGGAAGGCCTGCTGCGTGAGGCGCTGCGGTGCCTCCAGCAGGCGCGCCAGGCGACCCCGGGCCTCGAGGTGTCACACGCCATCTCGCTGCACGTGAAGACGGCGAGCGCGGCGCTGCTCGAGGTGCTCAAGGCCAACGAGGCGCTGGTGCGCGATGAGGCGCAGGTCACCGGCTCGCTGGAGATCGTCGCGGACGGCAAGCCGACGGGCGAGTGGGCCGGGCCGCACGAGTTCGACGTCGAGGGGCAGACGGTGTCCTTCCATGTCAAGCGCGCCTGAGCCGCGGACTTGAGGTCTGCCTGGTCTCCGGCCAGAGACAGTGAAGCGGCGGCTGTCCGCACCAGCGGACGGCCCAATGGGTGTGTCACCTCGTCGCGGCTGGCCGCGCGGTTGCAACGCTCGGGTGAATGTCCCGCCCTATCTCTCCAGAGCTTCGCGACTTCGCCTCACGCGCAATTGAGTCCAACGGCGCGATTGATGTTGAGAGCTTGAGCCCTGCTCTCAAACAGCAACTCGCCGATTCAGGTCTGAGTGAGGCACAGCTTCGCGCCGTTGCCGGTCCCGACGGACGAATCGACGCGGCGGACGAGGCAGTCTCGCTCTTCAATACGGTCGAACGATTTGTCGGGTCACCGGAGCAGCGAAACAAGCTTCGCGCCGCGCTTCTCGACGAGATGTCGCTTCACGCAGTTCGAACGCTCACGAAAGACGACGCGCTCATTCTCGGTGGACCGGAGCTGAACCTCGTGCGCGAGACTCACCTCGACATGGCCGGCGTCAGCCAGTTCGCCCTCTCGGATGACCGAACAAAGGCTGGGAAGATGTGCTTCGAGGCAGCAGTGGCTCAGCTCGAGGGCTACTTCCGCAGCAAAGGTCTTCGAGTGCCGCCTCTCGCGGACAAGCAGCATCGGATTCAGATCGCCATCAACGAAACGACCTCGGGGCGGATCAACGCCGACACGACGGCCGCTCAACGTGCGCGCAGCTACATTGACGACTGCCTCGACCATGAGCGCCCAGTTCTGATCGGAATCAGCGCGCTCAGCATCAACGCGATGTCGATCAACGAGGGAATCACTGAGCATTTCGTCACCATCCACGGACGCGGAACCGACGAGGAAGGTCGCCTGTTCTACGAGTTCAAAGACCCGGGGAACCGCGGCCAAATCGGTCGGCTCTACGTCGACCCCGAGACGGGGAAGCTCTTCAAGCCGGGCGAGTCACTTGCCACCGGCCCCAAGGTCGTGGCGGACATGCTCTACGAAGTCAGTCAGGTGAGAACCTACAGCGACCTGGAGCCTCGATGATCTCGTTGTGGTTTGCGCTGCTCACGGCGCCGCAGTGCGATGTGGCGCACGCGGTCTGCGAGCGGGAACTCCCGCGTCTCGCCGCTCTGGCTGAAGAGGCCAGTCGTCGCGGCTCGGGAGCAACGCAGCGCTGGGCGCAGGTCGCCGTCGAAGACCTCTCGTGGCGCTGCCCTCACTTCACTCGGTTCTTCTGGACGCCCGCGCTGACCGAGCCCGCGCCTGCCTCACTCCGCACGCTCGACTGGCGCTGGCTCGCTGACGTCGGCTCGAGGAGCGAAGCGCTCGAGATCATCAGCGTCGAGCTCGAAGACGCAAACGCGGACTGGGTGTGGCACTTCGCGTGGACCGAGCTCACCACTGCGCCCTGTCCAACGAAGCGCTGCGAGGGCTTCCGTGCGCTGCGCGAGGGTCGCTGGGAGGAGCTGCTCCGCTACCTCGAGACGGCGCCGTTGATCGACGAAGGTGAAGACCCGCTCGTCCGCGCCCTCGCTCTCGAGCAGACCCAGCGGCACCAGGCCGCGCTCGCGGTGCTCGACACGGCGCAGCCTGTGGAGAGGGTCCTCGATCATCCGCTGGTCTTCGCGCTGCGGGCTGTGGCGGCGCGCGTCCGGACGGGACGGCTTCA
Organism: Myxococcota bacterium; assembly: GCA_049322495.1. Lineage (GTDB taxonomy): Bacteria > Myxococcota > Myxococcia > Myxococcales > Myxococcaceae > Archangium_A. Next base: position 2,326 of record JBMORD010000215.1, on the reverse strand, counting down.
TCAGACCGCTGCCGCCGCGCTCGAGCCGGGGCATGCGCTGCGCGCGTTCCTGCAGGTCAGCGGGCGGCGGCGCCCCATGCCGGGCGAAGCGTTCGCGCCCCTCTTCTGAGCGCTTGACCCTGCACCATGGTGCAACGTGCATGAAACAAGACGCCGCCGCGCTGCTCGTGAAGCGGCGCGCCCTGAAGGTCTGCGTCCTCACCGATGGCGCAGTGGAGTTGGACACGCTGCTTGACAACGCGCTCACAGCGCGGGACCACCATCCATCGCCTCATCGATTGCTGGCACGTCGTCGAGAAGTTCGGCGAGTCGGCGATCCTCATCCACGGCGACGCTGAAGGGCGAAGTGCTGGCTCGCTGGAATGTGTCTCTGCTCAATTCCGCCAACGCCGCCAGCCACATCATCAACGCTGGCTGTCGCGAAGTGCGCAAGCAAGCGCGTCGGCGATGCGCACCCGGGGACGCGCTTCGCTACCTGCGGAACCTCCGGGGCCGAATGGGGTACGCGCGCTGCTCGCGCGCTTGGTCTTTCCATCGGCAGCGGCAACGTCGAAGCCACCTGCAAGGCCCTCGTCGGCCACGCTTCGGTCGGCCAGGTGCTCGCTAGCTGCCACGCGGCCAAACTGCGACCGATATCGCCTACACATGTCGCGCACAGCCTGCACGTCGGCGCTCACAGCGGTTAGGAACGTGCGCGCGCGACACGACGCACAGCAGAGCACCCGTGCAGGAGGCGCCATATCTTGAGGTGTCGCGCATCGGCCCCATCAATATGCGCTGTTGAAACAAGCACCAGAGTCGGTTGATATCGCGCAATGCTCCATATCCTCCATCTCTCGGACATCCACTTTGGAAGTGAGGGGAACAAAGCATCCAGCCGGCTGGACCCGTGCATTCAGGCCGTACTTAGTCGAACAGAGCAGGACTCCGAGATCCTGATCGTTGTTACTGGAGACATCGCATTCTCGGGCAAGGCCAAGGAATACAGTGAGGCTCGAAACTTCTTCAACTCACTCCAGGCAATTCTTCAAGGCAAGCGCAGGAGCGTTCGATTCGCGATCACGCCCGGAAACCACGACTGCGATCTTGGTCACGCCAAAGAGGTTCGTCAGCAACTTCTCAAGAAGCGGGACATTCCTCTCGACGCCGATATCTTGCGAGAGCTCGCGCTCCCACAGACAGAATACAGAGCCTTCGAACAGGAAGTCGCCCCATGCACACAACACAACGCCTGCCTGTCCGTGTTCGAATTCAAACTCGACAACTCGAGAATCACGATTCAGTCAATCAACACCGCGATCTATTCACAACGAAACCAGACCCCCGGCGAACTGCTGATTCCTGTTGAGACATTCACCCATGTCGACAAGGACGCCGAGCTGCACATCACATTGATGCACCATCCTGTTGGCTGGCTCGATGCACACCAGGCAATGCCAGTCCGCCGCGAGCTGCAGCAATCGACCGACATCATTCTAACAGGTCACGAGCATGCAGGAGCAGCAACAGCACTCGTCGATCTTGAACACGATGTCGAACAACTCCACTTCGAAGGAGCTGCCTTTCAAGGAGAGCGTGACGACGAATCAGAGTTCTTTCTGGTCAACGTCGACATGCGTTCGCGAAGGCTCTCACAGCTTCGATTTCGCTGGTCAGGCGTACGATTCGAACCAATCGGCGAAGCGCGCATGCGACCATTTCGCTGCAATCGACTTCGCGCAAGACATTACACATTCTCACGACAGCACCACGCCGAACTGACCAACCTTGGCGTAACCATCACACCCGAAGGAAGAGATGCGCCGCTTTCACTTGACGACCTATTCACATATCCAGACCTGATCGACCCCAAGAAGCCACCAAACTCCAAACCAATGCGAGGCGAGGATCTCGCAACATTCTGCACCACCACGTTCACAACAGTAGTCGTCGGCCCCGAACGCTCCGGCAAAACATCTCTCGCCAAGCGTCTATTTATTGATCTCGCGGGCATGGGCTACTTTCCAGTGTATTTCCCAGCCCTCCCCACCAACACCCTGGACCTCGACCGAGCGAGAACTGCGTTCGGCAATCAATACGACTTTCCTGATCGAGAAGAATACGCCCAGACACCCGCGAGCAAGAAGGTCATAATCATTGACGACCGACGCGAATTAACTCGCCTCAACCAGTCACTCGACTCCATTGCCAAGTTTGCCGATCATACCCCTGAGATCACTTGAGTAGGGCCTCGACGTGACGGTACCAGCTGGCGATCTTCGCGTCGGAAAGCTGGGCGCGGAGGCGACGCAGGGCTTTCAGCAGCTCGGGCTCCGTGTCGATCGCC
>JBMORD010000214.1:0-11931 GCA_049322495.1 Myxococcota bacterium | reverse complement strand
CAGCTCGCCGACGAGGGCGTCCATCTCCTGCACCTCGCGATCGAGCTCGTCGAAGGTGCGCTCGCTGGCGCCGGTGTCGCGGCCGAGCTCCGAGATGATGCGCAGGCGCGCGAGCGGCGTGCGGAGCTCGTGCGAGACGGTGGCCAGCAGCTCGCGCTGGTCCTCGACCTGCTTCTCGATGCGCGCCGCCATGTCGTTCACCGCGTCGGCCACCAGGCCGATCTCGTCGGGCGACTCGCACGAGAACTCCGCGCGCGCCTTGAGATCGCCATCACCGATGCGGCGCACCACGCCGGTCAGCTCGTCGAGCGGCGCGGCGAGCCGGCGCGCGACGCCTCCCGACACCTTCCACACCGCGAGCAGGAACACCGCGAGGAACACGAAGGTGCGCCAGTGCGCGTCGTGCGCCCGCTGGAGGCACAGCTTCACCGAGCCCACCGTCGCGCCGTCGCGGCGGATCGGCGCCTCGACCGTCGCGTGCCGGCACAGCTCAGGCGTCGCCCACAGCAGCGCCCCCTGCGCGTCGTACAGCTCGACGTTGGCGTTGAGATCCTTCGCGGTCTCGCGCGCGAACCGTTCCCGCGCGGCGGGGTCGGCCCACTCGCGGGCAAACTGCTTGCCGACCCACTCGCGCCCGCCTTCCCACGAGCGCGCCCACTCCGGCTCCTGAATGCGCGCGATCACGCTCATGATCAGGAACACCACGAAGGTGGTGGTGAGGATGCCGCCGAGGAACCAGGCGAAGATGCGGCGGCGCAGCTTGGCGCGGACGAACCGCCCCATCGGCGTCATGCGGCGGCGCCGGTGATGGTGGTGATGGTGATGCGGGCCGCCGTGGAACATCGCTCAGTCCTTCGTCAGCACGTAGCCCACGCCGCGCACCGTCTTGATCAGCTTCGGTGGATCATCGTCGAGCTTCTGGCGGAGGTGGCTGATGTGCACGTCGACCGTGCGCTCCCCGACCACCACGTCGCTCCGGCCCGCCTCCGAGAGCAGCGCGTCGCGCGGCACCACGCGACCGGCGCGGCGCACGAGCGCGACGAGGATGTCGAACTCGATGCCGGTGAGATCGAGCGGCGCGCCCCTGCGCGTCGCGGTGCGGGCGGGCACGTCGACGGTGATGTCGCCGACGGTGAGCTGCTCGCTCATCACCTCCGGGCGCACGCGGCGGAGCACCGCGCGCAGGCGCGCCAGCAGCTCGCGCGGCGAGAAGGGCTTGCCCACGTAGTCGTCGGCGCCCAGCTCGAGCCCGACCACGCGATCGGTCTCGTCGCCGCGTGCGGTGAGCATGATCACCGGCACGTTGCTCTTGCTGCGGATGCGCCGGCAGACCTCGAGGCCGTCCATGCCGGGCATCATCACGTCGAGGAGCACGGCGTCGTAGGCGCCCTGCTCGAGCATCACGAGGCCCCGGGCGCCGTCGGGCGCGTGACTCAGCGTGACCCCGTTCTGCTCGAGGTACGAGCGGAGGAGCTCGGGAAGTCGCGCGTCGTCGTCGATCAACAGCACCCGGGAAGCCATCGTGTTCATCACATTACCTCCGCGTGACCTCAGGTCACGGAGTCGCTGCGGGCGGCGCCGCGGGAGCGGGGGCAGGCACCGCCGCCGGAACGGTCACCACCTGCGGCGCGGGCTGGGCGCCGGGCATGATCACGAAGACCTGCGGAGCCGGCGCGGCAGGCGGCGCGGCCTGGGGCACGACCACCGTCTGGGGCGCGCTCGGCGCGGGAGGCGCGGCGCGGTCGTCACGCCAGTCGGCGTGCCCCCAGCGTTCGAAGCGGGCGCGCTCGGCCCAGCGATCGTGACAACCGCCGTGATGCCAGCGCGCGGCGTGCGCGAAGGCCGAGCCGTAGCCGGCGACGACACCGAAACCGAGGAGAGCGAGGAGAACGGGGCGACGCATGATGGGAGGTTCCTTTCAGGCTTCAGAGGTTGACGGCGGAGGGCTGACCGGGGCCGTGGCCCCAGCGTCCCGGGTGGTGACCGAAGTGGTGGCGCCCGCAGCCGTGCATCCGCGCGGGGCCGAACTCGATGAGGTCCGCCGCCCGGCTGCGCTGCTCCGGCGTGAGCGCCTCGTGGATCTGCTGCATCGCCTCGCGCAGCGCCTTCTTCACCTCATCCACCGACGCCTGCTGCGCGTCGAAGGCCTCGTTGACGGCGGCCGAGTCGAACTGCTCGCCCCGCATCGCCTTCGCGTAGCTCGAGCGCGCGCGGAAGAACTGCTCGCGCGTCTGCATCGTGACGCGCTCCACGTTCTCCATCGCCTGGGCGATCACCTTCTCCTGCCCCGGCGTGGTGTCGAGGTGCTCGTACAGCCGGCGGAGCATCCACCGGCGAGGCCCGCCCCGATGGCCGAGGTGCCCGTGACGCCACACCTTCACGAAGCCGATGAGACTCAAGGTTCCAATGAGGAAACCGAACATGTGCTTCCCTTTCTCACTGCGACGGGCGCCGGGATGGCGTCCACTCGCGAAGGCCGCGGTGCGTCCTTGCGTGAACGGAAAGTAGGAAGTGAATGTGAAGGGTCAGCCCTGCCCGGGGTGAAGAAGCTTTAAGGCGCCAGCACCGCGCACTTGCTCGGGTTTCGCGCCCGTGGGAGTCACGCGGCCCCATGCACCTCTGCTTCGTGTTGTTGCCCGACGCCACCCAGCTCACCGCGCGCGCCCTCGAGAAGGCGTGCAAGGAGTTCCCCGACCTCGGCAAGCCGAAGTGGGGCGGCACGAAGAAGGGCGTGGCGCACTTCACGGTCGATGGCGTGGAGGTGGTCGCCGCGCTGCTCCCGGCGCCGGTGCCGGAGGGAGAGGCGGATCACGCGACCGACCGCAGCCTGAGCGGCCTCGACGGAACGTGGGCGCTCCCCGAGCACCGGGCGCACCTCGCGGTGGTGCACACCGGCGACAAGAAGAAGAAGCCGTCGCTCGCGACGCTGACCACCTTCACGCGCGCGGTCGCGGCCATCGTGCGCGCCACGCACGCGGTCGGCGTCTACTGGGGCGAAGGCGGCGCGACGCACCACCCGGAGTTCGTGGTCAACATCGCGCAGAGCGAGCTCCCGCTGCCGATCTGGGTCGGCGTGTCGATCGCGAAGGCGAAGCGCGGCGTCGAGCTGCTGAGCCTCGGCATGCACAAGCAGCTCGGCCTGCCCGACCTGCTGCTCCGGGCGCCGGAGGCCGACGGCGCGACGCTGGAGTTCTTCTACGATCTGCTCGCGTACGTGGTGCGCCGCGGCGAGGCGATCCCCGCCGGCGAGACGGTCGGTCGCGACGAGCGCGAGCGGCTGGCCGTGAAGTACGCGAAGTCGCCCATCGACGCGGAGGCCGAGGTCTGGGTCGTCCAGCTTCCCGCGGCGCGGAAGAAGAAGGCCCGTTAGTCGGCAGCGCATGCCGTCAGTGCCCGAAGTCCGCATTCGCGTGCTCCGCGACGAGCCGGTCCGTCGCGAGCGCGAGCTCGTCCTCTACTGGATGACGTCGTTCCGCCGCGTGCGGTCGAACTTCGCGCTCCAGCGCGCGGTCGAGCTCGCCGTCGAGCTGAAGAAGCCGCTGGTCGTCTTCGAGCCGCTGCGCGTCGGCTACGCGTTCGCCAGCGATCGCCTGCACGCCTTCGTGCTGCAGGGCATGGCCGAGAACCAACGGCGGCTCGCGAAGTCACCCGCCCACTACTTCCCCTTCGTCGAGACCGAGCCGGGCGAAGGGCGCGGCCTGCTCGAGGCCCTCGCCGCGCGCGCCTGCGCGGTCATCGGCGACGACTGGCCCTCGTTCTTCGTGCCGCGCATGCAGGCCGCGGCGGCGAAGCGGCTCGACGTGCGCTTCGAGGTCGTCGACTCGAACGGGCTCTACCCGATGCACCACACCGAGCGGGTCTTCACCACCGCGCACTCGTTCCGCACGCACCTCCAGAAGGAGCTGCCTCCGCACCTGATGGACGTGCCGCGGGAGGACCCGCTCGAGGGCGTGAAGCTCCCGTCGCTCGCGCGGCTGCCGGTGTCGGGCTGGAGCTCCGCGCCGAAGGAGCTCCTCGCCGCGCCCCCCGCCGCGCTCCAGGCCCTGCCGATCGATCACTCGGTGCCGGTGGTGCCGCATCGCGAGGGCGGGAGCGCCGCGGCCGAGGCCCGGCTGGCGCTCTTCGTCGCGAAGAAGCTCCGCGACTACGCGGAGGCGCGCAACGAGCCCGAGGTCGACGGCACCAGCGCGCTCTCCCCCTGGCTGCACTTCGGGCACCTCTCGACCCACCAGGTCTTCGCGGCGCTGGTGCGGCACGAGGGCTGGCACATCGAGAAGCTCGGCAAGTCGATCGGCGGCGCGAAGGAGGGCTGGTGGAAGCTCTCGCCCGCCGCCGAGGCCTTCATCGACGAGCTCGTCACGTGGCGCGAGCTGGCCTTCAACATGGCGAGCCACCGCCCCGACGACTTCACCTCGCTCGACTCGCTCCCGGCGTTCGCGAAGGCGACCCTCACGAAGCACGCGAAGGACCGGCGGCCACACCTCTATTCCATCGAGCAGCTGGAGCGCTCGCAGACGCACGACCCGCTGTGGAACGCGACGATGGGGCAGCTGCGCCGCGAGGGCTGGTTCCACAACTACCTGCGCATGCTGTGGGGGAAGAAGATCTACGAGTGGTCGAAGAGCGCCGCCGACGCGCTGAAGGCGATGGAGTTCCTGATGGGGAAGTACTCGCTCGACGGCCGCGACCCGGTCTCGTGGAGCGGCTACCTCTGGGTGCTCGGCCGGTACGATCGCGCCTGGGGCCCTGAGCGGCCGATCTTCGGCACGCTGCGCTACATGTCTTCGGAGAACACCGCGCGGAAGATCTCCGTGAAGCAGTTCATCGCGAAGTACGGCTGAGCATCGGGTAGACGGCACCGCATGCGCGCCGTGCTCCAGCGGGTGAAAGAGGCGTCGGTCACCGTCGACGGGAACGTGACCGGCAGGATCGGCCCGGGGCTCCTGGTGCTCCTCGGCGTCGGCAAGGGCGACACCGAGGCTGACGTCGACTTCATGGTCGACAAGATCCCCCTGCTGCGCATCTTCGAAGACGACGCGGGCAAGATGAACCGCTCGCTCCTCGACACCTCGAAGGCCCTGCTCGCGGTCAGCCAGTTCACGCTCTTCGCCGACACGAAGAAGGGGCGCCGCCCGAGCTTCATCGACGCCATGCCGCGCGACGAGGCGAAGCGGCTCTACGCGCTGTTCTGCGAGCGGTGCCGCGCCCTCGGCCTCGAGGTGCAGGAAGGCATCTTCGCGGCGGACATGAAGGTCGCGCTGCTCAACGACGGGCCGGTGACGATCTGCCTCGACAGCAAGGCCCCGTAGCGCTCACCCCAGCATGCGGCGCGCCTCGGCGAGCACCGTGGCCACCTCGAGCCTGAGCAGGCAGTCGTGGTGGCCCTTCGGACAGGCGCGGGAGCCGTGGTTCGAGCACGGCGCGCACGAGAGGCCGAGCGAGAGCGCGCGCCCCGGCGCCGACGGGCCCCAGCGGTTGACCGAGGTCGGCCCGAAGAGCGCCAGGGGCCGCGAACCGACCGCGAGCGCGACGTGCACCAGCCCCGAGTCGTTGCCCACGACGAGCGACGTCTTCTCGAGCGCCGCGGCCAGCACCGGGAGCGCCTCGGCGGTCAGATCCGCGTCGACGACGCACCGGCTCCGCACCGCGTCGAGGAGCGGACCGTCCATCGGGCCACCGAGGAGCGCCACCTGGAAGCCCTCCGCGCGCAGCGCCGCGGCGACCTCACCGAAGCGCTCGGCCGGCCAGCGCTTGGTCTCCCAGGCCGCGCCCGGCGCGACGGCGATCCACCGACCTGGCGCCATCAGCTGAGCCGCGCGCGCTCGCGCCGCGTCGGGCACCGACAACCGCACCGGCGCCGCCCGCTCGAGCCCCGCCGCGCGCGCGTAGAGCTGCGTCGTCGGCTCCCCATCGAGCACCACGTCGTGGCCGAAGAGCGAGCCCAGCGCCTGCATCGGCGTGCGCCGCACGAAGCGCAACCGTCGCGGCGCGGCCGCGCGGGCGACGCGCAGCGACCAGAGCTTGTTCTGGAGATCGATCGCCAGATCGAACCGCCCCTTCACCGCCCGCAGCGCCGCCGCGCGGCTCGCCCCGTCTTTCCGCGAGAAGGGAATGACGGCGTCGACCACGCCCTCGAGGAGGCCCGCGTACGCCGCGTCGACCACCCACTCGATGCGCACCCCCGGGTACTTCTCGCGCAGCGGCTCGAGCAGGCTCGTCGCGAGCACGACGTCGCCCAGCGCGCTGTAGCGGATGAGGAGGATCGACTTCACGGAGGGCGCCTCCGTAGCACCGCGGATCGCCGAGTCGAAGCAGACTCAGTGCGGCGTGGGCGTGTCTCCCGGGACCCACAGGAGCGACGGCAGATCCGCGGAGTTCGTCGTGGCGCGTCGGGTGCAATCGCCCCGCCCGCCATGATGCCCCTGACCGCGCGACACCTCGGACCCATCTTCGAGAACATCGCGACCCTTCTCTCTTCCACGCCCGGTGCGCTCGAGCAGTTCGAGCCGTGGGCCAGCGAGCAGGCGCGCCGCCTCGTGCGCGCCGCCGACCACGGCATCGCCAGCCTCGCCTACGAGGCCGAGCTGCTCCGCGACGATCTGCAGCACCTCCTGCCGCCGCCGGAGTTCGAGCGCATGCTGACCGAGCGCACCGAGCGCATGCGGCTGTGCCAGCGCCAGTGGCTCACCGGGCTGGTCGACTTCGTCGACGATCTCATCACCGAATCAGAGCTGCCGCGTCGCGCCGCTGCGTGAGCCCCGACGCCTCGTTACTGAGGCGCGCGTGTCGTCCCCCCGTCCCGTCGAAGAATCCAGCGCGCAGCGCTTCACCCGCGTCACGGTGGTGCTCCCGTGGGATCTCGACCCCACGCTCGCGGCCTTCCCTCGCACGCCCGCCGACGGGCAGCTCCTCGTGCTCGAGACCCGCGCGAAGGTGCACGCCCTGCCCTTCCACCGCCAGAAGCTGACGCTGATCGTCAGCGCGCTCCGGCACTTCGTCGAGGAGCGCCGGGCGGCGGGCTTCCACGTCGAGCACCTCGTCGCCGACGACTACGCGAGCGGGGTCGAGGCCTTCGCGGGCTGGGCGCGCCCCACCTCGCTCCACGTCACCGCGCCGAGGGAGTTCGCCATCGACGCGCGCTTCCGCGAGCTCGCGCGCCGGCTCCCGCTGACGATCCACGACGACGGCGGCGCGGGCGGCCACTTCCTCATCACCCGCAGCGCCTTCGACGCCTGGGCCGGCACGCAGCGCGGCCCGCTGCGGATGGATCGCTTCTACCCCGAGCTCCGCCGCTCGCTCGGGCTGCTGGTCGACGCGAAGGGCAAGCCCGAAGGCGGCCAGTGGAGCTTCGACGTCGAGAACCGCGCGCACGCCCGCGGAGTGAAGGCCCCTCCCATTCCGTGGTGCGAGCCTGATGCGCTCACCCGCCGCGTGATGCGCTGGGTCGCGAAGGTCGGCGCCTGGGGAAGGCTCGAGCCCTTCGGCTGGCCCGTCACCCGCACGCAGGCCCTCGCCTGGCTCGACGACTTCCTCACCCATCGCCTGCGCGACTTCGGGCCCTACGAAGACGCGATCCGCAGCGACGAGCGCGTGCTGTTCCACTCGCTGCTCTCGGTGCCGCTCAACCTGGGGCTGCTCCGGCCCGACGAGATCGCGCGCGCGGCCGCCGAGCGCTACCACCGCGGGGAGGTGAGCCTCGCCAGCGCCGAGGGCTTCATCCGGCAGATCATCGGCTGGCGCGAGTTCGTCCGCGGGGTGTACTGGCGGCTGATGCCCGGGCTGCGCACGGCCAACCAGCTCGACGCCCGGCTGCCGCTCCCCGACTTCTTCTGGGAGCCCGAGCGCACCGAGCTGCAGTGCGTGCGCGAAGCGGTCTCGTCGGTGCGCGACCTCGGCTACACGCACCACATTCAGCGGCTCATGGTGCTGAGCAACTACGCCACGCTCGCAGGGCTCGAGCCGCGCGCGGTGTCGCACTGGTTCTGGGCGGCGTTCGTCGACGCGTACGAGTGGGTCGAGCTGCGGAACGTCGTGGGCATGGGGCTGTTCGCCACCGACGCCTTCACCACCAAGCCGTACGTCGCGAGCGCCGCGTACCTGAAGCGCCAGTCCGGGCTCTCGGCGAAGGGGCGCGGCCCCGCGGCGGCGAAGCACGAGGCGCCCTGCGCGCGGTGCCGCTTCGACCCCGATCAGCGCACGGGGCCCGACGCCTGCCCCTTCAACGCGCTGTACTGGGACTTCCTCGCCAGGCACCGCGAGCGACTCTCGCGGAACGTGCGCATGCAGCAGCTGCTGTCGACGCTCGACCGGTTCGGCCCCGCCACGGTCGCGGAGGTCCGCCGCACCGCCGACGCCCACCGCGCCTCGCTGCGGCCGCTCGTGCCCGGCTGGAGGTTCGACGAGGATGCGGGCTGACAGTCCGCCGATTTCGCCTAGACTGCGCGTCGTTCATGTCCAACGGAACCATCCCGCAGCGCACCGTGCTGGGCGTGCGCGCCGCCAACGTCAACGACCGCTTCGCCTCGCAGGAGTTCAGCCTGGTGCTGGTCAGCGGCCCGCAGAGTGGCCAGTCGTTCCCCATCGGCCAGTCGCTGCGCATCGGCAAGGCTCCCGACAACGACGTGGTGCTCGATCACCCGACCGTCAGCCGCAACCACCTCACCGTGCGCCGCCAGGGCGACGTCTTCGTGGTGCAGGATCAGGGGAGCACCAACGGCACCTTCATCGACGGGGCGCAGATCAAGGAGGGCTTCCTCCGCGCCGGCGCGCTGCTCGAGGTGGGCGACGTGCAGCTGCGCTTCCAGCCGATGCTCAAGTCGCTGGAGGTCTCGCCCGCGGAGGACGCGCGCCTGGGCGATCTCGTCGGCAAGTCGGTGCCGATGCGGCAGATCTTCGCGCTCATCCAGCGCATCGCGCCCACCGACTCCACGCTGCTGCTGATCGGCGAGACGGGCTGCGGCAAAGGCGCCGCGGCGCGCACCATTCACAAGCTCTCGCCGCGCGCGACGGGGCCGTTCGTCATCTTCGACTGCGCGTCGGTCTCGGAGAACCTCATCGAGAGCGAGCTCTTCGGTCACGAGAAGGGCGCCTTCACCGGCGCGGTCGCCCAGCGGGTGGGCTGCCTCGAGCGCGCCGACGGCGGCACCCTCTTCCTCGACGAGATCGACGATCTCCCGCTCGACCTGCAGCCCAAGCTGCTGCGCGCGCTCGAAGATCGTGAGTTCCGCCGCCTCGGCCAGTCGGGCTCGGCGCACAAGTTCGACACCCGGGTCATCGCCGCCTCGAAGAAGGATCTGTGGGCCGAGACGCAGGCCGGGCGCTTCCGCGAAGACCTCTACTTCCGCCTCTCGGTCTTCACCCTGACGCTCCCCACGCTGCGCGATCGCAAGGAAGACATCCCCCTGCTGGTCGACGCGATGGCCGGCGCCCACCTGTGGAACCGGCTGTCCGAGAAGCAGCGCGATCAGTTCATCGCCCACACCTGGCCGGGCAACGTGCGCGAGCTGCGCAACGCCGTCGAGCGCCTCAAGCACGTGGCCGACATCCCCGAGCTCGCGAGCGAGAGCTTTCTGCGCGAGTACTCCGGCCCCGACAAGCAGGACGGGGAGACGCTCCCGGTCAACTACGCCGGCCCCTTCAAGGACGTGAAGGACGACCTGATCCGCGCCTTCGAGCGCGAGTACCTCACGCGCCTGCTGTCCAAGACGCGCGGGAACATCGCCAAGGCCGCGCGCGATGCGGGCCTCGATCGCAAGCACCTCTACTCGCTGCTGCACAAGTACGGCCTGGTGCAGACCAACGAGGAGTGACTCACCGCCGCGGGAGGTTGCGGTTGCGCAGCTGGAGGTAGCGCTCGCTCGCAGCGAAGCGCACCAGCTCGATCATCTCGCTCGGCAGCGCCTTCTTCGCCCGCAGGCTGGCGATGGCCGGCGCGACGCCGCCGCAGACCACCAGCCCCGCGCGGTTCGCCGAGTGGCGCGCCCCCTCGCTCAGCGCCGAGAGGTCGAGCTTCATGCCCACCGCGCGCGCGAGCTGACGCAGGCGCTCCCAGCCGCGCGCGGAGATCGACTCGCGGAACAGCTTCGTCTCGGCCGGCGAGGCGCGCCCCTCGACCACCTGCGACACCAGCACCAGCCCGCGCAGCACCTGCTCGCGGCGGAGGCTGCGCAGCGCGAGGAGATCCGGCTGGAGCGTGAACAGCGTGCGCCCGGCGAAGAAGCGGAGCTCCGCGTCGGAGACCTCCTTCTTCACCGCCAGCTTCCCCACCAGCAGCTTCGGCTCGGTGGTGAAGACCAGCGAGAGCGGCGGGCCCGGGTCGTCAGAGAGGAACACGTCGGGCGAGCGCACCCCGAGGATCCGCACCCCCGCGAGCAGCGCGTCGGCGACGGCGCGCGCGCCCTTGCCCGCGTCGAGGTGGAACTCGTCGTCGGTGCCCGCCTCGCGCCCCTTCGCCGGGTTGAGCCGGCACAGCGCGACACCGACCAGCGCGAGCAGCTCGCCCCCCTCGCCGCGCAGCGCGGGGTGCTTGAGGCCCGCGCGATCGGTCGCGTTGAGAATCAGCCGCGGCGCGCGCGGCGCGGCGTGTGGATCGCCCTCGAGCGCGCGCGCGATCTCGAGCATCAGCGATGACCGCGCCGGGTCGTTCGCGGTGTCGAAGTGCTCCGCGAGGAGCTTGTACCCATCGGGCTCGAGCGGCGCGTGGCGCACCCGCTCGAAGAGCGCTTGCCGCTCGGCGGTCAGCGCGCGCGCGGGCGAGGGCCCGAACGACGGGGGCACCGGCTGCTCCGGATCTCCGAGCGCCACCGCCAGCTCGGCGGTGCGGCGCTCCTCGGGCTCGTCGTCCACCACCGGCGGCACCGGCCCCTTGAGCCGATCACGCTCGTCGGGGAGCTCGAGCTCGCCCGAGGTGATCTCCATCGGCTCGGCCGCCGGCGGCGCCGGGGTCGGGGTGATCTCGTCGTCGGGCATGGGCTGCTCGCGCGTCTCGATCGACTCGCGCTCCAGCGCCTCGTCGACGGGGGGCGGCGGCTTCGGGATCAGGATCGGCTCGTGGTCGATCTGCCGCGCGACGCGTGGGGCGAGGCGAACGTGATCTCTCGACGGGCGGCGGGGCTCGACGCGCGCCTGCATCTTCTCGGCGAGCTGCTCGAAGGCCTGCTGCTGCTGCTGGTTGAGCAGCTCCGCGCGCGCGCGCACGCCGCGCCGGGGCGGGATCACCAGCGGCCCGCCGGGCAACCCCGACGTGGGGGGCTCCTCTTCGAGCGGCGGGGGCGCGGCCGGGGTCTGCAGCACGGGCGCGTTCTGCATCAGCTCGCGCTGGAGCTTCTCGGCGCGCCGCTCGTAGGTCTCGGCCCGCGCCTCGTCGCCCAGCTGCTCGCGCACGAAGCGCCCGAGGCGCTGCCACAGCCTGAGCCGCTGCGCGGCGTCTTCGGTCGCGGTCGCGGCGTGCTCGAGCGCCCAGGCCGCCTCACCATCACGCGTGCCGAGGCCGATCAGCCGCTCGGCGTACGCCAGCCACGCCTCGCGGTGCCCCGGCTCGGACCGCACCGCCTGCTTGAGCGCCTCGAGCGCCTCGGCGTCACGCCCGCCCCGCTCGAGCAGCGTCACCAGCTCCATGCGGAGCTGACGCGCGCGAGGCCCGCGCGGCTCCTTCGCCAGCGCCGCGGTGAGGAGCTGCTCCAGCTCGACGTCGTCGCCCGCGGCGCGCAGGAGCGCGAGCAGCCGGGTGGTGGCCTCCTCGTCAGCGGGCAGCTCGAAGAGCACCTCCGACCACGCCTGGCGAGAGAGCTTCGGGTCACGCAGCGGCGAGTCGGCCAGCCGCGCGAGCCGACGGAAGAGATCGCCCCGCCCTGGCGTGCGCCGCGGGTGCTTCGCGAGCGCCATCTCGAGGAGGCGGATCTGGACGATCTCCCCCTGCATCGCCGAGAGCTC
>JBMORD010000213.1:0-11955 GCA_049322495.1 Myxococcota bacterium | reverse complement strand
GCGCCAGCATCGACGGCTCGAAGCCGAAGCCCCACCGGCCCGCAGCACCGAGCGGCGCGGGCACCCACGCGGTGAGCCGGCGCGCGAGCGTCACCGCGAGCCCGACCGCCGTCGCGACGCCCCACTCGTGGCGGGGGCGCGCCGTCCCGTCGGTGCGCCAGAGCGACTGGATCGACTCCGCGGCGGCGGTGGCCGAGGGGAACGGCAGCGCGAGCGCTCCCCCCTGCCACGCCCAGCCGAGGAGCGTGCCGAACACCGCGACGCTCAGCGTCCACGCGAGCAGCACCGGCCACGACGGCGCCGCGCCGGCGAGCAGCGTCGCCGCCAGCACCGAGGCCGTCGCGCTCCCGGCGCTGTACCCCGCCGCAGAGCTCACGCTCTGCAGCAACGCCGCGTCAGCGGGCGCGAGGTCCGGCGCGAGCGGGCTCCGCCGCAGCACCCCGGCGAAGCCGACCGCCGTCAGCGCCACGCTGACCGCGAAGCCCAGCTTGAGGCCGATGACCAGGTTGCTCAGGCCGAGCGGCACGCCGAGCAGCGCCCCCCAGCCCATCGCTCTCAGGTCGGTCGCGCGCACGGCCGGCCACCGTACCCCACGCGGCGCAGGAAACGGGGGCGCGCGCACCTCAGAGCCACCGCTCCGGATGCCCCGCGTCGGCCTCGCTCGTCACCTGTACGCGGGCCTCGACGCGCACCTCCGCGGGCGCGCGCCGCACGCAGTCGCTCAACCAGGCCTCCACCGGCGCGCGCACGCGCTCCGGCGCGCCATCAGCGACGGCGAGGCCCCACAACGTCGCGGCGCCGTCGGCGAGCACCGTCAGCCCGAGCGCGCGGGCGCTCTCCCGCACCTCCTCCTCCCACGCGTCGAGCGCCTCGGCTTCGCCCCGCACGCGGAGGTAGGCCACGACGACCTGCCCGCTCCCGCCGCGTCGGGCGAGCGCCGCGAGCAGCTCGCGCAACGGCAGCCGCACCTCCGGCGAGCGCGCGAGACACTGACGCAGGAGCGGCTCGAGCCACGCCGCGTCGCGCCGCCCCCACGCCGGGAGCGCGCCGTGCGCGTGCAGCTGCACCAGCTCGAACAGACTCGCGGCGCGGAAGGGCGGCGCCCCGTGGAGCAGCGTCCACCCGAGGATGCCCAGCGAGTACACGTCGGAGGCCGGCGACGCGGCGGCCCCGCCCAGCACCTCCGGCGCGAGGACCAGCGGCGTGCCGAGGAGGTGGCCGGTGCTGGTGAGCTGCGTCGACCGCCCCTCACGCCGGCCGACGCCGAAGTCGAGCAGCACCACGCGCCCGTCGGCGCAGAGCATCACGTTGTGCGGCGCCACGTCGCGATGCACGAAGCCCCCGTCGTGCAGCACCACGAGCGCAGAGCCGACCGCCTCGAGCACCGTCACCACCCGCTCCACCGCCTGCGCGCCGCGGTGGGTGACGGCCTCGGCGCAGGTCTCCCCGTCGAGCCACTCGAGCGCCAGCCAGGGGCGCCCGTCGACGAGGTCACCCGAGGCCTCGAGCCGCACGAGGTTCGGGTGCGTGAAGCGCGAGAGGCACTGCTGCTCCTCGGCGAAGCGCTGCAGCGCCACCGCGTCGGACACCAGCGCGCGCTTGAGCACCTTGAGCGCCACCGGGCCGCGCGGGCCCTCGGCGCGGTACACGTCCGACGACGCGCCTTCCCCCGCGTGGACGCCGACGACGTAGCCGTCGACCCACGCCCCTTCCCCCAGGCGGTCGCCGTAGAGCGCGCTCACTTGCAGGCCGGGTGCGGTACGCCGAACTGGGCGCACCGGGTCTGCAGGAAGGTGGTGAGCCCGTCGTGCGCCACACCGAACCTGTCGCGGCACGAGGCGAACCCCTCGCTCGACGCGGCGGCCCCGCAGGCCGCCTGACACACGCCGACGTGAGTGGAGAGGCACGGCATGCCGGGCAGCGCACACATGCGCTCCGCGAAGAGCGCCGCCTCGTCATTCCAATCCTTGTCCATGCAGACGTACGAGTCCTGGTAGAGCGGCTTCGACGCGTCGAGGACTTTGGTGACCGGCACCGGCTTGTTGGGGTTGGTCCAGTCCCACTGGGTGCTCACCGAGAGCCCGCCGGTGAAGATGGTGCCGAAGAAGGTGCCCTCGCGCACGGGGAAGACCTCCGCTTCGGTGGCGCGGTGCGCGCTGGCAGAAAAGCCGACCTTCATCGAGCCACTCACCACCCCGGGCGTCGGCACCCAGTAGTCACGCTGCATCACCACGAACGAGCCCTCGTCGGGGCAGGTGAAGGACACCTCCGGGAGGTAGGTGCGGCAGGCGTCCCCTTCTGCCTGGGCGAGGAAGTTGTCGCCCCCGCTGTCGCAGGCGGCCGTGCCGCGGCACACCCGCAGCACCTTGTCGGAGCCGGGCGTCATCTCACCGAGCCGCGTCCCCGAGCAGGACGAGCCACCCGACACGAGGACCCGCTCGCCGCGCGGACACACGAAGACGCCCTCGATGCCGGCATCGGCGGCGCGCAGCCCCTTCGTCGGCTCCCACCCACAGTTCTGCCGCACCCCTGCGCTCCCCCCGTCGCACGCCGTCAGGCTCTTCGCCGCGACGTCGTTCGGCCCCGCCTGAATGCGCACGCGCAGCGCGGGCTGCAGCTCGGGCGTCGTGCCGCGAATGGACAGCGGCACGTGCCGGTCGGCGATGTTGACCAGCGCCAGCATGCAGGCACTCACCCGCTCCTGACAGGTGGCGTTCAGGTCGATGGAGCCCGTCGCCCATTCAGGGCACAGCCCCAGCTGGCCCGGGTACGACGTGCCGTTGGCCGACACCGACGCCCCCGCCGGCAGCGCGCAGCGGGCGAGGTACTCCAGCGCGGTGCGTGAGCGCACGTCGTGCACCACGGCGAGCCACAGCGGTCCGCTCGAGAAGCTCGACGTGTGGAGCTTGCTCTTCACCAGCGCCTCGCGCGTGGCGATTTCGGTGAGCAGCGCGCTCTGCAGCATCACGTCGGGCGTGAGGCCGTTCATGATGATGATGCCGTCGTCGTCGTCGCGCAGCGCGTCCTGGCGCGCGCGCACCTCATTCGTCGACTGACCTTCGACGCCACAGGCCACGAGCGTCAGCGCTGCCACACAGAAGAAGCGGTACATGAGACCTCCTCGAAGGGGACGGGCCCGCTCAGCGAAGAGCGTGCCGACGTGCAAGCAGCGGGAAAACGGGGGGCAGCGGAGACCTGCGCCCGCGGGGTGTGGCCCGGCAGGTCACACCTCGGAGTCGCCGCCCCGCGCGCGCCGGAGCACCCGGTGGAGGTAGGCGCGATCCATGTCGGCGGCGCTCGCCGCGCGGGTGACGTTCCCTTCGTGGGCGGCGAGGAGCGCCAGCGCGTACCGGCGCTCGAAGTCGTCGAGGGCCCGCTTGCGCGCCACGGCCCAGGGCTGCGACACGTCGATGGGCGCGGCGCTGGCGGCGTCGGCGAGCGGGGCGGGCTCGGCGCTCACCTCGTCCTCGAAGACGAGGCAGCGCTCGAGGTGGTTGCGCAGCTCGCGCACGTTGCCCGGCCAGGCGAGCTGCGCGAGGCGGGCGATGAAGTCGGGGCTGGTGAAGCGCGCCTGCAGCGTCGGCGAGGCGCCCATCGACGAGAGCAGCTCGGCGACGATGCCGTCGAGGTCCTCGAGGTGCTGCCGCAGCGAGGGCACCGGCACGCGCAGCACCGCGAGGCGGTAGAAGAGGTCGGCGCGGAAGCGGCCGGCGTTCACCTCGGCGCGCAGCTCGCGGTGCGTCGCGGCGACGAGCCGCACGTCGACCGGCGTGAAGGTGTTGGCGCCGATGCGCCGCACCTCGCGGTTCTCGATGACGTGCAGCAGCTTGGCCTGCAGGTCGAGCGGCAGCTCGCCGATCTCGTCGAGGAAGACGGTGCCTCCGGCGGCCTCCTCGAAGATGCCCACCCGGCGGAGCTGCGCGCCGGTGAAGGCGCCCCGCTCGTGGCCGAAGAGCTCGCTCTCCATGAGGCTCGCGGGCAGCGCGCCGCAGTCGAGCGTGAGGAAGGGCTTGTCGCGCCGCGCGCTCGCTTCGTGAATGGAGCGCGCCGCCTGCGACTTGCCGGTGCCCGTCTCGCCCTCGAGGAGCACCGTGGCGTCGGAGCTCGCCGCGCGCTCGAGCAGGAAGAAGGTCGCGCGCATCGCCGCCGAGGCGCCATGGAGCCGCCCGAAGCGCGCCTGCGTCGACAGCTTGAGCGGGTTGGGCTCGTGCGCGAACTCGAAGCGCAGCACCGAGCGGCCGAGGCGGAGCGAGCTGCCGCTCTTGAGGTAGCCGTCGACCACCTGCACCCCGTCGACGAAGACGCCGTTGAGGCTGCCGAGGTCGCGCACCCGCACCCCGCGCTCCCCCGCCTCGAGCTCGCAGTGGAAGCGCGAGACCGTCGGGTCGCCGAGCACCAGCTCGTTGCCCTGCTCCTGGCCGATGGCGCAGCGCGCGCCGGTCGATTCCCACTTGAGGCCGGCCGACGGGCCCTCGACGACCGCGAGGCGGAAGCGACGAACGGCCACGGGCGGCGGCGCGCTCGAGCCGACCGGCTGCGTATGTTGGAGATCCCCCATGGAGGGAGACCTACCAGAGCGCGGGTGAAGCGGAACCACCGGCGCCCGAGGGGGGCTCTCGGCCGGCAGGCTCAGCACCGGGGCGCGCAGTCGCGACGCTGGGCGCGGGGAGCTCATCGGCCCCCGGTGGAGCGGCGGAAGGAGGCATCGGGGCGCATGCGTCTGCGGAATGCGCCGGCCGTGCCAGCAGCGCCCCGAGGAGGTCAGCGGCGCGGGTGTCGCCAGCGCGTCGACAGCGGGGCGGGCCCCTGTGGCCCGGGTGGCGACACCTGGCAGACACACGAACGCCCCCACGGCGCGGGGCCGCGGAGGCGTCGGGGGTGCTGCGCAGCGGCTGATCAGCGACGGGCGCGCGCGGTGCGCGCCGAGGCCCGGGCAGGAGCGCGACGGGCCGCCGTCGCCTTGCGCGCCGGAGGAGCCGCCCGCTTCGCCGACTTCACCTGCGGCTTCGGGGCCTCGGCCTCGGGCGCCAGCCGCACCGCCGGCATCTGCGAGACCGACACGCGCTGCTTCATGCGCTCGGTGCGCGCCACCAGCTCCGACTTCACCTGCAGGAAGTACTCGCGCCCGCCGGGCACCACCGCCTGGCCGTCGATGACCTCCGGGGCCGCCTGCACCACGATGGGCCACGCCGGCGTGCGGGTGTCGAGCTGCTTGAGCCGCTGCGTGAGCAGCTGGCGGAACTGGGTGAGGGTCTCGAGCTCCGCCACCTTGCCGGGCGCGAGCAGAATGGCCGCGAACAGACCGGGCCGCCCCGCCTCATCGAGGCCCCTCATGGTGAAGGCGTCCGCGATGCTGAAGCCGGGAACAATCGAACGCAGCGTCAGCTCCCGCGAGAGCTCCTGAAGCTTTCCGTCCAACCGGGTGTCGTCCATCGTGGGCGCGCTTAGTACATGATCTGATGCGAGCGACGCACCGGCGCATTGTAAAATAATTCTAAGCCAGCGGATCTCCTCGCGAATTCCTTCTCACTTTCCGAGAACGAGTCGTTCGAGCAGGGCTGATCCCGCCTTGCCCAGGGTGCCCCGGGTGACGACGCGGGGCTCGAAGACGTGCACGTCGCTCTCGGCCTCGGCGACCAGCTTGAGGGGCTTGAGCTCGCCTCTGCGGAGCTCCTTGTCGATCAGCCAGTCGGGCAGCCAGCCGAAGCCGATGCCGCCGAGAATGGCGCTCTTCTTCGCGTGGAAGTCCGAGAGGTGCACCGTCGACTGGATGTCGAGGTCGGCGGTGGACAGCTGGAGCCGCGGGTCGCTCCCGCGCACGGTGAGCAGCACGTGGCGGCCGAGCTCGTCGCGGGTGACGCGCCGGAGCTTCGCCAGCGGGTGCCGGCGGTGGGCCACGAGGCGCGCGCGGAGCTGCGGCAGCACGTGCACCTTGCGGCCGGGGCCGGGCTGCGGCGGGAGCACCGTCACCATGAGCTGGGCCTGCTCGGCCTCGAAGCGCGACTCCACGCCGCCCAGCGAGTCGATGCTCAGCATCACGCGCGTGGGGGCCGACTCGGCGCGCACGCGCTTGACCACCTCGAGGAAGGGGTCGAGCGGCACGATGGCGTCGAAGACCACCTTGAGCACCGGCTCCCAGCCGGAGTGCAGCACCGCGCACGTCGCCTCGAGCGCCCGCTCGGCCTCGAGCATCGCGCGGCAGTGCTTGAGCACCGCCTCGCCCTCGGGCGTGAGCCGCGTGCGGTACCCCGAGCGGTCGAACAGCGAGAGCCCCGTCTGCTGCTCGAGCTGCTTGAGCGCGTAGAGCACCGCCGGGTGCCCCTTGTGGAGCCGCCGCGCCGCCGCCTGCAGCGTGCCTTCCTTCGCGAAGGCGTCGAGCGTCCGCGCCTGATCCAACGTGACATTCATCAAGTCGGATTGTTCAACAGTTCGACAAAGAAGCTCAACTCTTTGTCACTATCTCGAAAACTGCGCGGGGCCCTACGAAGCCGCGCATGGACATTCCCTGGATCCGCGGTCGTGTCGCAGCACAGGCGCACGTCGGCCTGCCGGAAGGCACCGTCGAGGAGGAGTACGCGCGCAACGGCTTCTTCGGGCGCTACGCGCACCTGTACCGCGCGCACGCGCCGGTGGGGTGGACGCGCATCGAGGGGCCGCTCAAGCCGCGCTGCTACGACCTGCGCAAGCTCGAGGGGCTCAAGGGCGACGACTGGGTGGGCGCGCGCAAGGGCGTGCTGGGCAACGCCGACGTGAAGCTCTCGCTGGCGACGCTGGCGGCGCCGATGCCGTACCTGTTCCGCAACGCCGACGCCGACGAGATCCTCTTCGTGCACGCGGGCGCGGGCCGCCTCGAGACCGACTTCGGGCCGCTGGCCTACGAGCCGGGCGACTACCTGCTCGTGCCGCGCGGCACCGCGTACCGGCTCTCGCCGACCAGCGCCTCGCGCCTGCTGGTCATCGAGGCGTACAGCGAAGTGAACTTCCCCGAGAAGGGCATGCTCGGCCAGCACGCGCTCTTCGACCCCGCGGTGGTGCAGGTGCCGACGCCGGAGGCCTCGTCGCTCACCGCGAACGCGGCCGGCGAGTTCGAGCTGAAGATCCTCCAGCAGGGTCAGCTCACCAGCGTCTTCTACCCGTTCAACCCGCACGACGTGGTGGGGTGGAAGGGCACGCTGTCGGCGCTCAAGCTCAACGTGAAGGACATTCGCCCGGTGCTGAGCGACCGGTACCACCTGCCGCCGTCGGCCCACACCACCTTCGTGATGCGCAACGCGGTGGTGTGCAGCTTCCTGCCGCGGCCGCTCGAGAACGGCGACCCGGCGGCGCTGAAGGTGCCGTTCTACCACTCGAACATCGACTTCGACGAAGTGCTCTTCTACCACTCGGGCGACTTCTTCAGCCGCGCGGGCATCGCGCCCGGGATGCTGACGTTCCACCCGCAGGGCATCCACCACGGGCCGCAGGCGGCGGCGTTCGACCGCAGCAAGCAGGCCACGCGCACCGAAGAGGTGGCGGTGATGCTCGACACGAAGAACCCGCTCCAGGTGCTCGCGCCCGCGGCCCCCACGGAGCTCCCGGAGTACTGGACCAGCTGGAAGGAGAAGAAGTGATGAGCGCCCATCCCCTGCCCCCGCAGTTCGTCGTCTCGGCCAACAACCCCTGCGGCCTCGACGGCCTCGACTTCGTGGAGTTCGTCTCGAACGAGCCGGCGAAGCTCGACGCGCTCTTCAAGGGCTTCGGCTTCTCGAAGACGATGCGGCACCAGAGCAAGCCCATCGACCTCTACCAGCAGCACGACATCACCTTCCTGGTGAACCGCGAGCCGAACTCGTTCGCGGCGAGCTTCGGCAAGCTGCACGGGCCGAGCATCTGCTCGATGGGCTGGCGCACGAAGGACGCGAAGAAGGCGCACGAGGCGGCGGTCTCGCGCGGCGCCCGCAGCCGGCCCGAGGGTGACTTCCTCGTCGACGGCAAGCCGCTCCCGGCCATCTTCGGCATCGGCGACAGCCTGATCTACTTCGTCGACACCTACGGGAAGAACGACACCTGGCTGCGCCGCGGCTTCCTGCCGCTCGAGCAGCCGGAGCTGGTCGCCGACAAGGGCTTCCTCGCGCTCGACCACCTCACCAACAACGTCGAGAAGGGCACCATGGGCAAGTGGGCCGACTTCTACAAGTCGGTGTTCGCCTTCGAGGAGGTTCGCTACTTCGACATTCGCGGGGCGAAGACGGGGCTCACCTCGTACGCGCTGCGCTCGCCGTGCGGCCGCTTCTGCATCCCCATCAACGAGGCCGACGAGAAGAAGTCGCAGATCAACGAGTACCTCGACGAGTACAAGGGCCCGGGCATCCAGCACCTCGCGTTCATCACGCAGGACATGCTGGCCTCGCTCCGCAAGCTCGAGGGCTCGCCGGTCGAGATGCTCGACATGGACGACGAGTACTACCGCACCATCTTCGAGCGCGTGCCGAACGTGACCGAAGACAAGGTCGAGCTTCGCAAGCGCAACGTGCTCGTCGACGGCGACGACCAGGGCTACCTGCTGCAGATCTTCACCAGGAACCTCGTCGGCCCCATCTTCATCGAGCTCATCCAGCGCAAGAACCACGGCTCGTTCGGAGAGGGGAACTTCGGCGCGCTGTTCCGCTCCATCGAGCGCGATCAGGCCAAGCGCGGCGTGTTCGACCGCGAGTGAGCTGAGCCTTCGCAGTTCTTCGGAGCGGCACGAGGCCTCGCGCGTCGTGCCGCTCTTCGTCTCTTCAGGGCAGGCTCACCACCGCCTCGGGCGTGAGGAACGGGAGGTGGAGCGAGTCGGGGTTGCCGTTGCCCACCCAGCCGGCGCCCCAGCACTTGAGCTGCCCCGCGGCGATGACGCAGGTGTTCTGCAGCCCGAGCGCGACGGCGGTGGCGCCGGAGGTGAGGCCCACGATGTCCACCGGGGCCCAGGTCTGGAAGCTCGGGCCGGTGTCGTTGCCGAGCTGGCCGTACCAGTTGTCGCCCCAGCACTGCGGCTTGCCGGCGGTGATGGCGCAGCCGACACCGGAGCTCATCGCGAGGTGCGTGACGTTGGCGGTGAGCGACATCACCGCGGTCGGCTCGCTCGCGCTGGGGTTCTGCCCGAGCTGGTAGTCGGTGTTGTCGCCCCAGCACAGCGTGCCACCGCTGGTGGTGATGACGCACGTCGAGTGGTAGCCGGCGAAGACCTTCTCGGCGGTGGAGACCATCGGCACCTCGACCGGGCGGAGCCGCCCTTCGCCCCAGCAGGCCACGGTGTGGCGCGCGGTGACGGCGCAGCTGTGGCTCCAGCCGGCGGCGAGGGCCGTGGCGTCGACGAGGTCGAGCACCTCGACCGGCGCGTTGCTGCGCGTGGTGGTGTCGTTGCCGAGCTGACCGGTGTCGTTGTCTCCCCAGCACTTCACGTGGCCGGTTCCAAGGAGCGCGCACGCGTGGCTCTGCCCGGCGGCGATGGCGCGCACGTCCGAGAGGCCGGCGACCGCGAGCGGCGTGAAGGAGTTGGTCGACGCGGTGTTGGTGATCGGCCGCCCCGCGCCGAGCTGGCCGTAGCCGTCGTTGCCCCAGCACTTCACCGTGCCGTCCCCCAGGAGCGCGCAGGTGAAGTCCGACGCGTTCGACGCGGCGAGCGCCTTCACGCCGGAGGTGAGCGTGACGACCTGGGCCGGCGTGTTGGTGGTGTCGCTCTCGAGGCCGAGCTGGCCCGACTCGTTCTCCCCCCAGCAGCGCACCGCGCCGGTGGAGGTCAGCGCGCAGGTGTGCACGCGGCCCAGCACCACCTGCACCGGCGTCGCCGAGGGGAGCTGCGGGCTGCCGGCATCGACCTCCGCTTCGCCCGCGTCGGGGGTCGGCTCGCCTCCGCCGAAGAGTTCACAGGCGGGGAGCAGCAGGAGCGCAGCGAGGAGCGGGGTTCGCATGCCGTGAAGGGCCACGGCCCGGGAGAAGTCGCGTCGGTCGTCGCGGATTTGCCGGAATGGCGAGTATCGACGGTCGGTTGCGCCGCCTCACTGGCAGCGGCGCGTGCTCGGCGAGCAGCTGAGCGAGCAGCACTCGTAGTTCGACGAGCAACTCGTGCCCGCCGGCGCGCAGGGGCGGTCACACCACCCCGCCGCGTTGCGCGCGAGCCCGGCGCAGCAGTCGAGCGTGCTCGCGGCCGCGCCGAGGTACGGCACGCAGCTCGAGCGGCAGACCTGCAGCGCGTTGGTCGTCGAGGCGCCGCAGTAGTGCGCGGTGGCACAGCACTCGCTCCCCGAGCTGCACTGCGTGCCCGCGGCCTTGCAGGTGGGCGGCGTCGCGCAGACGCCGTTGCTGCAGCTCAGGCCGGTGCAGCAGGTCGCGCCGGCTCCGCAGCTCTCACCCGACTGGCGACACGTCGGCGCCGACTGGCACACGCCGTTGGTGCAGCTCACGCCCGTGCCGCAGCAGTCGGCGCTGCTCGCGCACGTCTGCCCGACGCTCCGGCAGCTCGCGGAGCAGGTGCCTCCGCAGAAGGGCGTCGACGCGCAGCACTGCGCCGAGGTGGTGCACGCGTCGCCGGTGCCGCCGCAGCTCAGCGCGCCGCACAGCCCCTGGTTGCACGTGCCGGAGCAGCAGGTGCCGCTGCCGCACGCCTGGCCATCGGGCACACACGCGGAGACCGCCTGACACGCGCCGTTGCTGCAGGTGAAGCCGCTGCAGCACGGAGAGGTCGCGCTGCACGCCCCGCCCTGCCCCACGCACGGCGGCCGCGTGTTCGGGTCGACGCAGCGGTTCGAGACGCACGACAGCCCGGTGCAGCAGTTGCCAGAGCCCGCGCCACAGGTGTCACCCACCGCCGCGCAGGACACGAGCATCTCGCACAGCCCGCCCACGCAGCGCTCGGAGCAGCACTCGGCGTTGGTGCCGCAGGTCTCTCCGCCGAACTTGCACGAGAAGTCGTCGACGCAGACGCCGTGGTCGCACGACGCGGGGAAGCAGCAGTCGGTGGTGGTGGTGCACGGGGAGTTGGCGCCGACGCAGAAGCGGCCCTCGAGCGTGTCGACCCGGCAGGTGCCGCCGAAGCAGGTGTAGCCGGGGCAGCAGCCCGCGCCGCAGCCCGAGAGGCCCGCCGGCGTGCACTGCGAGTAGCTGCAGCGGCCCTCGACGCAGGAGTTCGAGAGGCAGTCCTCGTGGTTGTAGCAGCTGGCGCCGACCGCCCGCTTCGCGCAGCGCCCGCTGGTGCACGTCATCGAGCCGCAGCAGTCGGTGTTGTACGTGCAGCTGCTCCCGGCGACGCGGCAGCAGCGATAGGCGCCGTTGTACTGGCACGCGTCGGCCTCCGTGCAGCACTGCGAGACCGAGGTGCAGCTCAGGCTGGTCCACGTGTAGAGGCGAAGGCAGGTGGCCGGGTCGGGCCGCGTGTCGCACGAGCCCGCGCGGCAGTACCCGCTGCAGCACTCGCGATCCGCCGCGCAGGGCTGGCGGAGCGGCGCGCACTCGCGACAGCTCCCGTTCTGGCAGAGCGCCGTGCCGCAGCACTCGGACGTCGCGGCGCATGGATCTCCCGCTGCCATGCACGCGGGCGGCGTCGGCGCACAGGCGCCGCTCTGACAGGAGAGCCCCGCGCAGCAGCCGCCCGCCTCCGGGGTGCAGAACGTGCCCTGCGGCAGGCACGCGTTGGACGGACGACAGACCGACTGCGAGCACGTGAGCCCTGCACAGCAGCCGCCGCCGCTGCAGAGCACGCCGTAGCCGAGGCACGCCCCGCTCCCTCCGCCGGTCGCGGAGCCGCCGCCCGTCGCGGAGCCGCCACCCGTCGCGGAACCACCACCCGTCGCAGAGCCACCGCCCGTCGCGGAGCCGCCGCCCGTTGCGGAGCCTCCTCCCGTCGCTGAGCCGCCGCCCGTCGCCGAGCCGCCGCCCGTCGCCGAGCCGCCGCCCGTCGCGGAGCCACCGCCCGTCGCGGAACCTCCGCCCGTCGCGGAG
>JBMORD010000212.1:0-11992 GCA_049322495.1 Myxococcota bacterium | reverse complement strand
AAAGTTCTCTGTCCTCAGAGAGAAGTTCGAGCAAGCCGATGAAAGAGCACGTGAAAAGTGTGGTCGCGCTTGTGTCCTGGACGGACCTCGCGACGCCCATCCGTCCAGCCACTACGAGCCGGCTGCGTTGCGCTTCTTTCTGAAGTTGACGACGGCGGTTCCCCACTCTCCCTGCTCGGCGCCGACGGGCCCAATCACCGACGTCCACTCTGGATCGCCGGCGGCCTGGCGTCCTTCGACGTAGCCGATCACCTCAGCGCCAGTCAGCGCGATCGCCCTCTTGTCGCGCTCGGCGAGGAGCGTCGCGATGAGCGCCAGCAGGTCGTCGACGGATCCGAGAAGTAGCTCCGCGTGGACTGAGTTCGCGTACTGGAACTTCGTTTCGCCCGGGCTCGGTTGGAGGTGGGCGCGAGTGGCTCCATCGACGTTGAACTCCATGGTGCCGACCGGGCGGGGAGGCGACATCCACGACGCGGAGTGCTCAGCCCGGACGCGGATGACGCCCGCCCGCGGCTCACTGGCCTCCGCGGCGACCACGTAGACGGAAGGACGCAGATCCAACCCGCCCGTGGCACGGTCCTGAAACTCAACATCGGCGATCTCTCGTGGGTCAGTCTTCTCCCACGCGGCCCTGCGCTTGCCGAGGCGCACAACCAGCCGCTGCACCATGCGTCAGTCCAGGTTCGCGAGGGCTTCGTTGAGGGCAGCCTTCACGCCCGGGCTCGGCTCGCGGGCCAACATGGTCCGAAGTGCCTCTCGAGCCTCGAGGGAGGCCTCAAGGTGCGGAGAAAGGCCGTAGATCGCACCTTCCCGGACGACCGCGTCAGCGTGGGCAAGCAACGGCAGTAGCGCGTTCACGACGAGGGCCGTGTTCGCGATGCGCCCTGCGGCCTCTGCTGCGAAGGTGAGCAGGGCGGGGCGGAGGCTGGAGCGAATCAACTCGACCAGCCGCCCCGGGTTCTCATCGGCGAAACGAACGAACTTCTCCTCAGAGAGGTCCTCGGGCGCGTGGGGCTCAAGCGCGGTGCCGATGGCGGGGGTCTCCACCGGCGTTTCAACGCGTCGCAGTCGAGGGCGGGCCTGCGTGCGGGCGTTGAGGTAACCCTCAATCGACGCTGCGCTGTTCATGGCTGCCACCCTTTCTTGAAACGTTCGTGACGGTCCTCTGGAATGAGACGGACGAAGAGCTCATTCAGGTCTCCGTTGGCGCGTTTGAAGGCGCCCGCGAGCTCGCTGGAGGGCAGAGCGCGGCGGATCGACCGTCGGCACTCCAACTTCACAACGGGAACTGGCGGCTGTGCGACGCGAAGGACCGTATCGATCGCGATGTCGACTGAGCCTTCGTCACGCGGAGTAGTCAGGCGAACCGCCACGACTGGGTCTCTCTCCGCGAGTTCGAGCGCCGGTCCGAGCATCGGCAGGAGCCATGCGAGGTCGCGCGAGTCCTTCCAGTGTCGACCACGCTCGAGGTGGTCAATCTTGGCGAGCTCGATGCCCTGCAGCTCGAGCTTGGCTCCCAGCTCCTCGCTGCAGAACCGCTCGAACGCTTCATGTTCGCGCAGAAAGCGAGACAACAGGCCCTTGTTGGCGTCCCAGTCGTTGAAGCGGGGATAGGCGTCCTGGCGAACACGCCAGTTCAAGTAGAAGCGATCGTGCTGCACCTGAATGATGAAGACGTCGTCCTTCGAGATGAGCCACGTGCGCAGTGGCCCGACGTCTGGCCCAAAGTTCAGCTCGATGCCCTCCAGCGAGGCCGGGGCGATGGGCGCCTTGAACTCGCGCCGCGGGAACTCCTTCTGACGAGCCTTCCAAAAAGCGCCAAGTGAGACCGGGTCGAGCCCGGGCACGGGCTTGAAGAACGACCCGCACACGACCTCGGTGATGGGCGGTTCCTCAAGTTTGCCGAGCGGGGGTCCCATTCGCGGTCCTCAAGGATATGGCCGGAGATCGGCCGGTCAAGCGCAACGGCGTCGTATCTACTCAATAACACTGGGGCGCGTGGAAGATTCCACGGTTGCGGCCGGAAGCGGGAAAGGGATCCCGGAGCCGAACGCGATTCCCACCCTTCAATCCCCCATCCCCACCCAAGCGACCTTGCGCCCACTCGCGAACGCCTCGCGAGCACGAGGAGCAAGCACCCATGGGTTCGACGACCGACTTCCGCTGCAAGCAGTGCCACGCCCTCCTGGCGAAGCATGACGCCGGGGCCCTCTGCATTCGCCGCGGCGACCTGCAGGCCACCATCACCGGCGGCCAGTTCACCGTCTCCATCACCTGCTACCGCTGCAAGACGCTGAGCGTCGTGACGTCCCCGTCGCGCGCCTTCGCCCCGCAGACCGCGGCCTGACCTCCGCGCCCCACCACATTCCCACCGAGCGCACGACGCCCTGATTCGGCCCCATCGAGCGCTCTGACGCCGGCCGGGAAGGCGGCGCGTCATGCGCGCGCGTTGGGCGGCTCTCCACTCGAGCCTCCGTGCAGCAGTTCGTTCCCTGCAGTTCGATCTGGAGTTCCATGAAGCGAAACGACATCACGCGCTCCTCGCCGCGTTCAGCGACCCGGGCCGCGTCATCGCGTACCTGCATCGTCACGAGGGCGACCTCGACGAGAAGGACCGGCTGCTCGGCCTGCTCGTACACCTCGCGCAACGACGCGAGCACCGCGACCTCGCGACGACGCTTCTGTGGCTCGGCCTCTGGCCCGGCCTCGACGCGGTCTATCGGCGACGGCTCAAGTACTTCTGCGACCCCGACGAACTGGTCTCGGAATTGGCCAGCGCCTTCGTCGCCCTCGTCGAGCGCCTCAACCTCTCAACCGTCACGCGAGTGGCCGCGACGCTCGTTCGGAGCACGGAGCGCGACGTGATGGCCGCGAGGAAGCGCTTCTGGGCGGCAGCGCAGCGCATTCAGGAGGGCGTCGGCCAAGTCGAAGCCGAGGCCGCTGTTGAGTTGACGTTCTCGACCAGCTCGGTCCTGGGGTTGCCACCGGCCGTGTCCGACGAAGAGGAAACCACCTCGCTTCGGGAGTGGCTCCGCGCCGTCGTTGGTGACGATGCCGAGTTGCTGATCGCAGTGGTGGTCCTCGAAGAGACGCAGCGGGAGGCGGGGACTCGTCTGGGTCTCTCCCATGACGCCGCGCGGAAGCGCTTCCAACGCGCGCTGCGCCGAGTTCGCCCGCACCTCGTTCGAGCGCTGTCCCAGGCCGCGGCGCCTCCACGCGTTTGAGACCAACACCCGAGCTGGAGCCACCAACGATGCAGACGGAACACCCTCACACCGCGCGGACGCACCCCTCCGAAGACGAGGATTTCGTGCGCCTCCCCGGGCTCTTTCGACGCTGGGAAATCGAACAGGTCGTCGACCCCGGTGCCGACTTTCACCTCGAGGAGGCGGGCGACGCCTCCGACGGAACCCCGCTCTTCGCCGTGTACCGGCGCGAGCGGACCACCCCCAACCGCAACAACACCAAGGAGAGCTGAACCATGGCGACGAACATGTGGGAGCAGACCGAAGAGATGGCGAAGAAGCACGACGCGGACTCGAGCACCTGGCTCAAGCTCGCGAACGACGAGGACAAGGCGGTGGTCGTGTTCCTGGGCGAGCCGTACCCGCGCGAGGTCAGCTTCGTCGACGGCAAGTACGTCCCCGCCGACGACGCGGTGCGCGCGGCCGGTCACAAGGTGTCGCTGCGCGTCGCGTACAACGTGGCGCTCCCTGAGACGGGCGAGGTGAAGGTGCTCGAGCAGGGCGTCATGTTCTTCAAGGACCTCGTGCGCGTGCGCGAGAAGTACGGCCTCGAGAAGTGGGCCTTCGAGGTGCAGCGCCACGGCGCGGCGAAGGACCCGAAGACGACGTACTCCATCCTCCCCGAGCGGCAGCTGACCGCCGAGGAGCGCAAGTCCTTCCAGGCCGTCGAGCTGCTCGACCTGCCGAAGCTGTACGCCGGCGAGCTCGAGAAGGAGCCGGAGTCGGAGGAGGCGGCGCCCGAGGGGCCCATCGACCCGAAGCTGGCCACGGCCATCGTCACCCAGCTCAAGGCGATGCCGCGCCAGGCGGTCGACCGCTTCCTCGAGCAGTTCGGCATCAAGCGCATCAAGGACCTGCCGGCTGCCCAGTGGGAGCGCGCGAAGGCCTTCGTCGAGAAGCTCGTCGCGGAGTTCGACGCCCCGGCGACCACGCCGGTCGAGGTCGACCCGTTTGCCTGAAGACGGCCGACGCCTCGCTGAGGTGAGTCCCGTGCGTGTTCGAGTCGATGCGGGTCTGGGCTTCGAGTCCGGCCAGGTCTCGGCGAAGTTCGTCGAGCGCCTGCGCCGGGCGTTGTCGTTCGAGAACCCGCAGGTTCGATCGCGAGCGCGGCTGCGGCTCGCTCCGACGGGTGACGAGGTGATGTGCTTTCTCGAGGAGAGGGATGGCCGAGTGCGGCTGCCTCGGGGTGCCGTGCATGTGCTCCGGCGCGAGGCGGACCGCGCCGGGCTCAAGCTCACGTTCGACGACGTTCGTGTGCTGCCTCGTGAGCGGCTCGAGCTTCCGGCCCTTCCGCTGCGCTCCTACCAATCACGCGCGGTCGACTCGCTCGCCTCGGTGACTCAGGGGACCGTCGTGCTGCCCTGCGGAGGCGGGAAGACTCGCGTCGCGCTCGGGGCCATCACCCGACTCAAGACGCCAGCGCTCGTTCTCGTGCACACCCACGACCTCGCGGAGCAGTGGCGCAGCGAAGTTCTCGAGCGGCTCGGAGTGACCGCGGGTCTGGTGGGCGCAGGCGAGATCTCCGACGGGCCGATCACTGTCGCCCTGATCCAGGCGTTGGTGCAGTGGCCGAGCGCCGAGCTCGAGTCGTTCCTGTCGAAGTTCGGCTTGCTGATTCTCGATGAGGCGCATCACGTGGCTGCCAGCACTTTTCACGCCGTCGTCGACCTCTGCCCGGCCCGCTACCGGCTCGGCCTCACCGCGACTCCTGAGCGCGGGGACGGTCTGACGCCGCTCCTCGAGCTCTTCCTTGGAAGACCGCTCCTGGTTGTCACCCACGACGAATTGGTGGCCGCGGGAGTGCTCACCGTGCCGTCGATTCGCACCGTCTCGACGAGCTTCACCTTCCATTACCGCTCGGCGAGGGACTACTCGCGGCTGCTGAGCGCCATCGCCGCCGATGTCCCGAGGAACAGGCTCGTCGTCGAGTCGGTGGTGCGCGAGGCGACCGAGGGGAACACCTGCCTCGTCCTCTCAGGGCGTGTCGACCACTGCGAGCAGCTCGCGGAGTCCGTGCGCGCTGCCGGCATCCACGCCTCGGCACTGACAGGAAAGGTCACACGCGAACAACGGAAGGCGCTCCTGGACGACGCACGCGAGGGCCGACTGCGGGTCCTCGTGGCGACGAGCTTGGCCGACGAGGGTCTCGACCTGCCCCGGCTCTCACGAGTGTTCCTCGCGTTCCCAGGGCGTTCGCGCGCGCGCACCATTCAACGCCTCGGCAGGCTCATGCGCCCGCACCCGTCGAAGGCGGCGCCCGTGCTCTTCGACTTCGTCGACAAGCGAGTGCCCATTTTTCGGCGGCACCACCTCGAGCGTCGGCGCCTCTATTCCGAGGTACTGGGCATCGCGGCGTCCGAGCTGAGGGCGCCATGAGCCTTGCCCCGAACCTCGACGCCATTCGCGCGACATGGCGCTGGCTCGCCCATGCAGCACACGGCGTGTCGGAGGTTCGGGTCATCCGACCCGGCGGTGGAGTCGTCGGCATTGGCTTCTTTGACGACGAGGAGTCTTTCGTTCGCGAGTGCGCCCGGAGCAACGCGAGCACCAACGTCTACGTGGGCATTCAACCGCGACCGAGGCGCTTCTTGGCGACGGCTCGGAACACGATTCGGCCGCTGCACGCTGGTGCGACCAGGAAGGATCTCGAGGTCATCACCGCGACCGTCATCGACCTCGACCCCGTTCGCCCCAAGGACACCGCGAGCACCAACTCTGAGCTGGCGCAGGTTGTCCAGGCCGCAGAGCTCGCTGTGGACTGGTGCATCGAGGAGGGGCTGGCGCCGCCGCGGCTGATGATGAGCGGGAACGGGGCTCAGCTCTGGTTCGCGCTCCCCCCAACGCCGATTGACGAAGGACTCCAGCGAGGGCTCAAGGCGTTCGAAGCCGAGTTGCGCGAGCGCTTCCAAACTTCGCAGGTGCACGTCGATTCGATCCACGACACCGCACGCATCATCAAGGTCATCGGCACGGTCAGTCACAAAGGCGACGGGCGTGGCGATCGCCCGCATCGCGTCAGTGAATGGCGGAGTCCGTACGAGCGGATCGAAGACCCGCGGCTCTTGGCTCGACTCCGGAAGCCAGCACCGTCACTCCCGCTGCTCGTGCCGAAGACGACGAGCAAGGCGCGCCGGGCAGCCGACGGGCAATACGACTGGGCGAACCCGGTGGACATGTGCCCGGCCGTTCGAAAGCTCTGGCAGGAGGGCGCGGAGGACCGGAGCCTCGCCATCTTCAACATGGTGCGCTTCTTCGCGCACAAGGGACTCGGGCTCGACGAGGTCACCGAGCTCATCCTTGAGTACGACCGGCGTGGACTGGGCAAGCTCGGTGGGCGCGATGGACCCGGCTATGTGCGCAAGGCGTGGGAGAAGATTCAGGCGACCGCCGACAAGGCAGGAACCATCGCCCCTCCGTGCCAGGCGCTCCGCAAACTGGGCCTCTGCCAGGAGTCCGTCACCCGCTGCGACCTACCGCAGCTGGCGTCGCCGAAAACGCCACCAGCACCTCCACGGAAGCTGCGGACCGATGAGCGCGATGACGAGGACGAGGCTCGCGACGACGCCATCGAGGGAGAAATCCTCGAGGACGCGCGCTGCTACTACACGCTCACCGCGCGGGGAGAGTCGAAGGTCGTCTCCTCGTTCACCATCTCGCCGACGAGCCGCATCGCGACCGACGACGGAGAAATCATCGTCGGCGATGCCCTCACCGACCGGGGCACCACGGTTCCGCTGCGCCTGCCGCTCTCGGCCTTCCATTCGAAGCGGGACCTGATCCGCCAACTGCCATCGGCGGACCTGCAGTGGACCGGGAGCGACAACAACGTCCAGGGACTACTTCGGGTGTTGGCTCGTCGGCCGGTTCCCCGGCGACAGGGTTCGAGCATGCTTGGCGACTACCGAAAGGGCGACCAACACCTCTGGCTTGGCCCCGACTGCGCCATCGACAAGACCGGCTTCGTCGACCCTCCGCCAGTGGTCTACGTCCCGAGCGGCGCGTCGCTCGACAAGCGCCTCTCGTACTTGCCGACTGACGACGAGACCTTTCTCTCCATCGCGCGTGTGGTGTTCCGCTACCTGCCGCAGGTGAACACACCGGCGGTCATTCTCCCGGTCCTCGGGTGGTTCTTTGCGACGCCGCTGAAGGCGAGCTTCATGAAGGCCGTCGGCTCGTTCCCCTCGTTGTTCATCTGGGGCACGCAGGGCTCGGGCAAGTCGAGCCTCTGCATCGACATCATGTGGCCGCTCTTCGGAGTGCGCGACGCCGAGCCCTACAGCGCGACCGAGACCGAGTTCGCGCTTCTGAAGTTGCTGACGTCGACGCGCTCGGTGCCGGTCTTCATCGACGAGTACAAGCCGTACGACATGCAGAAGCACCGGCTGAACACGCTTCACCGGTACCTGCGGCGGCTCTACCGCGGCGAGACCGAGGAGCGGGGCAGGCCCGACCTGAAGGTGAACAGCTACCACCTGCAGGCGCCAGTCTGCGTCGCGGGTGAGACGCGACCGACGGAGGCCGCGCTGCTCGAGCGCATTCTGACCTCGAACCCGGAGAAGACGACACTTCGCGAGAAGGCCGGCTACCAACACGCGCACCGTGAGCTCCGGGCGGTCGACCTGGCGCTGTTCGCTCCGAGGTACATCCAGTTCTGCCTGGGGCGCGACTTCGAGGCCGACCTCGAGCTCGCGCGCTCAGTGACGGAGACCCTGCTCGGCGACCGGAAGGTGCCGATCCGGATCGTCGAGAACCTCACGGCGATGCTGCTCGGCGTTCATCTCTTCGAGGAGTTCGCGACGGCCTGCGGCTGCGAGCTCCCCGACGACCTCGGAGTCGCGGCCGCGGTCGACGCCGTCATCGCCGACGTGTTGGAGACCGATCATGGGGTGAAGAACGCGCTCGACCACTTCCTCGAGATGTTGGGCGTGATGGCCGTGCAAGGGCACCTCAAGCACCGGGTGCACTACGTCTTCGACGAGGGCCGTCTCGCGGTACACCTCGAGAGCTCGTACGACGCGTTTCGCGCGCACTGCAAACGCATCGACTACCAGGGCGAGGTCGTCGACCTGAAGGCGCTGCGCCGGCTAATCACCGAGAACAAGAAGCAGGGCGGCTTCATCGTCGCCGAGAGCGAGCGCGTCACGTTCGACGGGCGCGATTCACGTCGGCGCGCGGTTCTCCTCGATCTGCAGAAGAGCATCAGCGTCAGCGTCGACGACTTCCCTCAGAACGAAGGGGCGGAACGGAGCAGCTACCGCGAGAGCTACACGCCTCGGCCGCCGTGGAATGATCCGTCGTAGCTCTGGTCGGTCAGTGGGTTCGACGAGCCGGTTGAGACTTGCGCGTTGGTCGATCGCCCGCCAACCTCTCCAAGCGTCCGCGGATTTCGTCGTCGGCTTTCGCAAGCTGCGACGCAGTCGGTGGCGCCGTCACGAACCGGACATCGGCGAGAAGGGACGAGGTTGACGCAATCGTCGACGACCAAAGGGAGAGCGACGCGCATGCCTTCCTTCGGCGCGACGGTCTGGAGTTCGTTCGAATCACCACGAAACAGTACACGTGTCCTGACTTTGCCGCCGGCTACCGACCGAAGAGCCTGTGGCAATCGCGTAGGAGGACTCCGGCGTTCTTGAGACCATCCGCCTGCTTTGGCGTGGCTCTGGTCCTGGCCCCCGTCTTCGTCGCCGTCGTGGTCGGGGCGATGAACTCGATCGAGGCGAGGGACGAATCGAACTCGATGTTCTCGGGCGGCACACCGAGCCGCAGTTGACCCTTCTGTGCGCGAACGAGCGCCTTCCGCTCGCCCTCCGACAAGCCGGGAACGTCGTAGGTCACCAACTCCTCACGCATGCGTTCGAGTGCGCGGTCCTTGTCGTCACCGTCTCGGAGACGCGACTTGTCGATCCACCCGCCGTTCGATCCGTTCTTCCTCGCTGCAGCCAGCAGCAGCATGCGCAGGAACTTCACGTCGCTCTTCCGAAACCCGCCGAAGTCGTGTCCGTTGATCTCGAGCACATGCCGGTCGCCCGGTCGTGTCGCGAAGCGGACGCGCACGTAGTCGAGGTCGAGCGTTGGGTCCTCGACCACGCGCTCGCGATAGTTCGGAGTCAGCCGCTCCACGCCGGCCAGGAGATCGAGTCGCGTGGTCTCTCCATGTGGAAGTCCGACCACCTCGAAGCCGTCGGTGCGTTCGTTCCCCGACGACGAGGGAACGACGATGATCGTCGGCTGGCGAATCGAAGCCGCCAGTCCTCGGCCCAGGACCTCCAGCATCGGTCCGGCAATGCGACACCACACGACCGCGATATCGAGCCCGCGGCGGAGCAGCCGGCCGACCGGAATGAACGGCTCAGGAACCGCGCCCTCGAGCGGGTGAAGCGCGTTGGCGCCGGCGATCGCCGAGAACACCGCGCGCGCATCGGTACGGAGGTGTTCGTGCTCGCCCCTCAGAACCCACTGCCATTCGCGTGCGCACGAGGGCGAACCCGCGCACGCGAGCCCCACCAACCCATCGGCCGCGCGGGTCTGGAAGTCGAACGCCGGCACCACGCCGCATTCGCAGTCGGCGCGTACCGCGTCGAAGCCAGCGTAGGTGAACTCTCCTCCACCGATGAGCTCATCGGGCTCAAGGCCAAGCTCGCGAACCTCAGCGAAGGAGAATCGCGGGGAGTCAGTGCGCTGCAGCTTGGAGAGGGCCCGTGCCCACAGCCTGTCGACGGGAGTTTGCATCGAAGCCCCAGGCCTTCAGGTGTCGACGAATGACGCGATCGCGAGGCGTATCGCTCAGGTTCGTCGAATTCGGGTTGAACAGGCTCACGGTCCGAGTCCGCGAGCGCCCGGTGCCTTCGAAGACGAACCGAAGGTGAACACCATCGATGGTGTCTCCGGGCACTCGCAGCCCGTGCGCCTGCAGCCCCGCGCGAACCTGCTCGAGCGTCGGCGTCCCTTTGAACTCGAGCGTCACGCGCCGCACGTCACCGTCGGCGGGGTGAACGACGAGCTTCTGCACGGTCACCGCCACCACCTCACTGCCCGCAATCGGCGTGAAGTGAAACCGCGGGTCAGCGATGCGCCCGAAGGCGTAGCGGGGCGCCGAGTACGCATCGATGAAGTACAGCGCGTCCTGCATGACGTGCTCGGCGAAGAGGTCGCGCAGTTGCTCGCGCTCCTCACGGTGAGCGGCCTTCACCGACAGCACGCTGGTCTCGTAGTCGAACACCGCCGCGAGACGGACCACCTCGCGCTCCCACACGGACTCGAGGTCCTCGCTCTCGGTGAACTTGTCGGTCGGCTTGAGCTCGTCCTCGAGGAACACGAAGAGCGCGAACTTCTCCTCGTTCGCGAAGTCTTCGACGTGGCAGCGGGGGCCGAACGCCGTGCGCTGAAGGTATGCGCGCAACGCCTCCTTGAGCTCCGCCTTCGCTCGTGCGCTGGGCTTCGGCCGTAGCGGGTAGCGGCCGGCGTACTCCTTCATGTGCTGCAGCGAGTCGACCACCCAGCCCTGGTGCAGTTGCTGAAACGCTCCCGGCGACGCCAGAAAGAGACGGAGCGCGAGGTCCTGCGAGCTCCATGCGCGGCTGTCCGCTGCCAGTTGCCCTCGGGGCCAGACCGCGGCGGCGAGTTCGGTGAGGCGCGGGCGAGCCTCAGGCACCGACAGGTCATTGACCGGGAGCAACGACGACTCGAGCTTCATCCGCACGTCGGGCTCCAGGCGTACCCAAGCACGGTAGAGCTGCTCCCAGGGCTTCCCTGGGCCCTCGGGTCGAAGGTCGGATGCCCACGCGCACAGCTCGATCAGCGCGGTCGGGCTGAGATGACGGAAGAACGGCTTCGGACTCCATTCGCTGTGGTGCATCGAGGTCTCGTGGCGTTGGGGTTTCAGTGAACGTCGAACAGGCGAGGCAAACGACGAAGAGCGCTACAGCAGGGAGCGCTGCGGGTCCGACGCGTCGACCACGAGCTTCAGGTCGCGCAGTCGAATGCGCATCGCCATGTTGGACACGTTGTCGAACTGGCCGGCAGCGATGACCTGCTCGGCGACCTCGACGAAGCGTTCATCCGGTTCGCCAGTCAGGAGGCGGGCCTCGATGCCCTCCCACGAAGGGAGCCGCTCGCCGAACGCGAGTCGCACGGCCTCGCGAACGAGACGTGCGGGCATCAGGAGACAGGCGGCGAACTGGTCGGCCTGCCTCTCCACGGGAGCCTTGCGACGTGGACCAGGCCGCGGGGCGGGGGAGGGCAGCCGCTCGAGGTCGAACAGGGTGTCCTCCCGCTGACGCTGCTCGAGGATCTGCCGATGCAGCTGCCAGTGCCCAATCTCGTGGGCGAGGGTGAAGGCGAAGCGACCGGGAATCTTCTCGAGGCTCTGGTCGACGCAGATGCGCCGGTCTTCGACGCTGGTCATCCCGAGCACCGAAGGGTTGGCGAGGAGCCCCTTGAGGTCGATGACCGCGAGGTCGAGCTCGAGGAT
Organism: Myxococcota bacterium; assembly: GCA_049322495.1. Lineage (GTDB taxonomy): Bacteria > Myxococcota > Myxococcia > Myxococcales > Myxococcaceae > Archangium_A. Next base: position 277 of record JBMORD010000212.1, on the reverse strand, counting down.
GTTCTCGACGATGAAGTCGACGTTGACCGCGCCACGAAGAGTGCCACCACCGCGCGCGCGCACGTAGTCGTGCAGAAGCGACTCGGCCGCTCGTTCCACATCCTTGGCGAGCATGAAGGGAACGGGGAGGGCGGCCATCACTTCCTCCCTTTCTGCGCGAGGAGGTCCATGAGGTCCTCGCCCGAGTAGCCCTGCTCACCGGCGGTCCGCAGGAACGTGGTGAGCACGTGGTCGGATACGAGCTTCACCGAGATGTCTTCGGGCACACGACCAGCGA
>JBMORD010000211.1:0-12145 GCA_049322495.1 Myxococcota bacterium | reverse complement strand
CGACGCCGGGACCTCGCCGTCGACGCCCGGCGGCTGCGGCTGCACCAGCGCCCCGGCGAGCCTCGGAGTCGCGCTGCTCCTCGCGCTGAGACGTCGAAAAAGCAGAACAATCGCCTGAGGGACGTGCGACGCTCGAGGGTCGCGGGCCTGCGCCTGCGAAACCCCTTCTTCCTCGGAGAACGAATGAAGTCTTCCCTGAAGTTCCTCCTGACCGCGTTGGTCGCGGTGGCGACGGCCTGTGGCCCCGCCAACCCCGGCACTGACGGCGGCACTGGTGGTGGCGGCAGCATCCTGGGTGGTGGCGGTGGCACGACCGGCGGTGGCGGTGGTGCGACCGGTGGTGGCGGTGGCGCGACCGGCGGTGGCGGTGGCGACATCGACGGAGGAACTGGCGGGGGCGGCGCGACGGGCGGCGGCGGCGGCTCGACCGGCGGCGGCGGCGGCTCGACCGGCGGTGGCGGCGGCTCGACCGGCGGTGGCGGCGGCTCGACCGGCGGTGGCGGTGGCTCGACCGGCGGTGGCGGTGGTGACGTCGACGGAGGAACTGGCGGCGGTGGCGGTTCGACCGGCGGCGGCGGCGGTTCGACCGGCGGCGGCGGCGGTTCGACCGGCGGCGGCGGCGGCGCGATGGAGGTCTGCGGCAACGGCACCGTCGGCATGGGCGAGACGTGCGACGACAGCAACACGATGAGCGGCGATGGCTGCTCCTCGACGTGCGCGCCCGAGATGGGCTTCACCTGCACCGGCGCTCCGTCGGTCTGCACGCCGGTCTGTGGCGACGGCCAGCGCGTGGGCACCGAGGCCTGTGACGACGGCAACACCAACGCGATGGACGGCTGCTCCGCGACGTGCGCCGTCGAGCCCGGCTTCATGTGCAGCGGCGCCCCGTCGACGTGCGTGACGAGCTGCGGTGACGGCGTGCGCGCCGGCGCCGAGACCTGCGACGACGCGAACATGATGGGCGGCGATGGCTGCTCCGCGATGTGCGCCACCGAGACCGGCTTCACCTGCACCGGCTCGCCCTCGGCCTGCGTCACCACCTGCGGCGACGGCCTGCGCGCGGGCACGGAGGCCTGCGACGACGGCAACACCACCGCGATGGACGGCTGCTCCGCGATGTGTGGCGTCGAGACCGGCTACTCGTGCTCGACGGGCAACCCCTCGCTCTGCGGGCCGATCTGCGGTGACGGCGCGCTGGTCGGTACCGAGACCTGCGACGACGGCAACACCACCGCCATGGACGGCTGCTCCGCGACCTGCAGCACCGAGGCGGGCTTCACGTGCACCGGCGCCCCCAGCACCTGCGCCACGGTCTGCGGCGATGGCGTCCGCGCCGGGGCCGAGGCCTGCGACGACGGCAACACCGTCACGCTCGACGGCTGCTCGGGCACGTGCACGGTCGAGACCGGCTACACCTGCACCGGCACGCCGAGCGTGTGCACCGGGATCTGCGGCGACGGCATCCGCACCACGGCCGAGGGCTGCGACGACGGCAACACCACGGCCAACGACGGCTGCTCCGCCGGCTGCTCGGTCGAGCAGGGCTACACCTGCACCGGCGCGCCGAGCGCGTGCTCGACCGTCTGCGGCGACGGCATTCGCGCGGGCACCGAGGCCTGTGACGACAGCAACACGGCGGCGGGCGACGGCTGCTCCGCGACCTGCACCGTCGAGGCGGGCCACTTCTTCGAAACGGAGCCGAACGACGACGGCAGCACGGCGACCGGCACCAACGACTTCCTCGCGTCGGCAGCGAACGGCCCGTTCTCGAGCTCGATCATCGTGCACGGCGCCATCCCCGCGGGCGACGACGACGGCTTCGCCCTCAACAACCCGGGCGCGACGCCGCTGACGATTCGCGTCGACGCCTACAACCCGGCGACCGGGCTCGGCGTCGCGTGTGGCACCACCATCGACACCAACCTCTTCATCGTCGACGCGGCGGGCACCGAGCTGGCCAACAACGACGATCGGAACGGCCCGACGGATCGCTGCTCGGGGCTGAGCTACACCATCCCGCCCAACAGCACGGTCTACGTGCGGCTCATCGACTACGACGATGACGACGCCATCCCGGGCTACCTCCTGCGCATCACGATGCCGGTGTGCGGCGATGGCGTGCGCGAGCTCGCCGAGACGTGCGACGACGCGAACACCGCCGACGGCGACGGCTGCTCGAGCGTGTGCGCCACCGAGAACGGCTGGACCTGCACCGGCTCTCCCAGCACCTGCGTCCCGGCGGTGTGCGGCAACGGGGTGGTCGAGACGGGCGAGCGGTGCGACGACGGCAACACCGCCGCGGGTGACGGCTGCGACGCGCAGTGCCTGTGGGAGCTCACGCCCGAGACCGAGTCGAACTCCACCTGCGCGACGGCCAACGGCCCGACCGCGCTCACCCGGGCCGGCTTCGGCCCGATGTTCGCGGGCAGCATCTCCACGGCCGGCGACTTCGACTTCTACTCGTTCACCATCAGCACCTACGCCGACCTCGAGTTCGAGACCTTCGACCGCGGGCTGCCGACCGCCTGCTCCAACGACACGTACCTCAGCTTCTTCCCGCTGAGCTGCACCGCGACGCCGGTCAACGACGACGACAGCGGACTGAACGCGTGCAGCCTCATCAGCCCGACCACCCTCGCCGCGGCCCGACGACTCGCGCCGGGCACCTACACGGTGCAGGTGCGCGCCTACTCGGCCACGGCGACCTTCGACTACTCGATGCGCCCCCGGGTCGTCGCGCTGTGCGGCAACGGGCTGCGCGAAGGCAGCGAGACGTGCGACGACGGCAACACGGCCGGCGGCGACGGCTGCGCGAACACCTGCCTCGTCGAGGCCGGCTGGGGCTGCACCGGCACCCCGAGCGTCTGCGCGCCGCTCTGCGGCAATGGTGCGCTCGACTCGGGCGAGACCTGCGACGACGGCAACGTCACGGCGGGTGACGGCTGCTCAGCCACCTGCGCGGTCGAGCTGGCGTACACCTGCACCGGCGCGCCGAGCGTCTGCACGGTGACCTGCGGCAACGGGACGATCAACAGCAACGAGACCTGCGACGACGGGAACCGCACCGCGGGCGACGGCTGCTCGAGCGTCTGTCTGATCGAGGCCGGCTACGTCTGCACGGGCGCGCCCAGCGTCTGTGTCGCCGCGGTCTGCGGCAACGGCACCCGCGAGTCCGGCGAGGTCTGCGACGACGGAAACACGGCCAACGGGGACGGCTGCAGCTCGACCTGCACCACCGAGAGCGGCTTCCGCTGCAACACCGCGAGCCCGAGCGTCTGTGTCGCGGTGCCCTACGTGCCGATCCCCCTGTCCTGCACGAACATGACCGGCGCGACGACGCTCCTCGCGACGGGCGACGACTCGGTCACCACGCGCGCGGCGCTCCCGTTCTCGATCAACCTGCTGGGGACCTCGATGGCGTACTTCAGTGCGTCGACCAACGGCGTCGTCGGCTTCTTCCCGACCAACGCGGGGACGATGTCCACCACCGCCAGCAACCCGACCACCGTCCCGAGCACCAGCACGCCCAACGGCTACCTCGCGCCGTTCTGGGACGATCTCGTGCTCGCGAACACCGGCCTGCGGGGCCTGACCACGGGCACCGCGCCCAACCGCGTCTACACCATCGAGTGGAACGCCTCGCTCTACAACGTGACCGGGTCGAACATCGTGGTCCAGCTCCAGCTCTCCGAGAGCGGGCCGGTCGAGTTCCACTACTGCTCGGGAACGGGCGACGCCGCGCGCATCTCCGGGAGCGGCGCCACCATCGCCGTCGAGAACGCGGCGGGCACGGCGGGGAACTTCGCCGGCATCGACACCGCCAACACGGTGACGTTCGGCACCACCGCGCTCCGGTGGACCATTCCCTGAGTCGGCGCTGAAGCATCGCTGACGCGGGCCGGTCGGGACTCTCACCGACCGGCCCGTCGTCTTTTCTGCGCACGAACCTGCGCAGTCGCCCACGCCGCCACGACCACTTCGCGCGCACGGAATGGGCCTCGCGCCGCCGCGTTCCCCGCAGCACATGAAACGCACGCCCCGGCCGGTGCAGCTCGCGCTCGCAGAACGCCTCCACCACCTCGACGCCTCCGCGTGGGACGCCCTCACGCGCGACGCGGGCGTCTTCCTCCAGCGCCCGTTCCTCCAGGCCTTCGAGGCGGCGGCGCCGGCGAACGTGTCGCCGCGCTACGCGCTGATGTACCTCGGCGACGAGCCGGTGGCGGCGCTGCACCTGCAGCTGGTGCGCATCGCGGGCCGCTCGGCGCTCTCGTCGGCCGCGCCGCTCGCCGGCATGGCCCAGCTCGTCGACGAGCGCGCGCTGGTGCTGGGCAACCTCGCGGCGTGGGGGCAGACCGGCCTCGCGCTGGCCCCGGGCGTCGACCCGGCGCTCGTGTGGCGCGAGGCGCTGCAGCTGGTCGATCGCCTCCGCCGCTTCGAGAAGCACGAGGGCGTGGTGAACGTCGCGCTGGTGAAGGACGCCGGCCCCGCCGATGACGAGGCCTCGCTCCGCCGCCAGGGCTTCCAGCGCGCGCCGCAGGGCCCCGACATGCAGCTCGCCGTGCAGCCCGGCTGGCGCACGCTCGACGACTACCTCGCGAGCCTCGCCTCGAAGCGTCGCCGCGCGGTGAAGAAGGTCTTCGAAGACATCGCCGCCGCCGGCTACCGCGCGCGCCGCCTCGACGTGACGGACCTCGAGCGGCACGAGACACGCCTCGAGGCGCTCTACGGCCAGGTCTGGGAGAGCGCCGAGGTGCGGCCGCTCCGGCTCTCGGGCCGCTTCTTCGTCGAGCTCCAGCGGCGCCTGGGCGACGACTGCGTCATCACCGGGCTCGAGCGCGATGGCCGGCTCGATGGCTTCGGGGTGAGCCTCCGCAGCGGCGACACGTCCATCGGCTACTACCTCGGCTTCGACAAGACGGTGGCCGCGCCGCTCTACCTGCGCCTGCTGGTGGCGATCCTCGAGGCGGGGCTCGCGTTCGGCGCCACGCGCATCTCGATGGGCCGCACCGCCGAAGAGCCGAAGGCGCGCCTGGGCGCCGAGCCCGGCCCGTCTGCCCTCTGGCTCAAGCACCGCACGCCGCCGCTCAACTGGGCCGTCGGCGCGGTGCTCGGCTCTCTCGAGGCGCCGCGGATCCCTGCGCACAAGGTGTTCCGCGACGAGCAGGTGAGTCAAAAGAGCGCCGACGGGTGCTGATGACCCGGCGCGCGGCCCTCCTTTCGCTCTGGGCAGTGGTGGCACGCGGAATGAAACGCACTGCGTCAGGAGTCCGCCGTGTCAGCCCTTCCATCCGTAGCGTCCCGCCGTCGCCCCACCACCCCCACCGTCTCGCTGCCGCGGAGCCTGCTCGCGCAGCTGAGCGCCGCCAGCCGTGGACCTTCGACCGCGCGCCTCGAGCCCGAGCCGACGATGAGCGCCGCAGTCGTGGAGCTCATCGAAGCCTTCAACCACCTGCTCGCGCGCGTCGAGCGCACCGAGGAGAACGCGAGGGAAGCGCGGCTCGAGGCAGATCGCCAGCTGCTGACCAACCTCGTCGACCTCAGCATCGCGACCACCGGCGTCTCGGTCGACGCGGCGCGCATCCTCGACGCGACGCGCACCGCGCGGCTCTCGACCAGCACCATGTCCAGCGCGGTCGAGGAGCTGTCGGCGTCGATCCGCGACATCGAGCGCTCGGCACGCAGCACGTCGGAGGCAACGGCAGACGCGCGGGAGATCACCACCCAGCGCCACGCCGTCGTCGAAGAGGTGACACGCCTCGTGAACACCACCGTGAGCGAGCTCGGCGAGCTCGAGGCTCGCAACCGCGGGCTCCAGGAGGCGGCGAGCCGGCTGATCGGCGTGGTCAACGTCATCTCGAAGATCGCCGAGCAGACCAACCTCCTCGCGCTGAACGCCACCATCGAGGCGGCGAAGGCGGGTGAGGTCGGCAAGGGCTTCGCGGTGGTGGCCGGCGAGGTGAAGGCCCTCTCTCGCCAGACGCGCGGCGCGACCGAGACCATCCGCGACCAGCTCGCCGAGCTCGAGGCCGCCTTCAAGCGCATGAACGAGGTCGTCGACCGTTCCCGCAACAACGCAGGGGCACTCGGCACGCGCGTGACGTCGCTCGACGAGGGCTTCGGTCAGCTCCAGCAGGGCGCGGACCGCATCGCTGGCGAGGTCTCGTCACTGGCGGCCGTCATCGGCCAGCAGCGCGTCGCCGTGGAGTCGCTCGCCCAGAGCATGGCGCAGTTCGAGGTCAGCGAGGAGCGCACGCTGGGCGCCGCGACCTCGCTCGACGCGCAGGGGCGGACGAACCTCGAGCTGGTGGAGTCGCTGCGCGCCGAGCAGGCCCAGCGCAGCACCGTTCCCAACCGCGACGCCTGGCTGGCGAAGGCCGACCACGTGCTGTGGAAGAAGACGGTCATCGACTTCGCGCTCGGCAACCGCCACGACCCCGACTCGCTCACCGATGACCAGACGTGCCGGCTCGGGCGCTGGCTCGCGACGCAACCCGACTCCGCCTGGAAGCAGGCCATCGCGGGACCGCACGCCGAGGTCCACGAGAGCGGCGTCGCGGCCGCGCGCGCCTTCGCCGCCCGTCACGCCGATGAGGGCTTCGCGCACGCGGAGCGGCTCGACCACGCCTCGCAGGAGGTGGTGCGCCTGCTCGACGAGCACCTCCAGGCGAAGTGACGCCTACGGAAGCGGGTGCTCGCTGCGGTAGAGCTGCGCGCCGACGAGCCCGCCGACGAGGCCCATGGTGAGCGCGACGCCCGGACGGCACAGCGCGTTGCACGAGCCGCCGAGCGAGGCGAGCGTCTTCACCGCGTACGAGACCGGCACGGCGAAGGTGACGCCGAAGAGATGCGGGCGCAGATAGCGCAGCACCCGCCTCACGCGTGATGCCCTGCGTGATGCGCGTGCGGCACGCCACTCACCAGGGTGCCGGCCACCAGCGCGCGCACCGCGGCGTCGGGCGACGTCTCGGTGGTGATGAAGGGGCGCACCTTCGCCGCCTGCAGCCGCGCGAAGAGCCCCTCGCCCATGCTGCCGGTGATGAAGGCGTCGAGCGGCCCGAGCGCGGGCGGCAGGCGGTGCGCCTGGTGGAGCGTCTCGTCTTCCGCGAGGTCCACCGACTCGCGGTTGAGCACCTCGCCGCGCGCGTCGACCTCGAGGACGGTGAAGTGACGACAGCGCCCGGCATGGCCGGTGATGGTGTTCGCCTTCTGCGTGGTGATGGCGATGCGCATGCCCTTCAGAGCGCCGGATCGGCGCCGAGGGTTCCCTCGAGGCGGGCGACGGCGGCCTCGGCGAGCGCGCGCACCTCGGGCTGGGTCGCGTGCCGCGCGGCGAGGCGCGCGGCGTCGAGGAGCTCGTCGGGCACCACGCCGTCGCGGGGCTCGAGCACCTCCGCCCAGGGCACCTCGCCGAGCCAGGCGCGCACCACGCCACGCTGGAGGAGCTCCGACGGGTTGAAGGGCCCCTCGCCGGCCTGCCCCAGCGCCGCGCGCGCGCCGGGCTCATCGGCCCGCGACACGGCCAGCCGCGCGAGCAGCAGGGCGTCGGCGGGAGGCACCGCGCCCAGCCGCAGCCGCGCCAGCTCGGCCGCCCGGCGCGCGAGCACCTCCGCCTCGTCGAGGCGCCCCTGCCACACGAGGTACTGCGCGAGGTTGTGGCTGGCGACCCGCTCGATCTGCGCGTGGCCCAGCCGGCGGCTGGTCTCGGCGGCCCGCTGGAAATCGGCCAGCGCATCGTCCAGCCGGCCGAGAGCCATCCACAGCATGGGGCGGTTGATCCACAGCGCGCACGCGGCGACCGGCTGCTCCCAGCGAGAGGCGTGCGCCAGCCCCGCGGCGAAGAGCGCCTCGGCCCGCGCGAAGTCGCCCTGCACGCAGGCCACCGAGCCCAGGAGCGCGTGCGCGCCGAGCACCGTCTCGACCTCTGCGGGCGAGGGGTCGACGCGCTCCAGCGGGGCGAGCGCAGCGACGGCGTCGTCCCAGCGGCCGGTGCGCACCGCGAGCCGCCCGCGCGCGAGGGCCAGCGCGTGCCCCAGCGGCGTGTCAGGCGAGACGCCGGCCGCCTCCGCGCGCTGCAGCGCCTGCTCGGTGAGCGCGTTGCCCTCGGCGAACTCGTTCATCCAGTCGAGGGACAGCGAGGCCTCCAGCAGCGCCGCCACCGCGACCGATGGGTCTTCGGCCGCGGCGCGCGCGTCCGCCAGCGCCTCGCCAAAACGCTCGAGCTGCCGACGCGCCCGCGCCCGCGCCAGCAGCAGCGTCGGAGCCCCGCGGCGCGCCAGCACCAGCGAGAGAAGACGGTCCGCCTCGAGCGCGTCGCCCGTCACCAGCGCCGCGAGCCCGGCGGCGGCGAGCGCCTCGTCGGCCACCTCGGAGACGTCTGGCGGCTCGACAGCAGCGAACGAGACGCGCGGAGCAAGGCCGGGCAGAGGCCGCCCCGCATCTTCCGCCGGTGCATCACCGGAAGGTCCCGCCGTCGGCATGACGCTCGGAGCAGCCGAACGTGCTCCGGCCTCGGAGCCCGGCAGCGACCGGCCCGCATCGTCAGCCTGTGCATCACCGGAGACGCTCGGAGCAGCCGAACGCGCTCCGGCCTCCGAGCCCGGCAGCGACCGGCCCACCTCGTCAGCTTGTGCACCGGAAGGTCCCGCCGTCGGCAAGACGCTCGGAGCAGCCGAACGCGCTCCGGCCTCGGAGCCCGGCAGCGACCGGCCCGCATCGTCAGCCTGCGCATCACCGGAGACGCCCGGCGACGCGAACGAGGCGCTCGGAGCAGCCGAACGTGCTCCGGCCTCCGAGTTCGGAAGAGACCGCGCCGCCTCACCGGAAGCTCCCGCCTTCAGCGAGGCACTCGGAGCAGCAGGCCGCGCGAGGTGCGCGTGGTGCGCGAGCGCCCGGAGCGCCGTGCGCGTCGAGGCCGGCAGCAACCTCCCCGCGTCATCCACGCGCGCTCGTGGCCGGTGCGCGAGGGGAATCGCCGCCTCGAGGAGCCGCGCGCGCAGCTCAGCCAGGCCGCCGGTCGGGAAGACGCTCGCCAGCGCGCGGTGGAAGTCCAGCCGCCCTTCCGAGGTCGCGGCCAGGGCACGCCGCACGCCGCGCTGGCGCCACCGCAGCCGCCCGTCGACCTGCTCGAGGAGGCCCAGGGTCTCGAGCCGCGCGAGCGCCGCTTCTGCGTCGAGGCGGCTGGTCGACGGCGCGTGCAGCAACGCCGCAGCCGCCTCGTTCGCCGTCGGCTCCCACGACGCGACGGCGAGGAGCTTCGCGACGTCGTGGAGCGCGAGCGGCACCTCAGCGAGGGCCTCCTCCAGCCGGGCGCGGGGCGCGAGCGACAGCACCTCCGACGACAGCCGCCACTCGCCGGTCGCGCGGTCCTGCGCCAGCAGCCCGCGTCGGCGCAGCAGCCGGAGCGAGTCGACGAGCTCGCCGACGTGCCCCTCCGTCGCGCTCGCGAGCCGCCGCACGAGCGCGTGCGGCACGAGCTCCGCGGGCGAGAGCAGCACCCGCACCACCTGCTCACACTCGGCGTCCGAGAGCAGGCGCGGCGTCACGTGCACGAAGCGCGCGGCGCGCTCGCCCAGCTTCGGCCGGAGCCGCCGCACCGTCGCGTCGCCGACCACCACCACATCGACCCGCTCCGACGCGCCGGGCGTCGACCGCGCCTCGAGCCACTCCCACGCCTGCCAGCCGAGCTGCTCCGCGTCGTCGACCAGCCACACCTCGCCGGCGCCTGGCAGCGCAGCGACCTGCCGCGCGAGCTCCTCCAGCAACCGCGTCCGCCCGGCGCCCGAGCGGAGCTCGACCCACACCACCACCGGGCCCTCCCCGCGCAGCGCGTCGAGCACCGGCGCGAGGCGCGAGCCGTCGTCGAGGAAGGGCACGGCGAGCGCGGCGTCATCGCCGGACGCCTCGGCGCGGTACGCCTCGGCAGCGGGGGTGAAGTGCCGCCGTCCGGGCGAGAGCCAGCGAAGGTCCTCCAGCGCCTCGCCCGAGACGCGCACGCTCACCGAGCCGACGCGCACGCGGCACGGCGCGACGTGGAAGGTGGCCTCGTCGATGGCGAGGTGCTCCACCGCGACGCGGAGGTGACGAAGACCCGCCGCCGGCCCCTCGGGGTGCGGCCGGGCGAAGAGGTGGACCCCCGCGGCGCTGCCCGCCCACCACGCGCCCTCGACGCCGAAGCCGCGGCTCAGCGCAGGCAGCGGTGCGGGGCTGCGCACCCCGACGAGCGCGAGCGGCTGCAACGCGTCCCCGCGCGGACGTGCCCCGGGCGCCGGCGCGCTCGCGACTGACTCCGGCCCCTCCAGCGCGGCGAGCACCTCCGCGGCGTCGGCCGGCCGGCGCTCGGGGCGCTTCTCGAGGCAGCGCGCCAGCAGCGCGTCGAGCGCGCCGAGCCCGGCGGCGGGCGGGCGCAGGTGCCGGTGGGCGTGCTCCAGCGCCACCGCGTCACCGGTGAAGGGAGGCCGGCCGGTCAGCACCTCGAAGAGCAGCACGCCGAGCCCATACACGTCGGCCCGGAAGCCCAGCTCCCCGCCCTCCCAGGACTCGGGCGCCATGGTGGTTGGCGTCCCCTGTCGGGCCGGCTCGTGGGTGACGCCGCGCTGCGCGAGGCCGAAGTCGAACCACCGCGCGCCGCCCCCGTCGACCATCACGTTGCTGCTCTTGACGTCGCGATGCACCACCCCGGCCGCGTGGACGGCCGCCAGCGCCCGGCACACCGCGCGCGCCACCCGCAGCCGCTCCGCGGGCACCGGCGCGCGCCGCAGCCACGCGGCGACCGTCTCGCCGTCGAGCCACTCGAGCACCAGCAGGCGCGCGTGCCGCGCCTCCACGCGCGGCACCGCAGGAGGCCCGACGAGCGCCAGCAGGCTCGCCTCCTGCGCCAACCGCGCGGTGAGCGGCGCGTCGACCACCTTCACCGCCACCGCCCGGCCCGCGGAGGTCGCGCGGTACACGCGCGCGGCCCCGCCCTGCGCGACGAACGTCGCGTCGGAGAAGCCGTGCGCGCTGAGGAGCTCGAGGTCGCTCACGCCGCGATTCTCCGCCACCCGGCGCGCGCTGACACCGTCGAAGAGCGGCCCGGGACCGCCACGTGTCGCGCCCGTCACGAAGCGCCCGCGGAGGTCGCGCGTCCCCCCTGCGCGAGGTCGTTCACGTCCCGATTCTCCGCCACGACGCGCCCAGGAGCTGCCGCCGTCGCGACGCGCCGCCTCAGGAGAGCCCGCGCAACGTCGCGACCAGCTCGCCGACCGTCTCTCCCACCATCAGCCCCGCCGCCGCGCCGGTCAGCCATCGCCGCCGCCGCAGGAGGAAGCCCAGCACCGCCCCGACCCCGATGGTCAACGACAGCGCCGGCGGCACGAGCAGCGCCACGCCCAGCCCCATCGGCGACGGCAGCCACCGCACCCACCGCGTGCGCTCGAGCAGCGCGAGCAGCAGCCCGACGACGGCGGCTCCACCGACGGCGACGAGCAGGCGCGCGTCGAGCCCGGCTTCCCCCGATGCCGCGCGCCCCAGCGCGAGGAACTGCTGCGCGGCGGGCACCGGCCAGCGCGCGTCGCCCACCTTCCCGGCGGTCAGCAGCACGAAGCCCGCCACCGCCACCACCGAGCCCACCACGCAGCCCAGCAGCTGGCCCACGAGCTGTCGGCGCGGCTCGAGCCCGACGAGCGTGCCCGTCTTCACGTCGCCGACCTGATCCGCTGCGGTCGCCGTCGCGCCCGCGAGCACGCCCGCAGACGCGAGGTGCGCGCCGACGCCGAAGGGCAGCGCGAGCCCGAAGAGCACCTGGAGCCCCATCGCCAGCGGCAGGCCCGCAGTGACGTCGGTCTCGCCCGCCATGCGAATGACGATGACGCACGCGAGCGGCGCGAGCACCACCGCCAGCAGCGCAGCCCACCACGGTGCGTCGAAGCCGAACACGCACACCAGCCCCGCCCCGGCCCCCGCCAGCAGCGCCCAGCGGAGCGCGTCGCCGCGCACCGGCATGCTGGTCGCCTGCTTCAGCGCGAGGCTCGACACGAAGTGGGTCGACGCCGCGGCGGTCAGCAGCGCGGTGGCGGGCCACACGTTCCATGCGCCGAGCGCCCCGGCGTCGGAGAGGCCGAGCGCCGACGCGACGAGCGGCCCCTCGAGGCCCACCACCAGCAGCGCG
>JBMORD010000210.1:0-89156 GCA_049322495.1 Myxococcota bacterium | reverse complement strand
CGGGCCATCAAGGGCGTGAAGGCGGTGGTGCGCACCGGGCCCGACGGGCGCCCGCGCGGAGACGACTCGCCCGAGGCGGAGGCGCTCGCCGCGCGCGGGCTCTACCTGAGCCTCTCGCACGGCGGCCTGCTCTCGCAGGCCTTCGGGCTGGGCGCGGTGACGTCGGCGGTGGTGAGCAGCACCGCCGGTGGCTTCATCGTCACCGCGTCGAACGGTCAGCACCTCATCGTCGAGGTCGGCCCCGAGGCGCCGGTGGCGACGGTCGAGGCGCAGCTCCGACAGCTGCTCAGCCGCGCGGGAGGCCGCTGAATGGAGCTCGTGCTCAAGCAGCTGTCCGCCGTGCCGGGCGTGGTGGGCGCGCTCGTCTTCGACGCGCAGGGCCAGGTGCTGGGCACCAGCTTCCCGCCGCTGTTCGACGCGGGGGTGCTCGGCCAGGTCACGCAGGCGCTCGCCGACGACGCGTACTTCGCCGAGTGGACCTCGGGCGAGGCCGCGAGCTGCGAGCTCCGCTTCGTCGAGGGGCAGGTGACGGTGCGCCGCGCGGAGCCGGGCTGGCTCCTGGTGCTCAGCACCCCGCAGCTCAACGCGCAGCTGCTGAACATGTCGGTGACGCAGGCGGTGCGGCGGCTGAAGGCGTCGCCGGGGCCCGCCCCGTCAGCGCCGCCGCCGCCGATGCCCGCGCCGAAGGTGAAGCTGGCCGACCGCCTGCGCGCGCTCGTCAAGGCGTCGCTCGGCGCGCACGCGGCGCAGGCGCTGGAGCTGCTCGACGGCGCGGGCGACTCGCCGGACCAGCTCGCCGAGGCGTGCGCCGACGTCGAGAAGCTCACGCGGCTCTTCATCGACCAGAAGCTCGCCGACGACCTCGGCCGGAAGCTGAAGGCCACGCTCGCGGGCTGAGGGAGGCACGATGCTGACGATCGCAGCGTATGCACTGGCGGTGCTGGCCATCGGGGTGATGGGCGTCAACGTCGCCCGCGCGCTGGAGCTCAAGCGGCGCCTCGTCGGCGGCGAGGTCGGGCAGAAGTGGGCCTTCCTCACCGTGCTGATCGCCGTCTTCTTCGCCGGCTACCTCTTCTCGCCCGCGGCCATCGCCTTTCAGGTGCCGGTCGAGTGGCTCAACCTGATGATGTTCAGCGTGTTCCTCTTCGGGGCGGTGTTCGTGTTCATCGTCATCGGCATCGTGAAGGAGACGCTGAGCTTCCTGAAGCTGCTCAAGTAGCGCGCACTTCCGCGCAGAGCTGGCACAGTGGCTGCGCCAGTCGGCTTGCTTTGAAACCGCGGCGCGTGCTACAAAGATGGCGTCGTTCTGCCTCTGTACTTACTGGACTGGTTGGGGAGCTCGGGTGTGGTTGTGAGTGCGCTGGCGTTCGATCTGTGTCGCTGCTGAATTGCGCAAGGCCACTACCTGAGTATTTCACACGTTGACACGAATATCGAAAGGCGCGCCATGAACTACAAATTTGCCACACTGCTTATCGCACTCACTGCCATGCCTGCCCTTGCCTGGGACGGCATCAAGACTGGGACAGTTCAAACGCTCGAATTCTGGGCGAATGGCAACGTCCGCGTCGCACTAACGGGCGTCTCAAGCGGCATGTGCACGGCGACCAATAGCGCAGACTCTTGGATTTCCATCGGCCAGCAAGGCGCCACCGACTCGAGCGTCAAGTCTCTGATCTCGGCGCTCATCGCAGCAAAGCTCGCTGGCAAGCCGGTGACTATTTATTCAATGAATCTTGGCACCCAATGTGTGATTGGGGCAGCGACCCTGGCGAACTAGCAGCCCAAGATTCAGTCTTCGCGAAACACAACGAGCGAACATGACAAAACAACGAGCCATCACTTTATCTGACTCACGCGAAATGTTGGTCATTTGCCTTTGCGCACTGGCAATGAACATGGGCTGTGACAACCCCACGTCGGGCGATTCGAACAACAGGACATCAACGACGGAGGTCGCTCAACAAGAACTCGCAGCGTTTCCGGGCGTCGTCTTGTGGCCGCCGAACATCAACCTTTGCTTCTCGTTCGAGCCACTGCCCAATGGCAGTTTCCCGATTGACGAGACGGAAGCGATGGACTCGGTTCTTTCCGCACTCAATGATTCGTGGGCAGCAGCCTCAAGCCTTCAGTTCACCAACACCGGCACGTGTCCCGGAACGATTCCCAATGGCACGATGAGACTGAAGCTGCAAGCTGCGGTCGAGGGCGCAGGCATGTGCGGTGCTGGACTGGGCTCAAGCTGCAATATTGGTGTTGCCGGAGATACAGCCTCAATCAAAAGCGTCGCCGTCCACGAAGTCGGCCATTCGTTGGGACTGGGTCACGAGCACCAACGGTCCATTGGCGGTGCGCTCGAACAACCACTCTGCTTCTGCGAGGAGGTTCGTCGAAGCCAAGCCGAACAGGTCGTCGCTGCAAATCAGCCGATGACATTCCCCGCGACGAACTGCTGGGCACAAGTCACTCTTGACGTCGCAACAGCGAGACAATGGCTTGCGGATCGCCAGCCGCAGGCATTGAACGCACTCACGGCGTTCGACACCGAGTCCGTAATGAATTACTGCTCTACTCGCGGCCCGAAATTCATCCTGAGCGAGAAGGATAGATTGGGGGTCGAGATGCTCTATCCTATTGACATGTCAGGGCGCGCAATTCACCCAATTGGACCGGGAGCATTCATCACACAGACCGGGCTCGTCGTCCGCTCCGATACTCAGATTTCCTTGGCCACTGACTGGACGGCGCGAGGCGCGCCTCTCTCCTTTCAGGTCTCAACGACATGGAGGAAGGACGGCAGCTACGCGGCGAGCGACCCCATCTACTCGCGACTCTATGCTGAGGGCACGGCTCAAATGTCGATCGAGTTTTCAGACCCATTCACCGCGAAGAATCCTGGTCGGATTCACCGGGGCTCAACCAGCATCACAGCGAGCAACTCCCTTTACACAGCGATACTGATCGCAGCAGCAGGCAACTAATTGACCGCCACCGTTCAGCGCTGCGTGCTCAGCATCTCGCCCACCACCCGCCGCGCGCCCCACGCGCACGCCGGCACGCTCTGGCCGGGGAACACCGTGTCGCCCACGCGCACCAGCCCCGGCACCGACGTGCGCCCCGTCGGGTAGCCGCGCCGCAGCGTCGCGAAGTCGAACGGGAGCCCGCCCACGCGCCCGGCGGACCGCCCGGTGAAGCCCAGCCACGTGCGCGGCGTGCCCGGCATCACCACCGGCCGCTGCGCCGTCTTCACCCGCGGGAAGGCCCGCGTCAGCGCGCCGAGCAGCTCCTCGGCCACCTGCGCCTTGCGCTCCGCGTGCTGCGCGTCGTCGAGCCCGTCCCACGCGCGCGCGGGCGTGTGCACGCTCATCGTCACCGCGCGGAAGCCCGCCGGCGCCATCGTGCGGTCCTCCGGCTTCGACAACGTCACGAAGGCCGCGCGCGCCCCCGTCACCGGCAGAGGCGCCTCGAGCATCACCTGGTGGTACGGCGTCGCGTCGGCGGGGAAGACGTCCTCCACGCCGAGGTACAGCGTGCACGTCGCCCACGCGTCGGGGTGACGCCGCACCGTGCCCGCGAACGCGCCCGCCAGCTCCGGCGCCGCCAGCCGCTGCGCGTCCCAGTGGGTGAGGTTGAGCACCAGCCGCTCCGCGCGGAACGCCCCGCGCGCCGTCTCGACCGCGAAGCCCGCGCCGTCGCGCCCGAAGCGCGTCACCGGCGTGTCGAGCTGCAGCGTGCCCCCGCGCGCCACGAAGACCTCCGCCAGCCGCTCGAGCAGCGACGCGAGCCCGCCGTCTGCCAGGTACAGCGGCCGCTGGAGGTACTCGAGCCCGAGCGCGCCGAAGAGAAACGGCGTCCGCCCGCTCGTGGCCTGCGTCGACACCAGGAGCAGCTCGTCGAGCAGCTCGCGCGCGTCATCGCCCACGCCACGCGGCAGCCGCGCCGCGGTGCTCGTCAGCAACGCCGGGAGCAGCCGCCACGCCAGCCCCTCGCCTGCCGCGCGCAGCAGGTCGCCCGGCCCGCGGGGCGGGAAGTGGAGCTGCGTCACCAGCTCCCAGCCCTTCGCGCCCAGCGCCGCCGCGTCGCGCCAGAAGTCCGCGAAGGCCGCGCCGTGCCGCGCGCGCAGCGTCTCGTGGTTCGCCGCCGCGTCGCGGGTGAGCACCAGCGGCTCGTCGTGCTGCCAGGCGGTGAGGTTGCGCTCCGCCACCGGCGCGGTGAAGGTCACGTCGAGCTCGCGGAGCACGCGGCCCAGCGGCAGCTCCGGCTCGAGCCCGATGAGCGTCGTCGCCCCCGCGAGGAAGCGGAAGTCCTTCACCGGGAACGCCGAGGCGCAGCCGCCGACGCGCGACTTCGCCTCCAGCAACACCACCTCGTGCCCTGCCCGCTGGAGGTACAGCGCGGCGACGAGCCCTCCGGCTCCTGCTCCGACGACGATGGACGACGGCATGACCGCGCGTTGCGTAATGGGCTCGCCTCGGCGCCGCAGCGGTCCCGCGACGCCGCCAGCGCGATGCGCTGAACTGTGCGACATGCGGAACGTCCTGCTCGCGCTCCTGGTCCTCGGCTCTCTCTCGGCGCGCGCCGACACGCCGCTCAAGGTGGGCGTCGCCGGCACCGGCCCCTTCGTCTTCCCCACGCGGCCGCCGAGCGGCTTCTCGGTCGACGTCTTCAACGCGGTCGCGACGACGGCGCACCTCGAGGTCGAGTGGGTGCCGGTGCCCACGGTCGACGAGGCCATCGTGAAGGTCGCGAAGGGCGAGCTCGACGCGGCGGTGGGGCCGATCAGCGTCACCGCCGAGCGGCTCCGCTCGGTGTCCTTCACCCAGCCGTACTTCCACGCCGGGCTCTCGCTGCTCGTGCGACCCGCGCCGGTCACCGCCCTCGAGCGGCTGAGCCCGCTCTTCTCTCGCGCGCTCCTCTACGGGCTGGGGGTGCTGCTCCTCGTGCTGGCCGCGGTGGGCACCGTGGTGTGGCTCGCCGAGCGGCGCGCCAACCCGCAGCAGTTCCCGCCGGGGCCGCGGCAGGGCATCGGCGCGGGCATGTGGCTGGCGCTGGTGACGATGACGACCGTCGGCTACGGCGACAAGGCGCCCATCACCACGCGCGGGCGCTTCGTCACCGCGGTGTGGATGCTGGTGTCGATGATGTTCGCCTCCTCGCTCACCGCCGGCATCGCCACCGCGCTGACGCTCTTCCAGATGGACCACGCGGAGCTCGAGCGCCCCACGGAGCTGCGTCGACGGCGGGTCGCGACCGTCGCCGGCACCACGTCGGTGGAGTTCGCCCGGCGCTACGGCGCCATCGTCGACGCCCGCCCCACCCTGGAGGCCGCCATCGCGCGCCTCGAGGCCGGCGAGGTGGACGCGGTGGTCTTCGACCGGCCGATGCTCCAGAGCTGGCTGCGGCAGCACCCCGGCACCAACGCGCTCCTCTCGGAGGCCGAGTGGGAGCCGCGCGGCTACGCCTTCGTGCTGCCCATCGCCAGCCCGCGGCTCCACCCGCTCAACGTCGCGCTGGCGGAGGTCGTCGAGAGCGGACGCGTCGCGCCGATCAGCCTCCAGTGGCTCGGGCAGTGAGCGCCGCGCCTCCTTGCACTCCACGCCGTCTTCGGGTGTTGGGCCCGACATGGCACGCCTCTCGTCCGTCCTCGCGCTCAGCGCGCTCGCGCTGCTCGGTTGCCCGTCGTCCACGCCCGGTCCGCAGGGGCCCGAAGGCGCGCAGGGACCTCGAGGGCCCGCCGGTCCACAGGGGCCGCAGGGGGAACGGGGTCCTCCCGGCGAGGTGCTCGTCGTCGACGGCGGCGTCGTCACCGGGCCCGCAGGTCCGCGCGGCGCGTCGGTGGTGATGACGGTGGTGGCGCCGGGCGGCGCCTGCGCGACCGGCGGCGTGCAGCTGACGCTCGAAGACGGCGGCGCTCCGCAGGTCATCTGCAACGGCGCAACGGGGCCGGCCGGCCCGCAGGGCGCGACGGGCGCAGCCGGTGCGTCGGCGCAGGTGACGGCCATCGATGGCGGCGCGTGCCCCACGGGCGGCGTGCGCGTGGAGGTGCCGGGCGGCGCGCCCGTCTTCGTGTGCAACGGCCAGGCGGGCGCGGCCGGTCCGCAGGGGGCAGCGGGGCCGACCGGGCCGCAGGGCCCGATGGGCGCTCAAGGCGTGCAGGGTGCGACTGGCGCCACGGGCCCGGCCGGTCCGCAGGGCCCTCAGGGGCCGGCGGGCACGTCGGTCGCGCTCACCGCGCTCTCGACGGGCGACACCAACTGTCCGTACGGCGGCACGCGCCTCACCGCCGGCACCACCATCGCCTTCGCGTGCAACGGCGCGCCCGGTCCCCAGGGCCCTCCGGGGCAGGCGGTGCTGGTCGACGGAGGCGCGTTGTCCAGCTACGTCGGAGATCGGGTCGAAGGCTTCACGTTCGCGGGCTACACGGCGGTCGCGTACACCGGCGCGCTCGGCGGCACCGCGGGCGCCAACCAGAAGTGCCACGCGGAGTTCGCCGGCTCGCACCTCTGCAATGACCACGAGTACCAGCTCATCGGCACGGCCAGCCCGATTCCCGCGGCCGGTGCGTGGGTCGACTACGGGCAGTGGCCGTCGAGCAGCTCGCCGTCGCCGCACCTGCGTGACCGGTACTACGGCTCAGGCTCGGACTGCGCCTTCTGGACCTCGAGCGCCAGCACCGACCAGGGCTTCGCGCTCGACGTGACGGGCCGCTACAACCAGACGGCGACGCAGCGGCAGTGCAACCTCCAGCGCCCGCTGGCGTGCTGCCGCGGCCCGGTGAACTGGTTCCGCGGGTACACCGCGACGGCGTGGAACGGCGCGCTCGGAGGCCTCGCGGGGGCGAACCAGAAGTGCCACGCCGAGTTCGCCGGTTCGCACTTCTGCAACGACCGCGAGTTCGCGGTGGCCGGCACCGGCGTGCCGATTCCCGTGGCCGGCGCATGGGTGGACTACGCCCAGTGGCCATCGAGCAGCGCGCCGACGCCGAGCCTGCGCGACCGGTACTTCGGCTCGGGCTCCGACTGCAGCTTCTGGACGTCGGGCGCCAGCACGGACCAGGGCTTCGCGCTCGACGTGACGGGCCGCTACAACCAGACCGCGACGCAGCGGCAGTGCAGCGTGCAGCGACCGCTGGCGTGCTGCGGGCCCTGACGGCCCTCTGCACACGCGCCGGGCAGCTCAGGCTCTCCGCCGCCACCACCACATCAGCCCCAGCACCGCGCCGAGGCTGAACCCCGGGGCCTGCGTGCAGCCCTGGGGGGCCGCGGGGAGATCCGGGCTCACCACCGACATCGGGGGCGGGTTGGCGGTGCCACCGTCGAGGCCGCCGCTGGTGCCGGCGTCGAAGCCGGACGTCATGCAGTCGAAGTTCACCGTCACCGTGTTCGACGCGATGGCCGTGTGATGCCGGCGGCCACGCCGAGTGGGTCCCGCGACCGAGGCGCACGTCGTCGTGGGGCGTCCTGCTCTTCCGCGACTGCCCGAGCCACGAAGGCTGATCAGCGCGACGTCGAGCGATGAGGCCGCGGGCCAGCTCCGCGCCCACGGGCGCACCGCGTGCGGATCCGTGGCGCGCGTCGTCGTCGGTGGGGCGTCCTGCTCTTCCGCGACTGCCCGAGCCACGAAGGCTGATCAGCGCGACGTCGAGCGGTGAGGCCGCAAACCAGCTCCGCGCCCAGGCGCACCGTGTGCGGCACCGTGCGCGCGACGAGCACGACGCGCCGCGCTGAAGCGGCGTCCGGAGTAGGGTGCGGGGCGTGCGCCTCCTCGTCGTCTTCCCCGTGCTGCTCGCGGCGAGCTGCTCGCTCCCGTCGAACGTCTTCTACCAGTGCGAGCCCGACGGGAGCTGCGCCGTCCCCGGGACGGTCTGCATGAGCGACCACGTGTGCCGGCCCGACCCTGACGCGGGCCGCGCCGACGCGGGCGTGGACGCCGGGGCCTCCGACGCCGGCCCGGGTGACGGCGGCTGCGTGCCCCTCACCGTCGCCACGGCGTGCGGCTCGACCGTGGAGTGCGGCTTCGTCAGCGACGGCTGCGGCGGCGAGCTCGACTGCGACCGCTGGTGCCCCGCGCCCCAGCAGTGCGGCGTGCGCGAGCCCAACCGCTGCGCGCTCCCCTCGCTCTGCCTGCCCGACGGCTGGTGCTGGGAATACCCGCTCCCGCAGGGCCTCACCATCAACGCCGCCTGGCGCGCGGACGCGCGGCACACCTGGTTCGTCGGCGAGCACGGCCTCATCCTCTTCTTCGACGGCGAGAAGATGAGCCTCCAGGAGCCGCCGCAGGGCCTCGAGAAGGAGTCCTTCGAGGCCGTTCACGGCGCGTCACCCACCGAGGTGTTCGCGGTCGGCACCGGCGGCGCCATCGCCCACTTCGACGGCGTGCGCTGGGAGCGCGAGAGCGGCCTCGCGGCGCTCACCGCCAACCTGCACGGCGTGTGGAGCTTCGGCGGAGGCCGGGCGCTCGTGGTCGGCTCCGGCAGCCGCGTGCTGTCCCGCTCGGCGAGCGCCGCGGCGCCGCTCCGCTGGGCCGCCGAGCCCTTCCCGTCCACGGGCGGGGGAGAGCTGCGCGAGGTGCTCGCCGACGACAAGGGCCGGGCCTACGTGGTGGCGCTCTCGGGCGAGCTCTTCTCGCGGCCGCCGGGCAGCAACACCAACTGGGCCCGCCTCGACGAGGTGCCCCTCCAGGCCACGCTCGCCGCCATCGCCGTGGGGGAAGACCTCGTCTTCGGAGGTGGCAGCGCGCAGAAGCGCCAGCCGCTGGTGAAGCGCTCCGCCGACGCCGGGTGGTCGGTGGTCAACGACGCGGGCCTCGTGGTGACGGAGTTCGTGCGCGGAGACGGCGGCACCTTCGCGCTCGGCGGCGTGGAGCTCGGCTGGCTCGCCGACGATGGGAGCTTCACGCGCTTCGGCGCGCAGGGCGGTCAGTGGAACGCCGGCGTGGCGCTCGAGGGCCCGCGGCTGCTGGCCGGCGGAGTGGCGGGCGGCATGGCGCTCGTCGCGCCCGATGGGCTCGACCGCCGGCTCTCTTCACCACGCGTGCTGCCCAATGCTCACGACTGGAACGCCCTCTGCGGCCATGGCCCGGCGGGAATCTACGCCCTCGGCGGCGCGGAGCTCGCCGGCGCGCGCGTGCAGTGGCTCGAGCGCGCCCCCACCGCCGCGGGCGTCGACTGGTCGCTCCAGGGGCTCGCGCTGGGCAACACCACGGTGCTCCACGGGTGCCTCTCGGAGAGCCCCACGCGCACCTGGTTCACCGGCAACGACTCGATGTACATCCAGCGCGACGCGCAGGGGCGGCCGATGCCGCGCGACTTCGGGCCGGGGCTCGCGGGCAACTACACCTCGATGGCGCGCATCACCGACGCAGGCTTCGCGCTCACCCGCGAGGGCGAGTCCACGCTCGTGCTCATCGACACCGACGGCAACGCCGCCGTGAAGGACATCATGGCGCCAGCGCCGCTCAACGCGCTGTGGGCCGACGGGACGCGGCTGGTGGTGGTGGGCAACAACGGCGCTGTCGGGCGCACGCCGCTGGGCACCCAGGCCTGGTCGTGGCAGTCGGCCACCGCGAGTCTCGTCGCGCTGCACGGCGCGCGGCTCAGCGACGGGAACTCCCGGCTCGTCGCCGCCGGCGGGAGCACGGTCTGGTCGGATCTCGACAACTCGGTGCCGATGCCCGGCCTGGGCTCGCTCCAGGGGAGCTTCCTCGCGGTGTGGGTCTCGGCCTCCGGGCGCGCCTGGGCGGGCGGCGCCACCAACGACGGCGCGCCGCTGCTCTACACCAGCGCCTCGCATGGCGCGCTCTGGCTCCCGGTGCCGCTCGACGTGCCCCGCGAGGTGCGCGGCGTCTTCGGGCTCGACCTGCCGGACGGCGGCGTCACGCTGTGGGTCGCGGGCACCGGCGGCATGGTGCTGCGGCGCTGATCAGCGCCGGTTCACCACGCGAGCTCGAACACCAGCGTGCCCTGCGCGCAGTCGACCTGCACGCGCTCGAGCCGCAGCGGCGTGCCCGCGAGCTCGCTGATGAAGTCGAACACGCCGCGCCACGCCCACTCGGTGTCGGCCTCGATGACGTTCGGGTAGCGGAAGCGGAGCGTGCCCGCGCGCGGCCCGGTCTGCGCCCAGCTCGTCTCGACGTTGCGCAGCGCCGACTCGAGCGACGCCGGCAGCCGCGAGAGCACCGTCGCCGGCGAGCGCCCGGTGAGCGCCAGCGCCACCTGCAGCATCGGCCGGAGGATGGGCCCGAACGACGCGCGCGCCATGTCGGCGTTGAGCTTCGCGAAGCCCTCGCGGCCCAGCTCCGCCACCAGCGCGGCGCTGAACTCCGAGAGCGCGACGCCCGAGTGCCAGCGCGCCGACCACGGGTTCTCGAACACCGCGCGCGTCTCGGGGGAACACCTCGCCAACGCCCTGGCCTCCACTCTGGCGAGCTTCGCCTGCTTGTAGAGGCCGGCGATCTGCACCGCGCTGGCCTGCCAGTCTGCTGCGGTCGACATCGGCCCGCAGCGTACCGCCGCCCGCCTCGAATCCCCGCGTGGATCCATCGGCGGCTCACGGTTTTTCGAGAGTCAGCGGCGACTCCGGGCGCGCAAGTGCGCGGACTCATTCCCCTCTCGAGGTTGGCCCGCTGACTGCTCAGGGAGGGCCGCATGATGAGAAAGCTCTCGTGGGTGTCCCTCGTGCTCGTCGCGGCGGCGTGCGGTCGCGGCTTCGAGAATCCGCCGTCGCAGCAGCAGCCGCTCGCGGAGTGCGGCGACCTCGACCGCGTGACGTGCGGCCAGCGCACCGACTGTCGCCTCGAGGAGCTCGCGTGCGCGGCGGTGTGCATCGACGACGGGCGCGGCGGCTGTCTGCCGTGCAACGCGTTCCGCTGCGTGCCCGCGGCGCCGCCCTCGTGCGAGACGCTGAGCGCCGCGCAGTGCGGCGCGCGGAGCGACTGCCACGTCGAGTCCATCGCGTGCGCGACTGCGGGCGTGTCGGACCAGGCGTACGTGCCGTGCACGCCGCAGGACCGCTGCGTGAGCGGCCCGCCCGCATGCGCGTCGCTCAACCAGACGGCGTGCCAGGCGCGCCCCGACTGCCGCTTCACCACCGACAGCGAGCCGCGCGGAGGCTTCTCGGCGCCTCCGTACCCGTGCTCGCCCGGTGACTCGGCGTGCGACCCGGTGCCCGGACACTGCGTCGACGCGCCGTGCACCGCGCTCGACCCGACCACCTGCCGCACGCGCAGCGACTGCCGCGTCGAGCCCGCGACCGGCTCGGGCGGAGGCTTCGCGCCGTGCCCGCCGGGCACCGCCGCCTGCGATCGCCCGACGCCGGTCGACCGCTGCGTCGCGGTGACGCCCTCGTGCGACGGCCTCAACACCGCGACGTGCTCGGCGACGCCGGGCTGCCACCTCGAGGAGGTCGCCTGCCCCGCGTTCTGCGCCCCCGACGCGCCCTGCCCGCCCTGCGAGCCGCGCTGCGTGGCCGACGCGTGCGAGCAGCTCGACGCGACCGCGTGCGTCGCGCGCACCGACTGCCACCTCGCGGCGCAGCCCGACTGCGGCGGGCCGTGCGACCCGACGACCGGCGCCTGCCCTGACTGCGTCGGCGGGCCGGTGTGCCTGAGCAACGCGCCGGCGAGCTGCGACGGGCTCGACGCCGCGGCGTGCAGCGCGCGCTCCGACTGCCGCCTCGAGGTGCTCACCGCGTGCCCCGACTGCGAGGCGGGCGGCGACTGCGGCGAGTGCGTGAGTCAGACGCTGTGCGTGCCCGCGCGGCCCACCGACGTGTGCGCCGGGCTCGAGCCGGCGGTGTGCATTCAGATGCCCGGCTGCATGGTGCAGAGCGTCGGCGTGTGCCCCGCCTGCGCGCCCGGCTCGAGCTGCCCGCCGTGCACCACCACCGAGGTGTGCGTCGCCGCGGAGCCCGTCGACCCGTGCGCGGGCCTCGACGTCGCCGCGTGCTCCACGCACCCCGAGTGCCGCGTCGAGGAGGTCGCCACCTGCCCCGCATGCCCGCCCGGCGGCAACTGCCCGCAGTGCACCTCGCAGCTCGTCTGCGTGCTCGCCTCGCCGTGCCTCGGCCTCGACGTCGCCGCGTGCACCGCCGACAGCCGCTGCGAGGTGGTGTACGGCGCGTGCACCGCCGACTGCCGCGACGACGGTGATGGCGGCTGCCTGCCCTGCGAGGCGCCGCCGCCGAGCTGCCAGCCGCGGTCCGAGGAGCCCGTCGTGGGCTGCGGCGGTGGCGGGAGTCAGCCTCCGTCGCCGTGAGCTCCGTCGTGCGGAGCTGCCGGTTCCGTGGAGTGGAGGAAGTGGTCGCCATGCATTTTCGTGGGCTGCGGCGGTGGCGGAGTCAGCCTCCGTCTCCGTGAGCTCCGTCGCGCGGAGCTGCCGGCTCCACCTCCGCGGGCCTGGGGACGCGTGGAGTGGAGGAAGTGGGCGCCGTGCAGAACACGCACCTGCCCCTCGGCGCGTGACTCGAGGTGACATCCAGACTCTCACTTCGTGATGGTGACGTTCTGGGTGATCAGCAGGGTCGCGCCAACAGCCCTGCCAACCTCCCAGTTCCTTCGAGCGCAGCTTCAAGACCCGGCAGCGATCGACCGAGTCATGCACCACTGCGTCGGCATCGTTCCGCGCCCCGAAACCGCGGCAGGTATCGGACCGCCGAAGCTCCAGGGTTGCCACGCTCGCTCACGCTGAACCAGACGCCGCGCAGTCCGAGCATCATCGCCCGCGACGCCCCGGAACCGCGGCAGGCAACGGACACCGAAGCTCCACGGTGGCCACGCTCACACGCTGAACCTGACCCCGCGCCGGTCCGAGCATCGTCATCGCCCGCGAGAACCTGACGCCGCTACGGGAAGCGACGTTCACCGCCAGCGAGGTCACCGCGCTCACCACCTTCGTCGAGCAGGGCCTCTACGACAACACGCTCGGCCGCTACACCGTGACGCAGGCGCAGCTCCCGTCCGGGCTGTGCCCGCCGGTCAACGACGCCCAGGCGCGCCGCGACCTCGGCTGCAACTAAGCCGAGCACGTCAGCCTCCGTCGACGGAGGCGACACCAGCCGCAGCGTGCAACGGCCGCTGACGCACACCGCGAGAGGACTGTTCGCCGCTCGAACGATCGGCACTGCGCGGTGTGCTGACCGACGAGCGAAGTAGCCTCACCGAGGTGCGCGGCACCGATCGGAACCTCGCAGCCGAGACCACCGTGGCGGATCGCCGGCGTGGTGCGACGAGACCCGCTCGACGCTCGTCGCGACGCTGTCGGCGTGACCGACGGGTGGATCCCGCCCCGAGCACCAGCAGCCACCAGCGCGGACACCGCGCGCCGCCCGAGTCCACTGCCATTACGCCTCGAGTGGTCCGCGCTTTCTCGTAGGCAGTCCTCGAACGCCCGCATACACCGCGCGCGTGCTCCACGCGGTGACCCTCTTCCTCGTCGTCGCAGCGGCACCGCCGCAGCTCATCGTGGTCGACGCCGAGGGGTGCCTGACCCGCGAGGCCTTGATTCAGCGGGTGGCCGCGAGGTTGGGCCAGGACCCCTTCGTCAGCGAGTCGGCGACGAAGCTCACGGTGACCGTCGTGCCCGACTCCAGCGGAGCGACTCGCAGCGCGGTGCTGACTTCGTCCGGTTCCGGCGCCAGGCGCTTCAGCGGACCCACCTGTGAATCGCTCACCGAGACGGTGGCGCTGGCGCTCGTGCTCGTCATCGACCCCTTCGGGCGCAGAGAGAAGCCGACCCCGCCTGCCGAGGTCGCCCCCCAGCCCGCGCCCACCCCACCGCCGCCGGTGGTCGTGCAGGTGGTGACGACGCCGGCGCCCGCAGCGCCACATTCAGAGCCGGTCATCGAGACCATCGATGCACGGCTCTCCGGCACCCTGGCCCCGGGGCTCTTTCCCACCCTGGGGCCGGGCGTCGAATTGCGCGCTCAGGCCACGGCGCACATCTGGTCGGTGGCGATCGACGTGACGTTGATGCCGCCGCTGTCGGTGCCGTTGCAGGAGGGCGCCGTCGAGGCCGGTGGCGGCTGGTTGGGCGTGCTGGGCTGCCTTCACGTCAGCGTCTTCGAAGGCTGCCTGGTGGGCCGCGTCGGGCTCGGCTGGTTCCAGGGCCAGCAGCTGCCCGATGCCCGCGGCGCCCCGGCGATTCTCGGCACGGTGGGGCTGCGCGGAGGCCTGGTCTGGCCGCAGAAGACCAGGGTGTATGGCGCGATTGCGGGTGAGCTGGTGCTCGCCCTCAAGCGCGTGCATCTCGAAGTGGCAGGCCACGAGGTGTGGGGCTCGCCTCCGTTGAGCGGCCGGCTGACGGCTGGCCTCGGGGTGCGCTTCTGACTTCGAAACAAAATCGAACTCCAAAACGGATTCGCGCGGCTCCTCACAAGTACGGCTGGGAGGCTCTCGAGGCCATGGTGCGTATCTCGATTCTGCTGGCGGTCGTGGCTCTTGCGGGTTGCGACCAGAACATCCCCCTCGGCGGCGGTGACGCTGGCAGCGGCGGCGGCTCAGCGACGGGCGGCGGCGGCTCAGCGACGGGCGGCGGCGGCTCAGCGACGGGCGGCGGCGGCTCAGCGACGGGCGGCGGCGGCTCGGCGACGGGCGGTGGTGGCTCGGCGACGGGCGGTGGCTCGGCGACGGGCGGCGGCGGTGGCTCAGCGACGGGCGGCGGTGGCGGCTCTTCGACGGGTGGCGGTGGCGGCTCAGCGACGGGCGGCGGCGGTGGCTCAGCGACGGGCGGCGGCGGTGGCTCGGCAACGGGCGGCGGCGGCAGCGAAGCAGGCGTGTGGGATTCGACGAACTTCGACAACTCGGACTGGCAGTGAGGCGTGCATGACGAACAAGAACTTCGTGTTGGGCATCGTGATGGGTGTGCTGATCCCGGTGGGTGTGTTGGCGTCTAATCTGACGCTTCCCCATACCTTTACCGCGGGCACTCCGATTCGGGCCGCCGAGGTGAACGCGAACTTCGCGGCGGTGGCGACGGCGGTGAATTCGAAGCTCGACAACTCGGCTGCGGGCACGAAGAGCGGCTCACGCCTCAAGGTCATCGGGTATCGCTCCGCCGACGGTCTGGCGATGCCGAGCTATGACTTGTTTGATTCGCAACTGGGCGTCTACTGTCAGCCCTTCGTCGCGACCGACGGGCTCGTGCGTTGCCTGCCCATCGACAGCTTCTACGCGGACGTGTATTCGACGCCGACCTGCGCGAGCGCCAGTCAGCTGTCGATTGCCAATCAGAGCGCGTCGCTCCCCGGGTACCCACCTGCGAACACGCTCTACATCCGGGACACCGCCGCCGCGTTGGATGCGGGGGTCACTGGCTTCGTGGTGCGTGCGCTCGTGCCCTACTCCGGGCCGACCTATGTCTGGTCTGGCGGCAGCTGCGTTTCGTTCAGCCCGCCGTGGCCGGTGTACGCGTCCGGTGCAACGGTACCTCCGTCGACCTTCCAGGAGCTCACGGTCGGCCCTCTCTGAGTCGGCGGTGCGGTCTGATGCCAATCGTCCTCGAGACGCTGTACCGACAGGAGCTGGGCTACGTGCTGCAGAGCCTGAAGCGGCTGGGCGTGCCAGCAGCTTCCGTGGAAGACGTCGCGCATGACGTGTTCATCACGGTGAAGTCACGTCTGCAGGACTACGACGAGGCCCGCCCCGTGCGCCCGTGGCTCTTCGGCATCGCGATGCGCTCTGCGGCGAACCATCGCGCGAAGGCGCATCTGCGGCGGGAGACGAACGAAGAGGCCGACGCGGTCGATCTCTCCCACGGCCCGGCAGAGCTGTCGGAAGCCGCCTCGGCGCGCAGGCTGGTGGCGCGCGCCCTGAAGTCCCTCGAGGACGACAAGCGCAGCATCTTCATCCTGCATGAGCTCGATGAGGTGCCCGTGCCCGAGGCGGCGCTGGTGCTGGGCGTGCCCGTCGACACCGCCTGGTCACGCCTGCGCGCCGCGCGGCGCCAGTTCAACGAGGTTTGCCTTTCACTGATGACCGCGACGCAGGAGCGACGCCATGAGTGAACTCGACCCACGAGTTGCGGCGCTCCTGAAGGCTGAGCGCGTCGCCGACCCGGTCGACCCCGCAGTCGTCGAACGCCTGTGGGCCCGCGTCAGCGTCGCCACGACCGCCGCCCACGCCGCAGGAGCCGCGGGCGTCACCCACGCCGCCGTCTCCGCGAAGGTCCTGCTGCTGGGAGGCCTGGTGGCCGGTGCCATCCTGGGCGGCGCGGGCGGGTACTGGCTGCGGGGTCAGCTCGAGGCCCCGGTCCAGCAGACCGTGCCCGTGGTGGTGGCTGCTCCAGCGAAGGAGCCCGAGCCCGTTCGGCTCGAGGTTCCGCGTGAGGCACCCGCGCCTGCGCCAGAGGCTCCGCGCGTCGTCTCGGCGGCGCCGACCCGCCGTCCGCCCGAGCCACCGCCGACGCCCCTGCCCGCAGGCAGCGACGCCCAGCTGGCCAGGGAGCGGGCCCTCATCGACCGGGCGCGCACCGCGCTGCAGCGCGGCCTGGCTGAGGAAGCGCTCAAGACCCTGGAGGCCGCCGAGCGCGAGTTTCCCCAGGGCGCCCTCACCGAAGAACGAACCGCGCTGCTCGTGCATGCCCTGGTCGAGACCGGCCAGCCCGCCCGGGCGCGCGCCCTGGCCGCGACCTTCTTCGAGCGGTTTCCCGACAGCCTCCTGCGCACAGCGGTCGAGAGTGACGTCGCCCCGTAGACGCCGACCTCGACGAGCGCTCTCAGTCTGAGGTGGTGAACTGGCCGGCGCCCTGGGCCAACCCCATGGCCTTCACCTCGACGGTGTATTCCCCGGCGGAGATCGTGCCGCCGGTCGAGGTGGTGGCGGAGAGGCTGTTGGAGAACCCCGCATCGGTCGCGCCCAGTCGACCCATGGCAGCGGCGGCGATGGTCGCCGGGCTCGACGCCAGCTCGCAGTGGATCAGCACGGACTGTGCCCCTGCTGTCGATGAGAGCTCCAGCTGAATGGGCGCGCCCCCATCCCACGAGACCGCCAGCGGCGCGGACCGGCTCAGCGTGCCGCAGTTGAACAGCGCACAGGCCGGGCTCATCAGCGTGACGTCCGCCGGCGCCGGCACGGTCTTCGTGAACGCCGGCACCGTCGCACCCGCCGCAGACACGGCCAACGAGTCTCCCGCAGCCCACAATCGCATCGCGCCATCGACTGGCTGGTACCCCGCGTCGGGAATGAACGCGAAGCTCAGCGGCCCTCCGTCAGGAGTCGCGAGGGTGGGGCCGGAGACCGTGACCACCCCTGCGCTCACTGGCGTCGAAGGCGATTCGTCGCGGCGCCGCGCCCACTGCATAGGTGCCGACGAGCGCGCCAGTCGAGGCAGCGAGCTTCGTGACGTTCGATGAGGTCTCATTGGCGACCCAGATGTGCGTTCCGTCGAAGGCAACACCGTCTGGATTGCTGCCAACGGGGTAGGTGCCGATGACGGCCCCGGTCGCCGCATCCAGCCTCGTGACGCTCGCGCCTGCGTAGTTCGCAACCCACAGACTGCTCCCGTCGAACGCGATGCCCGTCGGCTGCGAGCCCGTCTGGTAGGTGCCGACGACCGCTCCGGTCGCGGCCCTGATGCGGGTGACGCTGTTGGACCCGTAGTTCGTGACCCAGACATGCGTGCCGTCGAAGGCGACGTCGCACGGATTGCTGCCCACCAGAGACGTCGGGAACTTCCACCACTGGAGCAGCGCGAGCTGCGCCGCAGACAGCTTGCGGCCGGTGCGATACCCCTCGGCGGCGTGGTCGCCCCACGTGAAGGCCGTATTCCACTCGGCAATCTGACTGCCCGTCACGGTGCGCGCGGCCGACGCGTTGAAGACGGGGTCGGTCTCATCGGTGAGATAGCCGGCGGCGCCGTGGTTCCCCCAGCCGACGGCCGCGTTCCAGCAGGTGACGTCCGCTTCGGTGATTCCATTGGCCGCCGAGGCAGCGAATGCGGGATCTCGTTCGACGGTGACGACGCCGCTGTCGCTCTTCAGGTACCCGGCGACGGCGTGATCTCCCCAGCGATGGGCCTGCTCCCACCGCTCGATGTCCGCCTGCGACAACGAGCCCAGGGGAGAACCGACGAAGACGGGATCGCTCTCCGCTCGCTGGCATCCCGCCGTGAGAACCACCCCCAGCACTGCGACCAGGCCACTCCGAAGCGCGTCTGTGTGCATTTCTTCCCCCCGGGCGAGAACGTGCAAGCTACCGCTCGGGTCACAAGAAAGACAAACGCGTCAAACGCGCCACACCTCATCACAGCAAATCTATCAAACGGGCGAGATGTTCCGAAAACCCAGACGCGCCAGTCCGGACCTTCACCGCATTCGCGTCAACCGCATTTCAAACACCTGCACCCACGTCTTGCCGTCGCGCGACGACTCGCCGACTTCCAGCCACGTGTCCGCAGAGACACGGATGGTGTAGCGGAGCTGCCCCGCCTGCGGGTGCTCGAAGGTCCACACGAAGGCACCAGCCTCGAGCTTCCCGCGGGCGTCGAGCGCGCGCCCGTCGGCGAGGAAGCTCTGGAAGCGGTAGCCGCCGCCCGGCTGCGCCGAGACGAGCGCGAAGGCGTGATGCACCACGTGCTCCGGCGTGCCGCCGCGGTGCACGCCTTCGATGGTGAGCAGCCGGCCGTCGAGCCGCGCCTCCACCGTCTCCTGGCCCTTGAAGCGCTGGGGCTCGCCGGGGCCCTGCTTGAGCCAGCCTTCGCCTTCCCAGCGGCCGGAGAGGAACGACAGCGCCTTCATCGCCGCGAGCCCGGCGTCGTCAGCCGGTGGCGCGGTGAGCAGCATCGAGGCGCAGAGCGAGAGCACCAGCATGACGGACTCCTCGTGGGGGGAAGGCCGACTTCTCGCCGAGACGGCGCCACCGCGTCTTGAAGAAATCGGTCAGCGGAGGTGGTGCGCGATGCGCCGCGCGTGCCGCGCGAAGGCGCCGGGCGTGAGGCCGAGGAGCTGCCGGAACTCGCGGGTGAGGTGCGCCTGATCCGCATAGCCGCGCTCCGGCGCGAGGGCGGCCCAGGTGTCGGGCGCGCGCACCAGCTCCACTGCGGTCGCGCGGGCGCGGCACAGGCGGGCGAGCTCCTTGGGGAGCAGCTCCACGAGCGCGACGAAGCGGCGGCGCAGCTGTCGCTCCGAGAGCCCGGCGAGCGGCGCGAGCCGCGACACCGGCAGCCGCCCCTCGCTCGCGACGAGGGCCGACACCGCGCGCTGCACGGGCACATCGACGACCCCGGGCCCGAGCGCGCGGCTCAGCGCTGCATCGAAGACGCGCCGCACCTCCGCCACGTCGGCGCCCCGCAGCCGCTTCACGTCTCGCAGCCGCAGCAGCCCGGGGACCGCGGCGGTGACGGTCTCCCGCAACCGCGGCTGGCCGGCGAGCGCCCGATGCGCCCCGGGCCGGAAGTGCACGCCCCAGAAGACGTCTCCCGGCCGGACCACCTTGCTCAGCGGCGCCACCCGCGGGCCGAAGAGGAACGCCTGCCCCGCCGCCGGCGCGACGGTGAGCAGCGCCCCGCCGGTGAGCGGCACGGTGTGCGTGAGCGGCTCGTCGCCCTCGAGCCGGAAGTGCCAGTACGCCGCGACGTGCTCCGCGAGCGCGGGCCCCGGCGCGAACTCCGTGTAGTGCATCGGTGCCACGCGACCTGAACTCATACTGCGGCGACCCGGGCGTCGAGTACCCTCTCGCGTCATGGGTCGGGTGTCCGCGTCGGTCGTGGTGCTGTGTCTCGTGGGCTGTTCCTCCGCCGCACCGAGCGACGCAGGCTGCGGCAGAGAGCTCGGCTCCCTGAGCGGCTTGACGGCCACGGGCACCCCGAACTCCACCTTCCCCGACGACCACGCGCCGTTCCTGCGAACGAGCGGAGACCTCGTGGCCATCGGCTGGATGCTGCCGCTCGTGCGCCCCGGTGAAGGCCGGCTTGCGCCGGTCGAGACGACGGAGCCCGCGGGGAACACGCCCGACGCGGCGGTGCTGTGGGGCGCCAGCCCGCGCTGGTGGGATCGCCGCTCCGCGCTCGTCCGGCTCTCGTACTTCTGGTCCACCGAGACGACGCTGTTCTCCTACCGCTTCAGCGCGGACGGCTCCGAGCGCGCACCGCTCGTCGAGCTCGCCACCCAGCCGGGCATTCCGCGGTCGCCGCTGGTGCTCGCGCCCCTCGACGCAGACGTCGCCTTCGCCTGCCTCGCGACCGACGTGGAGACCCGGCTCTACCGCCTCGATGGCGACGGTGGCGTCACCCCTGCGGCGCTCCCGGTCGGCTGGCGCTGCACGGACGCGGTCGCCTCGGATGCGGGCGTCGCCTTCGTGCTCGCGGCGACCGACGGCGGAAGTGCCGCGCTCATCTCGATGACCACCCGGCTGCAGGCCCCCGACCTGCGCGTGCTCGGCGGACAGCGTGACTGCCGGCTCCTCGGTGACGGCCGACGCGACCTGGTCTGCGTGAGCGCAGACGACGCGGTGCTGTCGTACGTCCCCGAGCCATGGAGCACGAGCCAGGAGCTCGGCCGCTCCGATGGCGGCTGGGTCCTCATCGGCCACGTGCCCGGCGAAGGCCGCGCGCTCGTCGCCCAGCGCCGTCCCGACGGCCGCCTCGACGCCTGGTGGGCCGCCGACTTCGGAGCGCGCCCCGTCCTGCAGGGACTCCGCCCGCCGCTCGCCGTCGGCGGGTGGGAGCGGGGCAGGGCCGTCATCGCCGAGTTCGCCGACGCGGGGGCGCAGCTCGACCTCCACGCAGTCTGCGTGCCGTGATCCACCGCTGAACCAGCTGTCCGATCTTCCGGCTTTGCGCGACGCGTCGCCGTCGCTAGTTGACCGTGCTGGGGCAACATGGGACGTAGTTTGTCCTCAAACAATACCCCACCGGCCGGATGACACTTTCTCAACGATTTTTGCTGTTTACCTTCATCTCCACCGCCGCGAGCGCCGCGCCGATGACGCTCGAGCAGGCCCTCGCGCGCGCCCGGGAGGCCTCGCCTGAGGTGCAGGTCGCCGCGCGGCTGGTGGCCGAGGCAGAGGCGAGCCGGGTGGGTGCGGGCGTGCCCTTCCCGACCAACCCGCGGCTCTTCGCGGACTACCGGCCGATGGCGGTGGAGCTGCCCAACCAGCCGACGGAGCCGCGCCACGGCTACAACCTCGGGCTCGACGGCACCTTCGAGGTGAGCGGGGCCTGGGCGGCGCGCGCGGAAGAGGCGGAGCGTCGGGTGGCCCTCGCGCGCGCCGAGCTCGCGGCGGAGCAGACGGCGGCGGTGATGCGCGCGTGGTCGGCGTGGGTCGAGCTCCACGTGGCGCGGCTGCGCGTGGCCCAGCTCGACGAGGTGCTGGCGCTCGAGCGTCGGCTCGAGGCGGCGGCGCGGGAGCGCGTGGCGGCCGGCGTGGCGGGCGACCCCGAGCTCACCAGCGTCACCGCGGAGCTCGCCGTCGTGAAGTCGCAGCGCCTCGAGGCCGCGCGGCGCGAAGAGCAGGCGCGCCTCACCCTCGCCCGCGTGCTCGACCTCGACCTCGAGGCGGCGGATGTCCCCGCGACGACGCTCGAGCTGAGCACCATCGCCAGCGAGAGCGCGCTGCTCGAGCAGGCGCTGGAGCGACGCCCCGAGCTCGCCACCCTCAAGGCCCGCCTCGCGATGCTCGAGGCGATGGAGAGCCGGCTGTTCCGCGAGGCGCTCCCGAAGCTCGGGTACAACGTCGGCCTCGACGCCGCGCCCGCCTCGCCGGTGTTCGCCTTCGTGGGCCTGGCGGTGGAGCTCCCCGTCGCGCAGCGCAACCAGGGCCCGCGCGCCATCGCCGCCGCCCAGCGCGCGACGGAGCGTGCGCGGCTCGAGGCGCAGCTCCGGCGCGTGCAGCGGGAGGTCGCCGCCGCCCGCCGCAGCTATGAGGCCCGCCGGGAGCAGCTCGGCGTGCTGAGCGAAGAGGCGCTCCCCGCGGCGCGCCGCACCCAGGCGCTCGTCGAGCGGGGCTGGCGCGCGGGCCGGCTCGACGTGTTCCGGCTGATCAGCGCCACGCGCGACACGCTCCGCCTCGAGGTGGAGCGGCTCGACACGCTCCACGCCGCGTGGCTCGACTTCATCGAGCTGCAGCGCGCGGCCGGGCTCCTCACGCCGGGGGCGACGCCATGACTCGCGACGCCAGGCACGGAGGCACCTCCGACACCTGTGTCGCGGAGCCCGCGAGCGCCCGCACTCCTCTCTTCTCCTCTCCGGAGTCTCCATGAGCACTGCCACCCTCCCCTCCTCCTCCTTCCCGCGCTGGGCGCTCTTCGTGGGCGCGGGCGTGCTGGTGCTCGCCGCGGGCGGGCTGGTCGCCTCGCGCCGCGCCGCCCCCACCACGGACGACGCGCCGGTCGAGCGCACCACGCCGTGGCTGGAGAACGGCGTCATCCACTACCCGCCCAGCTTCGGCACGCGCGAGCGCATCGAGTTCGCGCCTGCGGGCGAGACGATGCTCACGCCCGACATCAACGTCACCGGCGAGGTGACGTGGGACGCGCGGCGCGTGGTGGCCATCGGCGCGCGCATCGAGGGGCGGCTGCGCACCCTGGCGAAGGTCGAGGGGGAAGACGTGCAGGCCGGCGAGGTGGTGGCGGAGCTCGAGAGCGTCGAGCTCGGCCGCGCGCAGGCCGAGGTGCTCAAGGCGCGCGCGCGAGAGCAGGTGGCGCGCATCGACGCCGAGCGCGAGCGGCGGCTGGCCGACGCGAAGGTGTCTGCCGAGCGCGACGCGCAGTTCGCCCAGGCCAACCTCGAGGCGCTCACCGCCGAGCGCGTGGCGGTCGAGAAGGCGGTCGAGGCGCTGGGCGGCACCACGGGCGGCGAGCTGGGCGTGCTGAAGCTCCGCAGCCCGCTCACCGGCCGCGTGGTGGAGGCGAAGGCCCGCCGCGGCCAGACGGTCTCGCCCACCGACACCATGATGGTGGTGGCCGACCTCTCGAAGGTGTGGGTCGAGCTGACGGTCTTCGAGCGCGACCTCCCGGCGGTGCACGAGGGCGACACGGTCGACCTCCACCTCCCGGCGGACCGCAGCACGGTGCTGCAGGGCACGGTGGCGCACGTGGCGGAGGTCATCGACCCCGAGCAGCGCGCCGCGCACGTGCGCGTGGAGCTGGACAACGCCCAGCGCCGCCTGCGCCCGGGCCTCTCGGTGACGGCCACCATTCACGCCACCGGGCCGCGCACCACGCGCCTCACCGTGCCGCGCACCGCCATCACCCGCGTCGACGGCAAGCCGACGGTCTTCGTGAAGGCGGGCGAGCACGCGGTGCAGCCGCGGCAGCTGAAGCTGGGCGCGGAAGACGCGGAGGACGTGGCGGTGCTCGAGGGCCTGCAGACCGGCGAGCAGGTGGTGACGCACGGCGTGCTGGCGCTCAAGGCGGAGGTCTTCCGCTGACATGCTGAACGCGCTCGTACAACTCTCCATCCGCTACCGCGGCGGCGTGCTGGGCGGCCTGCTGGTGCTGCTCGCCGCGGGCGGCTTCGCGGTCTCGAAGCTCCCGGTCGACGCGATGCCCGACGTGAGCACCGTGCAGGTCGCGGTGCTGACCGAGGCGCCCGGCCTCTCGCCCATCGAAGTGGAGCGCATGGTGACGGCGCCCCTGGAGCTGGCCTTCAACGGGCTCCCGCGGCTGGTCGAGCTGCGCAGCGTGAGCCGCCCCGGCCTCTCGGCGGTGACCATCGTCTTCGAAGACGGAATGGACGTGTGGTTCGCCCGCCAGCTGGTGGGCGAGCGGCTGCGCGAGGTGGTGGCCGACCTGCCGGGCTTCGTGCCGCCGCCGCAGCTCGCGCCGGTGTCGACGGGCCTCGGTGAAATCTACATGTTCGTGGTGCGCAGCGAGACGGGCGACCACTCGGCGATGCAGCTGCGCACCATCCTCGACTGGGAAGTGGTGCCCCGCATTCGCGCGGTGCCGGGCGTCATCGAGGTCAACCCGATGGGCGGCGAGCTCAAGCAGTACCACGTGGTGAGCAGCCCCTCGCGCCTCGAGAGCTTCGGGGTGACGCTCTCGCTGCTGCAGGAGGCGCTGGAGCGCGCGAGCTCGTCGGTGGGCGCGGGCTACGTCGAGCGCTCGGGCGAGAACGTGCTGGTGCGCGGCAACGGCCGCCTGGTCAACGAGGAGGACATCGGCAACGTGGTGGTGCGCGCCGGCCCTTCGGGGCGCGTGCTGGTGAAGCACCTCGCCGACGTGAAGGTGGGCTCGGCGCTGCGCTACGGCGTGACGACGCGCGACGCGCAGGGCGAGGTGGTGACGGGCACGGTGATGATGCTGCTGGGCGCCAACAGCCGCGAGGTGACGAAGGCGGTGAAGGCGCGGGTGGAAGAGGTGCAGCGCTCGCTCCCGCCGGGCGTCATCATCGAGCCCATCTACGACCGCAGCGACTTCGTGGGCGCGACGCTGGGCACGGTGACCAAAAACCTGCTCGAGGGCGCGCTGGTGGTGCTGCTGGTGCTGACCTTCTTCCTCGGCTCGGTGCGCGGCGCGCTGGCGGTGGTGCTGGGCATCCCCGCGTCGATGACCATCGCGGTGTTCGGCATGCACCTCTTCGGCGTGACGGGCGACCTCATGTCGCTGGGCGCCATCGACTTCGGCTTCCTGGTCGACGGCCCCATCGTGGTGCTCGAGGCGGTCATCGCGGCGATGGCCGGCCGCCACTACCGCAAGCAGAGCGAGGTGATGGACGCGTTCGCGAAGTCGGCGGGCCCGGTGGCGCGGCCGGTGGCGTTCTCGGTGGCCATCATCATGCTGGTGTACCTCCCGCTGCTCGCGCTGCAGGGCGTGGAAGGGAAGATGTTCCGCCCGATGGCGACGGTGATGGCCTGCGCGCTGTTCGGCGCGCTGGTGTACTCGGTGGTGTTCTTCCCGGGCGTGCTGGCGCTGATGATGCCGCCGCCGAAGGACGAGGGGCCGAAGTGGCTCGGCGTGCTGCGGCACAGGTACGAGCCGCTGGTGCCGCGCTTCGTGGCGCTGCGCTGGCCGCTGCTGGCGGGCATGACGGTGGCGCTGGTGGTGTCGATGGGGCTGCTGCTGCAGCGAGGCGCCGACTTCGTGCCGCGCATTCAGGAAGGCGACATCGTGGTGACGATTCGCCGCACGCCGAGCATCGGGCTGCAGGAGGCCCGGCGGCTCGACCTCGAGGCCGAGAAGGTGCTCAAGCGCTTCCCCGAGGTCATCACCACGCTGGCCTTCACCGGCCGCGCGGAGCTCGCCTTCGACCCGGTGGGCAACGACAACACCGACATGTTCGTGCGCCTCAAGCCCGAGGAGGAGTGGACCAGCGCGCACGACCTCGACAGCCTCTCGGAGGTCATCAAGAAGGCCATCGAGAGCGAGGTGGCGGGCACCTTCGTGTCGGTGAGCCAGCCCATCGAGGACCGCACCAACGAGCTGATCAGCGGCAGCCGCGCGGACGTGGCGATTCAGATCTTCGGCCCCGACCTCGACGCGCTGGTGGAGAAGTCGAACGCGGTGGGCGACGTGGTGCGGCGCATCGACGGCACGGGTGACGTGCGCATCGAGCGGCTGCTGGGCATGCCGAACATCGTCTTCACGCCCGACCGTGAGCGGCTGGCGCGCTACGGCGTGGAGCTCGACGACGTGTTCCGCACGCTCGAGGCGGCGCGGGTGGGCGCGCGGGTGGGCGTCATCTACGAGGGGCCGAAGCGCTTCGAGGTGCGGCTGCTGTCGCCGCCGACGGAGAACTCGCGCAAGGGCCTGGGTGACCTCTTCGTCGAGACGGCCGACGGCGAGCTGGTGAGCCTCGACGAGCTGGGCACGCTGGAGGACGCGGAGGGCCCGGCGACGGTGCGCCGCGAGAACTTCCAACGCACGGTGCGCGTGGAGGTGAACCTGCGCGGGCGCGACCTCGCGTCGTGGGTGGCGGAGGCGCAGGCGAAGGTGAAGCAGGAGGTGCCGCTGGCGAGCGGCTACACCGTGACGTGGGGCGGGCAGTTCGAGAACCTCGAGCGCGCGCAGCAGCGGCTGGCCATCGTGGTGCCGCTGGCGCTGGCCATCATCATGGGCATGCTGGTGATGACCTTCGGCTCGGTGCGCGTGGCGGCGGGGGTGTTCACCCTCGTGCCGCTGGCGCTCATCGGTGGCGCGGCGGGCCTGCTGATCCGCGACATGAACTTCAGCCTGCCGGCGGCGGTGGGCTTCATCGCGCTGGCGGGCGTGGCGGTGCTCAACGGCGTGGTGATGACGACCGACGTGAAGCGGCTGCTCGATGAGGGCACGCCGCTCGACGAGGCGCTCAAGCACGGGGCGGCGCACACGCTGCGCGCGGTGCTGACGACCGCGGCGGTGGCGGCGCTGGGCTTCTTCCCGATGGCCATCAACACGGGGGCGGGGAGCGAGGTGCAGCGGCCGCTGGCGACGGTGGTCATCTTCGGCATCGTGGCGGCGACGGCGCTGATGCTGGTGGTGTTCCCGGGCATTCTGAAGATTGCGTTCGCGCCGACGGAGGACCGGGTGCTGCCCGACGAGCCGGAGCCGGTGAAGGAGGACGTGCCCGCCGCGGAGCCGCGCGCGGCGTGAGGGCGGTCGTCGATAGCAAGTCCCCGCGAATGCAAGATCCTGGGCTGGTCGAGTCGGTGTGCGGCCAACTCGAACCACACTCTATCGACGAGGGCGCGTCGCCCGCATCCTTACCATCCACGCCAGCGTCATCTGCAAACGAACACCAGTGCGAGGACTGACGCGCGAGGACCGCCTCGGTCGGGTCGTCGATAGTGCCTACGCCGACATATTCTGGTTGTCGCCCTATTCTGCCCGTTCAACCTTCGCAAAGGCTTCGATCGCAATCTGGATATTGCTTGCAATGAAGTCCAAGTGAACCATGCTTCTCTTGCCACTTCGGCGTTGCACCAACTCCTTCACAAACGGAAGCACCTCTTTCAGCCAAGGGAGTTCCGCTTGAAGGGGAGGCAGAAAATTGTAGTGACGGTAACGCTCACGCATGACCCAACCGACCATTTGGAGGGATTCCGGCGAAGCACTCGCCAACGCTTCGATAAACTCGCTCGGCTTGCAGAAAGCCAGAATCGGAACGTCGGCGTAGAGATTCTCTCCGGAGTTCGTACGCACGAGTGATCGCTGAAAGCCGCGCACGTCCAAACTCATTTGCCGTATAAGTTTCCCAGCAAGCTCTGGATAGCCCTTCTCGATATCGCACTTCAGTGCTTTCTGTGCATGTCGACGAAACTCAACAAACTGGCTCGTTTCCGCTTCTTGAAATCCGAGACCATGCGAAGCGCCCCGAAACAGTTCGGCAATGGTCTGTTTCTGCGGACCGACCATGTTTCGCTCCGACAATCGGTCAATTGTCGCAATGGCCTGAACGAGCAACTGCCGTGCGTCCACGCCAGGACAGAGGTCCAGTTTTACGAGACACAAGAAGACACCAAGAAGGTGCGCCAATTGTCCGATATCCTCGATTTCAAGGCCGAGAAGCCGTCGAAGCTGCGCGTCGCGCAATTGAATAAATCGGTCATCGGACAGATCGTGATGATGCCAGAGCTGAATCCAGTCAGGCGTATTGTCGGCCGAGTAGTAGTGGCAACTCCGTATTTCCTCTCGAATCTTCTCTTTGTCTATCCGTCCCTCTTCAAGGCAAGCAGACCAAGTCTCTAGACTGAGAAGCCAATCCTCCGGCAAGTGCGCCGAGTACTTGTCGAAAAAGACATCGGCGGATGTTGGGCCCGACTCCTTGCCAGGCATGTCACGCGTTCGTTTCCAGACCGTCAGCTCTTCTATCCGGAGGTCAGGAATCTTTTGCGCACGCAGTTCGAACGTCAGACACAGAAGCGCAACCAGCAGGTCTCGCCCAATGCGCTCGTCCTGTCGTTGCGCACTGTCTAACGCGCCAACAAGCCGATCGAACTCTAGGAAAGCATATCTGAGATGTCTGAGATTGTCGTATGCGGACGCCTCGAAGACTGAGCGAATCTCCGATTCATGCTTTCGGACGAGTTCGCGCGCCGAGACCGAGGAAATCTCGTCAAGAAAGCTCGAAAGTGCCGTGTCAACATCTGCCACAACATTCAGAGTCCGCCCGACCATCTTCTCCTTTGTCTTCTGATAGTGACCACGCTCCTCGGTCCTGATCTCCAATTCATTGGCAACAACTACGACGTGACGCTCTTGGTGTTCGACGTATCGATTGATGTGGCCGAGCAGTTCAGCAATCGGCATCCGCGCCCGCTCGAGATCATCAAAGATGAGAACGCGCCCTTCAGTGTTTTTCAGGAAGTCCGGCAACTCGACTTCCGACGCATTCGGAGCAAGCGTCACGCTGTCGAGTTTGACCGAGAATCGCAGGAGTGACTTGAGCGCGCCTCCGGCGAGGCGGGCAGGCTTCGAACCAAGAACAGGATGCAACTGCCGGAAGATCTCGTCGTCAATCTGCTGTACATTTGTGACGCCATACAGACTGATGTAGAGATGACTCGTCCCACGTTCTTCCAGCAAAGCTCGAATAAGATGCGTCTTTCCAACTCCCCAGTCACCTGAGAGCATTACTGCGTATCGCGGCGCCTTGACATCAAAGTACCAACCCAAGAATGCGGAAATGTGCGTGTTCTTAGACGGCATCCTGTCTCCACCAGTTGATTCGAGTGTTGAGTCTCTTGTCGTCCTGCGCGTCTACCGCTTCGGTGGCGGCGGACTATGGCTGGAAGAACGATATCAAAGGCGACATTTATGCCGGGGGCGAACCGGCAGGAGCGCCCTGAGTTATTCTGGGTGACTTGCGATACAAGAGCGTTGCGAACCAAAGTCGCGGCTCGAGGACCTCTTCGACGGATCAGCCATCGCAACTTCCGTTTGCAGGATGGATCGTCACCTGAGTTTGCACCCGGAGCGCGACTGGGGTGTATGCGCCTCATGTCTTCGCGCCTGCTCCTGCCCGGCTTCCTCGCGCTTCTCCTCGTCGCCTGTGACGGAGCGGCCCCTCCGAAGAGCTGCAGCGCGGCGACCTGCAGCGGCTGCTGCACCGCGGCCGGCACCTGCGAGCCCGGGAGCCTGCCGCAGGCGTGTGGCACCTCCGGGCTGCTGTGCACGACCTGCTCCGCGGGGCTCACCTGTCAGGTCGGCATCTGCGTCGGGAGCTCGACCTGCCGGCCCACCTCCTGCGTCGCGGCGGGGAAGACGTGCGGCAGCATCTCCGATGGCTGTGGCGGCACGCTGAACTGCGGCACGTGCGAGGTCCCCGGTGAGTCGTGCGGTGGCGGCGGCGTGGCCAACGTGTGCGGCGCCGGCACCTGCACGCCCCAGACGTGCGCGACGCAGGGGAAGAACTGCGGGCGGATCAGCGATGGCTGCGGCGCGCTCCTCGAGTGCGGCACCTGCACCGTCCAGGGAGAGACCTGCGGCGGCAGCGGCACCCCGAACGTGTGCGGCGCCGGAGCGTGCACGCCCGCGACCTGCCAACAGCTCGGGAAGAACTGCGGCGTGGTCGCGGACGGGTGCGGCGGCCAGCTGTCCTGCGGGCAGTGCTCGGTCGCCGGAGAGACGTGCGGTGGCGGCGGCGTGCCCAACGTGTGCGGACGAGACGCCTGTGTCCCCCGGACCTGTCAGCAGGCGGGCGCCACCTGCGGCGCGGTGAGCGATGGCTGCGGCAACACCCTCTCCTGCGGCACCTGCCAGGGCTTCGAGACCTGTGGCGGCGCGGGCACCGCCAACACCTGCGGCGCGCTCTGCGCCCAGAGCTGCCCGACGGGCTTCTCGTGCCAGGGCGGAGTGTGCAGCGGCGGCAACCTGCAGAGCCTCGTGCTCGACGTCATGGTGCCCCCGCAGCACACGGTGAGCGGCACGGTGCGGATCAACAACACGACGCCCACCGCGCTGACGTCGTGCGGGAATTGGCAGTACATTCAATTCAAACACCTCACTGACTCCCGCTACGACACCACGGCGCGGTTCGGCGTCGGCTCGGGCAGCTGCACCTACGGCACGGCGTGGACCTGGTCCGCGCAGCTCTACCCCGGCAGCTACAAGGTCACCGTCGAGCAGGACAACAACACCAGCGCGCTCCCGGAGTGGGACACCGAGGTGCTCCCCAGCTTCACCGTGCAGGCCGCCCAGTCGGGGGTGGTGCTCGACGTGATGGTGCCCCCGCAG
Organism: Myxococcota bacterium; assembly: GCA_049322495.1. Classification (GTDB taxonomy): domain Bacteria; phylum Myxococcota; class Myxococcia; order Myxococcales; family Myxococcaceae; genus Archangium_A. Next base: position 59,074 of record JBMORD010000210.1, on the reverse strand, counting down.
CACACGGTGAGCGGCACGGTGCGCATCAACAACACGACCCCGACCGCGCTGACCTCGTGCGGGAATTGGCAGTACATCCAATTCAAGCACCTCACCGACTCCCGCTACGACACGACGGCGCGGTTCGGCGTCGGCTCGGGCAGCTGCACCTACGGCACGGCGTGGACCTGGTCCGCCCAGCTCTACCCCGGCACCTACAAGGTCACCGTCGAGCAGGACAACAACACCAGCGCGCTCCCCGAGTGGAACACCGAGGTGCTCCCCAGCTTCACCGTCCAGGCCCCCCAGTCGGGCGTGGTGCTCGACGTGATGGTGCCCCCGCAGCACACGGTGAGCGGCACGGTGCGCATCAACAACACGACCCCGACCGCGCTGACCTCGTGCGGCAATTGGCAGTACATCCAGTTCAAACACCTCACCGACTCCCGCTACGACACCACGGCGCGCTTTGGCGTCGGCTCCGGGAGCTGCACCTACGGCACCGCGTGGACCTGGTCCGCCCAGCTCTACCCCGGCACGTACAAGGTCACCGTCGAGCAGGACAACAACACCAGCGCGCTCCCCGAGTGGGACACCGAGGTGCTCCCCAGCTTCACCGTGCAGGCGGCGCAGTCGGGCGTGGTGCTGAACGTCTTGGTGCCGACCCAGCACACGGTGAGCGGCACGGTGAGGGTCAACGGCGCGACGCCCGCCGCGCTGACCTCGTGCGGGAATTGGCAGTACATCCAATTCAAGCACGTCACCGACTCCCGCTACGACACGACGGCGCGGTTCGGCGTCGGCTCGGGCAGCTGCACCTACGGCACCGCCTGGACCTGGACCGCGCAGCTCTACCCCGGCACGTACAAGGTCACCGTCGAGCAGGACAACAACACCAGCGCGCTCCCGGAGTGGAACACCGAGGTGCTCCCCAGCTTCACCGTGCAGGCCGCCCAGTCGGGGGTGGTGCTCGACGTGATGGTGCCCCCGCAGCGCACGGTGAGCGGCACGGTGAGGATCAACGGCGCGACGCCGACCGCGCTGACGTCCTGCGGGAACTGGCAGTACATCCAATTCAAACACCTCACCGACTCCCGCTACGACACCACGGCGCGGTTCGGCGTCGGCTCCGGCAGCTGCACCTACGGCACCGCCTGGACCTGGACCGCCCAGCTCTACCCCGGCACGTACGAGGTCACGGTCGAGCAGGACAACAACACCAGCGCGCTCCCCGAGTGGGACACCGTCGTGGTTGGGCGCATCGCCGTTCCCTGACGCGCGAACGCAAGACTCAGCGGGTGTGCACCACGAGCTCTTCGGTGGACTCGATGACGGTGGCCACCGGCCCGTGGACGAGGTGCATCATCAGGCCGTGCTCATCCTTACGGGCGCGCCAGAGCAGCGCGGTCGTCGGGTGCATTCCATCCTGTGCGCCGTAGCCCCGGGAAAGAGGCCCAGCATGCGGGCCTGCGCGGTCGAGAAGTCGAAGAGGGCCGCGTCGGCCATCACGCGCTCGGGGTAGCGGGCGCGATGTTGTCGTACGAGGAGCAAGCGGTCGCCGCGGAACCCATCGGGCGTCGAGCTGAAGCCCGCGTCGAGCAGCACCTCGGGCTCCGGTGAGCGCTGCAGGTGCGGCGCGCGCCCGGGGACGAGCGTGAGCATCGCGCATGTCCGAGCCGAGCAGACCAGCCCGCGGAGCCCGTCGCCGTGGGGCGAGGGGCTCTGCACGCCCGACTGCTCGTGGGTCTCAGCGCGCGCGGAGTCTGTCCTCACCAGGCGCGCGGCCGGTGCCGCGCATCACCGCGTCACCGGCCGCAACGAAGCTCGACGTTACTGCCCGACGACGCGACTGGCTTCGCCGGCCGGCATGCAGGTCGCCGGCGTCGTGCACAGCTCGACGACCTCTTCCCCGAACAGACACTCGAACCAGTTGGCGCACGGCGTCGCGCTGCACCGCCTTCCGCAGACCAGTGCGCCGGAGCACTCCGCGCCCGAGGCCGAGCAGGCGTCACCGGCGACGCGAACGTTGGTGCAGCTCGACGAGCAGCGGGCGCTGCCGGGCGCATCGCACTGCTCACCGGGGTCGACGACGCCGTCACCGCACCGGCTGAGGGTGCAGTTCGAGCGACACCCGGCGGTCGAGTCGCACTGCTCGCCGGGGTCGACGGTGCCGTTGCCACACCTCGGCGCAGGGCAGCTGATGAACGAAGACGCCGAGCTGGTGAAGGTCTCTGCGCCCACCCGGAGCGTCGCGGTGTTGAGCACCGTGCGGCCGCACGCACCCGCGCGCGCGCTGATGAGGATGACGTTGCCCCCGGGCTGCGCGGCGAAGTTGCACGTCACGGTGTTGCCGTTGATGCCGCAGCCGGGCCCGCTCACGCCGGTGACGGTCACCGATGAAGGCACCACGTCGGTGACCGTCACGTTCGCCGGAACGTCACCGCCGTTCTCGACGATGATGGTGTAGCGGAAGGTCTCGTTCGGCAGCGCGGCCGCAGGTGACACCGTCTTGCTGAACCCGCCGGAGCCGAACGACGGGCGCAGGTCGCACACCGCCATCAGCAGCAGGTCCGCGCCGCCCTGGTGCTCTTCACCCGCCTCCAGCGCGGCGACGGTCTGCAAGTCGTCGGAGTTCGTCGCGCCCGCGAGGTACGCGCAGAAGTTCTCTTCGGTCGTCCCCTGCGTGGCGATGGCATAGCCGCGGTCGTGGCCGGAGCCGCCGAGGTAGGTGAAGTACTCGAGCGCTCCGGTCTGGGCGGCGTGCCGCGCGTAGAAGACGTCACCTGCGCCTCCGTGGAACGAGGTGTCGGTGGTGGAGCGCCCGTTGACGCCGATGGTGCCGACGACGTGGGTCCGGCCGAGCGGGTCGACCACCAGCTCCTCGCCGTGGTCCACGCCCACTCCGTCGAGCAGGGTGCGGAACAGGCGGTTCTCGGCGCTGCTCTCGAGCCGGGTGGTGAAGAGCTTCGTGGCGGTGCCCGACACCGGCCGCTCGGCGCCGGTGATGGTCGCCTGGTTGTTGGGGGCTGCGATGCCACGCCCGTACTCCTCGGCCTCGCCTCCCATGAAGGTGCTGTAGATGAGCGAGCCACCGGTGCGCCCCAGGCGGGTGGCGAAGGCGTCGAAGCACTGCCGCGCGGTCGCCGGCGAGTCGCAGAGGTTGCCCGTCGCCGCCTGCGAGTGCCGCGGCTGGAAGACGAGCTCGGTGGTGGGGAAGTCGAACGAGGTGGTCGAGCCGGTGACGAAGGCGAAGCCTTCATTCACCGCGAGGTCCATCACCAGGTCCTGCCGCGCGCCGCCGAGGTAGGTGAAGTACTCGTAGCGCGTGAGCGCGAGGTCGAGCTTGGCGACGAAGCCGTCGAAGGTGCCGCCTGCGTACTGGGCCTGGAACGCCCCGGGCTTCGCGTCGCTCACGTTGCTGGCGAGCGGTCGCTGCACGGAACCGCCGACGTAGACGAACTCCGAGGCCTCACCCTGCGCGCGCGAGAGGACGACGCTCGCCGGGTGGTGGTCGGTGCTGTGACCGAGCAGCGTGCTGGCCTCGACGACCCCCGAGGGACCGAAGCGCGCCAGGTAGCCGACGGAGTTCTGCCGCAGCGGCTCGACGACCCCGGCGGTGACCGGGAAGTCGCTCGAGGTGGTGCAGCCGACGACGAACGCGGTGCCGTCGCTCTGCGCAGCGACGCTCACGCCGCGTTCGAAGCCGGTGCCTCCGAAGAAGGTCGCGTAGACGACCTGCTGGCCCGGCGCCGCCGACAGGTCGAGCCGCATCACGAACGCGTCACTCCCGCCGATGACGCTCCCGGCGGCGCTGACGGGGAAGTCGACCGACACCGTCGTGCCGGCGACGAAGAGGTCGTTGCCTGCCCCGACCGCGATGTCGAAGCCCTGCCCATGGAGGTTGTCGGCCCCGGTGTCGCGCGCCAGCGAGCCATCGTCGCGCGAGCCGCCGAAGTACGAGGTGAAGACGATCTCCGGGTCGACCGCGAGGCGCGACCCGAAGGCGCGGCTGGGCGCGACGAAGCCGTACTCCGTCGGCCCCAGCAGCACGAACTGCCCGCTGATCTCTCGTCGGCCGGCGCTCGTCTCTTCGAAGAAGCGGGGCGCCGTCTGCACGATGACCCCGCTGCCGGTGTTCATCAGCAGCTCACCCTTCGCGCCGAGCGAGAGGCCCTTCACGCCGCGCACGGCCACGCGAATGGTCGAGAGCTGCGCGCTCGGCTCGAGGCGGAACGCGTACGCGAGCCGACCGTCGCGCGCGTGGGTCAACAGCTGGATCCCCGGGTAGAGCGCCTCGTAGGCCAGGCCGCTGAACGACGGGATGGTCGCCTTCCACGAAGCGGCGTTCTTTCCGCTCGCGACGCGAACGCTGCCGGTGAGGGCGTCGAAGCCAGTGAGCTTCCCGGTCGTCGAGCCGACGAAGTCGAGCCCGATGGCAGTGCCCGCAACCTTCGTCGTACTGCGCTCGTCACTTCCCGGTTGCCTGAAGACCGCCGCGGTGAGGCCGCCCTCGAAGAACCCGGCCGAGAAGCCGGTGCTGCGCATGATGAAGGGAAAGGGCGAGCTCGACTGGCCGACGTTCTCTTCGACGAAGGCTGGCGCGCGCACCGCGTCGAGCGGCGAGTACTTGCCCAGCTTCTGCAGATCGCTCAGCGAGTAGGTGAGCTGCGGCTTCACCTTCGAGGTCTCGCGCTTGAGCTTGAGGTACGGCGGGCCGGCGAAGGCCGTCGAGGCGATGAGCGCTCCGAGGAGCGCGACGGCGAGTGGCGGGCGCGGCGAACGATGCATGGGTTCTCCCGGGTGTTGAGTGGAGCGCGGCGCGAGAGCAACGCAGGTGCCAGCCCTGCCCCGCTCGACGGCGCGACGGAAGACCGTCGGCTCGAGCCTTCAGGTGTCGGGTGGAGCCTGCAGCGTCGCGGTGAGAGTCCGCTGAGATGTGCTCGCGGCGCCGGCTCTCTACCGTCGGCGGCATGTCCCTCCTTCGCCCGCTCTTCTTCGCGCTGTTGGCTACTTCGACGACCGGCTGCCTTCAGTACATCCTCGTGATGGGGAACCACTCGCAGGTGGCCGCCGCCTACAAGAAGGTCATCGGTGACGCCGTCGGCGACGCGCGCGAGAAGAACGACTGCCCGCGGTGGATCGCGGGGATCAACTCCATCCGCGAGAAGCTCCCGGCACAGGGGAGCCAGGGCAACCCGACGTACTACGGCAGCGAGATCGAAGACGCGTTCCACACCTGCGCGGGGGAAGCCCTCCAGCAGCTGGAAAAGGGCGAGGGCGACGAGCGCGCGCGTCTCGCGGCCGGCGTCGAGCGCTTCACGCTCGTGCTGTCGATGCCGCTGCAGGACCTCCGTCTGCAGGACACCAAGCGGGCCAACGGCACGGTGCGCCCCGGCAAGGAGAGCCTCGCGAAGCTGAAGGGCTCGCTCGAGCAGCGGATCGCCGAGCTCGATCGTCTCCGCGCGGAGGCGCTGGCGCGGCAGCAGCGCCGCATCGACGCCGCGAAGCTGGCCGAGGCCCGGGGCTGGCCGCTCGCCGCGCTGGCGAGCTGGCTCTCGGTGCAGCCGCTCGACAAGGACGTGCAGGCCGAGAAGGAGGCCGCGCTGACGAAGCTCGCGCCGCTCGCCCACGCCCAGGTCGCCGTGCCCGTGGCGCTCGCGCCGGCGGACACCGACCCCGCACCGCCCGAGGTGCTCGCGCTCGTCCGCGCAGCGGGGGCGCTCACCGGCCCCACGCTGCGGCTCGTCGAGCGCACCGAGAACCCGCTCGTGCAGGTGCACCTCTCGGTGGGGAAGACCACCCGCGAGGCGGTGACCGAGCGCCTCTCCTTCGAGCACCGGTACGTGTCGGGCTCGACGATGGTGCCCAACCCGGCGCTCGAGGAGCTGCGCAAGGACATCGCGCGCTTCGACAAGGAAGCCGACTGGAACCAGAAGGGCGCCGAAGCGGCGTGCCGCGGTCAGAAGGGGCCGTGCAAGCTCCGCGAGATGCGCCTCAACGAGGCGCAGAGCTACCGCGAGAAGTCGCGCCGCGCGCGCGAGAAGCTGGCGCATGAGAAGCCCACGGTGCGCAAGGACGTCACCGCGGTCTACCCGTACGACGCCACGAAGCAGGTGTGGACCGTCGGCGCGCCCATCTCGCTGGTGATGAGCGCTCCGGCGCGTCAGCCGACGACCCGCTCGGGCACCGCGAAGGTCCAGCGCGCGGCGACGTCCTGGGCGGGGAACGAGAAGGTGGGGCTCGCGAGCAGGGAAGATCCACAGCCGACTCCGCAGGAGCTCGACGAGGCGCTGCGCGCCGAGTGCGCCCGGCTGCTGGCGGAGGCCGCGGCGAGCGCGCCGGCGCTGGTGGCCGATGAGCTCGACGCGAAGGCGGCCGCGGCCACCGAGCCGCTCGAGAAGCTGCACCTCGGGCTGATCCGCGCGCTGCGCAGCCGGGCCGCGGCGGACCTCGACCCGGTCAACGCGCTCGCGACGAGCCTGCTGCAGAGCCGCGTCGAGCTGCGCGCCCTCGAGCAGGCGCTGCGCCCGGCAGCGCTGCAGGCACAGCGCTGATCAGGGCACGTGCTCGGTCTTGAGCGTGAGGGGCACCGAGCTCCCGAGCGGGAAGTTCGCAGGCGCGACGAGCTCGAGGAAGTAGCCGGTGGCGCTGATCGACCCCTGCTGTCTGGGGAACCGGTAGAAGGCGCTCGCCCTGGGGTGGAACTCGAGCGACACCCCGTTGGGCGTCGACAGGCCCGACGCGACGCGCGCGCCCTCGGAGTCGATGATCCGCGCCTCGAAGCCGGCGGGCAGGACCACCGTGACGCGCGCGAGGTACTTGAGATCGAGCCAGTCAGGGCAGCCGTCGGCGAAGCACGGCGCGATGGGGATGCGCGTCACCCGGCGAATGATGTCGAGCAGCGCGTTGCTGACGCCGGCACCGTCACCGGAAACCAGGAAGTTCTCGTTCGAGTCACAGCGAATGCCGGTGCCGTTGTGGTCGAGGTCGATCTGATCCGGGTTGGACACGGTGCGGCAGTTGTCGCCGTGGCCGGTGACGCCCGCCGTGCAGCCCCCTGCGGGCACGCCCTCACTCCCGCCGGGCGCCGAACGGGCGGCGTCGCAGACCGCGTCGTTGTCGTCATCGAGGTCGCAGACGTCGCCGGTGCGGTCTCCGTCGGTGTCGACGTTCTCGGGGTCGCTGATCGCCACGCAGTGGTCGCAGAGGTCTCCGACGCCGTCGCCATCGAAGTCGGCCTGTGAGGCGTTGCGGTCGCGCGTGCCGTCGAAGACGAGGTCACCGTCACCGCGCGGGCAGTTGTCGACGGTGTCGTTGCGGCCGTCGTCGTCGTTGTCGAGGTCGCACGCATCTCCGCGGCCGTCGCGGTCGAAGTCGCGCTGGTCACGGTTGCGGACGCCCGGGCAGTTGTCGGTGTCGTTGAACACGCCGTCGAGGTCGTCGTCGTCGCACGCCTCCCCGCGCCCATCACCATCGGTGTCGGCCTGACCGGGGTTGGTGGTGAGCGGGCAGTTGTCGCGGCCGCTCGGGCCGGCGACGCAGCCGCCCGAGGGCACGCCGGCGGTGCTGCTGGTGAGCGGGCCGCCGCTGTCGCAGACGCCGTCGTTGTCGGCGTCGCCATCGCAGGCGTCGCCCACGCCGTCGCCGTCGCTGTCGCGCTGATCCGGGTTGGGCACGGTGCGGCAGTTGTCGAGCTCGGCGGGAATGTGGTCGCCCTCCCCCGGCGGCTCGTCGGCGTCGCAGGTCGACCCGAGGCCCACGGACGCGAAGGCGTCGGCGACGCTGCACACGTCGGACGGCACGAAGCTGTAGAGGCCGATGCGGGCGAAGTGCAGCGCGGTGTCGAGCGTGGCCTCGCGCGCCTCCTCGAAGGTCGCGAACCGCGTGAGCGTGGGGAGCGTCGAGTAGAAGAGCCGCCAGGTCTTGTCGCGGCCGATCGGCGCGACGGTGACGCCGCGGTGCGTGCCGCCGTCGGCGATCAGGTACGCGACCTTGTTGTGGATGCCGCTGTTGGTGTGCACGAAGCCGAAGTCGTTCTCGGGCGCGGGCACCGAGACGCGCGGCAGGCGCGCGGCGATCGAGTCGGGCTGACCGAAGCGGGGCGGGTTCGACAGGTCGCGGATCGCGCCGATGCTCTCGCCCATGGTCCAGTTGCCGTCGACCATCGCGCCGAAGATGTCGGAGTAGCTCTCATTGAGGGCGCCGACGTCGTTCTGGTACGCGAGGTACGGCGAGGAGATGGCGTGCGAGACCTCGTGCGCGAAGACGTCCGTGGCCACCATGCCGTCGCCGAAGGCCATGAAGCCACAGGAGGGGTCGAAGAAGGCGTTGCGATACCCCGAGAGGAAGTGGACGTACGAGGTCAGCGGCCCGCCCTCGACGATGCTGGTGCGTCCGAGGCGCGCGAAGGCGGCGAAGGTGGTGCGGTTCGCGTCATACGCCGCCAGGCCATCGGCGTCGGGGGTGGCGCCGGGCACGACACCGCTCTCGGTGAACCACTTCGTGCGCGACATCCACACGCAGGATTCCGGGTCGTAGTCGGTGTGATTGGCGGTCCACACATCGAAGTCGATGGTCCGCGTGAGGTCGGTCGCGCGCACGATGGAGCCGTCGAGCCCGTCGACGAGGTAGTCGATGGTGGCCGCGGTGCCGCTGGCGAGGGTGCCCCGCTTGATGACGCGCCACGCGGGGCGCAGGGCGGTCGGAGTCTTCGCGAACTGGCCCGGGTCGAAGGCCACCGGGAGCGCGGTGCCGAGCTGCGTCGCGTTGGCGAGCCCGCCGCTGAGGCTCACCAGCGTCTCCGCGCCGACGGCGGAGATGGTCGGCTCGGCGGTGAAGAGCGAGCCATCGGCGACGAAGCCGCGGGTCGAGGTGACGTGCGTCGCGTCGAGGAGCACCGCGAGCTCGGCCCCCATCACGACCCGCCCATTGTTGCGGCTGTTGAAGAAGAGGTGGGTGCCGCGCTCATCGACGAACGAGCGCGACAAGAACAGGTCGCGCGACGGGTTGGTGAGGCCGAAGAGCGCGCGGTACTCCTCGAGCCAGGCGAGGGCGCGCGCCAGCGGATCGGTCCCGGACGAGGGAATGGCTCCCGAGAAGGCGCGCACGGTGCCGTCGGTGAGCTGCAGGTGCACGGGGCGGTCGCTCGCGTGGTCGAGGGCGGCCAGGGCGTCCTTCAGCGGCTCGCCCGGGAAGCGCTTGCGGCCGGCGGTGAGGACGGTGAAGCGACTGTCGAGCGCGCCAGCGGGGCCCGCGCATCGCACGCCGACGACATAGTCGGGACCGTTCGGCGCAGCCGACGACACCACGCAGTGCGCCGCCGTCGAGCCGTAGGCGCTGACCTGCGCGTGCAGCCCCGAGCGCGCGGCGTTCGCCTGCCCGGCGAAGGTCACGGCGTAGGTCCCCACCCCGCTGCGGGTCGCGCGCACCGAGCCGACCGGGTTGCGGCTCCAGGTGGAGCTCGGCGTGTAGGACGCGGCGGTCGGCTGATCCGCCCACGCGAAGGCGAGGCGCGCGTCTGCGTTCGTCGGGGCGCGCACGAGCACGTCGTAGCGCGTGTCGACGGCGACGCCGGCCGCGGTGAAGCACGCGATGTTGGCGGTGAGATCAGCGGTGCCGGTGCTCCAGCTGACGACCTGACACCGCTCGCTGCCCGGGCCGTAGGGCGTCACCTGCACCGTGCCGCCGGCGATGGTGCCGCCCCCGAGCCCGGGGAAGCGCACCGCGTACCGCCCGACGGCGCTGCGGGTGATGGAGATGGCGCCGCCGGCCGCGTCGTGGGCGTACCCTGCGTTGGGCGAGTAGCTCGCGGTGGTGGGCTGATCAGCCCACGCGTAGCCGAGCCCGAGGTCTCCTTCTTCGGGGGTCGTCACCATGACCATGAAGGCCGAGTCGTGCGCGGCGGTGCCGGCGAAGCAGCGCACGTTCACCACGAGGTCGCTCGCGGTGGTGGACCACGACGCCACCTTGCAGAGGTCTCCGCTGGAGCCGAAGCCCGCCACCTGCACGTGGCCGCCGCTCGTGCCGACGCCGAGGCCGGGGAAGCGGACCGCGTACTGGCCGACGCCGCCGCGGCTGATCAGCGGGCTCGCGGCGGCGGTGCTGAACGACGTCTCGCGGCTGGCCGAGTAGCTCGCGGTGGTCGGCTGATCTGCCAGCGCATAGCCGAAGCCCGAGGCGGCGAGCGCCGTGGCAGGGAACGATACGAGCACGGCGGCGATGGTCGTTCTGAGCATTTCCCGCCGCGAAGCAAGCGGCCTGCCACGCCCGGCGCGAGGGAGACGCCGCCGGCGGTGTCGACGACAGGGCGACAGCGCGGTGCGCGCTCGTGACGATGAGGCCACACTCGCGTTCTGGGGGTGCGAACGTGTGCGGGCGCGACCCAACCGCGCTCACTGCGCCCCGAGGAATGCCCTTGTCCGCGACGTCACCGCCTCCATCCAGACGCGTGACGTGTTCAGCGAGCGCGCTCGGCCCTCCGGAACGCCCTCGTCGCGCGATGTGCTCAGCGAGGGCGCAGGCCGACGCGCGCTCACTCCGCCTCCATCCAGGAGCGGCGTCGTCGCGTGACGTGCTCAGCGAGCGCAGGGCAACTCCGTGGGTCCGCAGCGAGGCACGAAGAGACCCCGCCCCTCCTTCGCGTGGACGAGCGTGACATGGAACGCGCGGTCGGCGGCGACGAGTTCGCCATCGTGGGCGCCGAGGTCGACGAGGCACGAAGAGGCCCCGCCCCTCCTTCGCGTGGACGAGCGTGACCTGGAGCGCGCGGTCGGTGCCGGTGCCGACGGCGACGAGTTCGCCATCGTGGGCGCCGAGGTCGGCGAGGCACGAAGAGGCCCCGCCCCTCCTTCGCGTTGACGAGCGTGACGTGGAGCGCGCGGTCGGTGCCGGTGTCGACGGCGACGAGTTCGCCATCGTGGGCGCCGAGGTCGGCGAGCGACGCTCCACGAACGTCGTCGTCGGCGCGCGAGGCGCTCAGCGAGGCACGAAGAGGACCCGCGTCGCGTTCGCGTCGGACAGCGTGACGTAGAGCGCGCGGTCGGTGCCGGTGACGGCGGCGACGTGTTCTCCGTCGCGGGCGCCGAGGTCGGTGAGCGACCACCTCCGCGAGACGGCGCCGGCGCGGTCCCAGGTCACGGCGCCGCTCGCGAAGGCGCCGCAGACGGAGTGGCCGCAGCGAGCGAGGACGCCTTCCTCGAAGCCGGCGCCGAAGTCGACGAGCGTGGCGCCGACCTCGTGGCTCCCTTCGGCGGTGGTGCGGACGAGGGCGAAGGCGCAGGCGGGGCTCAGCGGCGCGTCAGGAGCGCACCGGCGCACGCCGACGGACCAGAACGTCGCGTCATCGGTGAGGAGTGCGGGGCGCTGTTCCCAGAGCGTGTCGGGCGCGGGCAGGCGCTCGACGGAGCCCTCGCTGGTCGCGGTGAAGATGCCGGTCGGGCCGCACGAGCTGGCCCACATCGTCTCGCCGCCGGGGGACACCCCGAACGACCACAGCCCGCGACCGGTGCCGATGACGGCCGCGACGTCGTCGTCTGGCGAGACCTTCATCGCCGTGAGGGGGCGATCGGCGCGCACGGTGCCGAGCACGCCCGGTGCGTCGGCCTCGTGCGGCAGCACGTAGACCATGCCGTGGTCATCGAGGTCGAGGAGCTCGCCGGCGAGCGGCGGCCCGCTGGGGGTGAGCGCGCAGCCGGTGCCGGTGGTGCGCACCACGTGGTTGGCGCCGTCGACGCGCGTGGCGAAGGCGACGCCATGCTCGGAGGCGACGAGCTTCGTGAGGCCCTCGGGCACCTCGACCTCGCAGGTCGAGAGCGCGACCTCTTCCGCGTTCACGACGAGGCGGGTGTGCGGCTCCACGCCACAGCCGAGCATCACCATCAGCACCACCACCGAACCGCTCCATGCACGCATGCGCGTCCTTTCGTGAGAGACGCCTGCTTCGTAGCGGCGACGCGGGGTGCGCGAGAACGCCCGTCGGAGCACCGCGGGCGTGCAGAAATCCACAGCGCCTCAGCGCGCGCGGATGAGCCGCGCGACGAGCAGGCCGAGCGCCTCGAGCACCAGCGCGCCCCACCACGAGAGCACGAGCGGGATCAGCACCCACACCGTGAAGCGCGGGCTCTGCAAGCTCACTGCGGCGCGCGGCGCGTCAGCAGCCGGCGCGAGCGTCATCGCGCGCACGAGCGTCGCGGGGAGCCGCACCGGCAGCGTCACCGAGTCGCGCAGCGCGGCGAGCACGGAGATCGGCTGCTGCTCGCCGGCGGCCTTCACGCCCAGCACCCCCTCGCGGAGCGTCACCACCTTCTCGAGCCGCGCGCCGTCGCGCTCGACGGTCAGCCGCACCTGCGACGCTCCAGCGATTCCGTCCCGCAGCTCGCCAAACGAGCCCACCGCCCGGCCGTCGACCTCGCGCACCACGTCGCCCGTCAGGAGCCCCGCCTCGGCGGCGGCGAGCCCGGGCGCGACGTCGACGCGCGCGGTCAGCTCCTGCTCGCGCACGCGCTGGGCGAAGGCGGCGAGCACCACCAGCGCGAAGGTGAAGAGCGCCCCCGAGCCGCGCACCAGGGCCTGCGTGCGCAGCGACACCGAGGCCGGCATCGGCGCGAGCGGCCAGAAGGCCTCGCGGACCCCGAGCCGACGCGCGACGGGCCGCTGCGCCAGCATCGAGAGTCCGAGGAGCACCGGCACGAGCAGGAACGAGAGCACCGCGGCAGTGTACTCGCGAGGTGGCGCAGCGCGGCCGAGTGCGCGATGAGCGGCCCGTGCGTCGATGGCTCCTCGTCGTGGTGGGCGTGCTGCTGCTCGGCTGTTGCTGGCCGTCTCACCTCCCTCAGGAGCGGCCCGAGCCACCCCGCGCGCGGAGCGACGCGCGGGCGCACCTCCTTTTCAACGTCGTCGCGGGGATGGGCGTGGTGTTGCCACGCGCAGACGTGGTGCACTTCGAGCGCGACGGGCGGCTCGAGCCCGTGACCACGCTCCCGTGGTTCCGCGGCGCGCGCTTCCCGACCGACGGCGAGTTCGCCACGCTCGACGGAGGGAGGTGACGGATGTCGATCGAGCTGCTGGTGATTCTGGCGCTGGTGTTGGCGAACGGCGTGCTCGCCGGCGCGGAGATCGCCGTCATCGCGATGCGGCCCGGGCGGCTCAAGGAGCTCGCGGCGGAGGGCCGGCGCGCGGCGCAGGCGGCGCTCGAGCTGCGCGAGAAGCCGGAGCGCTTCTTCGCCACGGTGCAGGTGGGCATCACCGTGGTGGGCGCGACGGCGAGCGCGTTCGGCGGCGCGACGCTGGCCGACGACCTCGCGCTGGTGCTCGCGCGCGTGGAGCCCCTCGCGCCCATCGCGACGCAGCTCTCGCTGGCGCTGGTGGTGACGCTCGTCTCGTACCTCTCGCTGGTGCTGGGCGAGCTGGTGCCCAAGTCGCTCGCGATGAAGGGCGCCGAGACGTACACGCTGATCATCGCGCGGCCGCTGCTCGGGCTGGCGCGCGTCTTCCGGCCGTTGATCTGGTTCCTCACCGCGAGTTCGAACGTGGTGCTGCGGCCGTTCAAGGACCGCACGAGCTTCACCGAGGCGCGGCTGTCGCCCGACGAGCTGGCGGAGCTGGTCTCGGAGGCGACCTCGGCCGGCACGCTCGACCGGAGCGCGGGGGAGATCGCCACCCGCGCGCTCGCGCTCCCGACGCTGGTGGCGAGCGACGTGATGGTGCCGCGCACCGAGGTGGTCGCGCTCCGCCGCGGGATGTCACCGCAGGAGGTGCGGCGGGTGCTGCTCGAGCACACGCACTCGCGCTTCCCGGTGGTGGCAGGCGACCTCGACCACGTCGTGGGCTACGTGAGCACCAAGGACATCATCACCCTCGCGTGGGAAGAGCAGCTCTTCGTGCTGGAGGACCTGCTCCGCCCGGTGTTCTTCGTGCCGCCCGGCAAGCGCGTGGTGGAGCTGCTCGCGGAGCTGCGCGAGCGACACCTGCCGTTCTGCGTGGTGGTCGACGAGCACGGCGGCATGGCGGGCATCGTGACGCTCGAGGACGTGCTCGAGGAGCTGGTCGGGGAGATCTTCAGCGAGCACGCGCGCACCACGCCCCCGCTCTTCACCCGCGAGGCCGACGGCAGCGTGCTGGTGCAGGGCACGACGGCGCTGCGCGACGTGAACCGGGAGCTCGGCTTGAAGCTCCCCGAGGGTGAGTGGGTGACGGTGGCCGGCCTGTGCCTCTCGCTGGCGCGGCGCATCCCGAAGCGGGGCGAGCGCTTCGACGCGGGCGACGGCGTCACGCTGGAGGTGGTCGACGCCAGCCCGCGCCGCGTGCGCCTGGTGCGCGTGCGCGCAACGCCGGACTGAAGCGAGAGCGCGCTCAACTCCGGCTCACGACGCACGAGCAGGTACGAGAGACAGGAACCGCAGGCGAACCGACGGCCCGCGGACGACTCCGAGTGGCACGACCCGGTGAACGGCTCACGCACCGTCGTCGCGCTCGCGGGACTGGAAGCTCCGGCGACGACGCAGCTTCCGCGCCTGACCAGCGACGGCGAGCCCCGACACGCTCATCAGTCCGCCGAGTGCACCAGGCGCAGCTCCTGCCCCTCGCGGAGCGCCGCAGGTGACTCGACGCGCGCGCCGAGGTCGACCCACAGGCAGCGCCGCCGCTCGCGGGGCGCGCCGAAGATGACCGGCTGCACCTGGTTGTCGCCCTCGACGAACCAGCCGGCTTCGTCGCGATCATGCCCGTGCACCACCACGCGCAGCGCCAGCCCCGTCTCGGCGCTCAGGCGCGCGAGGAGCGCCGCGGTCACCTCGCCGCGCTGCCCGTAGCTCCACAGCAGCTCGTTCACCGCGGCCCGGCGGCGCGGCTCGACCGGCGGCAGCGGACCGTCGAGCAGCTCGAGCGACTCGAGCGCCTCGCCCGGCGAGCCATGTGCCAGCACCAGCCCGCACGGCGCGAGGGCGAGCAGCAGCGCGGAGCCGAAGAGCGCGTCGAGGCGCTCGCGCTGGCCCGGCGTCAGGCGACGCTCGAGGGCCTCGACCTCGTCGGGGTGGAACTTCGACGTGCGCCGCAAGCCGACGTGCCCCGCGTCGTGGTTGCCCAGCAGCACGTGCACGCGCCGGGGGTGCTGCGAGCGCAGCTCGAAGAGCGCGTCGATGAGCGCCGGGCTCTCGTCGGAGAAGCCGTAGAGCCGCGGCTCACGCTGCGCCGTCTCTTCATCGGGGCCGTGCACCAGGTCGCCCAGCAGCGCCCAGTGCACGTCCTCACCGTCATCGAGCGCGCGCTCGAAGCGGCGGCGCAGCGCCTGGAAGTCGTCGAGGTTCCCGTGGAGGTCGGTGCTGATCAGCAGCCGCCCCTGCGACGGCAACACCAGCACGCGCGGGCTCAGGTGGCGCACCCGCGCACTCTACGCGCGCACGACGGCCTGCAGCTTCGGGAACGACGCGTAGAGCTGCTCCACCGACTGGAGCACGAAGAGGCGCGGCTGCATCTGGTCGATGCGGAACTCCTGCGCGCAGATGCGCTCGACGTCGAAGGGCAGCACCTCGGGCTCGCCCGACAGCGCGTACACGCACTCGCCCAGGCTCGAGGCGATGCCGGCGCCGAAGATGCGCCGCCCGTCCTTCGTCTCGACGAGGCCGAACTCGTTGGTGAACCAGAAGTACCGCTCGAGGCGCCGCAGCCGCTCGGGGTCGTCGAGGAACTCGCACGCGAACCGGCCGTACGCCTCGCAGTAGTCCGCGTAGCGCTGATCCGCATGGAAGGGGATGTGCCCGTACAGGTCGTGCACCACGTCGGGCGCCGGCGTGTAGTTGAGGTCGCGCCGGTCGCGCACGAAGTGCCCGATGGGGAACTTCCGCTCGCGCAGCAGCGTGTAGAAGCCGCCCGCGTCCTCGAGCCCGCGCACGTACACGCCCTGCCAGCCCGTGAGCTTCGTCAGGCGCGCATTGAGCTCCTCGAGCGACGGAATGCCGTCGCGGTCCAGCTCCAGCTTCCGCAGGCCGTCGAGGAACATCGTCACCAGCTGCCGGTCTCGCTTCTCGCGGTGGAGGCGGACGATCTCCGCGTACGTCGCGTGCTCTTCGGGAGAGAACGGGCTCTGACGCTCAGAGAAGGTGGGCTGGTGCATGGAATCACCAACGCTAAGAGCGCCCTGCTCCGCTGGATACTGACAAAGATCCACCAATCACTGTCGAGCCGGTCGACAATTCCCCCTCGAAGCGAAGCTCAGCAGCTGCCTCATTGGTCGAGATCGAGCACGCTCACCCCGCCAAGCCGGAGGCGAACCTGCGAGCCTCCGAGCGTGAGCCTGTTCGCGACCAGCGGATCCGTGTCCGACCAGCGGAGCAACACCTCTCCGTCGAGCGCGAAGGTCAACAGGCCACCGCGCCGCGCAACGACGATCGAGAGCGCCCCCGGCGGCCTCCCGGTGTCGACTGACGCGACCTCGCGGCCCTTTCGCAGCAGGGTGAGCTTCGTGTTCGAGAACTCGAACACATACCCCGCCTTCGCCAGCAGCGGACCGTTCTCATCGACGCCGATGCGCACGACGAGCGAGCTGGGGCTACGGCCCTTCGCGAGCGACTCGGCCTCACAGCGAAGCGCGAGCTCGAAGTTGGGCGGCAGCGCATCGAGCGACGTCACCCAGAACGCCCGACCCTTCCCCTCGAGCACGAGAATGGAGTTCTCGACCTGAGCGCTCGCGTGGCGGGTGATCCAGCGCTCGAGCGAGATCCGCGTCGGCGTGGCGATCGTGTCCACGGCCACGGGGCCGAGCGGCAGCCGGCTCGAGGCGCGACGCTGGCGCCGCAGGTTCTCGACGAGCGTGATGGGAATCGCGTACCCCATCTGCGCAGCGTCACGCCGACGCAGCGTGACGATGCCGACCACCGCACCACGCGCGTCGACCAGCGGCCCGCCTGAGTTCCCGGGATTGATGGCGGCGTCGGTCTGGAGGTAGCGCACGCCGCCAAAGCGCGCTCCGGTCGCGGAGATCACTCCCCGGTTGAACGACAACACCGGCCGGCCCGTCGTGAGCGGATACCCGAGCACCGCGACGTCGTCTCCCAGCTCGGGGTCCTCGCTCGCGAGGGGCAACGCCGGGAACGACATGCCGTCGGCTCGGCCGATCTGCAGGACCGCGATGTCGAGCTCGTCTTCTTCGGGCGAGACGTAGAGCACCTGCGGCAGGAAGTACTCGTGGAGGTCCGGATCGGAGTTCAACGGCACACCCACGAGCAGTCGATCGTCGCCGCGCGCCTTCGACTGCGCGACGTGCCGGTTGGTGAAGATGAGCCCGTCCGAGCCGACGAGGAAGCCCGTCCCGACCGACAGCCCGACTCCGATGGTGGCCCGCATGATGAAGACCACCGACAGGCGCGCCTCGGCGACATCGAGCTTCGGCTCCGGCGGTGTGCTCGCTGGCACCGCGACGGGCGGCGGCGGCTCGACAGCCGGTGGCGGTGGCGCGACGACGACGACCGGCGGCGGCTCGGGCCTGGGTGGCGCGGCGGGCACCGGGGGCTCGACGACCGCAGGCGCCTGAACGGGCGCTGCCCCGAGCGGACGGGTCGCCGCGGCAACTGAGCCCGGCGTGGGGAGATCCAACCGCTCGTCTGGTGTCGGACCTGCGGCATCGAGCCCCAGCGAGGCGGGCCGCTGGACGACCGACATCAACGAGATGAGCACCACCAGGGCGACCAGGCTGAAGCGCGGTGGCGCCACCAACTCCTCCACCTCGGGCGCGCCGCTCGCCCATTCAGAGAGCTCCACCTCGGCATGGAATCGCCTGATCAACCGGCGCAGCAGCCAGAACGACATCGCCGCGGTGGACGACAGCACGGCTTCGAGCAGGAGCCCGGGCACGCTCACCCGTCTGACGAGCGTGGCGCAGACGAGCGCCCAGAGGACCCAGCCCACCAGCGCGACCTGTGCGCCGAGGGGAATGAGAACGAGCGAGCGCATGGGGGTCTCGAGAGCGTCGGAGAACTGCTGCCACTCCCTTCGCATTCGGCCGGCAAAGGGCGTCCACAACGCCAGCAGCCGCTCGGGGGCCGCGTTGCCGTGGCGCAGGCGGAGCGTCGACGCCGTCCACCAGACGCCTGCCACGAAGACGCCGCCCAGCACCACGGCGTGAGGGACCGACAGCAGATAGCGATCGCTCGAAGACGCCCTCAACAGTCGCAGAAAGACCCCGGCCAGCGAGAGCGCGGTAGACACAGCCTCGACGACGAGACCCAGCAGGAGCGCGAGATCAGCGGTCTGCCCGAGCCATGCGAGCGACGCGGGGTGGGAAGCGCGCTCGACGACCACCGGCCCGGCCACCGTCACGTCGGGGGCGACCATCGGTGGCGGCGCGGGAGTCTCGCCGTCGTTCGTCACCGCCGGCCGCTTGCGCTCACCCCAGTCGAGCTCGAGCTCCGGCCCATCCATCGCGCCCACCGCCGAACATCGCGGGCAGCCGTTCTCGATCAACGGCGCACCACACTCTTCGCAACGATTCACCCTCCACCTCCTGAAGGGAGAGCCTACCTCGCGTGGTGCTGCCCCTCCGCAGGAGCTACGGCCCGCGCGCGAGACGACTGACGCCGCAGCGAACGAGGCGTCGCCTTTCAGCCCGGTGCGGGCGACGATGCGCCGCATGGCGACGAAGAAGAAGACGACGACCCAGGCCGCAGCCGAGCTCGAGGTGCTCGCCGACCACGGCCGAGCCATCAACGGCCTGTCGTGCGCTCCAGGAGGACGCTTCCTCACCGCGACGATGGGCAGCATGTACGGCCCGACCGCGGGCACGAAGCAGGTGCGCCTGTGGAACACGAAGGGAAAGGAGCTCGGCTCCTTCGGCACCGGCACCGGCTGCGTGTGCTGGTACGCCGAGATGTCGCCCGATGGAGACACCGTCGCCGCGGGCTTCGGCAACCTCACGCTCGGCTTCTGGCGCATGAAGAAGGACACCACGGAGTTCATCCCCACGCCGGGCGGCATCATCGCCTCGCTCGGCTTCTCCGCCGACGGTCAGCGGCTCTTCACCGGCAACTGCGGCGACAACACCGTGCGCACATGGGACGTGGCGAAGCGCACCGAGCTCGCTGCGGGGAAGACGAAGAAGAGCGGCACCTGGTTCGTCGCGCTGTCGCCCGATGGCAAGCGCGGCGCGTCGGGCTCGGCCGACAAGCTCGTGCACCTGTGGGACGCCACGAAGTGCACCGAGCTCGAGCCGCTCGCGGGCCACACCGGGAAGATCCTGTGCCTCCGCTTCTCACCCGACGGCCGTACGCTCGCCTCGGCCTCGCAGGACAAGACCGTGCGCCTGTGGGACCTGAAGAGCGGCACCTCGCGCGTGTGCGAAGGCCACCGCAAGCAGGTGACCGCCGTCGCCTTCTTCCCGAAGGGCGACCGCGTGGCCTCGACCTCCGGCGACGGCACGGTGCGCGTGTGGAGCACGAAGGACGGCCGCGAGCTGGCCTGCATCGCGCTCGGGGACACGAAGGCCGACGCGGTCGCCGTCACCGACGCGGGTGACGTGCTCGCCGGCTGCCAGGACGGCAAGGTGCGGCGCGTGCTGCGCGGCTGATCAGCGCTCGCGAGGGTCGGAATAGACGGCGTCGACCTCGAACTCGATGCCGAGCGACTCGAGCCGAACGACCTCGCCCGCCTCGAAGATCGACAACACCCAGGTCTTCTCGTGTCGGCGGAAGACCTCGATGCGCGGCGAGTCCTGGCTCACCAGCACGTACTCCTGCAGCGACGGCAGGTGCTGGTAGTGCGCGAACTTCTCGCCGCGGTCGCTCCGCTCGGTCGTCTCGGAGAGCACTTCGATCAGCACGGTCGGGTTGGTGATCGCGTCGGGATCGTCCTTCGCGAACTGATCAGCTCCGCAGACGATGGTCAGGTCCGGATACGTCGAGCGATCGGTCGCCTCGACGCGGACGCGGAGATCCGACGAGTACGGCACACACGGCTTCCCCGCGAGGCGAGCGCCGACCGTGCGCGACATCGCCGCGCACAGGCGCGCGTGCCGCGGGGTGCCACCGGCCATCGCCCACACGTCGCCGCGCAGGTACTCGTGCTTCACCTCGCTCGCGGCCTCGCGGGCGAGGTACTCAGCGTAGGAGAGCACCGGGTTCTTCATACGACCGAGCGTAGCGTCTTCGGAGCGACGCGGTCACACCCACCGCGCCCGGGCTCGACCGCGAATCCACGCTCTGCTCACCGCCCGAGCTGCTTCACCAGGCGCTCGAGGAAGAACACGTTCTGCTGCTCCACCGCGCGCAGCTTCGGCAGCCCCGCGCGCAGCTCCTCGACGTTCTTGCCGTCGAGCTCGAGCAGCTCCGCGTCGCGCGTGAGCCACTCACCGAAGGCGTCGGCGGTCAGCTCCGGGTGGAACTGCAGGCCGTAGCTCTTCCCCACGCGGAACGCCTGCTGCGTGTAGCGGTCCGTCGAGGCGAGCAGCACGCCCTCGGGCACCGCGCTCCAGGTGTCCTCGTGCCAGAGGGCCATCACCGCCTTCGGCGGGAGCTCCTTGAAGGCTGGATCTTCCAGCCCCTGCTTCGTCAGCCGCACCGGCGCCACGCCGACCTCGAGGCCGTTCTTCCCCAGGCTCACCGTCGCGCCCGCCGCCGTCGCCAGGAGCTGCGCGCCGAAGCAGATGCCGAGGCACGGCCGGCCGAGCGCGAGGCGCTCCGAGAGCACGCCGAGCTCATCGTCGAGGAACGGGTGCCGGTCCCGCTGCGTGACGCTCATCGAGCCGCCCAGCACCACCAGCAGCTCCGCCTCGAGGTCCTCCCGGTGCTCGACGCCGCGGAAGCGCGTCACGAGCTGGTAGCCCGCGTCCCGCAGCGGCTTCTCGAGCAGCCCCAGCCCCTCGTGTTCCTCGTGCTTCACCACGACCGCGCGCATGTGTTGGCCCACGGGCGCCTTCTACCCCGCCGGCGCGCGAGGTGGCGGCCGCGCGAGGAGGCCGTCATCACTTTCCCATGCTCGATGCAACGAAGCTGGTCCTCGGAGTGGACGTCATGGACGAGCAGCACGCAGCCCTCGTCGAGCTGGTCAACGCGCTCGAGAAGCCCGACGCCAACCTCGCCCAGCTCGCGCCCGCGTTCGCGGGCTACGCCGACTTCCACTTCGAGGAGGAAGAGAAGCTGATGGCGGCGTTCCACGACCCCGAGGCCGAGCTCCACGTCGCCGAGCATCGCGACTACCGCCGCCGCGTCGACGCGCTGCTCGCGGACGCAGCGGCCGGCCAGCCGAACGTCAAAGACGAGCTGCTGCGCTTCACCGAGCTCTGGCTGCAGCAGCACATCCTCGGGACCGACCAGCGGCTGGCGACCTTCCTCCAGCGCGCGGGGTACCGCGGCCGCCAGTAGCCGCGCGGGAAATTCGCCCGAAATTCCCCTCGAAACGTCAACGCTGCTTCCAGTTTCTCTCGGGAACTGCGTGTCGCCCGCGCGTGACAATGCGACATGTCTCCGCTGCTCGCACTCGGTACCACCTGGCGTCGCCTGCGCCCGCGCATCGATGGTGATGCCGGCGCTCGGGAGCTGGTGAAGGCGCTGCGCGCGGGCCGGAGTCTGGGCGAGGCGCTGACCGAGGCCGGGCCGACGCTCGCGAAGGTGGCGGTCAACGAAGCGGCGGCGCGGTTCGAGGGCGGCGCGCTGGCGCTCTTCATCGTCGACGTGCGCGACTCGCTCCGCCGGCAGCTCGACGATGCGGGGCGCCTCTCGGAGGACGCGTTGATCAGCGGCGCGCTGCGGCTGGTGTCGACGAAGGTCGACGGTGAGACCTTCGTGCAGCACCTGATCAACGAGCTGCTGCGCGCCACCGGGCTCTACGTCGAGGCCCAGCCGCTCACGTGGCTGCCCGAGGCGCGGTGCACCCACGTCGTGGCGCGGCTGTTCGAGCGCTCGCTGTGCCTGCTCCTCGGCCGGAGCGACGCCGCGCGCCGCCTCGGCGAGCGCACGCAGCGGCTGGAGTTCATTCCCCTCGCCGACGCCTCGGAGTCGTGAAGAACCAGGCGCGCTAAGATTGTGTCGACCTGCGTTGTAAGTCGGGTAGCGCGTACAGCTACGCCAAGTGCAGGGCGTACCCTGAGGGTTGTGTCCTCGAGGGAAGCTGTGGGTGATGTCTCTGGTAGGGGTAGCCATGGCGCGGCGGTGGTGGGTGCTTATTCTCCTGGGGGTCGTTCCTGGTGTGGTGCTGGTGCTCTGGTCCGGCACTCCGCGCTCTGTGGACGAGTCAGCTGCTGGATCCATCGAGGCGTCGCCTCCGGTGGTTCCCGTGCAGGCGAAGGCCAGTCGAGCTGAAGTCAGGCGGCCGAGCGAGGCGGCTGTTGCGCCGCCGGCGTCACAGAATCTGCAAGTGCCGGTGGTTCATGACCTGCAGCCGCAGTTCAGGTTGCCCCCTGGCACACAACTGAAGACCGGCACTCGTGAAACACCCTGTCGAGGCACTCGGTTCAAAGCAGCGAACACCGATCCAGGCAGGCGCTACCGACTGAAATGGGACCTCGACTTCCATATCGGCATGCCGGAGAAGCAGCCTGAGTTGCCGCCGGAAGAATTGCAGTCCATCAACCCTTGAAGCTCGTCGGCGCGGACGAACCCCGGCCGCTGTCGCGTGACGCCCGCGGGCTTCAGCGGGTCAGGCGAGCCATCACGGTCTTGACGAGCTCGTCGCGCAGCGGCGGCGGCAGGTCGCTCAGGCGCTCGCCCAGCTTCCGCGCGAAGGCATCACGGACGCTCTGCCGTGCGTCGAGCAGCGCCGTCACGCCGGCGAGCGTCAGACCACCCGCGTCGACGGTCGCGGGGAGCGCGCCGCCCTGCACCAGCAGCTCGAGGGTCGAGCGAATGACTCCCTCTTCGGCCGCCTGCTTCTGCGCGGAGAGCGCGTCGATCTGCGCCGACAGCGACGTGAGGAACTGCTCGAGCGCGGCACCGAAGGCGTGCCCGTCGTCCCGCGTCTTCAGGAGCACCCCGCGCTGGGCGACGAGGTTGTCGTGCAGGGCGCCGAGGACCGCGAGGGTCTGACCACCCGCGCCGTTCCCCTGCGTCAGCTTCGTCTCTTCGGCGCACAGGTCGCGCAGCGCGAGATCGAGCGCGGCGCGGCTCGACTCGTAGCTTCGAATGAACTCTTCGGTGACGCGCACCTCTGCCTCGTTCGCCGCGACCTGCTTCTCGATGCCCGCGAGCTGCCCCTGGAACGTCGAGACGACGCGCGCCACGGTGAACCCCTCGAGCCCGCCGAGGAAGGCGCCCAGCACGGCGAGCTGCGCGTCACGCTGCTCGGCCTCGGCGATCTGCGCGATGAGGGCGCTCTTCTGCGTCGTCAGCTCCGCGAGGCTCTTCTTCTTCGAGGCGAGCTCGGCGTCGAGCGCCGCGACCTGGTTCCGCAGCTCACCGAGCTGCGCGCGCACCAGCGTGATGGCGGCAGTGAGGACCGATGACGGTGGCGAGCGCGGAGGCGTCGGCGACAGCTCCTGCCAGTGCGCGTCGTCGCGAAGGCGAACGGCCGCCAGCAGCGGGAACAGCCCCGGCGTCGTCGCCAGCGCGGGGAGGAGCTCGGCGCCGCGAGCTGCGCGCCCTTGCGCGAAGTCGTCTCGCGGCGCGGGCGCGGCAGCAGGGCGCTCAGCGACGTGGCGGCGGCGCGCGGTGGAGGGCGTGGTGCTGCGGGGCTCAGGGCGGGTGAGGCGACGGGGCATGCAGACGAGACGGCGGCCGCCGTCGGCGCGCGCACGAAGGCGCTCGAGGCGGCCGCAAGCCTTCGGGAACAGTGGCGAAATCGAGAGCCGCCGAGCCAGCCCCCCGTCACTCCGGGTTGGTGATGAAGGGCACGTTGGCGCCGAGCTGGGTCTTGTCGCAGCCGTCCTTGTCGCAGCCGCCAGAGCCACACGGCTCGCCGGTCTGGTCGATGGGATGGCCGATGCCGTCGAAGCAGCGGTCGCCTTCACAGTTCATCCACGACGGGGCCGTGCTCCCGCGGGCGATGCGCACCAGGTTGTTCCACGTGTCCATGCGGTAGTTGTTGCTCCCGGGGTTGCGGTAGTCCTCGAAGTAGAGGCATCCGCCCGACCCTCCGGAGTCGTGGTACGAGCCATGGGAGTTCTTGCCCACGTACGCCACGGGGTGAGTGCCGCCCGTGGTCTCGAAGTGGCCCGGGTTCCGGGTGTACCAACCGCCGTGCTGGTAGAAGGCCACCCGCGCGAGCTGGCCGTCGATCAGCGTGACGGCGAGCGACTCCCAATCTGCGGCGTGCTCCCCTTCATTGCCAAAGCAGGTGCTCTGCCACGCATAGAAATACCAGTAACGAATGACGACCGTGTTCGTGCCGCACTGCTTCGCGATGTAGAACGCAGGCACCTGGTTGTTCGCGATGGTCGAAGCGCTCTTGTTGCACAGCGCGACCGCCGCGACGCCGCGCGCGCGCTGTTCGAAGTACACCTGCGGGTCGCTGGGGAAGCACTTGCTCTGCGCGCCGGAGTCGGTCCCGAATTCCTGATCGAACCGCAGGCGGGGAGCGTACTGCCGCGCGAGCGCGTCGAGGTCGACGGGGACGGTCGTCTCATCGGCCTGACAGAGATAGAACCGCAGGTTGTCGCAATAGCGGCCCGCGCAGCGCACGCCGGCGACGAACATCGACTGTGGCGCGACGAACTTCCCGCCATCCTCATCGGAGAGGAGGCCGGTCCAGTAGCAGTTGTTCCGTCGCCCTCCGTTGTTGAGCTGTGAGCACCGCAGCGAGACGTTGTCGCAGTAGCTGCCCCCGCACCGGATGCCGGTGACGTAGCCGTTGTTTTCACACACCCGCTGGTTGTTCCCCTCCTCGGAGAAGGCGTCGGTCCACCAGCTGCTCACCGGGGTGAAGCCTGACGCCCTGCAGTACAGGTTGACGTCATCGCAGTAGCTGCCTCTGCATTTGAAGCCACCGGTGAGAGAGCCCGAACCACACTCGAGGGGCGGCGAGCCATCGGTCGTCCAGTTGAGCCAGGCGGGCGGCAGGAGCGAGTCGTAATACGCCGCGAGGACGTCTTTGCGCGTCCCCGTCTGCGGCTCCCGGGCTTCATTCACAGACGGTGGTGCTTCGCTCCCCGCAGGGCCGTCGCAGCCGAGGAGCCCCCCGGCGGCAACCATGGCGCACAGCGGAAAGCACGAAAGTGCAGCGAGAACGCTCGACCTCATGTGGATTCCCCCCCTGTTGCAGTGTGTGCACTGAGAACGACGCACATCTGCTCGCATCTCGACGCAGACGTTCCGTCGCTCAAAATGAATACATCAGCAGAACAGTGAGCGTTTCAATCCGGGGAACCGAGGAGGCCAGCCGCGGCTCAGCCCTCGAGGAACTTCGCGAGCCGCTCCTTCTCGCGCGCGTCGAGCACGCCGCTGAGCCAGTCGGCGGCCTCGGTCGGCGTCGAGCAGATCTTCCGCACCGGGTTGCCCGCCTGCTGAATCACCCGCGCCACGTTGACCGCGAGCAGCGAGCCCGGCTCGAGCAGGTACGAGAAGCGGTCGACGAGCGGCGAGTCCATCTTCATCAAGCGGTACAGGCCCTCGTAGACCTGCGGGTCCTGCACCGACAGCCCGCGCAGGTCCGCCACGATGGCCACGCGGCGCCCGAGGCGGATCAACGTGTCCGTGAAGGAGGTTCGAAACGAAGTGAACTCAGCGAGCGGCAACAACCCACGGCCCCGAATCTCCACCAGCCGCCCCTCGTTCACGCTCAGCGACAGCGCGGGAGGAGGCATCGCTGCTGCTTCTACCACGCGCCGCGCCGCGGCCCGCTCGTCACCACGGACAGGGTCGATGCGCGCACGGCCGCGTTCCCCGAGGCGTGGTACACCCACCGGTGAGTGTTCCGCGCCCTCCTCCTCGCCTTTGTTCTCCCCCTCACCGCGCACGCGCAGCCCATCGTGGTCGCGGTGCTCGACGCCAACGGGGTGTCTGACGCCACGGTGAAGCGCCTCCAACGCGCGACCGAGGCCGCCCTCAAGCAGACCTCGAGCCTCACCATCGGCGAGGGCCCCGCCTGGAAGAAGGGCGCGCCGCGCAAGTGCACCGACGACTGCGCGCGCTCGCTCGTGGAGTCGCTCGACGGCGCCCACGCGGTGCTCCTCGAGCTCAAGGGCGTCGACGCGAAGGGAGAGCGGGTCGCCGTCGAGCTCCAGCTCTGGCTCGACGGCGAGCGGCTCGCCAGCAAGCGCGGGGAAGGCTCGGTCGACGGCTTCGAGGGCGGCCTGCGCACGCAGCTCGAGACGCTGCTGCCCGCGTGGGCGCGCAAGGGCTTCGGCGGGCTGCGCGTCGAGGTCGAGAGCGGCTCGGTGGCGAAGGTCGATGGGCGGCTCCCGAGCAGCAAGCCGGGCGACGTCATCGCCGTGCCCGCCGGCGTGCACCAGGTCGACGTCGTCTTCCCCGAGGGCCACGCGGTGCTCCAGCGCGTCGAGGTCACCGAGGGCGCGCGGGTGCGCGTCGAGGCCCTCAGCCCGAGCACCGCGGTCAACGGCAAGGCGGCGAAGGGCATGACCGCGCTGCGCGGCGTGGGCTACGGCGTCTTCGTCGCGGGCGCGGCCACCATGGCCGGCGGCCTCGTCGCGGGCACCCTCGGCCGCCACACCGCCGGAGACCTCACCGCGCCGTGCAAGGGCGACGTGCGCGACTGCACCACCCTCGACGTGGTGCTGACGAAGCAGGCCCAGGCGCAGGCGTACGCCGACACCGGCAACGTGATGCTCGGCGTGGGCGCCGGCCTCGCCGCCACGGGCGCCCTCCTCTTCCTCATCGACGCGTTGACCGACTGATGCGCGCGCCGCTCCTCCTTCTCCTCGCGCTCGCGACGCTGCCGGCGTGCCTCACGCCGTGGACCTCCAGCGGCCCGTGGAAGTGCAGCGAAGACGACACCTGCCCCGGCAGCTACGTGTGCGACGACGGCGTGTGCTGCCTGCCCGGCGGAGAGCCCGCGTGCCCCACGCTGCCGCTCCCCAGCGGCGGCTGCGGCGACGGCGGCGTGGCGCGGGTGTACTTCCGCGACGGCGACGGTGACGGCGACGGCAACGAGAAGCTCAGCCGCGTCTTCTGCGCGCCGCCCACGCGCCCGGGCTGGGTGCTCACCGGCACCGACTGCGACGACAGCGACCGCGCCATCAACGCCTCGTCGCCCGAGGTCTGCAACGGCAGGGACGACAACTGCAACCGGGTGCTCGACGAAGGGCTGCCCACGCAGCTGCCCTTCTTCCCCGACGAAGACGGCGACGGCGTGGGCGTGCTCGACGCGGGCGTGATGGCCTGCATGGCGCCGCCCGGGTACACCGCCGTGCAGCAGGACGACTGCGCGCGGTACGACCCCGCGAAGCACCCCGGCGCCGACGAGCTCTGCAACAACCTCGACGAC
Organism: Myxococcota bacterium; assembly: GCA_049322495.1. GTDB lineage: Bacteria > Myxococcota > Myxococcia > Myxococcales > Myxococcaceae > Archangium_A. The sequence goes on along the minus strand of JBMORD010000210.1, from coordinate 31,741 downwards.
GACTGCGACGGCGTACCCGACACCGCCGAGGCGCGCTTCGCCGACGCCGACGACGCCACCTCGCGCCGCTTCCCCTGCAACACCGGCGCGCCCGGCGTGTGCGCGGCCGGCACCTTCCGCTGCGTGCCCGGCGGCGGCGGCGTGGTGCGCGAGTGCCGGCCCCTCGCCACCGCCACCGCCTCGCGCGAGGTGTGCGACGGCCTCGACAACGACTGCGACGGCGCGACCGACGAGGCGCCCGAGTGCGGAGGCCCGACGGCGAGCGGCGCCACGCGCCTGGTGGGCAACCCCGACCTCACCTACGCCGCGGTGCGCGTCAGCGGCAGCGAGCTGCTCAATCGCTGTCAGGCCAACCGCGTGGGCACGCCGATGACGGTCAGCAACACCGGCACCACCTGGAGCGGCACCGCGGGCGGCAGCGAGTACTACCACGTGTGGAGCGCCCAGGCCCCGCCGGGCGTGCTGTGGGACCTGTCGAAGCTGAACCTCCGGCTGCGCATCAAGTTCGACGCGACGGCGGTCGGCGGCAACGCCACGCGGGGCGCGTGGGGCGACCCGAGCACCGGCGACGGCTTCAACCCCGTCATCTACCTCTGCGGCGAAGACGACTTCGACTTCATCCGCTACCGCATCACGCAGCCCGCCGCCGCGTTCAAGCTCAACGACACCGCGTTCGATCAAGTGCTCCCGCTCAACAACAGCTCGTCGACCTGGCTGGTCGGCACCGGCTCGGGCTTCGACACCTCGAAGGTCAAGCGCATCGAGGTGCTCGTCTTCTCGCTCGCCAGCAGCTTCACCATCACCTTCGACCCGCAGGCCACGGGGACGCTGCCATGACGCGCCTGGTGTTGATCAGCCTGATCAGCCTCGGCGCGCAGGGCTGCGTCTTCACCGCGTGGGACGTGGGCGGGCCGTGGGCATGCGCCGACGGCGGCGCGTGCCCCGAGGGCTACACCTGCGACGACGCGGTGTGCTGCAGGCCGGGCAGCACGCCGGTGTGCCCCACGCTCCCAGCGCCCGACGGCACGTGCCCGCCCGGGTCGAAGCCGGCGTTCTACCTCCGCGACCAGGACGGTGACGGCGCGGGCGACCCGGCGGTGCGGCGGGCGTTCTGCCGCGCGCCGGTGCGCGAGGCGTGGGTGGTCGACGCGCCGGAGCGCAAGCCCGACTGCAACGACCGCGACGTGGCCATCGGCCCGCTGGCCACCGAGCGCTGCAACGCCCTCGACGACGACTGCGACGGGGAGGTCGACGACGGCCTCTCGCGCCAGCCGTGGTTCCGCGACGTCGACGGCGACCACTTCGGTGACGACAAGTGCAGCGGGTGCGTGGTGCAGGCGTGCGCGCAGCCGGTCGGCTTCGCGGAGCGCGCGGGTGACTGCAACGACGGCGACCCGGGCGTCTTCCCCGGCGCGCCGGAGTCGTGCGACGGCGTCGACCAGAACTGCAACGGCCAGCGCGACGACCCGCCCTTCCTCGACGCCGAGAGCCCCGGCCAGCCGATGCCCGTGGTGCCGTGCAACACCGGGCTCCTCGGGGCGTGCCAGGTTGGCGCGACGCAGTGTCTGTTCAGCGCGGGCGGCGCCGATGCGGGCTTCGTGAAGCGCTGCGTGGCGCCGACCCCGAGCACCGACGTGTGCGGCGACGGCGTGGACAACGACTGCTCCGGCGGCGTCGACGACAAGCCCGGCTGCGGAGGCCCCGACCGCCTGCTGCAGACCGCGGGCGTCACCTTCGGCGCGCTGGTGTTCCCCGATGCCGGGGCGCTCGCGTCGCGCTGCCTCAAGGCGGCGCCGGGCAGCGCGCCGATGGCCTTCCTCAACCCGTCGTGGATCGGCACCGGCGGCGGCATTCACGTCTGGTACGCCGAGGCGCCTGTCGGGCAGTGGTGGGACCTCTCGGGCGCGACGCGGCTCCGGCTGCCGTTCCAGCTCTCGACGGTCGGCGGGGTGTCCACCCCGTGGGCGGGCGGGCTCCTCGCAGACCCCGTCATTCAGCTGTGCAGCGAAGATGAGCAGGTGCTGCAGCGCTACACGCCGACGCAGGCCAGCCAGCAGTTCGGCACGGGCGGCGTCACGCTCGTGGTGCCGCTGCGGCCGCAGGCCGGCGACGCGTGGTCGAGCGCCACGCTGGGCAGCGGCTTCTCGCTCTCGCGCGTGGTGCGCCTGGAGGTCATCGTGTCGCCGGTCTCGGTCTTCCCCGACGGCGGCGCGGCCAACGGGGTCACCTTCACCAACCGCCTCGAGACGGACGCGGGCGTGGTCGGCTTCGAGTGATGATCAGCGTCGCCGACTGGGAGCGGGGCGGCGTGCGCGTCGAGCTGCTCGGCCACCGCGTGTTCTGCCGCGAGGGCGGCGACGAGCGGGCGCCGGTGCTGGTGCTGCTCCACGGCTTCCCGACCTCCTCGTGGGACTTCGAGGCGCTGTGGGAGCCGCTCACCGCGCGCTTCCGCGTGGTGACGCTCGACCTGCTGGGCTTCGGGCTCTCGGCCAAGCCGGCGCAGCGGTACACCATCGCGCTGCAGGCCGACCTCGTCGAGGCGCGGCTCCGTCAGCTCGGCGTCGGCGCGTACCACGTGCTGGCGCACGACTACGGCGACACGGTGGCGCAGGAGCTCCTCGCGCGCGCGTCGGACGCCCCGCGGCTGCAGAGCGTGTGCTTCCTCAACGGCGGGCTGTTCCCCGAGACGCACCACCCGCTGCTCATCCAGCGGCTGCTGCTCTCGCCGGTGGGCACGCTCGTCGCGCGGCTCACCTCGCGCGCGCGCTTCGAGGCGAGCCTGCGACGCATCTTCGGGCCGAAGACACCGCCCACGCCCGAGGCGCTCGACGGCTTCTGGTCGCTGGTGACGCGCGACGGCGGCATCCCGGTGATGGCGCGGCTCATTCACTACATGCGCGAGCGCGTGGTGCACCGCGAGCGGTGGGTCGGCGCGCTGCAGCGCACGACGGTGCCGCTGGCGCTCATCGACGGCGCGGCGGATCCCATCTCCGGGCGGCACATGGCGGAGCGGTACCGCGCGCTCGTGCCGTCCCCGCGCGTCGCGCTGCTCGAAGGCATCGGGCACTACCCTCAGGTCGAAGCGCCGGCGATGGTGCTCGATGCGTTCCTCGAGTTCCACGAAGCGCTGGCGCGGTGACGGTCTCGTCTCGCCCGCTGCTCGAACGCCTTGGGGAGCAGGTCGAAGCGCCGTGCAGCCCGTCTCGCGGTGGAGGTCCGCGCGCACTGCTCGATAGGGTGCGGCCATGACGCTCGAGGCGCTCGTCCCGGAGTTGCTCGCCGCGTGGCGCCGCGCGCATCACCCGCGCATCGGCGACGCGCTCGAGGCGATCACCGCGCGCCTGCCCGCCCGCGAAGCGCTGGCGGCGTCGAAGAAGCAAGCCGACCTGCAGGCGTGGCGCGAGGTCGACGCGAAGGGAGATCCGCTCGACGTGCCCCGGCTCCTCGCCGCCGCGCGGGGCGGCCAGCAGGACGACGTGACGCGGCAGATGAGAGCGCTCGCGAAGCGCGACGACCCGCGCTTCTCCCGCGGAGTGCTCGCGCTGCTCGAGAAGCCGCCCTACGCGGGCGTTCCCTCGCGGCCGATGCTCCGCACGCTCGTCGACCTCCTCATCGCCGCGAAGGACCGGCGCGCGGCCGAGCCCGCCCGGGAGCTCGCCAGCCGGTACCTCGGCATCGTGCACAGCAGCACGGGCGCCCAGGTGGTGAAGTGGCTCGAAGAGGCCGCCGCGAAGCTCGAGGCGCTGAAGGAACCCGGGCTGAGCGACGCAGACGCCGCCCTCTGCGCGGAGGCCGAGGCGCTCGCTCCGCCCGCCGCTCGTGCGCTCAGGGTGGTCGCGCCGCGCCTCGAGGAGCTCTTCTCGCTGGTGGAACAGCACCTCGACGATGACGGTCCCCGGCGCGTGCTGGCCGACGCGCTGCTCGAGGCAGGTGACGGCCGCGGCGACTTCATCCTCGCGCAGCTCGACGGGCGTCCGGCCGACCACACGCACCCCGATGTGGCGCGCTGGCTGCAGCCGCTCAGCCTCGCCGGCAGCGTCACCTGCGAACGCGGCTTCCCCTCGGCGGTGTCGGTCTACAAGAAGGCGGTGCGCCCGAACCGCCTGTGGCGCACGGTCACCGCGGTCCGCGACCTGCACAAGCTCTCGGTGACCGCGACGGCGGACCTGCTCGACGCGCCCGACCTCCTCAACCTGCGCCAGGTGAGACCCGTCTCGAGCAAGGTGCTCGACAAGCTGCAGGACCGACGCCGCGCGTGGCGCGAGCTCCTCATCTCCGGCCTCGACGCGCCGTCCCCCGCTTCGCTCGCGCGCTTCCCCGAGCTCGAGCAGCTCGAGGTGACGCTGCGCGTGGCGCCGCCCGACGGCTTCTTCGCGCCCACGCCGAAGCTCACCCGGCTGACGCTGAGCCACCAGGCAGGCGCGCTGCCTCCGACGCTCCTCGCGCCGTTGACGTCGCTGCGCACGGCGGTGCTCCGGGGTGTGGCGCGCGCGCTGGTGCTGCCGCGCGCGCTCGAGACGCTCACGCTCGAGGGCGGCTTCGCGCAGGCCGACTTCTCGCAGTGCACGAGGCTCGCGAAGCTCACCTGTGGTGCCCACGCGCTCGCCCATCAGCCCGAGGTGCCCTCGCTGCGCGAGCTGGCGCTGAGGACCGAGGGGGAACGGCACGGCCTCGAGGGGCTCACCGGGCTGCGCCACCTTCGGCTCGGCCACGGCTCGACGCTGGCGCCGGAGCTGCTCCGCCCGCTGCGCCAGCTCCTCAGCCTCGAGCTCTCGTTCACCAAGGCGCTCACCGCCGCGCACCTCGAGGGGCTCGAGTCGCTGGTGAGCCTCTCGGGCATGTGGACCGACTGGGACGGGCTGCCGTCGCTGCCGTCGCTGCGCTTCTTCGACTGCATGACGCCGCGCACCGCTGCGCCGCTCGCGGAGCTCCTCTCGCGCGCGCCCGACCTCGAGGTGCTGCGACTGCATTGGAACTCCTCAAGCGACCTCTACTTCCACCCACCGGACTTCGATGCTCGCGGCTGGGCGCGACTGGCCGCCGTGCTCGCGCCGTCGAAGGTGCGCGTGGTCGACTTCCACGACGACGCGACGCTGGTGCGCGCGCCAGGCGGGCCGTGGCAGCTTGCGTGGCGCCAGCGCCGTGGCACCACGCTCGAACAGGCCCAGCGGCTGGCGACAGGGCCGCTCGCGGTGATGAACGGCGCATGACGTGCTGATCATTTCCGGTCGCGCGCCGCCTGGTACTGAGCGAAGGCGCGCCGGGCTTCCTCGAGCGTGCCGGCGACGCGGTCGAGGTCCTCCTGACCGACGCGCTCCAGCACCGCCGCCTCCGCGGGCTCCAGTGTCTCGTCCCTGCGTGCCTTCTTCCTGCGCCGACGGGCCGCAGCACGCAGCTCCTCGAGCGCGACCTCCGACGGACGCGCGGCAGAGAAGGTGTAGTCGTCGCTGACGAGCACCTCGGCCTTCGGCACCGCAGCCTCGACCTCGAGCAGCCACTCGACGAGGCGCAGCAGGTGACGAGGGTTGGCGACGCGCACGGTGTCCCGGTAGTCAGCGCCGTCGTCGACCTCAGCCGCAGGCGGCCTCCAGGGCGGGACGGGGACCCCGAGCGCCTTCCACTCCTCGAAGCGCGGTGGGCCGCGGAAGACGGCCTGCAGGTTCTTCCCGTGCCGCTCGCAGATGACGTCGAGGCGGCGCTTCTCCTCGGGGGAGAGCGGCTGGCCCAGCCTGATGGAGTAGCGGAAGTCCCAGCCCATGCGTCACGCCTCAGCGCCGCGCAGAGGCCGCTCGCTTCTTCTCGAGCAGCTTCTGCAGCTCGCGCTCCGGGTCCCGCCCCTCGCCGAGGTACGTCACCCAGTTCACCGCGCCGCCGCTGCCCTCGTGCCTCGGCGTCACCGCGATGATGGAGCGGATGGCGTACGGCGAGACGTTCTCACCGTCGTAGCTGACCATGATGGGGCGGTCCTTGTACGCGACGAGGTAGAAGGGCGACTTCGCCTTGACCCCGAAGTCCGCCGCGCCTCCCTCGATGGCCCCGAAGTAGAAGAGGTTGAAGGGCACGGTGTCGCCAGGCTGGAACTCGTACCAGACGGCGTCGAGCTTGCTGACCCGCTCGAAGTCGGCCTCGGTCGCGGTGGCGACGCGGAGGTACGTCTTCGGCGTCGCGCAGGCAGAGGCAAGGAACACGGAGACGACAGCGGCGAATCGGAGGGTCATGCCGAGCTGATACCCGCCGCGCCGGTCAGGTCTCACGCTTGTCCGGACGTAGCGGGATCGCCGGTATGCGTCACAAGGAAGTAGAAAAGCTGGACTGCTCAGACCCGCCAATTCTCGCTAGGGTTGGCGAATGCTCAGAAGGGTCATCAGACCAGTCGGGACTGCACCATCGGGCCACAAAGTGGTTCTTGCACACGCCGACGAGACTCTCCGCCGGTTCTGGGACCAGAATATTCAGCCGCATATTGACCGGATCGATAGCGTTGCAGAGGCAGCACTCTTCGCGAAGAAGCAGATCGCTCCAGACGATCCACACAACGAAGCACTTCGGCAACTTCGAGCAGATGCGCGCTGGCGCTGGAGCGGCGCCAACATATCGACACAACTGGCGATGATACTCGGCACCTCCAGTCGTCAGGATCCCATGCGCTACGCACTGTGCGTCGTGCTGCCCGAGGGGCTCGTTCCTGTCGGGATGCTGCTTCTCGCAGAGAGGTTTTTCTGGCCAGAGCAAGATCCACTTGTCTTTGTATGGTACCTATCAACCGCCCCGGATGAGGCGCTCATCAATTTTGGAGTCAAGCAACTGCGCGGAACTGGCTCGATTCTCATCGACCACGCCGTATGCAGGTCGTTCTTCCTAGGATTTGATGGTCGAGTCCTTCTACACGCTGCAGAGCGCGGCGGGGATTCACTCGTGGCCTGGTATCAAGGACTGGGCTTTCGTCGAGTTCCCAAAGAACAAGAGATATCCACGTTTCGCACGCCGTTCAATGATGGTCGGTATATGCATTTAGACTCCGAATCTGCCGCTGCACTGATTGAGAAGTATGACTCGAGGCGAACATGAGCATTCGAGACGAACTAAGCAAGTCCATTGCTGGACTGAGCGAGCCAGAAGCGGAAGCAAAACTACAGGCACTGGTTGATGCAGACAAGGATGGCAAGCTTCTGGAGTTCTCGATTCATGCCGACCTGTCGTCGCCCGAAATGGGAACCAACTATCAAGCTGCTCTTTACTGGCCTCCATTCACTGGTGTTCTTCCTCAACACTCCTCAGTGAGTCTCTATTCGGTCGATGAGGCTCCGGTTGCACGAGCAGATTTGGGACTACTGTGGTCACAGGTCAAGAACCTACACGCACAACTTACACACCAGACTTCAGCATTTGCAGAACTGGCGCACAGAACGGAATATCTATATAGGCAACTGAACTCCGAACGACGCAACCGTCATCACCTGCAACGTCGAGTGCTAGAGCTTCAACTCTCAGACACTGAGAAGAAGCTCCTGCAGTCAGTGTTGACCACTTTCACAGAGCACCGTGTTCAAACAATGATGTTGCTCTCCCTGATCGAAGGGGTCCTGGGCAACGCACAACTGGAGAACCAGAAGAAGATCCAACAGCAAATGATCGAGTCACATCTTTCAACCTGGTCAGCCAAGTTCACCATAAATCTCAGTCCAGACCAGACAGAACTACTGGTAAAACTCTGGATGTCTGAAGACGCAAGGCTACTAGTCTCTGTTATCGCACCCAATTTCGACGACGAACGCTCGCTGAACTTTGACGATGAGGTTGATGAAACCTGAGGCTGCCGACTCTTCACGTGGTCAAGACGCGGTTGAGACTCGCGGCCGTGAACGACTTGCGCTCGTGCGCCTCAATTGATCGGCCAGTCGATGGCGTCGAACACCGCGCGCAGCTTCACGCCGCGCGCCGGTGACGACTGCGTAACCCAGGCGATCTGCCCGCGCAGCTCGGCGGCGAGCGCGGCGACGTCGGGGGTGAGGCTGCGCGGCCCGTCGCGACGACAGCGATGCAACCGCGCCTTGAGCAGGTCGTACGCCTCGCGCGGCACCGCGGGCTTCGCGTTCACCACCAGCCCCGTCACATGCTGCCGGTGCTGCGCGCGCATCACCCGCGTCTTCGCCTCGTTCAGCCGGAAGCCCTGCTCTCGCACCACCTGCCGCACGAAGTCGCACAGCGGCCCGACGCTGCGCGGTGCCCCCGAGAACACGAGGTCGTCGGCGTAGCGCGAGTAGCGGAGGTCCCGGGCACGCGCGTACCCCGCGAGCCGCACGTCGAGCCCGTACGCGACGAGGTTGGCCAGCGCGGGCGAGGTCGGCGCGCCCTGCGGGAGGTGGCGCTCGGCGAGGAGCCGCTGGTGATGGAAGCGCTCGCCCGACGCGCGCGCGGTGAGGGGCTCCGGGAACGGCGCGCGGCGAAGCACGAACTCCGGCGTGCGCGTGGTGCACAGCGCGAGGAGCGTCGCCGCCACCTCGCGCGGGTAGCCCAGCGCGCGGAACAGCCCGTGCGCCAGCGGCACGGTGACCGAGCTGAAGAAGTGCGCGAGGTCGAAGCGCACCACCAGCGGCTGCCCCGCGTGCAACGCCGCGTGCGTCAGCACCGAGCGCCCGCGCACGAAGCCGTGCGCCGCGTCGTGCGCCGGCACCCGCGCGAGCACCTCGTCGAGCACCTTGCGCTGCAGCGCCCGCAGCCGCGGCTTCGGCGCCTCGAGCAGCCGTGGCAGGCGCGGGCCGCGGGCAAGCCACACGCAGCGGTAGTGCTGCAGCTGCGACGCCTGGGTGAGCCCGTTGAGGCCGCGGCGATCCGCGAACCAGTCCAGCTCCTCGTCGCTCACCCCGAGCCAGTCGGCGAGCTCGCGCAGCGTCGCCAGCGCCGGCACGTCCCACCGGCGGGGGCCCATCGTCGGCTCGAAGGGCAGGAAGCGCGGCGTGGCGTGGGGGAGCTGCCGCTGCCTCCAGGCCGCGTCGAAGTGCCGGTTGGCGTCGATGAAGGCCTCGACGTCTTCGACGCGGTGGAGCGGCGCCTCGGGGAACGTCGAGAGCACGTCCTCCACCAGGCCGCGCAGCCAGGGACCACCCGCGTCGACCGCGAAGTCGCCGCGCGCGAGCAGCACGCGCAACGTCCACGGGCCGGAGAGGAAGGCGTGCGCGAGCGCCCGCGCGTTGGTGCGGCGCAGGCTCATCGTGCTCGCTCCAGAGAGATGCGTGACGGAGCGGGCGTCAGCGACGCCTGTCTCTGGTTGGCCGACCTCCACGCCAGTGGAGCTGCGCCACCTCGGAGAATGTCCAGCATGCACTGCAAAACCCCGGGGAAGCCCCGGAGCCGATGATCGGCCGAAGCACGACCCTCACTTTGCCTGACGCCCGCCCGCACGCAGCGCGGAGCCTACTCGCCCAGCCGCCCCGCGAGGTACTTCATGGCCGCCAGCCCCATGCGCCCCACGCCCCCAACGCCAGGCTGCGCCCCCTCGTCCTCTCCTCGTCGCCGCCGACGGCTGAGCCGCCTCCCACTCCGTCCTCCCCCCACCGCGGCATCAGCGTCAGCGCATCGACTGGGCGACGCTGCACCGCCGCACCTTCGGCTCCGACGTCCTGCAGTGCCCTGCGGCGGCCGACGCAAAGTCACCGCCCTCCACTTCACCCGCATGGCCGCTGAGGCGCGCCTCACCGAGCTGCGTCGTCGAGCACATCTCGTACCGGGTACTCTTCTTCCGCGTGGTGTCGGTGCGGCCACAGCTCGGCGCGATGCTGAAGTTCTTCTCACTGCCGCCGCGAACGCGCCGCCCGCCCGGCGTGTGAAGTCTCGCCTGTTCATGCCTTGTCCGCAGGCGCACCGATCTGTAGTGGGCGCGCATGTCGAGTCTGCTGCGGGCGGAGGGTGGGGTGCAGGATTTCGTCTACCGGCCGTTTCAGGCCACGTGGGCGGCGGGCGTGCTCTATCTCTGCGCGACCGCGGCGCTCGGTGAGCTCTCGAGCGTTCCCCTCTGGCCGATCTGGCCGCCGCGGGGCGGACTGCAGCTGAGCTTCTGGCTGATGGTCGCGATGACGCCGGTGATGGCGTGGTCGATCGGCTGGTCGTACGCGCTGACGCCCTCGGAGTTCGTCGTGTACCGCTTCGGCCGTGAGCGGGTTCGGTTGCCGCTGCGGGAGTTCAAAGGCAACACCACCCTGGTGGGCGATTGGCTCCACTTCACCTCGCGTCGCGTCTACGTGGTGACCGGGCGTGATGCCGATCGCCTGCTCTTCCTGCGGGAACTTCAGCTCCGCGCGCGCAACGCCGGGAGCGCCGGGCCGTCGGTGATGGCAGAGGATGGAGGCGTTCGCCTGCGCGTCGAGGCGCTTCGGTTTCCTGACGCGTGCGTGACCTGCGGCGAGCGGCCCACCGCGAAGGCGAGGATCGAGGCGTCACACTGGTTCGGGGTGCCCTTCGTGCAGGGGCTCAAGCTCGAAGCGCCGGTGTGCGCCCGTCATCGCCGCCACGAGCTGAGCGCGCGTCTGCTCGCGTGGGCGCTCCTGCTTGGTCTCGGGCAGGCGGTGGTCTGGGCCTGGGCGCTGACGTCGCACCACCCCTGGGTCGCCGGAGGCGTGATCTTCCTCGGGTTGATCCTGGGGCTGATCCTCAGGCACGTCGCGAGCCTCCTGCACCTGCGCACCTGGATCGGCTGGCAGACCCTGGGAATTCGAACGTCGGACCTCAGCGGCGACTTGCTGTCCATCACCATTCACACCCGGTCTGAACGGCTGCGGCGCGAGCTGGCGAACCTTCCCCGCTGATCAGCGCTCGAACCCGGGAGACTCCCGAGGCGAAGAGCGACCGGCAGATGCGTGAGCGCTTCGACGATTACCTCTACAGGCACCAGGCACCGAGCAGCCCGGAGCTTCTCGGATGGGACGAGCGAGAAGCCCGAAGCAGCAGTGGGAAAGAGAAGCGGACGCGCGCTCGGAACGTCGTCGACCGACGCGAAGTCACCGCCCTCCACTCCACCCGCATGACCGCTGAGGCGCGCCTCGCCGAGCTCCGCGTCCCCAGCCGCTCCCTCCTCCCTCCGCAGACGGCTCCGCCGCAGCTCTCCCTCGCGGTGTAGCTCCTCGGGTCGTCTGGCCTCGTTCCGGCCTCGGTCTGGAGCGTCTCGACCGGCCCCAGCCCACTCCGTCTCCGGACCCCGGCCTGGGCCGCTTCGCGCGCTCTGCCCTCCGAGGTCCTCGCGGTGGCGCCCAGGAACAGCGCGAGCCCGAGGGTCGGGCTGCATACAGGCTCGGCGGCGCCACGAGCTCCTTCTCACAGAAGGGGCTCACCGTTCGATCGGTGCGGGTCTGCACGAAGTCGGCGTTGGCACGCCGCGTAGCCGACGAGCTCGAGCTGCTGTCTCAGGGTGGGGAACTGCGAGCAGCGGCACGCCACGCTCACGGAACTCGAGCGGGTGTTTGTTGTTACGCCGCCACGTGACCTACTCGCCCAGCCGCCGCGCGAGGTACGTCATCGCCGCCAGCCCGGTGCGCCCCACGCCGGTCGCGTTGACGAAGGCGTGCACGTGGCCCTGCTCGACGAAGAGCTCCACCTCGACGCCCGCCGCGCGGAGCCGCTCGGCGTACGCCACGCCCTCGTCGCGCAGCACGTCGAAGCCCGCCACCGCCACCAGCGCCGGCGGCAGCCCCGAGAGGTCGTCGGCGAGCAGCGGGGACGCCAGCGGCTCGCGGCGCTGCTCCACGCGCGGCACGTAGTGCTCGATGTACCAGCGCATGCGCGCGCGCGTGAGGAAGTGCCCGGTGGCGAACGACTCGTACGAGGCGCTCTCCTTCGAGAGGTCCGTCACCGGGCAGAACAGCACCTGCTTGCGGGGCAACGGCACGTCCTTCAGCTCGCCCGCCCGGTGCGCGTCGCGCAGCCGCAGGCACGTCACCGCCGCGAGGTTGCCGCCCGCGCTGTCGCCCGCGACGAGCACCTGATCCGCCCGCTGGCCCCAGCGCGCCGCGTTCCGCACCGCCCACACGTACGCGCCCACTGCGTCGTCGACCGCCGCCGGGTACGGGTGCTCGGGCGCGAGCCGGTAGTCGATGGACAGCACGTCGACGTCGCCCAGCTCCGCGAGCTCGCGGCAGACGCCGTCGGTGCTGTCGAGATCTCCCAGCACCCAGCCGCCGCCGTGGAAGTAGACGACGAGCGCGCGGCCGTGCCGGTCCTGCCTCGGCTGGTAGTGACGCGCGCGCAGGGTGGCGTGGCCGAGCTCGAGCGAGAGGTCCGTCGCGGCCACCTCTGGCGGGTTGCGGCCGAAGAGCCAGCCCTCGGCCACCAGCGCCTTGCGCGCGGCCGCGAGGTCCTTCGGCGCGTCGTCCTCGGGCAGCGCGTTGAGCAGCCGGAGGATGAAGGCCACCTCGGGGTGCTTCTGGTGACCGTCGACGACGGGCCGTGCGCCGCCGAGCTTCGCCTGCAGCCCCGGAGGCAGCGCGCCGACCGCCTGCACCACCGCCTTCAGGGACCTCCACACCAGCGAGGGCTGGAACATCGCCGCAGCATGGCAAGCCCGGCCTCGCCCGCGACCCTTTTCTGCCACGGTTTGCGCGCCCCCCGCGGCGGAATGCGGCCGCTCCGCCCGCGTTGGCACCGCGTGAAGACGAACCTCCCAGCCGACCGGCTCGACGGCGCGCTGCTCGGGTGCGCGCTCGGCGACGCGCTGGGGCTGCCCGCCGAGGGGCAGAAGCCCGCGCGCGTGGCCCGCCTCGAGCCGCTCGTGCGCTATCGGCTGTTCGGTCGCACCGGCTTCGTGAGCGACGACACCGAGCAGACCGCGTTGCTCGCGCAGGCGCTGCTCGAGGGCCAGTCCGTCACGGAGGTGGTGGCCCGGTTCCGCAGACACCTGCGGTGGTGGTTCGCACGGCTGCCGTTCGGCATCGGGCTGGCGACCCTGCGGAGCTGCCTCAAGCTCTGGCTCGGCTTCGCGCGCAGCGGGGTCGCATCAGCGGGCAACGGCGCGGTGATGCGCGCGCCCATCATCGGCGTCGCGGTGGAAGACGCCCGCCTGCGCGCCGAGCTGGTCGACGCGGTGTCTCGCGTCACGCACACCCACCCGCTCGCGCTCGCCGGCGCGCGCTACGTCGCCGAGGTGGCCGCCACGCTCGCGCGTGAGGAGGGCTCATTCGAGCTCGCCGCGCGGCAGGCGCTCGCCGGAGTCACCGAGCCCACCCTCGCCGCTGCCATCGCGCGCGCGCTCGAGACGCCGGACTCCGTCGAGGCGGCCCAGGCGCTGGGCACCACCGGGTTCACGCTGCACACCGTCGCGCTCTGCACCTGGGCGGCCCGGCACGCCACCGAGCCGCTCGACGGCATCCAGCGCGCCATCCGCGCCGGCGGAGACACCGACACCCACGCCGCCATCGTCGGCGCGTGGCTCGGCGCGCGCTTCGGCGCCGCGGCGCTCCCTGACGAGCTCGTGCGTCGCCTGCACGATGGCCCGTTCGGTCCCTCGCACCTCCGTGCCCTCGGCCTCGCGCTCCGCAATGGCGACGCCGCGCCAGCCTGGTCGGCCCTCGGCGCGCTGGCCCGCAACCTCGCGCTCTACCCGGTCGTGCTCGCGCACGGCTTGCGACACCTGGCGTGAGTCACGGCCGAAGCACGTAGCGCTTCGAGTCGAAGACCATGAAGCGATCGAGGCAGGCCGAGAAGCCCTCACACAGCTCCGCGTGGAGGTCCTCGCTCCGCGAGAGTCGGATGACGAGGCCGCCCGGGTCGACGTACTGCTCGAGCACCCGCACGCTCTCGGAGCTGATGTTCGCGGGTACCGTGCCACCGTCGAGCCTCGTGACCCAGGCGCTCGTCCGATTCTCGAGCGGGGGCGTGATGGAGATCCACCACGCGCCCGGCTCCTGCTCGCGGTCGAGCGTGAGCTCGTTGGTGATGGGCCGCACGGCCGGCCACACCGCGCGTGCGCAGCCGCCGTTGCAGATGCGCAGGTCGAGCACCCCTGCGTCGGCCTGGTACTCGATGCGGCCCGTCTCACACGAGCACTGCTCGACCTGGCGCTTCGGGCCGATGCTGAACGGCCCATTGCCGATGGTGGTCATCACGCAGCGCCGCCCGCCGTGCGCGAGGATGAGCGCTCGCTCGCCATTGATGGTCACCGTCGCGTCGCGGCTGAGGGTCCCGCAGCGCTTCTGCTCGTCGAGGAAGAAGTTCAGCCAGATCTCCGTCTCGCGCACCTCGACCCCTCCCATCCACAGCTCGCGCTCCGGCTCCGGAGCTCCACAGGAAGAGGCGAGGGCCACCACGAGCATCGACATCAGCGATCTCATGCCGGGCCGCGATTGCCAGACACGTGCCGAGGCCGCGAACTCGGGCGGCGCGCCGACGTGGGTCGAAACGTGTGCAACTCGCTGCACAGCGCGTGCATCGCGCTCGACAGTCGCTGCCTCGCGAAGGTGAGCTGCGACGCGCCGACCGCGCCTCGCAAGTCTCTCGCTCCTCGCAAACGCGAGCTGGTGCGTCGACCCGAGGTCGAGGACTCGTCGGCTCGTACGCTGCGTTGCATTGAGGGGTGGCCGGACTGCTTCGGTGGGCAAGCGTGGCAGCTCGTCGCCTGGAGCCCCTCGGCCTCGAGCGCTCCGTGACGCCGGTGACTCGCACTTCGCCGCTCTGAGGGCCTGAACGTTTCGTCGAACCGCGCGTTCGCACTGCTGCCGCCCGGACCTCGACCGCTCTGCGACGCCGACGACGCGTCTCATGGAACAGCACGTGCTCGCCCAGGGGCTGCGTGAGGCGGCGCGGACCGTCGCCGATCAGCGGCTCGTCGCGAGGAACGTTCAACGCCGCCATTCTGGGGTCTGAACGTGTCGTGGAGCAGCACGTTCGCCCCCCAGAATCGCGGCACGTGCCCGGGCCTCGACCGCTCTGCGACGCCGACGACGCGTCTCATGGAACAGCACGTGCTCGCCCAGGGGCTACTGAGTGAGGCGGCGCGAACCGTCGCTGATCAGCGGCTCGTCGCGAGGAACGTTCAACGCCGCCATTCTGGGGGTCTGAACGTGTCGTAGAGCCGCACGTTCGCACCCCCAGAATCGCGGCGCGTGCTGCGCTGCACTGAACTCCACCTCCGGGTCGCGGTTCGTCGCGAGGAGCTGCAGCGAAGAGTGCGCACCCGCGCCACGCTGCGCTCGAAGGCGAGGGGCTGCTCCGCGATGAGCAGCGAGGACGGCCGACCCGCCTTCACTTCGCCCTCAAAGCATCCGGCACTGCGCACGACAGCCCCTCTGAGTTCCGACCCAGGCTGCGCCCTCATGAGGAGATGCGCTTCAGGCGACCGGCTCGAGCGGCGCGCGCTGGAGCAACTCCATGCGGTTGCCGAACGGATCGCCGAACTCGAAGCGATCGAGGCCCGGAAGCCGCTCACCGTCGACGATCTCGAGACCGAGCGCCTCGAGCCGACTGCGCAGCGCATGGAGATCGTCCACCTCGAAGCCCCAGGTGCGCCTTCGTCTTCCGTCGGTAGCTCCCGAGCCTCCGCTTCCTCCTTCGGGATGGTGAACTGCGCGCGGATCATCACCTCACGCTCTTCGAGAACCCGCAGCTCGCTCGCCGGCCGCGACCAAGAGCCGCTCGACCACAGTCAGGCGGGAAGATGCAACCGCTCACTGCGCGCAGTCGTCGAGCACCAGCCGCGAGATGCGCACGCCGTCACCGCCCACCGTCGAGAGGTGGATGCGGCTGAGCGGCACGTTGCCGAAGGCCCCCGACACGTTCCACGTACCGAGGCCCGAGAAGGACTGCTTGCCCAGGCTGACGCCGCGCAGGTCGAAGCCCTCGATGCGCGAGTCGCCGAGGTCGGCGTCACCGTCACCGTTGCTCGTCGTCGAGATCACCATCAGCAGCAGCGTCGGCGGGTCGAACGTCACGTCGAGCGTCTCGGTGCCGTCGATCAACGACTCGATGGGCCCGGTCCCCGCCACGCCGAGGCCGTTGAAGTTCACCAGTCGCAGATCCGCGGAGCCGGTCACCACCACGCCGCCGCCGCTGTAGCTCGGCAGGTACGCCGTGGGCATGTTGCGGAAGTCGGCCAGGGTCTGCGGCCCGCCAGCCAGGCACTCGCAAGTGCTGGTGAGCCCCGCCGCCGGACACACGCAGCTGAAGCCCGCCACGCCATCCACACACACCCCGCCGTGGCACGCGTTGGGCGTGCACTCGTCGACGTTGGTGGCGCACGTCGGCCCCGAGAAGCCCGCCGCGCACGCGCAGGTGTAGGACGCGACGCCGTCGGTGCAGGTGCCTCCGTTGAGGCACGGCCGCGCGGCGCAGTCGTCGATGTTGGTGCCGCAGGTCGCGCCGGTGAAGCCGGGAGGACACAGGCACACGAAGCCCCCCACCGTGTCCACGCACTGCCCGCCGTTCGCGCACGACGTCGGGGTGCAGTCGTCGAGCGAGGTCTCACACGCCGCGCCGCCGAAGCCCTCGGGGCACACGCACACGAAGCCGCCCACCGTGTCCACACACTGCCCGCCGTGCTGACAGCTCTGCGCAGTGCAGGTGCCCACCCGCGTGCCGCAGTCGTTCCCCGTGAAGCCCGCGGGGCACACGCACACGAAGCCGCCCACCGTGTCGACGCACCGGCCGCCGTTCGCGCATGACGTCGCGGTGCACGCGTCGAGCGAGGTCTCACACGCCGCACCGCCGAAGCCCTCGGGGCACACGCACACGAAGCCGCCCACGGTGTCCACGCACTGCCCGCCGTGCTGACAGCTCTGCGCGGTGCAGGTGCCCACCCGTGTGCCGCAGTCGTTCCCCGTGAAGCCCGCCGGGCACACGCAGGCGTACCCACCGCCGCGCACATCGACGCACGCGCCGCCGTTGAGGCACGGCGCGGCCGCACAGTCATCGGCCTCGACCTCGCAGAAGCGCCCGGAGAAGCCCGCCGCGCAGGTGCAGGCGAAGGCCGCCACGCCATCGGTGCACGTGCCCCCGTTGAGGCACGGCGCGGTCGCGCAGTCGTCGTCGTTGGTGGCGCACGTCTCGCCGCTGAAGCCGCGGGGACAGAGGCAGACCGGCCCGCTCGCGCTGGCGACGCACGCGCCGCCGTTGACGCACGGGGAAGAGGTGCAGGGGTCCGCCGCGCCGCAGGAGGTCACGAGGAGGGCGAGCGTCGCGAACAGCAGGGAGCGGGGGGAGACCATGACCCGCTCCACGCAGGCGGGAGGGAAACCCCGTACCTCCACCGTTTCAGTTTTTCTTCGGTGCGGCCCGGCGGGCCCCGTTACCTCGGCGGCCCATGTTGAGAGTCGCCTTCCTCGGTGCGTCCTTCGTCGGTCAGCTCAGCCGGAACAAGCCAGACGACGTGGAGGTCGTCTGGGCCGGCGTCGACCCCGCCCGCTTCGCCGCCGAGGTGCCGCCGCGCGCGCCCGACGTGGTGGTGCTCGACCTCTCGGCCTTCAGCGACGACGCCGACGACCGCGTGCGCGCGCTCATTGCGAGCTGCAGGGCCGAGCTGTCCATCGTCACCTACTCGTTCGCGCGCCGCGCCCTGCTGCGCTCGCTGCAGGGGCCGCAGCTGCGCGTGCTCCAGGCCCCCGTCACCCTCGACGTGTTGCAGGCGCACTTCGCGCCGTTCCAGATTCGCCGTGTCCTCGAGTCCACCCGAAAGGAAGTCTTCGCCATGGAGTCGTCCGCCGTCTCCGCCCCCCGCTACACGCGGGAGCAGCTCGGCAAGCTGATGCAGATCTCCAGCTCGGTGCAGTGCGAGTGCCCGAACAACCTCGCGCAGGTCGTCGAGAAGCTGCTCGGCTTCGAGGAGTACTCGAAGCAGTGCGAGAGCCGCAACGAGGCCGACCGCGCGGTGCACTCGATGCTGTACCGCTCGACCGCCGCCGCGCGCGCAGAGATGGAGAAGGCCCTCACGCAGCTCATCGAGCACGAGAAGCTGCAGCTCTGAGCGTAGACTCGCCGCGATGCGTGCTCTGCTCGTGGCGATGGTGGTGGTGCTCAGCGGCTGTCCGTCCAACCCGTGCGCGCGCGGGCTCGGGCCCGGGCTCGAGCGGGTGCAGGTGCTGCCGCCGCCCATCGCCATGACCGGCGAGGCGACGACGGTGCGCGTGTCCTCCGCCCTGTGCGACAGCGGGCTCACCGGCGCGCGGGCGGTGCTCCGTGACGGCGAGGGCGCGGAGCTCGAGGCGACCGTCACGCTCACCGGGTTCACCGCCCAGGTCAGCTTCGTCGCCCGCGACCCGGGGCCCCTCACGCTCACCGTCACCTTCGAGCCCACGGGCGAGACGCAGACGCTCCCGCTCTCCGCGGCGCGCGCGCGCACCGAGGCGCCGGTGTTGATCCGCGACGGCATGGACTGCGTGGAGCTCGCCCTCTCGCGCGGCGAGCCGGTGTGCCTCACCCCGACCGCGCTCTCGCTCCCCGGTGCGGGCACGACCTGGCCCGACGTCGGAGACCTGGCCAGCGCCGGAGACGTGGTGTGGGCCTGGAGCAGCAGCTCGGTGCGGCGGCTCGAGCACACTGACGCCGGCTGGTCGGTCCGCGAGGTGAGCGAGCCGCTGTCACCCCGGTCCGGCGCGGCGGTGCCCACGCCGGACTCCCTGCTGATCAACAGCGCGGATCAGCTCCTGCGCGCCGTCGACGACGGTGACGGGGGCCTCCGCCTCGAGTCTGCGGGGTACCCCGCGGTGTCGAGCAGCGGCGGGCTGCTCGAGACCGACGCAGGGGTGGTGTGGGCGGGCTTCGGGGAGCTCTGCTTCGCCGCGCGCGGGGGCACCGCGAGCTGTCGGGAGTGGACCCTGGAGCCCCTCTTGAGCGCCGGCGACCTGCTGTGGCTGCGCAAGCCGGCCACCGCCGAGGTGGGCTTCGCGCGCTTCACCAACTCCACCGCGCCGGTCGCGATGCAGTTCCTCCGCGCGGCCGGCGCCCCGGGCCAGCTCGAGCTCTTGCCGCGCGTACGGCCCTCGTGGCCGACCTTCGAGTACGTGCGCCCCGGCGAGGCCCCGTCGTTCGTGCAGACGCGCTTCCTCCTCGTGCCCACTGGAGACCCGCTGGTGCTCGAGGCCTGGCGGGCGCCGCTGCAGACCTCGGCGTTCGGCGTGACGCCGCGGCACGTGTGGTTCATCGAGAACCGCAGGCTCACCGTCTTCGCGCGGTGATCAGAAGTAGTACTTGAGCGCGAAGCTCGAGGTGAAGAGCTGGAGCAGGTCCTGCGGGGCGGGCGTCAACACGGTGACGCTGCTGGCGAGCGCGACCTGCGGGCCGAACACCTGGCGCGACTCGCTCGAGCGCACGCCCACCCGCAGCGACACCTCCAGCGACAGCGAGGGCACGCCGATGAAGCCGAAGAAGAGCTCGCCTCCGGCCCGCAGCGCGCCGTCGGTGCTCGAGGTGCCCGTGGTGCGCGTGGGCACCGTGGGGTCGACCAGCGGCTGGGAGGTGCTCGAGTCGGGCACGGCGTACGACACGTGGCGGAACTCGGGCGCGAGGTGCGCGAGGAAGTAGCGCGTGCTCAGCAGCGCCACGGGAATCGCGGCGTGCACCGCGAAGGCGACCGAGCTGGAGTTGCTGATGCCCTGCCCGAGGTCGGTGCGGTTGTTCACCACGTTGAGGCCGGCGGCGAGCTCGAGCCCGAAGGCCTTGAGCGGCCCGGCCGCCGGCGGGAACCAGTAGCGCGCGCCGAGCAGCGGCACCACGGTGGTCGTCGACGGCGTGAAGGGCGTGGCGAGGGTGCTGAACGCGGTGCTGCCGAACGAGCCGACGCCGAGGTGCCCGCGCACGTGCGTCGCCGCGTCCTCGAGCGGCGCCTCGCCTTCCCCTGCCGCCACCGCCACCGCCACCACCAGTCCCCACCACGTCACGGCGCACCTCCATCGAGCACGAGCCACACTCCCTTGCGGACGGGCGCACCCGCGCCGGTCGCCAACACCACGTGAACCTGGTCGCGCTCGTCGACGAAGAGCCACTGCGCCTCGAGCCGCCCCTCGACGCTCGAGACGCGGTTCGGCAGCGACCGCGCGCTGAGCTGGCGCAGCGTCGTGCGGTCGAAGGTGAGGAAGCTCGGCGCGCCGGGCAGGTAGTCGGGGAACGAGCCGGTGGGCTGCGCGAGGCCGAACCAGCGCGAGGCGTCGCGCGACTCGTCGAGGCTCTCGAGGCGCGTCATCGGCAGCGCGCCGCCGTACACGAGGTCGTCGACGCGCAGCTCGGCCGTGCGGAACACCACGCCGCACGCCGAGACGAGCAGCGCGCCGTCGCGGGTCAGCCACGCGTCGCCGCAGGTCGGGTAGTCGCCGTGGTACCGCGAGTCTGCCGTGTCGCTCACCACCCCGCCGTCGCCGATGGAGAAGCGCAGCACGTCGTCGGGGGACACGCCGCGGTTGCCCGCGTAGAACCGCCGCGCCGAGGGGTGCATGCGCAGCCCGCCCACCGAATAGAAGAAGTAGCGCGAGCCCGTCTCGCCCGAGTCGAGCCTGAGCCAGCCCACGTCTCGCTCGGTGGTGTCGACGAAGTACGCGTGGGTGTCGCTGGCCGTCAGCGCGGCGACGTTCACGGAGATCGGCCAGGTGGCCGTCACCGCGGGCGTGCCGACGAGCGAGATGACCTGGAGCTGCGCGTCCTGCCCCACCACCAGCTTCGTGCCGTCGAGCGTGAAGGCCAGCGCCCGCGGCGCGCGCGAGACGGGCACGCTCTGCTCCTGGCCGGTCTGCAGCGTGCGCAGCACCACCCGCGACGGCAGCTCGTAGCCCAGGGCCACCACGTCGCCTTGCGGAGCGACCGCGAAGGTCGAGAACAGGTCGGTGAAGAGCTGCCCCTCGCCCACCTCGATGGGAATGACGAGGCTCGCCTCGCCGGCGTCATTCGAGGCGCGCACCTGCACCTGGTAGGGGCCGGGCACCGTCGCGGTGAAGACCGGGCGGGAGGTGGTGCCGTCGGCCAGCGGGCTCCCGGCGTCGGGCGGGGCCGCGACCAGCGTCCACGACCAGGTCAACGACGTCTCGGGGCGCTGCTGCTGCTCCTTCACGAAGAGCACGAAGGGGTCCCCCACCACGATGTGCGGCGGCTCGGGCGCCACCAGCATCGGGCCGTCGGAGCTGCCCCCACCACCCGTGACGCCGAAGCCGCCGCCGGTGCCTCCGAAGCCGCCCCCGGTGGCGAAGCCCCCGCCGGTGCCGAAGCCACCACCGCCGAGCGGCCCGGAGCAGGCGCACGCGTCGAAGTGACCATCGAGCCGGCACTGCTGCGAGCCGGCGCGCCCATCGGCGCAGGAGCACGGCGCGGAGGTGCCGGGAGTGCACAGCGGCACGCAGCTCGCTCCCACCGCGACCATCACCACCACCACCACGAACTCACGCATGGGGCGCTCATAGCGCGGCCCCCCGCGCGAAGAAACCGCGCCGCTCGTCCGTCGAGGCCCGGGTGATTGCCTCGAAGGCCGCCCTCCGAGTAGCTGCACTCCCCGCCGCCATGCCGGTCGCCCGCGCCCTCCTCTGCGTGCTGTTCCTCGCCGGCACCGCCTTCGCCGAGCGTCGCTTCGCGCTCCTCATCGGCGCCAACGACGGCTGGGCGACCGACCGGCCGCTCCGCTACGCGCACGACGACGCGCGCCGCATGCAGGACGTGCTGGTGCAGCTCGGCCAGGTCGCGGAAGGCGACGCCACGCTGCTGCTCGACCCCTCGACGAAGGACGTCACCGCCGCGCTCGACCGCCTCGAGGCGCAGCTCGCGGCCGAGCGCGGGCCGACGATGCTCTTCTTCTATTACTCGGGGCACTCCGACGCGGCGGCGCTGCACCTCCGCGGCCCGGTGCTCTCGCTGGCCACCCTCGCCGACCGCCTGTCCGCCACCAGGGCCTCGCTCTCGCTCGCGCTCCTCGACTCGTGCCGCTCGGGCGCCATCCTCGGCACGAAGGGCGCGGTGCCGGTGGTGCCGGTGCGCCTGGCCGCCGACGAGCCGGTGCAGGGCTTCGCGCTGTTGAGCTCCTCGGGCGCCGACGAGCTCGCCCAGGAGTCGCGCGCGCTCGCGGGCTCCATCTTCACCCACCACTGGATCTCCGCGCTCCGCGGGGCGGGCGACGCCGACGGCGACGGCGTGGTGCGGCTCAGCGAGGCGTACGGCTATGCCTACGAGCGCACGCGCGCCGACACCGAGAGCACCGCGCTCCCGCAGCGCCCGGGCTTCCGCTTCAACTTGAAGGGCCAGGGCGACGTGGCGCTCACCCGCCTGCTCGCCGCCGCGGGCACGCTGGAGTTCGAGGTCGAGCCCAGCCAGCGCTACGTGGTGGTCGACGGCAACGAGCAGCGCCTCATCGCCGAGGCGCGCAGCAACCCCACCGAGCGGCGCCGGCTCCAGCTCGCGGCGGGCAGCTACCGCGTGAAGCGCCCCCAGCCCGACGGCGTCGACGTGGCCGAGGTGACCCTCGCCCCGGGCGCGGTGCTGTGGGCCGCGCGGCTGCCCTACCGCAAGGAGCCGCTCGAGAACGGCCTGGTGAAGGGCTCCACCGCGTTCGCCGAGTGGGCCGCCTCGGGCACGCTCCAGCAGGGCGACGTGAGCGCCGCGCTGACGATGTTCCAGCGCATTCTCGACGAGGACCCGCACGAGGAACGCGCCCGCCGCGGCAAGGCCCGCGCGCTGCTCGCCCGCTCGACCGAGCTGCAGGCCGAGAACAAGCCCGACGAGGAGCTCCAGGTGCTCACCGAGGCGATGGCGCTCGACCCGAGCTTCGGCGAGGACCCCTCGGTGGCGCGCTTCGCCGAGCGCAAGAAGTCGCTCGAGATGGAGCTCGAGCGCAAGAAGGCCTTCCAGCGCGCGGTCGACGACGAGTTCAAGAACGACCCGCGGCTGCTCAAGCGCTGGGGGCTCGGCTTCGCGTTGATCAGCACCAAGGGCATCCTCGTGCTCGAGGGCCACTGGATGCCGAAGTCGTGGCTCACGGTGAGCCTCGCGGCGGACCTCATCGGCCCGGGCGTCGACCTCTCGGTGAAGGTGGTGCCGCTGGTGTCGGCGTGGAGCCCCACCATCGGCCTCGGCGCGCACTACGGCTTCGACGCCTGGCAGCGCTCGTCGTCGACCATCTCGGTCAACGGCATGCCCACCGCGCTCTCGTACGACGACATCTGGGGCAAGATGGCGCACCTCGACGTCGGCCTGCAGTGGATGTCGTCGAGCGGCTTCGCCGCGGAGTTCGGCGGCGGCCCGATGGTCTTCTACAATCAGCACACCAAGACGTTCGACTGGTTCGGGTTCATCACCCTCGGCATCGGGTGGTACTTCAGATGAAGGTGGAGGCGCGATGAGCGGGAACGAGTGGACGGAGGAGAAGTTCAAGGCGCTCACGCTCCACTCGGCCGACATCATCTCGCTGCTCGATGGCGAGGGGCGCCTGCTCTTCAACTCGCCGGCCACGGTGCGGATCAACGGCTTCACGCCCGAGGAGCTGAAGGACCGCGACACGTTCGAGCTGATCCACCCCGAGGACCGCGAGCGCGTGGGCAAGATGTTCGCCGACGTGCTGGCGACCCCCGGCGCGGTGCTGAGCGTCGAGTACCGCTACCTCACCAAGGACGGCCGCTGGCTGTGGATGGAGGCGGTGGCCAGCAACCAGCTCGACAACCCGGCGGTGCGCGGCGTGGTGGCCAACAGCCGCGACATCTCCGAGCGGAAGAAGGCGGAGCACGAGCGGCTGCGGCTCGAGCAGCACCTGCTCCACGTGCAGAAGCTCGAGAGCCTGGGGGTGATGGCCGGCGGGGTGGCGCACGACTTCAACAACCTGCTGGCGGTCATCCTCGGGGAAGCGAGCGTGCTGCGCGGTGCGGGGCTGGGGCTCGAGGCCAACGAGGCGCTGCGGAACATCGAGACCGCGGCCCGCAGCGCGGCGGACCTCACGCGGCAGCTCCTGGCGTACGCCGGCCAGCGCACCGCGCAGCTCGAGGCGACCAACCTGCGGGCGCTCATCGACGAGCTCGCCCCGCTCCTGCGGGCGTCGGCGCGCGGAGACGTCGAGCTGAGGCTCGAGCTGGCCGACGGCGTGCCGCCGGTGCGCGGCGACCGGGGCCAGCTCCGTCAGGTGCTGCTCAACCTGGTCCTCAACGCCACCGAGGCGCTCGACGGCCCGGGCGTCGTCACCGTGCGGCTCTCGCGGCGCGAGGTGACGCTCGACGAGCTGCGCGGCCCGCTGACCGCCGGCTTCCAGCCCGGCCCGGCGGTGGTGCTCGAGGTGTCCGACACCGGGAAGGGCATTCCACCCGACGCGCTGCCGCGCATCTTCGACCCATTCTTCTCGACCAAGGCGACCGGGCGCGGGCTGGGGCTGGCGGCGGTGGCGGGCATCCTCCGCAGCCACGACGCGGGCCTCGACGTGCGCTCCGAGCCGGGGCGCGGCACCACCTTCACCCTCTACTTCCCCCCGACGAAGGACGTGCCGGCGGCGACGCCGCGCGCGGCGGGCGCGAAGTTCCGCGGGCGGGTGCTGGTGGTGGACGACGACGCGCTCGTGGTGCGCACCACCGCGCGCATGCTGCGGGGGCTGGGCTTCGAGTGCACCGCCGCCACCAGCGGCCGCGAGGCGATCGAGCTGTTCGGCCGCGAGCCCGCCGCGTGGACGCTGGTGGTGTGCGACGTGCTGATGCCCGGGCTCAGCGGGCCCGACACCGTGCAGCGCCTGCGCGCGGCCCGCGCCGACGTGCCGGTGCTCTTCGTCTCGGGCTACACCGCCGACCCGGTGAGCGTGGCCGAAGACGCGCACACGCTCTTTCTCGGCAAGCCGTTCGACGCGGTGAGCATCGCGCAGGCGGTGCGCCGGCTCTGCCCCGCGGCGGTGGAGCAGCCCGCGCCCTGAGGGTCGAAAGCCAGCGCGGCGGGCGCTTTGGCGCTAGCCTAGGCGTACTCCGTGAGTGCCACTGTTTCTTTCCAGGGGATCGGCGCGAGCCCGGGCGTCGCCATCGGGCATGCCTTCGTGCTCGACGCGCGGCGGGTGCGCACGCCGAAGGTGAAGCTGAACAAGGGCGAGGTCGACGCCGAGGTGCTGCGCTTCAAGACCTCGATTCAGCTCTCGGACCGCCAGCTCGAAGACGTGAAGACGAAGCTGGGCGCCGACGGGCAGGAGCACGCGCTCATCCTCGAGGCGCACCGCCTCATGCTGCAGGACCCGATGTTCATCGTCGAGGTGACGAGGCTCATCCGCGAGGATTTCATCAACGCGGAGTGGGCAGTGCGGCGGGTGTGCAAGCGGCTGCGGCACCAGTTCGACAACCTCGACGACGAGTACTTCCGCGAGCGCAAGAGCGACATCGAGTTCGTCGCTGACCGCATCGTGCGCAACCTGATGGGCGAGGTGGTCGATCAGGAGCTGGAGGTACCCACCAACGCCATCATCTGCGCGCACGACATCTCGCCGGCCGACGCGGCGCTGCTGGTGAAGAAGGGCACGGTGGGCGCGTTCGTCACCGACCTCGGCGGCCACACGAGCCACACCGCCATCGTCGCGCGCGCGCGCGAGGTGCCCGCGGTGGTGGGCCTCGGCAAGGCGTGCGACGCGATTCGCACCGGGGACATGGTGGCGGTCGACGGGCGCCGCGGCCTGGTGCTGGTCAACCCGACCGAGGAGCAGCTGGCGCTGTTCCGCGAGACGATGCGGCGGCAGCTCCAGACCGAGCAGCTGGCGCTCAAGACGGCGGAGCTCCCCGCGGTCACCACCGACGGCGTGCGGGTGCGCCTCAACGGCAACATCGAGTTCCCCGAGGAGATCCCCTCGCTGCTCGCCCACGGCGCCGAGGGCATCGGGCTGTACCGCACGGAGTTCCTGTTCCTCAACCGCACCACGCCGCCGAGCGAGGAGGAGCACTTCGAGTCGTACAAGCAGGTGCTCGAGGCGATGGGCGACAAGCCGGTCACCATTCGCACGCTGGACCTCGGCGGCGACAAGGTGCCGGGCAAGAAGCCGGACAAGGAGATCAACCCCGCGATGGGGCTGCGCGCGATCCGCTACTGCCTCGCGCACCGCGAGCTGTTCCGGGTGCAGCTGCGGGCGCTGCTGCGCGCGTCGGTGTACGGGAACCTGCGGGTGATGTTCCCCCTCGTGTCGGGCGTGTCGGAGCTGCGCGAGGCGCGCAGCGAGCTCGAGGCGTGCCGCAGCGAGCTGTCACGGCTCGGCGTGCCGGTGGGCAAGCGCTTCCCGGTGGGCATCATGGTCGAGACGCCGAGCGCGGCGTGGATCGCCGACCGCCTCGCGCAGGAGGCCGACTTCTTCAGCATCGGCACCAACGACCTCATCCAGTACTCGCTGGCCATCGACCGGCAGAACCGCGACGTGGCGTACCTGTACCGGCCGCTCCACCTGTCGATCCTCCGGAGCCTGGAGGCCATCATCCGCGCAGGGAAGAACGCCAACATCCCCGTGGCGATGTGCGGCGAGATGGCCGGCGACGCGACCCTCACCATCGTGCTGCTCGCGCTCGGCCTCGAGGAGTTCTCGATGACCGCCGGGCAGATCCCCACGGTGAAGAACGTCATCCGCGAGATGAGCAAGGCCGACGCGACCGCCATCCTCGAGCAGGCGATGAAGTTCTCGTCGGCCGAGGAGATCGAGCGCTTCATCCGCGCGGAGGTCGACCGCCGGTTCAACTCCGGTGAGGTGCAGATGCCGACGCCCGCCGCGCCCGCGGTCGTGACGAAGAAGAGCTGACGGACGGGCACACTTGCTGTCAGTTCCTGCCATGAGACTCACGATGAGGGACTTCACCAGGAGTCCGCAGCTGACACCTGCAATGGTCCCGATGTGGAACTACAAGAAGGCAATCACTTCAGACATTGGCGACTTCAGTCTCACTCTTCAGACAAACAAGAATGAGACGCCGGACCCGGCCATGTTTGTACTCGCCCGGGAACTCATCTCCTTCGCGACCACCCACACGAAGGAGCTGCTGACAATCGCATTCCAGCGCTACACAACCGCGACCAGAAACGACCCGGACTGGGTGCGCTCTCTCGGGGTGCCGCTGAATCTCAGGAAAGAGCAGATAGCGGCCTACCTGGTTGCGCCACACGATCTGCTGGTCGACCGATTCGATCCCACCCACAGTACACACATTCTCTTGAGACCAAGGTGGGACGAGGAGCACGGAATCTTCATTCGCGTGACCAGCGGCCGTGTCTCCGCGGTAGACGGGGTGCCGCGCTCGTGACGAGGCCCCAGCCCTGGTGAGCGGTCACGGGTTCACGGCTGCAGCGGCGTGCTCGAGAAGTCGGCCCCCGCGTAGACGCCCACCTTCCGGTTGTCCTGGGTGCCGAGGAGATCGCAGTTCCCCTGCGTCGCGTACACCAGGCCCGTGTGGTCGGTGTACAGGCAGTAGTTGTACGTGCCGCTCCGCAGCCGCAGCGGGTACCGCACGTCGAACCCGCCCTGGTCATAGCGCTGCGTCAGCCAGCCGGCGCTCGCGCCCCCGCACGGCCCCATGGTGATGGCGCCGGCCCAGCTCGACGACACCAGACACTGCTGCGTCTTCTGGTTGCGGAAGCTGCGCTGACCTCCGCCGACGTCGAGCACGTCCCACCGCTGCTCGAGGGCGTTGCCGTCGCACGTGCCCGCCGAGCGCGCGTTGCCCGCGCCGTCGTCATACAGGCACCGCCCGAGCTTCACCTTCAGCGCGTGGAACGCCGGCCCCGCATCAGGCACGCCCGCGTCGAGCTCGACGCCCGCATCGACCGGCGGCAGGCCTCCGTCAGGCACCCCGGTGCACGAGCCCGGCGTCGGGTCACACGCGTCACCCACGCCGTCGAAGTCGAGGTCGGCCTGCGAGGCGTTGGGCGTCGTCGGGCAGTCGTCGAAGGGGTCCATCACGCCGTCGCCGTCACCGTCCGCCAGCGGCGCCGCGGGCATCGGGCACGCGCCGGCCTCGCACGACCAGTCGGGGAACACGTAGCTCACCGCGATGTTGTTCGGCGCACACGCCTCGCCGCTCACCGTGCTCGCGGTGCACGCCACCGAGTAGCTCGAGCCCGTCGCGCGCGCCTTGCGGTCGAGCACCACCCGCGACCACACGCCTCCGGTGAAGGTGCCGCCGATGGTCGCGTTCCCCGTCTCGCTGCCGGTGCCGTTGAAGTCGGTGTCCTGGGTGAAGGTGCCGTCGACCACCAGGGTGATGCTCGTGGGCACCACCGCCGAGGGATCCACCCCCGCCGGGTCGCGCGCCCAGTCGTGCACGTCGACCGTCACCGCGTGCTGGCACCCGGTCCAGGTGAAGACGCTCGAGCCACGCAGCCCGTTCGCCGAGATGGTCCACGCCACGCGACCGCCGCCGTCGCAGGAGGCCGACCAGCTCCCGAGCCCGGTGGGGTCCTTGCAGTCATTGAGCGTGCAGCGCACCTCGTCGAACCACTTCGGGAAGGCGCGGGCGAGCGTGCCGTTGCTCCACGGCAGCGGCGGCGGCGGGCGCGGGGTCGCGTCGCACGCGTTGCCCACGCCGTCACGGTCGTCGTCGCCCTGGCCCACGTTCCACACCGTGCGGCAGTTGTCGGTGACGTCGGGCCGGCCGTCGCAGTCTTCGTCGGGCTCGCCCTGCCCCTCACACGCATCGCCGATGCCGTTGCCGTTGCCGTCGAGCTGATCCGCGTTCGGCGTCACCGGGCAGTTGTCGTGATCATCGTCGACGCCGTCTTGATCCCGATCCGGCGGGGGCTCGCGGCAATCGAGCACGAAGTTCCCGCTCGCGGTGAGCCCGTGCTGCCCGCCCCACTCGAAGGCGAGCTTGATGGCGCGCACCGACTCGGCCGCGCGGTCGTCGCCGCAGCGCAGCGTCACCACGCGCGCGTCGTCGAGCCGCTGTGTCGTGGCGCCGGTGCACTCGCCGCCCGCCTCGCCCGGCTCGGAGCCGTCGGTGGTGAAGCACACCACGCGCCCGTCGAGGCCGATGATCCGCACGTCGCCGGTCGCCGCGTCGAAGCGGTGGTTCGGCTTCGGGTCGAAGAGCACGTCGGGCCCCGGCGCGCGCACGTTGGTGGAACACGACGTCACGACCAGGCACAGGAGCCACCACGGTGCTTCACGCATCTCGAGCGAGCGTAGCCGACCCGCGACTGTTCGCCTCGCGTCTCGTCCGCGCTATGAGGGAGCCACACACACACAGGGGGCACCCATGAAGCGTACGTTGGCAGGTCTGGCGATGGCGTTCTTCGCGTTCGGCTGCGAGCAGCAGTCGGTGAAGATCGAAAAGGTGGAGGCGGGCAGCGAGTGCCCCAACGGCGGCCTCAGGCTGTTCGTCAACAACAAGCCGCCGGAGGTGGTGTGCAACGGCACCAACGGGAACAACGGCGTGCAGACGCTGGTGACGCAGACCGCGGTGCCCAACGGTGACGCGCGCTGCCCGCGCGGCGGGGCGGAGGTGAGCTCCGGCGCCGACAACGGCGGCAACGGCGGCACCGCGAACGACGGCGTGCTCCAGAGCGGCGAGGTGACGTCGACGTCGGTCATCTGCAACGGCGACGACGGCGCGCGCGTCGGCAGCTTCGACCCGCCCGGCGGCGCGCCCGGCACCGCGACCATCCGCGCCAACGGCGGCGAGGGCTCCAGCGGCATGGGCGGCCCCGCCGGCCGCATCTCGATCAGCCAGAGCCCGACCTTCGGAGGCCACGTGAAGGTGTGGAAGACAGGGCGCGCCTCGGCGGCCTTCACCGTGCCCACGCCGCTCGACCCCGTGCTGGGCGACGCGCCGCTGCGCATCACCACCGACACCACCATCCCCTACTCCATCGACCCGACGACCATCGCCGCCGGCAGCCCGTACATGAACGAGTACGGCCTCTTCTTCTCGCAGGGCCAGGCGCTCCCGCCGAAGCCCGTCACCGGCCTCACGGTCGCGGCGACGGCGACGCTCACCCTGCCGCTGCTCTACACGCTGTACGACAACGACGCGCTCGACACCTGCCGCATCGACGGCAAGGTGACGTGGGACCACACCATGACCGGCACGGTGTTCGGCCTCCTCTGCGGCGAGCTCGTCTTCTCCGCGACCTCGAGCGTCGACGCGGTGGGCGCCGGCAACCAGCCGCGCGTCTCGGCGCGCTTCGAGGCGCAGGGCGGGCACCTCCTGGCGCTCGGCCCCATCGACGCCTCGGCCGACCCGATGAGCGAGGCGCAGGGCGGGGTCATCACCCTCCACGGCCTCTCGCTGTACGTCACCGGCAACCTGAAGGCGAACGGCTACGCGGGTGGCTCGATCCAGCTCTCGTCGGCGCTGACCCTCGCCAACCGCGGCCAGCTCACCGCGCGCGGCGTGCCGACGGGCACCCGCGGTGGGCGGGGCGGTGAGGTCTCGCTGTGGGTCGGCTCGGCCTTCGGCGAGCTGCGCAACGGCGGCGACATCGACGTCTCCGGCTCGATCAACACCTGCGGCGAGTGCTCCGGCGGCTCCGGCGGGCGCGTGGTGCTGAGCACCCGCTCGACCGCGCTGATCAACGACGCGAACCTCTCCGCGCGCGGCGGGGAAGGAGATCAGGGCGGCAACGGCGGGCAGATCCAGCTGTCCATCGGCGGCGAGTCGTCGCGCGGCGGCCTGCCCGGCTCGATGCTCGTCTCGGGCAACCTCGACGTCTCGGCGGGCAGCGGCGGCTCCGGGTCGATCGGCGGCAACATCACCCTGTCCGGCAACGACGCGATGGCCGACGGCGCGGAGATCATCCTCCTCGGCTATGCCTCGCTCGAGGCCAACGGTGGCCGCGGCACGCCCGGCGGCGCCGGTGGAGACATCGACGTGCTGCAGACGGGCGGCGGTCGGCCGGCGGGTGCGGTGCTCACCACCGCCGACTTCAGCGCGCGCGGCGGCGAGACGCTCCCCAGCGCGCCGTCTTTGATGATGGGCGGCTCGGGCGGCAACATCCAGCTCGCCACGGCGTCGGTGCTCGTGTCCGAGGCCTCGACCTGGGAGCTGCTGCGCGTCACCGGCACCCTCGACGTCTCGGGCGCGCAGGGCCCGATGGGCGGCCACTCGGGCACGGTGCTGCTCCGGAGCCTCCGCAACGCCACCCTCGCCGGCACCTTCACCGCCCGCGGCGGCACGGCCACCGGAGAGAACGGCGGCAACGGCGGCCCCGTCGAGGCGATGGCGCTGGCGGGCGACCTCGACAACACGGCGAACATCGACGTCTCGGCGGGCAACTCCGGCGGCGTCATCGCCTCGTCTCCGGGGCGCGGCGGCCGCGTCGGGCTGGCGGGCTTCACGGTGTCGAACTCGGGCACGCACCGCGCGCGCGGCGGCTCGGGGAACACCTCGGGCGGCACGGGCGGCAGCGGCGGCACCATCCTCTTCGCCTCGAGCCCCGGTCACACCACGCGCAACACGGTGATGGCGCCCGACGGCATCGACGTCAGCGGCGGCGCGGCGGCCACGAAGGGCCTGTCGGGCATCGTGAGCGTCGACGGCGTCATCGTCACCGGCAGCTGGACGCACTGAGCAGGCCACGACGGCGCGGGGCCTCCGCGCCCGCGCCGGTGGCACGACACTCGCTGTCTCTCGACGCCATGCTGCGCTTCGCCTGCTGGAGTGTGCTGCTGTGCCTCGTCTTCACGCCACACCGTGGCCGCGCGGAGACACCGACGCGGGTGGCCGCGAAGAAGGAGCGCGCCACCAGGGAGTTCCGCGCCAGGCGCTACGACATCGCGTGCCCGCTCTTCGTCGCGGTGGTCACCGCGACGCCGCATGACGCGTGGGGGTGGAACGACCTCGCCCTCTGCCGCATTCGCGCTGGCGCCCTGGCTGAAGCG
>JBMORD010000209.1:0-12321 GCA_049322495.1 Myxococcota bacterium | reverse complement strand
GAACGCTCGATCGTGTCGGCCCACGCCAGCGCGTCGTCCACCGGGCGTGCCGCCTCGCGTGCGTGAGCGACCGCGCGCTTGCGCGAACCGAGCGGTTCGCGGCGGAGACGGGACGCGGACGCTCCAGGCGCGCCTCTCACCGCGCAAGAAGCGCCGACGTGCTTCAGGGCGAGACGACGCGAATGCCGCAGCGGTACCAGTTGCCGGTATTCGACGACGACTGCACGCCCGTCACGCGGAACACCATGTTCCCCGAGGCGGTCGCCGTCACTGCCGGCCTCGAGCCGCCCATCGCCCACCACACGTCGGCGGTGGTGGTCTCGGTCTCGCTCTGCAGGAGCGCGCCGCTCGGCGAGTACATCGCGTACGTCGCGGTGAGCCCGGAGCCGGTGCGCACCGAACCGCAGGCCACGGTGACGGTCTCGTTGGCCAGCACCGGCACGCGGAGATGATCCACCGTGTCGGTGGTGCTCAGCCGCCCGAGAATGAACGCGCGCTTGATCCGCGAGTCGTTGGGGTCGACGGTGAAGGACAGCACCTCCGGCGTGGTGAGCGAGTCGTTCGCGGGCTCCTGCTGCTCGACGGGGTTGTCGGCGCTGCCGAGGAGAAGCGACGTGTAGAAGTCATTGCTCGTCACGCCCGCGCCCGTCGGGCGGCTCACCGTGAGCACCACGCTCGAACCCGGCACCACCGACACGCCGAGCGCATCGGGCGTGGTCGCGGCGTTCGCCGACGTCACGAGCCACTGCCCGAGAACGGCGCTGGTGGTGCCGTCGAGCACGCGCACCGACACGCGCTGCAGACCCGAGCCATAGCCGCTCTGCGCAATCCCGGGAGGAGCGCCCAGGGGTGGAAGCTCGATGCTGAGCAGCGAGGTGCCGCTCGGCACCGTGAAGCGGAACGAGTCGACGTCGCCCGAGCTCGAGAGCATGCCGAAGAGGTGCGCGAACGAGGTGCTGCCGTTGACCTGCAGCGTCGCCGTCTGCGCCGTGGTGTCGTTGGGCTCGAGGTCCTGCACCACGCCCGCGGCCTGGAGGTTGATCAGCCTCGCCGTCAGCGTGAACGAGTTGATGACCGGCAGGCGCACCGGCTCTCCAGCCCAGGTCGTCCAGTCCTCCACCCGCACGCAGTAGGTGCCCGACGCCGCGAGCCGCGTGACCAGCTCCGAATCGGTCGTGACTCGCGGGTAGGCATCGTCCACCGCTGCCACCAGCATCCCGCTCGAGTCGTAGAGCGAGACGACGGTGTCGAGCGCGTCGGGATCGTCGTTCGGGTTGGCCTCCGTCGAGAGCGTGAGCCAGTCGCCCGCCGAGGCCGTGAAGCGGAAGAACATCACCTCGCCGGCGGAATCCAGCGCGCCCGACGCCGCGGTGCCGAGCGTGAGCGGGATGGCCGTCGCGCACGAAGTTCCGAGCGCTCCACCACCTCCGCCGGTGGCGCCACCTCCGCCGCCGGTGACGCTGCCACCTCCGCCGCCGGTGACGCTGCCGCCTCCGCCGCCGGTGACGCTGCCACCGCCTCCGCCCGTGCCGCCCACACAGACGTAGTTGGTGCAGTGCGCGCCTCCGGAGCAGCTCGCGCAGGTGACGCCGCCCTGCCCGCACAGCGTGTCGTTGCCCGAGTTCGCGCGAATGATGCACTGACCGTTGAAGAAGCAGCCGTCGCACGCTCCTCCGCCGCCGCCGGTCGCGGAGCCGCCGCCGGTCGCGGAGCCACCGCCGCCCGTCGCAGAGCCACCGCCGCCCGTCGCAGAGCCACCGCCCGTCGCAGAGCCACCGCCCGTCGCAGAGCCACCGCCCGTCGCGGAGCCGCCGCCTCCGCCGGGGCCGACTGAGCCGCCACCGCCGCCACTCCCGAAGATGGGCTGCGTACAGTTGCCGGTGAAGGTGTCGCAGGTCTGACCCGCGGCGCAGTCTGCGTTCGTCTTGCAGAGCTTCGACTTCGTCTCACCACAGCCAACGAGCACCACGAATGCGAGCGCGAGTCTCCAGAGCATCGGGGCGGTCTACACCTGTTCGCGCGCGACGCGAAATCGGGCGGCCGCGTGAGACCTGCGCAGGGCTCGGCGTATCGGAGGTGCGTGACGAGCCATGCGTCGAGAGGGTCAGCGCGCGCTGCTCCGCAGGTGCTCATCGACGAGCGCGCGGATCCGCTCCTGCTCGACGGCGAGCAGCAGATGGCCGCCGTGCTCGAAGGACACCACCCGCGCGCCCGCGATGTGCTCCCCGGCGAACTCCGCGTTGCGGAAGAGCTGCAGCGTGTCGTCCTTCGCGTGGAGCACGAGCGTCGGCGCGCGCACGGCGCTGATCCGCTCGTTGGGCAGCGCGGCGCCGTTGTCGAAGACCACGCCCCGGGCGCGCAGCGACACCGGGTTCATGAAGTCGACCACCTGATCCGCCAGCAGGCGCTGCTCCGGCGTGAGGCGCTCAAGCACCGGGCCGGGCGCGCCCATCAGCTCGAAGAACGAGCCGCGGAACGCGGTGGTCAGCGCCCAGTAGAGGAAGTCGTGCTGGAAGACGGTGGTCAGCGCATCGCCCTGTTCGTTCGCCTGCGCCTGCGCGGGATCCGTCGACGACGCGACGCCCGCGGAGATCAGCGTGAGCGACGACACACGCTCCGGATGAAGCGCCGCGAAGAGCAGGGCCGACGGACCTCCGTGTGAGAGCGCGATGACGTCGACGCGCGCGAGCCCGAGGTGGTCGAGCAGCAACGCGTACGCCTGCGCCTGATCATCGAAGGTCGCGCCCGCCTGGAAGGTCGAGCGCAGGTAGCCGAAGCGTGACGGGGCGATCCACCGGTGGCCGTCACCGAGCACCGCGCGCGCGAGCAGCTCGCCCTGGTCCCACCCACCACCGCTGCCGTGGATGACCAGCACCGGCGCGCCGGCGCCGCCCTCCGCCCACTCGAGCTCACCGAAGGGAGACGCCACCACCGCGCTCCGCCCGCGCAGCCGCTCCTCCGCGTGCCGCAGGTCGTGCCCGAAGCGCGCGGCGACGACCACCACCGCCACGAGCACCGCCGAGAGCAGCAGAAGGAGCAGCCGCTTGAGCATCAGTCACTCCACCGCGAGGGACTCCGCGAGGCGCTCGCCGACGCCCGCCCACCCCGCGCTCGCGCTCGGGTGGAGCACCACCACCACCCGGCCCACGCGGTGCCCTTCGATGAACCACGCCGACAGCTCGCGACGACCGTCCTCGGCGCGGCTCTCCGAGACGAGCAGCGGGCGCCCGGCGGGCGTGTTCACCACGTGGTTCTTCGTCACCACGCGGAAGCCGTCGTGCGGCTGCGTGGCGAGCGAGTCGACGGACAGCTCCAGCGTGCCTCGTGGATCCGCGGCCTGCTCGTCGTCGAGCCGCGCGGGGTCGAGAGACACGATGACGGCGAGCGGATCCAACCCGAGCTGCCCGGCGACCCAGACGTTCGCGTCGACCTGCCTCTTCGCGCCCATGAGGTCGGGCAGCTCGAGCGAGACGCCGAGGGCCGCGATGGGGGTGCGCGTGAGCGACGGCGTGTCGCGGAGCTCCCACGGCCTCCCCGTGACGAGCGCCGCCACCATCGCCAGCACCAGGCTCGCGGCGAGCGAGAGGCTGACCGCCTTCACCAGCACCCCCTCGCGCACCGGCGGGCGGTCCTCGGCGCCGACGTCTTCCGCGCGCGGAATGCCGAGCAGCATGAGCCCGCTGGCGACGAGCAGCGCGCCGACGAGCCCGCCCCCGAGGTGCGCGAGGAAGTCGATGCCGGGGCGGAACGAATAGAGCGCGTTGATGATGACGGGCGTCCACGCGCGGCCGCGCTGCTGGGCGACGACGAGCGCCGGGAGCTTCCCGCGCGGCACGGTCACCAGCATCGCGCCGGCGAGCATCAGGCCCCAGATGCCGCCCGACGCGCCGACCGAGATGACGTCGGTCTCGCGCAGCGACGAGGCGATGCTGCCGCCGAGCCCGGAGAGCACGTAGAGGGCGAGGTAGCGCCTCCACCCGAGGAAGCGCTCGAGGAAGGTGCCGAAGCCGAACAGCGCCAGCATGTTCATCGCGAGGTGGAACACCGACCCGTGCAGCAGCATCGGCGCGAGGAGCCGCCACACCTGCCCTTCCGCGAGCAACGCGCCGCTCGCCGCCCCCATGCGCACGCTGGCGAGCGTCGTGTTGCCGTCGCCCCACCACCACTCGAGCGCGAAGAAGAGCACCGACGCGGCGGCGATGGTCTGCGTGGCCCACGCGCGGCGCCGCATCACCACCTGGAAGAAGTCGTCATGCGTCGCCACCTGCTCCGCGCGCTCGACGAGGAGCGACGCCAGCGGCGGCGGGGTGTTCGCCTCGAGCCACGCGTGCGCGGCGTTGAGCAGCGGGGCGCGCTGGCCGACGACGGTGGTGACGCCGTGGGCCTGGCTCCAGAGGTGCGCCGCGTGCGCCGAGCGCACCTGCTTCCACCGCGCGGGCACGAGGCGCTCGAAGACCTCCCGCGCGCCCGGCACCGTCTCCGCGGCGAGGTAGCGCAGGCTCATCCCCGGCTTGACGTGCGCGAGCACGTGCTGGAGCCGCTCCTCCAGCTCCTCGGCCGTCGAGGCGAAGAAGACGACGAGGTGGGAGCGGTCGGACAGCGTGAGCTCCGCGCCCGCGGGGCCGACGTCGTGCACGAGCGCCGCGCGGTCGGTCGAGAGCAGGGCCGCGAGGAGCCGCTCGAGGGGGTGCGCCGGAAGTTCCATCGGAATCATGGGTCTAAGGGCGTCGGCGCGAAAAAGACACCGACACCTACCCACGAAATGCGGGTCGCCCGACAGATGGGCACCGCCGGTCATTGAGGCCGGCGCTCACCCTTTCGAGATTCCCCATGAAGAAGCTCCTCGCCCTCTCGCTCGTCGTCTTCTCGGTGTCCGGC
The DNA here is from genome assembly GCA_049322495.1 of Myxococcota bacterium. Lineage (GTDB taxonomy): Bacteria > Myxococcota > Myxococcia > Myxococcales > Myxococcaceae > Archangium_A. Next base: position 7,443 of record JBMORD010000209.1, on the reverse strand, counting down.
TGTGCCGGCATGCGCGCCGCCGCGGCTCGCAGCAAGTTCATCCAGAACGCGGTGATGGGCCACACGTACCAGAAGCCGTGCAATGAGATCTGGGCCGCCGCGCGCACCATGCTCTTCGCGCGCGACTTTCAGGTGAAGAGCGCCGACGCCGCCGCCGGCCTCACCCTCGAGACCGAGTGGAAGTTCGAGACCAACGGCAGCGGAGGCTCGAGCCGCTACCTCTTCCAGGGCACCTCGCCCACGCCGACCTCGTGCCAGGTGCAGGCGACGCGCGCGTACAAGAGCCAGCAGGGCCAGACCTCGATGTCGCGCGACTGGTCGATGGAGTGGGACGTGCTCAAGCAGGTCGACATCCCCGCGGCGCAGCAGATCGAGGCCGACGCCAACGTCGCCGGCGAGGCCGCGCGCAACGCGAAGAGCTGATCCACCGCTGATCAACCGGAGACCATCATGAAGAAGCTGATCATCGCCGTGACGTTCGTCGCTTCGCTCGCGGGCTGCGGAGGCACGGTGTGCGACCGCCTCACCAGCGCGCAGGACAAGTTCTTCGCAGGCAAGACCGAGTGCACGTACGCGGAGGGCGGCTCGAGCATCACGCTCAAGCGCTCGTCGACGAGCTGCTCCACCAGCGCGTGCAGCGCCGCCGAGCAGAAGGCGCTCGACGAGTACGCGACGTGCCTGTCCGCGGCGCAGGCCTGCAGCAGCGGCAACGAGAAGGCGGCGACGTCGGCGGGCACCGCCTGCGCGCTCCCGCTCGTGGGCAAGGTGTCCGCGGGCTGCGTGCAGTCGATGTGACGTGGCGCGGGTCGCCGCGCTGGCCTGGCGTTTGCTCACGCGGCGACCCATGCATGCTCGAGCATCGGTGGTGGTGGTCGCGTTGCTGGCTGGGTGTCCTGCGGCTCCGCCGACGCCGGACGCGTCGAGCCCCGTCGGCTGCGTCGAAGATCGCGACTGCGGCCCCGACGGCCTCTTCTTCTGTGACACGAGGCAGGGGGAGTGCCGCCCGGCGTGCCGTCGCTCGGCCGACTGCGGCGCGCGGCCTGCGGAGTTCGCGCTCGAGGCCTGCGCCGGCCCGCTCGGCTGCGCGTGCGATCAGGGCACGTGTGTCACAGCGCTGTGCTCGGTGGACGCCGACTGCGGAGCCCAGCTCGCCTGTCGCAATGGCAGCTGTGTCACACCGCCGGGTGTCGAGGTGGTGAGTCGATGCTCCATCTCGCCCGAGGTGGTGGTGGTGAAGCCGGGCGCGGAGGTCCGCTTCTCGGTGCTCGCGTGGGATGGTGCGGGCGCGCCGGTCGTGGTGCCGGGAGGCGCGACATGGAGCGCCGTGGGCACGACCCTCACCGGCACCGGGGTCGGCAACTCGCAGCGCTTCACCGCCGGCGTCACGCCGGGCGCTGCTCCGGAGCCCGCGGTCGAGGCGCGCTTCGGCAACGTCTCGTGCCAGGCGCGCGCGCTCGTCGTGCCCGCGGCGACCGACGCGGAGCTCGCCATCTCGGTGTTCGACTCGCGCACGGGGCGGCCGCTGTCGGGCGCGCAGGTGCTCCTCACCACTCCGGCCGGCGACGTCATCGCGCAGCAGGGCGACGACACCGTGCAGACCGACGTGCGCGGCTTCGCGCACCCGGCCTTCGCCGCCGACGCGGGCGCCGTCAGCGTCTCGGTGTTCCACGCCGACTACACCTACGTCACCTGGGCGAACGTCGACGGTGCGCGGAGCCTGTCCCTCGCGCTCGACCGCAACCCGCTGGACCGTTTCGGGGGCTTCGCGGGCACGTTGCGCGAGCCGCCGGCGACGTCGAACCTCAAGCTGGGCCGCGTCGGCCTCTCGGCGACAGGGGAGCTGTCGAGCCTCGACCCGCTCGCGCCCCCCGCGCGCACCACGCGGACCGACGTGCGCATCGGCAGCGCGTTCGAGCGCATCGGCGCGCCGATCGACTCGGCGGAGTTCCTCGCCCTCGCGGACACGGGGCTCAAGTCGCACCTCTCGGCCGTCGGGCAGAGCGGCACCTGCGCCGATGAAGCGAAGGTGCTGGCGGGGGCGTGCGCGACGCGGACCGCGTGGGCCCTCGCGGGCGACCTGCCGCTGTACGACTACCCGTTCGACCTCGTCGTCGACTGGGAGCCGCTCGACGCCCGCCCGCTCTTCGAGCGCTCCGGTGGCTTTGATGCGTTCACCTCGTCGGTGGTGCGCGACGTGGAGTTCCCCCTCGCCCCGACGCCGCGCACCGACGCCGGTACGCCCGACCTCAGCGGCGAGGCGGGGCTCGTGCCGCTCTCGCTGCCCTTCACGCAGACGCCGCTCGCGTTTCAGTTCGAGGCGCGGCTGCCGCCGTTCGCGGAGCCCTCGACGCGCTACGTCGCCGGGGTCGGAGCGGTGAGGGTGCCGGGCCGCGGCCTGGTGCCGCTGGGGCTCGGGGTGAAGCTGCCGGGCGGAGACGACACCGTGCTGTTCCGCATGGCGCCGGGACACCACGGGCTCGAGGCGCTGGAGTACCTGCTGTTCGTCGAGCGCGTGTCGCGCTTCGACCTGCTCGAGGGGCGCGCGGGCACGGTGCTCGTCGGGCGCACGCCGCGGCTGCCGTTCGAGCAGGTCGGCGGCCCGCCGGTCGCGCTCGCCGCGACGCAATTCCTCGCGCTGCCGAGCGGGGTGCGCGTCGACTTCGCGGCGCGCAGCGTGGCGGTGCCGGCGGTGGCCGGAGCGACGGCGGTGCGCGTGCGCTTCACCGACGCGCTCGGCTCGCGGTGGGACGTGACGGCCACTCCCGGCGCGCGGGTGGTCCTGCCGGTCGTGCCCGGCGTGCTGAGGGACCGTCTCTTCGCGCGCGGCAGCGTGGCGCAGGGCGCGCGGGCGGCGATCTCCGTCGAGGCGCGGCGCACCGCCGGGAGCTTCGCCGACTACGCCGGGCGCGACGACACGCAGGCCGATCGCGAGTTCGATCGCCTCGAGGCGTTCTCGTTCTTCGAGCGACCCGCGCCGTCGATCTCCTTCGTCGACCCGGCGAACATCCGACGTGGCGGCACCGTGCGGCTCGCGTGGACCGGCTTCAGCCCTCCGCGCGAGGGGCACGCGCGCGTGTCGTTCTCGGGTGGAACGGGCTGCAGCACGGAGCTGGTCGACGGCACCGAGCTCCGGCTCCCCTCGAGCTGCAGCGGCGCGGCGGTGACCATCACCGCGGAGCTCGTGCAGCCTGATGGAGCGCCGCTGGTGCCTCCGGTCTCGAGCTCGGTCACCGTGGCGCTGGAGTGAGGGCCGTCGGCTCGGTTCACTGGACGCATTCCGGTGTCGGAAGGCGCCGTCCCGACGCCACGGAGATCGCCTCGAGGGGCGAAGTGGCGACGGTGTCGGTCGGCGTGCTCATCGCGAGCAGCCCCTCGGCTCGCGCGACGGTGACGCACTTCGGTTCAGTTGACGCTCTCCGGTGTCTGGGCGCGGGTCTCCGTCAACTCAACCGGAGCAACGTCACCATCGTCAGGACGCGCACGTCGGGCCCCAGGTCGACGCGCGCCGGCTGCTCTCTCCGGATCGCGAGGCGAGGGCCGCACGCCGTCAGCCACAGAACAGACACGACCAGCACCGTTCGACGCAGGAACATGTTCACTTCCCCGACAGCGCCGCCTGCACCCGCTCGTGGATCTTCCGTGGCGCGAGGCCCGACGGCACGTCCAGCTCGCCGCGACAGGCGACCTCACCGGTGACGTAGCGCCGCACCTCGACGTGGAGCTGCGTGTCGTTGCGCGGCGTGACGATGGCGAGGAGATCCGTTCGTCGCGACCCCACACCCGCCACCGTCGGATCCGCGAGGCGGTCTGACCAGCTCGACGGCGGGTCCTCGAGGATGGTCCGCGCCAGCTCGAACAGCGACTCCTTCTCGCGCCAGGGGCGGAGCCACGCCACCGCGATGTTGTCCGGCCACAGCCGCGTTTCGGGGCCGCGGAGAAGCGTCGCGACTTCGACGGCGCCGAAGAAGGCCTTGCCGGCATTCTTGCTGCGCAGCGTCTCGGCGGTGCACGCGATGGGCGGCCCGTCGAGCCGCACCTGCTGCGCCTCCTCGACGCGCGTGAGCAGCAGCTCGAACTCCGCCTGACGCGACGACTTGACCCTGGCGACGAAGACGAGGAACGCCAGCGCCGACGCGACGATCACCAGCGCCGCGACTCCCAGGAGGCGCCTCTTCATGACGCACCTCCGGCGAGCGCGGTCGCCCAGTCGTCGGGCGTCCAACCGAACTTCTCGAGCGCCTCACGACGCGCGGGCGGGAGCGCCGACCACTTCGTGCCTGCCTCGAGCTCCGGCGGCACCTTGAAGACGTCGTGGGAGTTCGAGAGCGCGCGGCGCACGGTCTCTTCGCGGAGCACGCGCGCGCCAGCGCCGACCTGGGCCTTCGCCGCCGCGTCTCCGACCTTCACCGAGCCATGGAGCCCCGCCCGAACCTCCGCCTGCTTTCGGTTGCCTGCCGCCCACACGCCGCCCTTCGCGGGACCGCTCTTTGCGAGATCGAGGTCGAGCTGCGCACCTCCGCGTTCGAGCGTCACCTTGGCCCCGCCGCCACCGACCGCGACCTTCTCGGCCTTGCCGTCTTTGATCGTCGTCGACGCCTCGACCGGCCCCAGCACGACGGTGCCGGTCGACGACCCGTCGCTCATCTCGCGCGCTTCGCCCACGAGGCCGGGCGCGAGCACACCACCGACGGCGACCCCCGCCTTCTTCTCGAGCTTCTGCTCGTGAGGACCGAGCCGCCCGCCGACCTCGGCGACTGCGGGGCCGTAGGCGAACTCCAGCTTGACCTCGAACCACGCCGCGCCATCGCGCTTCTCACCGGTGAGCTCCGACATGCGGTCCGCGACGGCGAGGTACGCGTGGGTCGGCGTGGGCGCTCGCTGCTTGCCGAAGTCGACCGCGTACGCGTCCTCGAGCGGGTCTCCGATGGCGACGTGCTCGCGCGCGACGTCGATCGGCGCTGGCGGCCCGAGCTTCTGGATGTCGCGGAGCGACGTGCACTTGCCGACGGCCTCTTCGTAGCGCGCGCTGTAGGCGGTGTACTCGCGCGTGTACTCGGCGAACTGCGCCTTCGAGTGCTCGTGGATCAGATCGTTCAAGCACCGGGGGAACTCGCGGCTCATGTGGAACAGCGCCGGCTGGCCCGGAGGGTCGAGCGGCCCCTTCCCCGGCTCGGCAGGTGTGCGCTCGATGCTGCCCTTGTCCGCGGCGAGCGCGAGGAAGCGGCACTGATCAGCCCACGACAGCTTGTCCAGCAGCGTCTCGAGCTGCCCGCCCTTCGAGAGCGCCTGCATCGCCGCGTAGAACTCGGCCGGCTCGAGCTGCTCGAGCTTCGCGAGCGCGGCCTTCGCTTCCTTGGCGGTGATGAAGAAGTCGAAGCGCGAGACGTCGGTCGAGAGGAGCGCGGTCAGCTCCGACGGGTCGTACTTCGTGACGCCGTCCTTCCCGGGTGGAGGCGGCGGCGCGCTGCCGCTCGGCGCGGCCTCGGTCTGCGGGTGCTCGACGGAGGAGGTCTCGACTCGGGGAGAGATGGGTCCGGGCATGACGCGCCCCGCGTGCGCCGAACGTGCCGTGCGAGCGATCGATGATCCGTCGACCTGACGAGGGGCTGGCGTCCGCCGTCGGAGAAATGATCCGCTCAGACGGACGATCTGTCCCCGACGCGGCGCTGCACCTGGAGCCCGTGCTTCTGCATCAGCCGGTACATCGTCACGCGGTTGATGCCGGCCACCTTCGCCGCGGCCTCCACGCGACCGCCATGCGCCTCGAGCAGCTCGGTGAGGTAGCGCTTCTCGAGCGGGGCCACCCACTGCTCGCGCAGCTCCGCGAGCGTCCGCGTCGGCTTCACCGGCGCGACGTTGACGGCGGTCGTCGGCGCGCCCGCGCGCATCGGCTTCGGGAGATCCGCCAGCTCCACGGCGTCACCGCGCGCCATGATGACCGCGTGCTCGAGCGCGTTCTTCAGCTCGCGCACGTTGCCCGGGAAGTCCCACGCCTGGAGCGCGGCCATCGCCGGCGCGCTGATGCTCGAGACCTTCCGCCCATGGCGCTGCGCCGCCTGCTGGAGGAACACCTGCGAGAGGATGGGCAGGTTGTCCTTGTACGTGCGCAGCGGCGGCAGCTCGACGGTGATGACGCCCACCCGGAAGAAGAGGTCGTCGCGGAACCTGCCCGACTTCACCATCGCCGGGAGGTCGCGGTTGGTGGCGCACACGAGGCGCACGTCGACGCGGCCCGGCGGCGCGTTGCTGCCCAGCGGCGTCACCTCGCCCTGCTCGATGGCGCGCAGCACCTTCGCCTGCAGCAGCAGCGGCAGCTCGCCGAGCTCGTCGAGGAACAGCGTGCCGCCGTCGGCCTTCTGGAACTCGCCCACCTTGTCGAACGTCGCGCCGGTGAACGCGCCCTTCACGTGCCCGAAGAGCACGCTCTCGAGCATCGTCTCGGGGATGGCCGCGCAGTTGACGGTGACGAAGGGCTTCGCCGCGCGCCTGCTGTTGAAGTGGATGGCGCGCGACACGAGGTCCTTGCCGGTGCCGCTCTCGCCCGTCACCAGCACCGGCGCGTCGGTGGGTGAGACCTGCTCGAGCTTGCGCTCCACCTCCAGCCACGCGGGCGAGAGGCCCTTGATGACGAACGGGCGGCCGTCGGCCTTCGTGTGCCGCGCGAGCGACGCGCGCCGGAGGTACTTCGCCGACGCCGCGGCGACCTCCTCGAGCGCCAGCACGTGCGAGTAGTCGAAGGCCTCGCGCTTCGAGCTCGACACGGTGAGCACCCCCATCGGCTTGCCCTGCCAGGGAATGGGCACCGCGAGCACCGACTCGACGTGGAGGAAGTAGCGCGCGTAGTTCGGGTCGACCGAGGTGTCGTTGCAGAGGTACGGGTTGCCGTTCTCGAAGCAGGTGAGCGCGATGCCGTTCGGCCGGCCGTCGTGGCGCGGGCGCAACACCGAGCCCGTGCCCGGCAGCGCGACGATGACGCCGTCGACCATGTGGAAGTCGACCGAGAGCCCCTTCTGCTTCGCGTCCCAGAGAAAGACGGCGCCGTGACGCGTGCCGGTGCGCGCGCAGGCCAGCTCGACGAGGCGGCGCGCGACCGACTCCATGTCCGCCGAGTGGAGCTGCAGGTCGGTGTCGAGGTTCGCGTCCATCAGCGGAGCTCCAGGAGCAGCAGCTCGGTCTCGTCGGGCACGCCCGCGTCGGGGTTGCGCGCGCGGCCGAAGGGCCAGTTGTTGTCGACGAGCACCGCGATGCGACCGTCGGGCAGCCGCGCGACGCCCTCGATGGTCCAGAAGGGGAAGCGGAGCGTGCCACCATCGCGCGCGGGCACCTCGAGCAGATCGACGAGCTCGAAGCGGCGCGCCACGCCGCCCTCCTTCGCGGGGAGCTCGAAGCCCACGAGCCGCTTCCACCCGTCGACTTTGCCCTCGGTGTCGTCGCGCGCGCGGG
>JBMORD010000208.1:0-12336 GCA_049322495.1 Myxococcota bacterium | reverse complement strand
GCGGCAGCCGCCGGCACGGCCGCAGCTGTCGGAGCAGCCGCAGCGGGAGCCGCCGTCGGAGCAGCCGCAGCGGGAGCCGTCGAAGCAGCAGGCTTCGCAGCGGCCGGCGGCTTCGGAGGCTCAGGCGACTTCTGGTGCTCGCCGAGGATCGTCGCGTTCGACCACGCGAGGCGCTCCTTCGTCTCCCCGTTCCGGTACAGCTTGTCCATGGTGAGCGTCAGGTCCTCGCGCGAGTAGCCCGGCAGCTCCTGTTCCTTGACCATCACGATCGCGTCGGTCGGGCAGACCTGCACGCAGAGCTCGCAGACGATGCAGGCCTGGAGATTGAGGGTGAAGTCGGTGGCATAGCCGCGCGGCTTGCCGGTCACCGGCGAGTTCTTCTTCCCGCCGACGACGGTGATGACCTCCGAGGGGCAGACCTTCTCGCACTTCTTGCAGCCGATGCAGTTCTCGTCGCCCTGCGCGTCCTTCGTGAGCGCGAAGCTGGCGCGCAGGCGCGGGGCGCGCGGCCGCTTCACGTCGGGGTACGCGAAGGTCGACGGCTTGCGCACGGCCTGGCGCAGCGTCGCCCACAGAGACTCGAAGGTGGCCGTCAGGTAGCCGCTCACGTCAGCCTCCGAGGTGCGTCCAGATGCCGGCCACCAGCAGCAGCATCAGGGAGAAGGGAACGAGGTACTTCCAGCACAGCGCCATGAGCTGGTCCGAGCGCAGGCGCGTCAGCGACCACCGCACCCAGGTGATGATGGTGAACATCACCGCGGTCTTGAGCAGCATCCACGCGAGCGGCGGCAGGAACGCCGGCCCCGACCAGCCGCCGAGGAACAGCGTCGACGACAGCGCGCTCACCACCACCGAGTGCGCGTACTCGCCGGCGGCGAAGATCGACCAGTTGATCGCGTTGTATTCGGTGGTCGGGCCGGCCACGAGCTCCGACTCGGCCTCGGGGATGTCGAAGGGGATGCGGTTCCCTTCGGCGAGCGCGGTCATGAAGAAGATGAGGAAGGCGAAGATGCCCGGGCCCGGCGGCCACGCGATGAACCACCCGTGCGCGTGCTGGTACTCGACGATGTCTGCGAGGCTGAGCGAGCCGGCGAGCACCACGGGCACCAGGCCCGAGAGCACCATGGGGATCTCGTACGAGATCCCCTGCGCGACCATGCGCATCCCGCCCATCATCGCGTACTTGTTGTTCGACGCCCACCCGGCGATCCACACCGGGAACGACATGAGGCCCGAGAGGCCAAGCGCATAGAGCACGCCGATCTCGAGATCCGACGCGAGCACGCCCGGCGCGAAGGGAATGACGGCCGCGGTGCCGAGCGCGAGCGCGATGAAGAGCGGCGGCGCCAGCTTGAAGAGGAAGGCGTCGGCGTTCTTCGGAAGAATCGACTCCTTCTGCAGCGCCTTCACCGCGTCGGCGATCGGCTGCAGCAGGCCGAACGGCCCGACCATCGTCGGCCCCATGCGGTTCTGCAGGCGGCCGGCGAACTTCCGCTCGAACCAGGTGATCCACGCCACGGCCGCCATCAGCAGCGACAGCACCAGCGCGCCGAAGACCAGCCCGTGGAGCCAGGGGTTCTCCCAGACGGCGTTCATCGGTCCACCTCCCCCATCACCGGGTCGAGCGAGCCGAGGATCGCGATCGCGTCGCTGAGCGAGTGGCCCGGCAGCAGGTACGGCAGCACCGACGCGCTGTGGAGGCTCGGCGGGCGGATCTTCATGCGGTACGGGCTGGTGCCCTTCTTCGCGTCGGCGATGACGTACGTGCCGAGCTCGCCACGCGGCGTGTCGACGCCCACGTACACCTGGCCAGTGACCGCCTTGAACTGCGTCACCATCGCCAGCGGCTTGGTCGAGCAGATCGGCCCGGCGGGGATGTCGTCGATCAGCGTCCGCACGATGCGGATGCTCTCGGTGATCTCCTCGAGGCGGATCACCGCGCGCGCCCAGCAGTCGCCGGTGCTCTTCACCGGCACGTGGAGATCGAGCAGCTCGTACGCGTGATACGGCGCGTCTCGCCGCAGGTCGTGATCGACGCCCGACGCGCGGAGGTTCGGCCCGCTGAGCCCCAGCTCGAGCGCCAGCTCGCCGTCGATGACGCCCACGCCCTTCGTGCGGTCCATGAAGAGCGGGTGGTTGAACATCGCCAGGTACTCGGCGACGCGCGTCTCGATGAGGTCGAGGGTGTCCTTCACCAGCCGCGGCCAGCCGGGCGGCACGTCGTGGCGGTTCCCGCCGACGCAGTGCGTGTTGTAGTGGAAGCGGCAGCCCGTCAGATCTTCGAAGCAGTTGAGGATCAGCTCGCGCTCACGGAAGGTGAGCATGAAGGCCGTGGTGCCGCCGCCCATCGCGCCGCCGAGATCGATGGCGAAGGTGCCCACCGCGAGCAGGTGCGAGGCGATGCGCTGCAGCTCCGCGAGAATGGTGCGCAGGTACCGCGCGCGCAGCGGCACCTCGATGCCCATCAGCTTCTCGAAGGCGAGGTTCGCCGCCTGCTCGTTGATCATCGGCGAGACGTAGTCGTTCTTGTCGAGGATCGGCGTGACGTTGCTGTACGAGAGCTTCTCGCAGAGCTTCTCGACGCCGCGGTGCAGGTAGCCCGCGTGCGGCACCGCCTTGATGATCACCTCACCGTCGAGGAACAGCACCACGCGGAACACGCCGTGCGTCGACGGGTGCTGCGGCCCGAGCGACAGCGTCATGAGGTCGGCGTCGGCCTCGTAGGTGTTCAGATCGAGATACGGGTCGGCGATGGGCGCCTTCGTGGGCACCACCGGCTCCCTCGCTGCAGGAGTCACCTCCATGGCACGCACCTCGTGTCGATCGCGTAGTCCTTCCGGAGCGGGTGCCCTTCCCACTCGTCGGGCAGCATCAGCCGCCGCAGATCCGGGTGGCCCGCGAAGCGCACGCCGACGAGATCGAACTGCTCACGCTCCTGCCAGTCGGCGCCGGCGAAGAGCGGCACCAGCGTCTCGAGCTCCTCGCCCACCTCGAGCCGCACCCGCCAGCTCGCGTGGTGCGAGCCCGCGCCCGGACTGCGCAGCACGGTGGCCACTTCGAAGTGCTCCGGGTCGTCGCCGGTCTTGGTCTTCGCCGCCGGCCAGTGCGACGCGACGACGGTGACGTAGAAGGTGTAGCCGACGTCTTTCGCCGCCTGCGCGAGCTCGACGTGCCGCGCGCGGGGGATCAGCGGGCCGCCGTTGGTGAGGTCGGGCTCGACGCCGAAGCGCTCTTTGAGCAGCGCGGCCCACTTCGCCTCGTGCTCCGCGCGGAGCTTCGCCATCTGCGCGGCGCGCTCGGCGGCGTGCGGGTGCTTCTTCGCCAGCGCCTCGCGCATCTCCGCCTCGGGCTTGCCGGGCAGCACCGCGGCTGCGCCTTCGAGCACCGGCGCCGCGGGCGTCGGCGGTGCAGCCGGTGCCGACGCGGGCGCCGCGGCAGGCGCTGCGGGAGCGGTGGGCTCACTCATGACGGCGACTCCTTCTTCGCTTCGGTCGTGGCGTCAGCGGGCTTCGGCTCGGGCTTCGGCGCGGCGGCGGGCGCCGCGGGCGCCACGGGAGCAGCGGCGTGGGTCGGCTTTGCTTCCGCCGCGGGCTTCTCGAGCATCGGCTTCATCACGAACGACGCGTCGGGCGCGAGCGTGACGCCCTCGGGCATCGGGAAGCCGCGCACCTTGAGGTGCACCGCCGACTGCAGCTGCGCGATGGAGATCGGATCGTTCGGGTCCTTCTCGAGGCGGCGCGAGTACTGGCCGATCTTCGGGTGGAACGTCTTGTCCATCGCCTCGGGGCGCTCGTCGCGAGGCACCGGCTTGCCCTCGCGCTGCAGGCGGATCTTCGTCTGCAGCCGGAGCAGCCCTTCCATCAGCGCTTCCGGGTTCGGCGGGCAGCCGGGCACGTACACGTCGACGGGGATCGCGGTGTCGATGCCCGGGATGACGCTGTACACGTCGCGGTAGAAGTCGCCGGAGATCGCGCACGAGCCCATGGCGATCGCCCACTTCGGCTCGGGCATCTGATCCCACAGGCGCTTCACGCGCGGGGCCATCTTCACGGTGATGGTGCCGGCGATGAGCATCACGTCGCACTGGCGCGGCGTCGCCCGGAGGATGGTGCCCATGCGATCGAGGTCGACCAGGCCCGCGGAGGCCGACATGTACTCGATGCCGCAGCAGCTCGTGGCCATCGGGAACAGCCAGATCGAGTTCGTCGCGCCCCAGGTCAGCAGCTGATCGAGCTTGCCCACCACCACGTCGAGCCCGGGCACGCTGAGCAGCGAGTGGTAGAGCGGGTGCTCGAACGCGCGGCCGCTCTCGTCGAGCTTCACTGCCATTTGATGGCCCCCTTCCGCAGCGCGTAGACCCAGCCGAGGAGCAGGATGAAGACGAAGACGATCATCTCGATGACCGCCGTCAGCCCCAGCGAGCGCGTGTTGAGCGCCCACGGCACGAGGAACACCGTCTCGACGTCGAAGAGGATGAAGACCAGCGCCAGCACGTAGAAGCGCGGGTGGAAGCGGATCCACGACTGGGTCGCGGGCTCCTCGCCGCACTCGTAGGTCATGTCACGCGTGGGCAGCGCCTTCTTCGCGCGCACGCGCAGCAGGCGCGCCGCCACGAGCATGAGCACGCCCACCGACGAGGCGATGGCGAGGAAGACGACGACCGGGGCCCAGCTCTGCATGGCGCGACTCCCTTCTTCAGTCTTCGGCGTTCGGCTCGTCTTCGACGTCGCCCGGCACGTCGGGCACGTCGGGCTTGAGCGCCATCTCGCGCTTGACCCAGCCCTGGTGCTCCGTCTCTTCGTCGCGGAGCTCCTCGAAGAGCTTCTTCACCTCGGGATCCTTCACCGTGGGGATCGCCTGCGCGAAGAAGTCGTGCGCCTTGGTCTCGCTCACCAGCGCCGCCTGCAGCGCCTGGAAGGGCGTCATCGACGCGCGCACCTGGTCGTACTCCGGCGCCTCGACGTCGAAGATCATCGTGCCGCTCACGCGCGAGGGCGCCTCGCCGAACAGCGACTTGCGGCGGGTCGCGAGCTCCGCGCGGTGCATCTCCTCGACCTTCACCATCTTGCGGAAGAAGGCGCCGGCCGCGGGCGTGTGGAACGCCTCCATCTGCTCGGCGAACTCGAGGTAGCGATCGCGCGCCTCCTCTTCGATCAGCACCGCGAGGTCCAGCGCGTCCATCAGGCTCAGCTTCGAGAAGTCGATCCCCTTGGTTGGCATCGTCGGGTCCTCAGTCGTGGATGAACGCGTCCAGGAGGCGCTCGCGCGGCACGGCCTGCTTCTTGAGGCTGTCCTGGCGCTCCTTGATGAGCCGGTCGTAGCTCAGGGGCGGGTTGGGGTTCTTGTAGAAGACGCCCGTGTAGAGCTCGGTGCCGTAGTGCGTCGCCAGCTCGAGCGCCTTGAGGAAGTTGGTGCTGTCGTGGCCCAGCTTGTCGAGCGCCTTCATCTTCGTCTTGTGCGCGCGGAGCTGCTGATCGTCTTCGCCGTACGTCACGCACGGCGACTGCACGTTGACGAACGCGAAGCCCGGGTAGCGGATCGCCTCTTCGATCAGCGCCGCGAGCCCCGGCATGTCGGCCGGCGTGCCCTGCCCCACGAAGCCCGCGCCCGCCGACAGCACGGTGAGCAGCGGGTTCACCGGCGCCTCGATCGACCCGTACTGCGAGGTGACCGTCTGCAGCCCGCGCGGCGAGGTCGGCGAGAGCTGGCCCTTGGTGAGGCCGTACACCTGGTTGTCCATCACCACGTAGGTGAAGTCGATGTTGCGGCGGATGGCGTGCGGGAGGTGCCCGCCGCCGATGGAGAAGCCGTCGCCGTCACCGCCCGCCGCGAGCACCAGCAGCTCGGGGTTGGCCAGCTTCACGCCCTGCGCCAGCGGCAGCGCGCGGCCGTGCACGGTGTTGAAGCCGTAGGCCGTGGTGTAGCCGGGAATGCGCGAGCTGCATCCGATGCCCGAGATGAACGCGATCTCGTGCGGCGGCCGGCCGATCGCCGACAACGCGCGGTAGAGCGCCTGCACGACGCCGTAGTCGCCGCAGCCCGGGCACCAGATGGGCTTGAGATCGCTCTTGAAGACGTTGGGAGAGAGGGTGTTGGGCGCGTTCATGAAATCAGCCTTTCCTGCTGCCGAGGGCCTCGAGCCTGGTGACGATCTCCGCGGGCTGAATCGGGTTCGCGCCGCTCTTGCAGAACGAGCCCAGGCCCTTCGGCACGTCGAGGAACATGCGCATCAGGCGGTAGAGCTGGCCCTGGTGCGACTGCTCGACGACGAGGCCGTTCTCGAGCGTGGCGAAGAAGTCGAGGTAGGGGCCCTCGACGAACGGGTACAGCAGCACCGGCACCAGGAGCTTCACCTTGAGCCCGCGCGCGTTGGCCTGCTCCATCGCCTCGCGGCACACGCCCGCGAGCGAGCCCCAGGCGACGAGGCCCAGCGGCGCCTTCGGGTCGCCGAAGGTGCGCACCAGATCCTGCCGCTGGCGCAGCGGGTCGAACTTCTTGAACCGCTTCTCGTTCATCCGCGTGTGCACCGCGCCCGACGCCGACGGCGCGCCCGACTCGTTGTGCTCGATGCCCGACGCCAGGTACGCGCCGCCGGGCATGCCCGGGTGGCTGATCGGGCTCACGCCGTCTTCGCTCGTCGCGAAGCGCACATACTTCTGCAGCTCAGCCTCGGTCGGGCGGCGGCGCGTCTCGATCTTGAACTTCGAGGTGTCGATCGCGTCGACCGTCTCCTTGCGCTGGGCGATCTCCTGGTCGGACAGGATGATCACCGGCGTCTGGTACCGCTCGGCGATGTTGAAGGCCTCGACGGTGGTCTCGAAGCAGTCGGCGACCGAGGTCGGCGCCAGCACCGGGCGCAGCACGTCGCCGTGGCCCGAGAAGCAGGCCTGGAGGAGATCGGACTGCTCGGGCTTGGTGGGGATGCCCGTCGACGGCCCGCCGCGCTGCACGTTGACCACCACCAGCGGGAGCTCGGCGATCGACGCGAGGCCGAGCACCTCGGTCTTGAGGTCCATGCCGGGGCCGGACGTGGCGGTCATCGCCTTGCGCCCGGCGAACGACGCGCCGACCGAGGTCGCGACGCCCGCGATCTCGTCTTCGGCCTGCAGCATCGCGCCGCCGTACTTCCAGATCTCCCGCCCGAGGTACTGCATGATCTCGCTCGACGGGGTGATCGGGTAGCCGCCGAAGAACTCGCAGCCGGCGAAGAGCGCCGCCGCGGCGGTCATGTCGTTGCCGTCGGTGAGCATCTTGCGGCCCGACTTCTGGGTGGGCGGCGTGAGGGTCAGCTTCTTCTTGAGCGGGTGCTCCTTGGCGTACTGGAAGCCGGCCTCGAAGGCCTTCTCGTTGGCGATGAGCAGCTCCTCGCCCTTCTTCCCGAACTTCTTCTTGAGCCCGGCCAGCAGCGAGTCGCGGGCGGTGTCCATCCACCCGGAGATGAGGCCCAGCACCACGCTGGTCTTGGCCTTCTCAGTGCCCGCCGCCGACTTGGTGAGATCGGTGAAGGGCACCGCGTGCACCTCCGCCGGCTCGACGCCCACCAGCGGGAGCTTGTCGGGCGCGACGCCCGTCTTCGTGTCGTAGACCACGATGGTGTGGCCATCGACCTTGAGCTCGCCGCCGAACTTGAGGAAGTCGTCCCAGTTGAGCGCCACCGCGATGTCGAGCGCGCCGCCCGGGTTGTGGAGCCGCTCCGCCGAGAGCCGCACGCGGCACGACGACTCGCCGCCGCGGATCTGCGGGCCGAAGCTCTTCGTCATCACCGCGTGGAAGCCTTCGCGCGCTGCCGCGGAGACGAGCGAGTCGCCAGCGCTGACGATGCCGTCACCGCCTGAGCCCGCCATGCCGATTACGATGTCTGTGGCCATATCGATCCTCGGGGGCTCCTGCCCCCCGTGACTCCGGTCCCTGGCGCTGTTCGTGGAAAAGCGCCCGCTGGCTGCATCCCTCCGGCGCTTCCCTCTCCGGAAAATGCCTCCGGCGCCTTGTGCAAGCTCAACGCCACGTCTTTCCCCGCGGGTGCACAGGGAGCCTGCGCACCGTTTGCGCCGCGA
The DNA here is from genome assembly GCA_049322495.1 of Myxococcota bacterium. GTDB lineage: Bacteria > Myxococcota > Myxococcia > Myxococcales > Myxococcaceae > Archangium_A. Next base: position 4,282 of record JBMORD010000208.1, on the reverse strand, counting down.
CCTGAGTGGAACGACAGAGGTGCGTGCGCGGAGGCAACCCCCGCGAAACCTCTCGCGTCGGCGATCGAGGGTTTTTGCGCGAACGCTGGCAAAGCGGGTGCAGTGGGCTGACGAATGCCCACCAACCGTGGCTCCCGGGAGACGCGCTTCGACTCGCGAACGTTCGCCGTCTTCGCCTTCTCGGCGCTGGCCTCGGTGTTGTGGCTGGTTCGAGCGCAGCAGGCCGGCCCGCGGTTCGTCTTCCTGTGGTGGAACCTGCTGCTGGCGTGGATCCCCTGGGTGCTCGCGGTGACGCTCGCGACGGTGCGGGCGCGGCTGGCCTTCTGGCCGCTGCTGGCGGCGTGGCTCGCCTTCTTCCCGAACGCGCCCTACCTGCTGACCGATCTGGTGCACCTCAAGGCGCGCGCGCCGGTGCCGCTGTGGTTCGACGTGCTGTTCCTCTCGGCGTTCGCCTGGGCGGGCTGCGTGGCCGGGTGGGACTCGCTGCGGCGGGTGCACGCCGCGCTCGAGGTGCGCGTCGGCGCGGCGAAGGCGGCGGGGCTGGTGACGCTGAGCGTGCTGCTGAGCGGGCTCGGCGTCTTCCTCGGGCGCTTCGAGCGCCTCAACAGCTGGGACGTGGTGACCGAGCCCGGTCAGGTGGCGACGACGATGGCCGACTCGCTGCTCGAGCCGCGCGCCCTGCTCTACTCGCTCGCCTTCTCGTGCTTCGTGGGCCTCGGCTACCTCTTCACCAGCCCTCCAGAAACACGTCGGGCCGGCGCGTCGGGGTGACGGGCCGGCCCGGGTGCTGAGACAGCGCGAGGCTCAGCGCTTGCGGAACTCGACGCGGCGGTTGGCCGCCCAGGCCTCTTCGTTGCTGCCGCTCATCGCGGGCTTGTTCTCGCCGTAGCCGACGGTGTCGAGCGAGCCGCCCGAGACGCCGAGATCGACGAGGTACTTGCGCACCGAGGCGGCGCGCTTCTGCGAGAGCACCATGTTGTACTCCTCGGTGCCGCGCTCGTCGGCGTGGCCCTCGAGGGTGAAGCGCAGGCTGCCCTTCTTGATGCAGTCCGCGTACTGGCCGAGCGTCGACTGCACGCCCGAGGTGAGGTTGTACTCGTTGAAGTCGAAGCGCACCGGCTCGAAGGTGCACGCGTTGGTGACCGGCGCCTGCACCGTCACGCACTTGCCCTTCGTGCAGCCCTGGCCCGAGGGGCAGTCGTCATCGGCCGCGCACTCGGCCTTCTGGGCCACCACGCACTTGCCCGAGCTGCACTTCTTGCCCTCGCCGCAGGCCGCGTCGCCAGTGCACTCCGGCTTGGGCACGCACTTGTTGGCGTCGCACACGAAGCCTTCCTTGCAGTTGGCGTTGGTCGCGCACTCCTGGCACTGGCCCTGAACGCAGACCTCGCCCTTCTCCTTGCAGTGCTCGTCGCTCTCGCACTTCGGGTAGGTCGGCGGGCACGCCGTCAGCAGCAGCGCCGCGGTGGCGAGCAGTCCAGTCGAGATGTGGGTGGAACGCATGTGGTCGGCCTCCATGCCAGTCTTGGCGTTGTGCGTCGAACCGGGCCTTTACCTGTCTCATTCCGCACCGACAAGCACCAAGACCACTGATTCAACGGGGAAAAACGGCGCTGTGGCCGATGGCACACGGCTTCCAATGCATGCCCTCGCCGCGTCGAAGGCGCGGCAGAATGGCCACACCCCGCTGAAGGAGCCGCATGCCCGCCACGATCCTGGTCGTCGATGATGAACGGAACATTCTGCTGACGCTGAGCCAGGCGCTGCAGCTCGAGGGCTATCAGGTCGAGCTGGCGTCGGACGCGAAGGTGGCGCTCGACGTGCTCGGGGCGCGGCCGGTCGACGCGGTGCTGATGGACGTGAAGATGCCCGACATGGACGGCCTCACCGCGCTGGGGAAGATGCGCGGCCTCAAGCCGGAGCTGCCGGTCATCATGATGAGCGGCCACGGCACCATCGACACCGCGGTCAAGGCGACGCAGCTCGGGGCGCGCGACTTCCTCGAGAAGCCGATCTCGCGCGATCGCATGCTGCTGGCGCTCAAGAACGCGCTCGAGCACCAGAAGATCGTCGAGGAGCTCCAGACGCTCCGCGCCGAGGTGGGCCGCTTCGACATGGTGGGCCAGGGCGCGGCGATGCAGCGCATCTACGCCCTCATCCAGCGGGCGGCGCCGTCGGAGGGCCGGGTGCTGATCACCGGCGAGAACGGCAGCGGCAAGGAGCTCATCGCCCGCGCCATCCACCAGCACAGCAAGCGGAAGAACGGGCCGTTCGTGAAGCTCAACTGCGCCGCGGTGCCGCACGAGCTCATCGAGTCGGAGCTCTTCGGCCACGAGAAGGGCTCGTTCACCGGCGCGGTGACGGCGCGCCGGGGGAAGTTCGAGCTCGCCGATGGCGGCACGCTCTTCCTCGACGAGGTGGGCGACATGCCGGCGCAGATGCAGGCCAAGCTGCTCCGCGTGCTGCAGGAGGGCGAGTTCGAGCGCGTCGGCGGCAGCGAGACGCTGAAGGTCGACGTGCGCGTCATCGCCGCGACCAACAAGGATCTCGAGGCGGAGATCCACAAGGGCCACTTCCGCGAGGATCTCTACTTCCGGCTCAACGTGGTGCAGCTCCACGCCCCGCCGCTGCGCGAGCGCAAGGAAGACCTGCCGGCGCTCATCGAGGCCTTCATGGAGGAGGCGTGCCGCAAGAACGGCCGCAAGACGCTGCGCCTCTTGCCCGAGGCGATGGCCCGCATGGCGGAGTACGAGTACCCGGGCAACGTGCGCGAGCTGCGCAACCTCGTCGAGCGCCTGGCGATCCTCTGCGAGGGGCCGCTGGTGACGGGCGCGGAGGCCGAGGCGCTGCTCCCGCGGCGCCGGGCGAGCACGTCGCCCTCGGCGCACGTCGAGGCGCCGTCGAACCCCGCCGCCGCGGTGGTGACGATGCCCACGCCTCCGCCGGCCGCGCCCGCGCTGCCGACGAGCCGCTACCGGGCCGACAGGACCTTCCGCGACCAGGTCGAGGAAGCCGAGCGGGAGATCATCCTCGGCGCCCTCGCCTTCTCGCGCGACAACGCGACCGAGGCGGCGCGGCTGCTCGACCTCGAGCGCGGGCACTTCTACAAGAAGATGAAGTCGCTCGGCCTCAAGCGCGCTGGCGGCGAGACCCAGATGGGCAGCGAGTGACGCTCACTGACAGCACGCGATCGGGCGGAGCGCGTTGCAGTACTCGTTGCCCGTCCCGGTGGGCGTGAAGGTGAGGCCGACGGAGTAGGTGCTCGCCGAGGTCCACGTGCTGCACTGCGACGACGAGCGGCGGCCCTGCGCGTCGCGCGCGTCGTCGACCCAGGCGCTGGCGACGGGGAAGCCCGAGAGCTCCGCGGCGCGGAGATCCGACACGGAGCAGAAGAACGAGCCGGGGAACTCGGCGCGGCACTTCGAGTTGGCGCCGAGGAGACCGCCGAGGTTCGCGGTGAAGGTCGCGGTCGTGACGCCCCGCAGCGTGCCGCGCGTCGGCACCGCGCAGCACGCGAGCGGCCGGAGCACGTTGCAGTACTCGTTGCCCGTGCCGGTCGCCGTCACCGTCAGGCCGACCGAGTAGGTGGAGGTCGAGGTCCACGTGCTGCAGGACGAGGACGAGCGCTGCCCGCTCGCGTCGCGCGACTCGTCGATCCACGCCCCGCCCGCGGGCGGCGCGGAGGAGGAGTCGAGCTCCGCCTGCCGGAAGTCGGAGATGCTGCAGAAGGTCGAGCCGGCGAACTGCTGTCGGCACTTCGCGTTCGCCCCGAGGATGCCCCCGAGGTTCGCGCTGTAGGTCGCCGTGGTGTAGCCGACGAGCTGCGGCGCCGGCGCCGTCACCACCCCACCGTCGAGGTACAGCGCCGGCCCGGGAGGACCTGCGGGCCCCGAAGGCCCCATCGCCCCGGCAGGCCCCGCCGGCCCGGCCGCGCCCGTGGCCCCCGTCGCGCCGGTCGCGCCTGTCGCCCCCGTCGGTCCAGCCGCACCGGTCGGCCCGGCAGGCCCCGTCGCGCCGTTGCACACCGCGAGCGTGCCGCCGTCGGCGAACTGGAGCTGCACGCCGCCGGTCGCGCACGCCGGGCTCATCATCGGCAACGTGACGGCCGACACCGAGACGCCGGGCGCGCCCTGCGGACCCATCGGTCCGGTCGGACCAGCGGGCCCCTGCGGCCCCTGCGCGCCCTGCGGACCCGTCGCGCCTGCCGGGCCCTGTGGCCCCTGAGCGCCCGTGGCGCCGGTCGGCCCCTGCGGACCAGCGGGCCCCTGCGCCCCCTGCGCGC
>JBMORD010000207.1:0-1601 GCA_049322495.1 Myxococcota bacterium | reverse complement strand
GGGCGGCTTCGCGGCGCTGCTGCTCGTGCCATGGCTGGCCTCGACGCTGTGGGTCGCGGTCCGCGAGCGAGCGCACTTCTGGCGGCTCGCGGCGGCGGGCTTCTCGCTCACGGCGGCGCTCGCGCTCATCGCTTCGCGGCTGGAGGTGACGCTCTTCGACATCCCTGAGCCCATCGTGAAGCTGACGGCGCTCCACTTCACCTACGCGGGCGCGGGGACGCTCACGCTCGCGCGGCGGCTCCACCTGCTGCGCCCCTCGCGGTGGACCTCGCTCGCGCAGGGCCTGGTGCTCGTGGCGCCGCCGGTGGTCGCGGCGGGTTTCGTGTTCCGCAGCGCGCTCGGTCAGGTCGGCGGCGCGACGTTGATGACGCTCGGGGTGTGGCTGGTGGCGGCGCTCCAGCTGCCGGACGCGAGGGGAGGGCGCCGCCGCGTGGCGTGGATGCTGTCCTCGCTCAGCCCGCTCGCGGCGATGGTGCTCGCGGTGGCGTGGGCGGCGAACCAGTACTGGCCCGCCGTGCCCGCGCTGACGGTGCCCGACATGGTGCCGACGCACGGCGCGCTCAACGCGTTCGGCTTCGTCGGGTGCGGGCTCTTCGCGGCGGAGCGGTGAGTCGCGTGCGGCTCGTCGCGGCGGAGCGGCAAACGCCTCGAGAGGCGAAGTGGCGGCGGGTGTCAGACGCCCTGCTCATCGCGAGCAGCCCCTCCACCTCGCGCGACAGGGACGCAATTCGGTTCACCTGACGCTTCCCGGTGTTGGGGCGCGGGTTTCCGTCAACTGAACCGAAGCAACGTCACCCGGGTCGCTGGACGCCGCAACTCGAGGAGCTGTTGCGATGCGGGCACGACGCCCGACGACCCGCGCTCCTTCGCCCCTGAAGGCAACAGCAGCCCACGTCACGGGAACCCACTCGCGTTTCACACTGAAACACGCCGCGAGAACATCTGAAGCCGTGCCGCGCACTTGGCGTTGGCTGCATTGCTGCATCCAGCGCGCGCGTGCGTTCGAGCCAGACGACCATCGCCTTGCGGGGAGCCACGGCGCTGCTCCTGCTCGGCGTCTGTCTTGGGGCGATCCTCCGCGTGGCGCAGGTGCTGCCGCTGGGCGAGCTCCGCTACGCGAACGCGACGCACGCGCACTCGCACACGCTGTACTGGGGTTGGGCGGGGCTGGGCCTCTTCGCGCTCTTCTTCGAGCGGCTGGAGGTGAAGGGCCGGCTCGCGGCGCTCGCGCTGGGCGGGGTGACGGCGGTGGGGCTGCTCACCTTCGGCATCTTCTGGGCGTGGGGCTACGCGCGGCCGGCCATCGTGCTCTCCGCGGCGTCGGTGGTGCCTTTCGGGCTGGCGATGGCGCTCACGTGGCGTGCGCTCGGTCGCGCGCGCGGAGCCGACGTGCCCTTCCTCCGCGCGGCGGTGGTCTTCGTGGCGCTCTCGTACGCGTCGGCGCTCTCGCGCGTGGTGCTCAAGGTGCTGCACGTCGACGACCCGCTGTACGCGGCGCTCGCGGTGCACGGCTTCCTCGGCACCTTCGGCGCCTTCTTCACGCTCGGGGTGATGGGGCTCACGGTGCGCTGGCTCGGCGTCGGCGAGCGCCGCTCGCTGCG
>JBMORD010000206.1:0-12459 GCA_049322495.1 Myxococcota bacterium | reverse complement strand
CCCATCACCAGCGCGCCGTGCGCGTCGACGGTGAGGGCCTGCGCGCCGTCGAGCGGCACCTCGATGCGCGTCACGGCGTCGGCGCGCGCGAGCATGAAGTGCTTCTCGACGCCCGCGGCAGTCGCGGGGAGCTCCACGCGCACCCCGGGCCACAGCTCGCCGAGCGAGATCGACTGCCAGGTCGCCAGGCCGGAGCGCCACGCCGCCGGGTCATCACCCCGGAAGTACGAGACGGTGGCGCGACCCGGCTGAACGCCCTGTGGCGCCGACGCCGGGAGCCGTTCGACGAGCGACCAGCCGCGCTCCCCGGCGCGCAGCGAATGCACGAGCGTTCCAGTGCGGGTGATGAAGAGCGTCGCTTCGCGCGCGGCGGCGACGAAGGCGACGTCCGGTGACTCCTGCCCCTCGTTGCCGACGAAGAAGCCTGGCGGCGTGGCCCTCGGGCGCTCGTCGGCGCCGCGCTGCGGCCGGGACGAAGGAAGGAAGCACAACGACGCGATGAGGGCGGCGAGGAGCGGACGTCTCATGGCCCACCTCCGCAGGGGAGCCATGCATCGCGCGTTCTCGTCGCGTCAGCGGCTGAAGAGCGCGAGCGTGTTGCGCTGCGTCTGGAGCAGCACGTCGGCGGCGAGCTCGAGGTTGGTGCTCTGGATGACCTGCGTCGCGAGGATGCGATCGGCCATGGTGCCGATGTTGTCCGCCATCAGGAGGATGCGATCGGCCATCTCGCCGATGCGGTCGGCCATGGTGCCGATGTCGCTCGAGAGCTTGAGCATCGCGGCCAGCGAGCTGTTGAGCGCGCTGAGCGTGAGCAGCGGCGCGGTGAGCATCAGCTGACCCGAGAGGGCGAGCGTGACGTTGGCGAGCGTGGCGGCGGTGTTCGAGAGCGCCTGCATCGTCACCAGCAGCTCCGAGGTGAGCAGGAGGCCGCTGCTCCCGTCGAGCGAGGCGTTCGCCGCATTCACCGCGGTGAGGAAGCTCGCCACCGAGCTCGAGAAGGCCGTGAGCTGGGTGCTGGTGTTGAGCGGCGTGAGCGCGAGGTTCTGCCCCGTGGCGATGAGCGTGTTGCCCTGGGTGACGAGCGCGGTGAGCGTGGTGGTGAGGGTGGTGACGTCGGTCGCGGCGAAGGCCGACGACGAGACGACGAGCGAGGCGAGGACGGCCAGAGACTGCTTCTTCATGTGACACTCCTGAGGCGACGGTTTGCGAGGCCGCGGCTGGAGTCGTCGCGGCCCGCGCGGCTCCCGTCGTGACTTCGGCGCACCGAGAGCCAGCGGCGCATTTTCAGGGTGCACTGGCTGAAGGGCTGGCACCGCGCCGCGGCGCGCACGGCTCTCAGCGCGCATGACCCGCCTCGCGCTCTTCACTTCCCTCGTGCTGCTGTCGTCCTGCGGCGCGCTCCGCTTCGACGTGAAGCAGCCCATCCCCGCGCAGGAGGTGCCCGGCGCGTCGTGGGCGAACCTCCTCACCTCGCTGCTGCCCGCGCCGATTCGCCTGAGCATCGACGTCGAGCTCGAGACCGAGAAGCAGGGCACCGGGCCGGCCACGAGCGCCGGCCTCGACGCGCTCACGCTCCGCGCGCTCGAGGGCAACGGCGGCACCTTCGACTTCCTCGACGCGGTGTCGGTGTCCATCGGCGGCGCGGGGCTCCCCACGCAGGAGGTCGCCCGGCTCCGGCCCGTGCCGCGCGGGCAGCGGGAGCTCACCTTCGACGTCTCGCCCGGGGTGGACCTCCTGCCGTACCTGAAGCAGGGCGCGACGCTCTCGACGTCGGTGACCGGCGCCGTGCCGAGCAGCACCTTCACCTTCGATGGCGAGGTGGTGGTGGAGATCCGGATCTGATCAGCGCGGCCGCGCGACGCCGCGCATGTTGAAGCTGAACGGGCGCAGGCCGGGGAGGTAGCCCGCGTGGAACTCCTCGAGCTCGAAGCCCGCGGCGGTCAGCAGCGCGGGCACGTCGCGGTTGATGTGGCAGCCACCGGAGAAGAGGTTCCACACCGGGTCGAGCCGGTGCTGCCACCGCTTCACGTCTTCGTCGGGCGCCTCGCCGTGCTCCGCGAAGAGCAGCCGGCCACCGGGCTTGAGCAGCCGCCGCGCCTCGGCGAGCGCCAGCTCCGGGCGGGGAATGGTGCACAGCGCCCAGGTCACCACCACCGTGTCGGCCACGGCGCTCTCGAGCGGCACGGCCTCGGCCGAGGCGGCGAGGTGCTCCACGCGCGGCCCGAGCGCGAGCCGCTCGCGCGCGAGGCGCCACATGCCGGCGGAAGGCTCGACCGCCCACAGGTGCTCCACGGCGCGCGCGTCGTAGTGCGGCAGGTTGTGGCCCGAGCCCGCGCCCAGCTCCACCACGCGGCCGTGCGCGCGCGGCACGACGTGCTGGCGGTAGCGGCCGTGCGAGCCCGACGCGCAGACCCAGCTCGTCAGGCCCGGCAGCAGGAAGCGCTCGTAGAGGCCCATGCGCTCACCGCCGCGGCGCGACGCGCGTGTCGTGCGACTTGAGGATCATCGCCGAGATGCGCAGGTTGATGACGATGAAGCGAAGGAGCTGCCACGGCGCGAAGGTGCGCCAGAAGAGCGTGCGTCGCGTCGGCCGCACGAAGCCCAGCGCGCTCGGGGCGGTGGTGACTGCCTTGACGATCTCGGTGCTCATGCGTCACTCCGGAATGAGCCACCACATCGGCTTCGCCTTCGCCTTGTAGAGGAACGCGTGGTGGAGCAGCTGTTTGATCCAATGCCCGGCGAGGCCGATCTCCCCGGTGGTGTGCGTGAGGTCGCGGCCCGAGTCGGGGTACTTCGTGAAGTCGGGCACGATGGGGAACATCGTCATCGAGGCCGCCGTGCCCGACAGCCAGCTCGCGCCGGCCGAGGCCACGCACGCCGCGCCGAGGCGGGCCATCGAGGCGCCGCGCGTGGCGTCGGTGGCGCCCGAGAGGATCATGTCGGCGATCGACTGCGCCACCGCCCGGCCCATGATGGCGGAGGGCATGCCGGTGCGCGGCGGCGCGGGCGCGATGACCGTGCCGTTGGGCGTCTTGCGCGGCGTCGAGATGGCGTGCGGCGGCGCGAAGGCGATGCCGATGGCGAACACGTTCTTGTACTTCGGCGTCTGGTAGCGCTCGGGCCAGTCCTCCGGCTTCCACTCTGCCTGGGGCTTCGGCCGGTAGTCCGCGTCGACCAGCATGAAGCCGCGCGGCGAGAAGAGCTGGCTCGTGAGGTCCTCACCCTTCGCGCCGAAGGCCTTGAGCGGCACCCCGCCGAACGGCGGCAGCAGCATCGCGAAGTCGAAGTCGAGCTCGTGGTGCGTGCCGTCGAGCGTCTCGTAGAAGACCTTCTGCGGCGCCACCCGCTCGACGTGGGCGCCGACGATCCACTCCACGCCGCGCTCGACGAAGAGCGACTCGGTGAACACCCGGCTGGGCGTCACGTAGCCGCCCATCTCGAGGTGCAGGCCGCCCACGCCGAAGTCGCCCAGCTCCGCCTCGTTGGTGAGGAACACCAGCCGCGCCTGCTCGCGCACCCCGCGCTTCCGCAGCTCGAACTCGAGGTTGAAGATGTACTCGAAGGCCGCGCCCTCGCAGGTGCAGGTGCCGTGGCCGGTGCCCACGACCAGCGTCTTCTTCTCGCCCCGCTTCATCTGCTCGACGAGCGCGTCGAGCTCCTTCGAGGCGTGGGCCGCGTGCTGGTACGTGCACACCGACACCGAGTGCCCGCCGTCAGGCCCGAGGCCGGGCGTCGCCGCGAAGTCGAGCCGCGGGCCGGTGGCGTTGATGAGGAAGTCGTACTCGAGCTCGACGCGCTGGCCGCGGTTGGCCTCGCCGGTGCCCTCCGCGACGACGTACGGCCTGGGGTGCGTCGCGTCGCCTTCGGGGTGCAGCTCCGTGGCCTTCGCCTGGTGAAAGGCGATGCCCTTCTTCGCGTAGACCGGCGCCAGCTCGAAGACCACCTGCTCGGGCTGCATCTCGCCCGTGCCCACCCAGATGTTCGAGGGGATCCAGTTCCACTTCGAGTTGGGCGTGACCACCGTCACCTCGTGCGCCCGCGGCAGCTTCTTGCGCAGGAGCAACGCGGCGGTGTGTCCGGAGACGCCGGCTCCGAGGATGACGACTCGCATGCCGACGAGAGCCCCGCAGGCGCGACTCGGGTTCGCGGGCAGAACCTGACGCGCCGCGCCGGGCTCCAAGACGGGCATGTCCCCGATCAAGGCCTTCTTCCAGCTCGACGAGACCCTCTCGACCGGCGCCCAGCCCTCCCACAGCGATCTCGAGTGGATCGCCCGGCAGGGCTTCAAGGCGGTGCTCAACACCAACACCGCCACCGCCCGGAACTACCTCCCCGACGAGGGGGACCGGCTCGCCGCGCACGGCGTGAAGTACGTGCACCACCCCATCGACTGCACGGTGCTGACGCCGGACAAGTACGAGGGCTTCCGCGACACGCTCAAGGGCCTCCTCGCCGAGGGCGGGCCCGTCTTCGTGCACTGCGCGGGCAACGTGAAGGTGACGGGCATGATGACGCTCTTCCGCGTGCTGGAGCGCGGCGAGCCCACCGCGCAGGTGAAGGCCGACCTCGCGAAGCTGCCCTCGCTCGAGCCGAAGTGGGCCGCCTTCTGGGAGTCGCTCGGCGTCGCGGTCTAGCCGCACCGCTGCCGCGGGCGCCCGGCGTCCGCGCAGCGCTCGAGCGCGGGCAGGTGCCGCTCGCGCGAGGCGGTCTGGAGCTGTCGGAAGAGCGTCGCGAGCTCGACCTGCCGCGTGACGTCGAGGAGCCGCTCACAGCGCTCGAGGGTGGCCCGCTCCGCCGCCGCGCACCACTGGCAGGCCTCGGCGCGGGACGCGAAGGGCGGGCTCGTCGACGTCGGCGGCTCCGGCGGCAGCGGCAGCCCGTGCGCGGCGAAGAGGGCGGCGAAGGCCTCGCGCTGGCGCGCCGCCGAGGCCTCGAGCTTCTCGAAGGGCGGGCCGAACGCCTCGGCTGCCTGGTGCCAGGCGGCCCACGCCCGACGTCGGTCTTCGAGGGCCTCGAGCAGCAGCTTCAGCGCGTCGTCGCTCAGCATCGATTCAGTCCGTGTCGTCGAGCGCGACGCCGCCGAGGCCGGGAGTCGTGCGGAGCCTCGGTCTCCGCGCGCCTCCGCGACCCCTCAGTCCTTCCACTCCACGGTCAGCTTCTCGTCGGGCATCTTCTTCGCGGCGAGCTCGGCGAACTGCTTGAGCTCCTGCTTGCAGCAGTCGATGGTCTTCGCCGTCTCGATGCGCTTGAGGAGATCCACGACGAACTGCTTCACGGTGACTTCGCGTTGCATGGGGCTTCCTCCGGCGTGGGCTCGCGGCAGGTGAAACGTACACCCGCGCCAGCGGCCTGCCCTCCGGTGCCGCGCCTCTGGCTGATGCGGTGGATGAGTTTGCGCCGCGAACCCCGGGCGCCCTCCGGCTCCTCCAATGCACCATGAGCGATCACCTGACGACCCGGGAGGCGCTCGAGGGACTCCTCGAGGATCTGGTGCACGGCAACCCCGGCGCGGTCGTGCTCTTCACCGACGCCGGCTGTCACGTCGCCGACGCGGTGGAGCCGAAGGTGTCGGCGCTCCTGCGCGAGCAGTTCCCCCTCATGCGCTTCACCGTGGTGTCGCGCAGCGACTCACCGCACCTCGTCAACCGCCTCGGCATCGTCGCCTTCCCCACGGTGGTGGTGTGGTTCGACGGCAAGGAGACGGTGCGCTTCGTGCGCGCCTTCTCGATGGACGCGGTGGCGCAGGCCATCGAGCGGCCGTACGCCATCCTCTTCGGCAACTGACCCCGCTCAGTTGGTGTTGACGTTGATGTTGATGGGGCCGGGCGACGACCACGGCTCGACGAACAGGTAGTAGGTCGTGCCCGCGGTGAGGGTGACGGCGAGGTCTTCCGGCTCGTCGGTGCCCGCGATGCACGTGCCGTCGCACACCGTCGAGACGAACATCACCACGTCCGAGGCCGTCGTCTCGTGGAACACCCACGAGCCGCTGGTCGGCGGGGTGAAGCTGTAGACCACCTCGCCGTTCCGCCCGCCGGGCGCGACGCACGTGGGGTGCGCGTCGTTGACCGCGCCCACCGTCGTGCCGCTGACCGGCACGCCCACGCTCAGCGGGGTGGCGGTCGCGCACGTGTCATTCGCCGGGCCCGTCACCGCGTTGAGCGTCAGGGTGTAGCTGCCGGCGTTGGTGGTCGCGTTGTCGACGGTGATGAAGACCGGCGTGCCCGCCGTCGCGCGGATGACCTGGCTCGAGCCGGCCTGCGCGTTGAAGCAGCTCGCCGCCTGGCCGCAGACGGTGCTGGCCCACACCGTGGGCGTCCAGCCCGAGGCGGCGATGGTGATGCTCACGTTGCCCGAGCTGGCCGGGGTGTACGAGTACACGACGTCGCGGCCGGTCGCGGTGAGGCCCCCGCACGCCGCCGAGAGCGGGCCGTTGTAGTCGTTGGTGGCCAGGGTGGTGGTGGTGTTGACCGGCGTGCCGAGCGTGAGGGCCTGCGGCGCGCTGCAGGTGTCGTTGGCCGGCGGCACCGCGAGCGTCACCTCGAAGGTGAAGCTCTGCCGGCTGCTGTACGGCTCGACCACCAGGAAGACCGGCACGCCCGCGGTGAGCGTGGCGACCAGCTCCTCGGGCTCGTCCTGCACCGCGCCCACGCAGGTGCCGTCGCAGGCGCTGTCGAGCCAGAACACCACGTCGGCGCTGGTCGTCTCGCGCACCAGGTACTGCCCGGTGACGGCGGGCGTGAAGGTGTAGACGACGTCGGCCGCGCGCGCGCCGCCGCCGCAGGCCATCGACGGCTCGACGTCATCGACGGCGCCGACGGTGGTGCCGGTGAAGGGCGTGCCCAGCGTGATGGCCTGGGCCGCAGCGCAGGTGTCGTTCGCCGGGGCCGTCACCGGCGTCACCGAGAGGCCGAAGTCGACCGCGCCCGCGGCGACCCGGTCGACGGTGATGAAGCTGGTCGTGCCCGCCGTGCCGCGGAACACGATGTCGTTCCCGATGGCGGAGGTGATCGCGGTGCAGCTCGCGACGGCGCCGCAGGTCGGGCTGAGCCACGCCTCGGCGTTGGAGGGGGTGAGCGAGAGCTGGAAGTTCCCCGACGTGGCGGGCGTGAAGCTGTAGACGACGTCGTTGCCGTCGAGCGTCGCCCCGCCGCAGGCCGCAGAGAGCGGGCCGGTGTAGTCGTTGGTGCCGCCGAAGGTGGTGGCGCTCACCGTCGTCGAGACCGGCAGCACCGCGGGGCTCGCGCAGGTGTCGTTCGACGGCGGGACCACCGGCTCGAGGCGCAGCGTGAAGGTGGTGGCCGAGGCGTAGGGCTCGACGAAGAAGAAATACGGCGTGCCCGCGGTGAGCGTCGCGACGAGCGTCTCGGGGTCGTCGACCGCCGCCGTGCAGACCCCGTCACAGGTGGGGGCGACCCACAGCACCACGTCGGCGGTGGTCGTCTCGCGCAGCACGTACTGGCCGGTCACCGTCGGGGTGAAGCTGTAGACGACCTCCGGCTGAATGTACGTGCCGACGTTGCAGCTCGCGGCCGGCGTGACGTCGTTGACCGAGTTGGCCACCGTGCCGGCGACGTCGGTGTTCAACGTGAGCGCGGTCGCCGTGGCGCAGGTGTCGTTGGCCGGCGGCGTCACCGAGGTGATGGTCAGCGAGTAGGCGCCGCTGTTGCCCGCCGCGTAGCCGTCGACCATCAGGTACGTGGGCACGCCCGCCGTACCGCGGAAGGTGAACGCGGCGTTCGTGCCGTTGCCCGGCTGCACCGCCTGGCAGCTCGCGGGCGCGCCGCAGGCGCTCGAGGCCCACACCACGATGCCGCTGAAGCCGGTGACGGCCACGCGGTACACGCCGGTCGTCGCGGGCGTGAAGACGTGCATGGTGTCGGGGCCGGCGAGCGCGTCGCCACCGCAGAGCGCGTTGAGCGGCCCGGCGACGTCGTTGACCGCGCCCGCAGTCGAGCCGCTGAACACGGTGTTGAGCGTGAGCACCACCGGCGCGCTGCAGGCGTCTCCATTGGGGTTGCAGGTGACGCCGTCGCCGGCATAGCCCGCGTTGCACGCGCAGGTGCGCGCGCCCGGCGTGTTGGTGCAGGTCGCGTTGGTGCTGCAGCCGCCGTTGTTGGTGGCGCACTCGTTGACGTCGGTGCAGGTCAGGCCGTTGCCGGTCCACCCGGTGGCGCAGGCGCAGGTGCGCGAGCCGGGCGTGTTGGTGCACACGCCGCCCGAGCTGGTGGGCGCGCAGCCGCCGTTGTTGGTGAGGCACTCGTTGACGTCGGCGCAGGTGACGCCGTCACCCGAATAGCCCGCGTTGCAGGCGCAGGTGCGCGCGCCGGGCGTGTTGGTGCAGGTCGCGTTGGCGCTGCAGCCGCCGTTGTTGGTGGCGCACTCGTTGACGTCGGTGCAGGTCAGCCCGTTGCCGGTCCACCCGGTGGCGCAGCTGCAGGTGCGCGAGCCGACGGTGTTGGTGCACACGCCGCCCGAGCTCGCCGCCGCGCAGCCGCCGTTGTTGGTGGCGCACTCGTTGACGTCGGCGCAGGTGAAGCCGTCGCCGGTCCACCCGGTGGCGCAGGCGCAGGTGCGCGAGCCCGGCGTGTTGGTGCACACGCCACCCGAGGCCGTCGCCGCGCAGCCGCCGTTGTTGGTGGCGCACTCGTTGACGTCGGTGCAGGTCAGCCCGTTGCCGGTGAAGCCGCTGTTGCAGGCGCAGGTGCGCGAGCCGGGCGTGTTGGTGCACGTGGCGTTGGTGGCGCAGCCGCCGTTGTTGGTGGCGCACTCGTTGACGTCGGTGCAGCTCGTCACGCCGTCGCCGGTGTAGCCGCTGGCGCACGCGCAGGTGCGCGAGCCGGGCGTGTTGGTGCAGGTCGCCGTCGCCAGGCAGCCGCCGTTGTTGGTGGCGCACTCGTTGACGTCGGCGCAGGTGAGCCCGTTGCCGGTGTAGCCCGCGTTGCAGGCGCAGGTGCGCGCGCCGGGGGTGTTGGTGCACGTGGCGGTGGACGCGCAGCCGCCGTTGTTGGTGGCGCACTCGTCGACGTCGGCGCAGCTGGTGCCGTCGCCGGTGTAGCCCGCGTTGCAGGTGCAGGTGCGCGCGCCCGGGGTGTTGGTGCAGGTCGCGTTGGCGCTGCAGCCGCCGTTGTTGGTGGCGCACTCGTTGACGTCGGTGCAGGTGACGCCGTCGCCGGTGAAGCCCGCGTTGCAGGCGCAGGTGCGGCCGCCGACGGTGTTGGTGCACCGCGCGTTGGCGCTGCAGCCGCCGTTGTTCGACGCGCACTCGTCGACGTCGACGCACAGCCCGCTCTCGAGCCGGAAGCCGGTGTTGCAGGTGAAGCCGCAGGTGGCGCTGGTGCAGCTCGCGGTGCTGTTGTCGGGCTGGGCGCACGCGCTGCAGCGCGCTCCGCACGACGACGTCGCGTCGTCAGGCACGCACTGCTGGCCGCAGGCGTGCTGGCCCGCGGGGCACGCGCAGGTGCCGGCGTTGCAGGTGCCGCCCATCGGGCAGTCGGAGGTCAGCCGGCAGCCGCCCATGCACTTCTTCGAGACCGGGTCGCAGTAGTAGCCCGCGCCGCAGCCGCGGCTGAGCGAGGTGCAGTCGTCGGGCAGCAGCGCGCACTGGCCGTGGTTGCAGACCTGGCCCTGGCCGCAGACGTTGCCGCAGCGCCCGCAGTTCTCCGGGTCGGCCTGGAGGTCGAGGCAGCGGTCGACGCACAGCGAGAGCGTGCCGGCGCACGGGTTGACGCCCGCGTCCATGCCGCCGCCCCCGCCGCCGGTGGAGCCGCCGCCGCCGCCACTCATCCCACCTCCGCCGCCGGTCATGCCGCCGCCACCACCGCCGGTCATCCCGCCGCCGCCGGTCGCGCCTCCGCCGCCGCCCGTTGCGCCACCACCACCACCCGAGCCACCCCCGGCGCCGCCGCCCTGGCCCACGGCGGCCTTGCACTGCCCGAAGGTGCAGCTCTCACCGAGCTGACAGGCGCCGCAGACCGCGCCGCTGACGCCGCACGCGAGCGGGGTGTTGCCCGCCTGGCAGGTGCCGGTGGAGTCGCAGCAGCCGTTGCAGGTGCTCGGGCTGCAGTCCTTCTGGCTGTTGGGCGAGCACGCAGCGAGGCCCAGCGCCAGGCTGGCGAAGAGGACGAGAGACGAAAGACGCATGGGAGGGGGACCCGCGAGGACGGTGGTGAGTGAAACCGAGAGCCGCCAATGTGCTGTGCGTCGCCCTCCGACGCAAGGCGTCTGCTCACTTCGGGCCGGCGATGGCCTTGTGCTCTTCGATGAGCCGCGCCACCACGTCGGGGTCGGCCAGCGTGGTGAGGTCGCCCAGCCCGGTGTACTCGCCGGCGGCGATCTTCCGGAGGATGCGGCGCATGATCTTCCCGCTGCGCGTCTTGGGCAGGCCGCTGGCGACGTGGATGACGTCGGGCGTGGCGAAGGGGCCGATGATCTGTCGCACCTTCTCCTTCAGCGCGCCGCGGATCTGCTCCGGGCTCTGCGCGGAGGCCTCGGCGGTGAGCAGCACGTAGGCGTAGATGCCCTGGCCCTTGATGTCGTGCGGGTAGCCGACGACGGCGGCCTCGGCGACGGCCTCGTGGGCCACCAGCGCGCTCTCGACCTCCGCGGTGCCGAGGCGGTGCCCCGAGACGTTGATGACGTCGTCGATGCGGCCGGTGATCCAGTAGTAGCCGTCTTCGTCGCGGCGGCAGCCGTCACCGGTGAAGTACTTGCCGCGGTAGGCGGTGAAGTACGTCTCCTTGAAGCGCTGGTGGTCGCCGTACACGGTGCGCGCCTGGCCGGGCCACGGCGTGGTGAGGCACAGCGCGCCCTCGACGCCGTTGCCCTTGAGCTCCTCGCCGGTGGCCGGGTCGACCACCATCGGCTTGACGCCGAAGTAGGGCAGCGTCGCGGAGCCGGGCTTGGTGGGCGTCACGCCCGGCAGCGGGGTGATGAGGATGCCGCCCGTCTCGGTCTGCCACCAGGTGTCGACCACCGCGCAGCGGCCCTCGCCGACCACGTCGTGGTACCAGCGCCAGATCTCCGGGTTGATGGGCTCGCCGACCGATCCGAGCACGCGGAGGCTCGCGCGGCTCGACTTCTTCACCGGCTCGTTGCCCGCCTGCGCGATGGCGCGCAGCGCGGTGGGCGCGGTGTAGAAGATGTTGATGCCGAGGTCGTCGACCATGCGCCAGTAGCGGCCCGCATCGGGGTACGTCGGCACCGACTCGAACATCACCGTGGTGGCGCCGTTCGCCAGCGGGCCGTACACGATGTACGAGTGGCCGGTGATCCACCCCACGTCGGCGGCGCAGCAGTAGATGTCGCCCGGGTGGTAGTCGAAGACGTGCTTGAAGGTGTGCGCGGCGTACACGAGGTAGCCGCCGGTGGTGTGGAGCAGGCCCTTCGGCTTCCCGGTGCTGCCCGAGGTGTAGAGGATGAACAGCGGGTCCTCCGCGCCCATCCACGCCACGGTGCAGGTCGAGCGCTGGCGGCGGCACTCCTCGTCGAGCCAGAAGTCGCGCCCGCTCTTCATCGGCACCTCGGTCTCGGTGCGGCGCGCCACGAGCACCGACTCGACGAGCGACATGCCCTCGATGGCGCGATCGACCACCGCCTTGAGGGGCACCTTGCGCCCGCCGCGCACGCCCTCGTTGGCGGTGATGACCACCTTGCAGCGCGCGTCGATGATGCGGTCGCGCAGGGCCTCGGCCGAGAAGCCGCCGAACACCACCGAGTGCACCGCGCCGATGCGCGCGCAGGCCAGCATCGCGTACGCCGCCTCGGGGATCATCGGCATGTAGATGGCGACGCGATCGCCCTTCTTCACGCCCTTCTCGAGCAGCACGTTCGCCAGCCGCGCCACGTGGTGCTTGAGCTCGCGGTAGGTGATGCGCTTGTAGACGCCGGGCTCGTCGGCCGCCCAGATGATGGCCGTCGAGTCGCCGCGCTCGGGCACGTGCCGGTCGACGCAGTTGAAGCACGCGTTGAGGCGGCCGCCCGAGAACCACGCGAAGTCGACCTCCTCATAGTCGGCGTCGAACACCCGGTGCCACGGGTGGAACCAGTCGATGGCCTTCGACTGCTCGCCCCAGAACCACTCGGGGTTGTCGAGCGAGAGGCGGTAGAGCCGCTGGTACTCCTCCATCGACTTGAGGTGGGCGCGATCTCGAATCGACTGCTTCACCGGGAACAGGTCGTGGGCCATGCGCGGAACCTTCCTGCGCTCGCGCGGCGGAGAGAAGCCTGAACGTGCGCCGCGCCGCGTCGTAGGTTTCGACGCCAGTGAAGCTGGTCTGCCTCCCCGGTCTCGACGGCTCCGGCCGTTTCTTCTCCGACTTCGCGCGCGCGCTCCCGGCCGGCGTGTCGGCGCACGTCGTCAGTACCCGCGCGACGAGCCGCTCGACTACCGGGC
Organism: Myxococcota bacterium; assembly: GCA_049322495.1. Lineage (GTDB taxonomy): Bacteria > Myxococcota > Myxococcia > Myxococcales > Myxococcaceae > Archangium_A. The sequence continues at coordinate 65 of JBMORD010000206.1, read as the reverse complement.
GCTCGAGGCGCGCGTCGCCGCGGAGCTCCCGCGCGAGCCGTTCGTGTTGCTCGGTGAGAGCTTCT
>JBMORD010000205.1:0-12655 GCA_049322495.1 Myxococcota bacterium | reverse complement strand
AGCGCGAGCGGCAGCGCCACGAGGAAGGTGAGGCCCAGCCCGCCCAGCTTCATGTCGAAGGCCGGCGCGGCGTCGACGGCCAGCCACGACACCAGCAGCCGCTCGACGACGCCGCCCGACGCGCTGGGCAACGCCGCGCCTGCGGCGAGCAGCTCCGAGACGGCGTGCTCGCCGGGCAGCGACCACGGGCCGACCTGCACCGCCACCGGCCACACCGGGTTGCCGTGCCGCACCCACATCACCGCGTACTGCTCGGCGCCGAAGACGAGCGTCACGAGCGCCATCACCCCGAGCGCGCGCAGCTGACCCGCCCGCACCGCGCGCACCACCGCCGCCGCGCCCAGCACCACCGCGGCCAGCGGCGCCGAGGGCTTGCTGCCGAGGAAGAAGCCCAGCGCGAGCCCGCCCAGCACCAGCTCCGTCGCGCGCACCGGGCGCACCATGAGGAAGAACACCGCGCCGAGCAGCGTGGCCGCGGTGCCCACGTCGACGTAGTTGGTGGGCAGCTGAAGGAAGACGAGCGGCACGGTGAGCCAGCACGCGCCCGCCAACGCCGAGAGCGCACGCGACGCGCCCAGCTCGCGCGCCAGCGCCGCGGTGAGCACCGCGCCCGCCGCGCCGTACGGCACCTGCGCCAGGTCGACCAGTCGATCGTCGGGAAGCAGCGCGCGCAGCCACACCATGCCCAGCTCGATGTTGTGCGGGTACGTCGAGATGTAGCGGAGGTCGGCCGGAACCTCGGCGAAGCCGTGGTGCTGCAGCACGAAGTTGACGAAGGGCAGGTGGTAGCCGAACGAGTCCCACTGCCAGATGGGCAGGAGCCGCGCCGTCAGCACCGCGAGCCCCAGCACGCCGAGGCCGAGCGCGACGCCCACCGGCGCCTCCCGCGCGAGCTGGCGCCACGGCGTGCGCGGCCGCCCGGGCGTGAGCCAGCGGAACGCCACGCCCACCACCGCCAGCACCGCGACGAGGGCGGGGCCGGTGATGGCCGAGAGCTGCCCGAGCACCCCCACCGAGACGTGCACCAGCGTCATCGCCAGCACCGCCGCGGCCGCGAGCCGGGTGTGGAGCGATTCCTGCGGGAGCACCAGCCACGCGCCCCGCCACGCCGTCCACGCGAGCAGCGGCGCGGCCAGCACCAGCAACCCGCCCGCTTCGAGCGCCATCAGGTCGAACATGGGGCGCACTTCGCGCCGCGCCGGCGCCGGGCTCAAGCAACGACTCTGCTCCGCGCTCCACGAAGTCGTGACGTCACGCGCGCGCGACGAAAAGGGAGGCCCGAAGTTGCCGAGGCCGCGCGCCGGGCTCCGTACCGTTCGCGGCGATGAACGCCCTGATGCTCACGCTGCTGCTGGCCGCCGCCCCCGAGGCGCGCAACGTCGTCATCGTCACGCTCGACGGGCTGCGGCCCGCGGAGGTGTTCCACGGGGGAGACCGCGCGCTGATGCGCGGCGTGGAGAACGAGGAGGGCCTGGTCGCGAAGTACTGGCGCGACGAGCCCGACGCGCGCCGCCGGGCGCTGCTGCCCTTTCTGTGGGGCACGGTGGGCCGCGACGGTCAGCTCTTCGGCAACGCCGCGCGCGGCAGCCCGATGCAGGTCGCCAACACGCGGCGCTGCTCGTACCCGGGCTACGGCGAGCTCTTCGCGGGCTACGCCGACCCGCGCATCACCGGCAACGGCTTCGGGCCCAACCCCAACGTGACGGTGCTCGAGTGGCTCAACCGGCAACCGGGCCTCGAGGGCCGCGTGCAGGTCTTCGCCACGTGGGACACGTTCTTCCGCATCTTCGCGGTGGAGCGCTCGGGCCTCGACGTGCGCGCCGGCTGGGAGCCGCCCTTCGCGCGCGAGCCCGAGCGCACCCCCACCCGCGACGCGCTCGACGCGCTGTTCCGCACCACCACGCCGCTGTTCGGCGGCAACGCGCTCGACGCCATCACCTTCGCCGCGCTCAAGGAGTCGCTGCGCACCACGCACCCGCGCGTGCTCTTTCTCGGGCTGGGCGAGACGGACGAGTGGATGCACGCCGGCCGCTACGACCTCGCGCTCGAGGCCGCGCACCGCGCCGACGCGCTCATCGCCGAGCTGTGGGCGACGCTCCAGTCGATGGACGAGTACCGGGGCACGACGACGTTGCTCGTCACCACCGACCATGGCCGCGGCGTCGGGCCCGACGACTGGCGCCACCACGGCGCCGACGTGCCCGGGTCGGAGCAGGTGTGGCTCGCCGCGCTGGGGCCCGGCGTGCCGGCGCTCGGTGAGCGGACCGAGACGGGCGCGCTGACGCTGGCGCAGGTCGCGGCGACGCTGGCGCGGCTCGTGGGGCATGACTGGAACGCCGCGACTCCCCGCGCGGCGCCGCCGGTGCCTCTCGAGCCGCGCCTCGCGTGGTCTTCGCAGGCGCCGCGCTGATAGACCTGCGGCGGTGGACCTCTACCAGCTGCGCACCTTCGTCGCCGTGGCCCGCGAGGGCAGCATCACCCGCGCCGCCGAGGTGGTGCACCTCAGCCAGCCCGCCGTCAGCGCGCACATCAAGGCCGTCGAAGACGCGCTCGGGCTCACGCTCTTCGAGCGCACGCCGCGCGGCATGAGCCTCACGCCCGAAGGCGAGCGGCTCCTCGCGCGAGCGGAGCAGACGCTGGCGGCGCACCAGGCGCTGATGGGCGAAGCGAGCCGGCTCAAGGGGCACCTCACCGGAAAGCTGCGCGTCGGCGTCGGCGGCAAGCCGAACCACGAGGCCATCGGCCGGCTGCTCACCCAGCTCGCCGAGCGGCACCCGGAGGTGGAAGCGAGCCTGCAGCACGGCACGTCGCGGGAGATCCTCGCGGGGCTGCGCAGCGGCGGCCTCGACGCGGGCTTCTACAACGAGGCGGGCGCGCCCGACGCCGACCTCACCACGCTCGAGGTGGCGACGTTCCGCATCGACGTCGTCGCGTCGCCGGGGCTCGTCGCCCGACCGCTCGACTGGGCCGCGCTCGCCGAGCGGCCGTGGGTGTTCCCCGTGGCCAGCGCCTGCTGCGGCCGCGCCGCGGAGAACCTCTTCCAGCGCCACCAGGTGCGGCCGAGGAAGATCATCGACGTCGACCGCGAAGACGTGACGCGCACGTTGATCGCCGGTGGCCTCGGCGTGGGGTTGCTGCACGCCGACACCGCGCGCGACGCCGAAGCGAAGGGCGAGGTGGAGCTGGTGTGCGAAGCGCAGGCCCGGGTGCGCGTGCTCTTCGCCCACCTCGCGAGCCGCGCGCAGGACCCGCTGCTCACCGCGGCGCGCGCGCTGCTGCAGAGCTGAAGGCAGACTCGCTCAACTTCCGCTGACGAGCGCGCCCGGCACCCGCTCGAAGCAGACGTTGAGCAGGTCGGCCTGCTGCGCCTTCGGCAGCCCGTCGAGCTCGCGCTTCGTCATGCGGTAGAAGCTCTCTGCCGAGTCGAAGAAGTTGTCGTCTTCACCCACACCCACCTTGCAGCGCTTGCTCAGCGTGTGGCCCTGCTTCTTCAGGCCTGCCGCGACCTCGCCCGCAGCTTCGATCTGCACCGCGAGCAGCGCGCACCACGGCAGCTCGAACAGGTCGCCCCAGCGCGGCACCTCGTCGGGCTCGAGCCCATGGCGCGCGGCGAACCGCTGGAGCAGCGCGCCGTCGACCTCCTCACAGTGCTCGGGCACGCGCGTCTTCGGCACCGACAGCTCGAGCGTCACGGTCTCGCCCACGCCCTCGAGGATCAGCGTCTCGAGGCGAATCTGCCCCTGCATGCCGCCGAGCTTCACGCACTCGATGGGCGAGGGCAGCGGCTGCTTCGTGCGCTTCGTCGCGGCGAGCGCGGCCTTCACCACCGTCGCCGCGTAGACGTCGAAGCGGTAGCCCTGCTTGCCCGACGGCGGCTTGACGGCCTTCGCGCCGCGCGGGCGCTGCTTCGACTTGCCGAGCAGCGCGTCGATGTCCTCGCGAATCTTGCGGTTGGTGTTCTTCGCGAAGGCCTGCTCGATGCGCGGCAGGTACGGCGTGAGGTCGAAGGGCTTCACCAGCGCGACCATGCGCGAGACGTACTTCGCGTGGTTGAGGAAGCCGTACTCGACCTTCGGGTCCTTCGGGTACACCAGCCCGTCGATGAGCAGCGGCAGCGCCTTCGCCTTCGCCCACTTCGCGATCTGCTCGTAGAAGTGCAGGCGCACCGCGTCGTTCTCTTCCTCGTACGTCTTCCACAGCTCGACGGCCTCGTCGGCCTCGAGCGCCTTCCACGCCAGCCGCCAGGCGACCTCGCGGGTGCTGCTGCTGCTGCCCTCGAAGAGGAAGCTGACGTCCTTCTCGCGGAGCGTCGCGGCGAGCAGCTCCTTGACGCGCGCGCGGTACTTGCCGGCGAAGTGCTTCACGAGGTTGCGGGCCGAGAGCACCATCGGAATGGGCTCCTTCAGCCCGGCCATCAGCGCCACCGCCGCCTGCTCGTAGCCCTGCGCGTCAGCGTCGAGCAGCACCTCGGCGAGGAAGCTGCGCTGGTGGTCTTCCTTCGGCTGCAGCGTCGGCAACAGGCGGTCGAAGAGCGGGCGGCGGTGCGCGAGGAGCAGCCGGTAGAGCCGCGCGACGTCCTCTCCGGCGAGGCGCAGCACGCGGTCGGCGTTCGCGTCGAGCTGAGCGAGGAGCCAGCGCCCGGTCGACGTGAGCTGGCCGTCGTCGGTGAGGTGCCCGGCGAGGTGGCCCATCAGCGAGGCGATGACGTCCTCCTCGCGCTTCCACAGCCCGCGCGCGCGGAAGAGCTCCTGCGCCTCTTCGAAGATCGGCTCGGCGGGGAACGCGACCACCCGACCGCGCAGCCAGCTGTCGAGCGACCAGAACCAGTAGCTCTTCTCGCAGCGGGCGAGCACGTCGAGCGCGCGGAGGTCCCACGCATCGAGAGTGCGCGTCTTCGAGAGCCCCTTGAGGAGCGCCTTCGCGGTGTGCTCGAGAAAGCCTGGCGAGAGCGCGGGGAGCTCCGGCTGCGCGCCGCACACGTACCGCACGACGTCGGCGATCTCCCGGGCCTCTGCCTCGTCCCAGTCGGGAGCGGCGTCGATGAGGCCCTTCGCGCGCGCCTGCAACGCCGCGGGGACCTTCGCCTTCGTCAACCCGTCGATGATGACCTTCGCGGCCTTGCCCATGGTGAGGACATACCGCGAGCACGGCGGCTCAGCGGCAGGCTGGCTGCTCGAAGGCGAACTTCTGCAGGAACACCTCGCGGCACGCGGCGCAGTCAGAGGCCTGCGCGAGCTCCGGCTCGGTGCAGTCGGTCCTGATGCCGCGGTCGAACAGCTGCCCGGACAGCGAGACGCACACCGCGGCGCAGTCGATGGGCCCCGCGACGAGCTGCGGCCGCTGTACCGGCTCGATGGGCACCTCGCTGGCGCAGCCCGACGTCAGCGCCACCAGCATCAGCGCGAAGGTCCGCCTCACCGCGTCGCTCCGAGGTCGGCGACCAGCGCGAGGTTCACCGTCGCCAGGTGCACCGGCGGAACGTCGGGACGCAGCACCGAGACCGCCATCACCTCCGAGAAGCCCAGCCGCGCGCCGAGGCTCCCCAGGCTGCCCGCGGTGAACATCCACGTCAGCTCGAGGCTCGCCGCGCCGGCCGGGCGCGCGGTCAACGCCACGTTCGGCGGCTGCAGAAACATCGCGCCGAGGCCGAGGCTCACCCCGAGGCGCAGCTCGGAGCGCTCGCTCGAGACCAGCCGCGGCGCCCACACCAGCCCGCTGTGCGCCTCGCCGTGCACGGTGGTGAAGGCCGTGGGCAGCACTCCGAAGTCGCGCTCGAGCTGGGTGCGCACGCTCTTCGGCACCGGCTGGTTCCACGTCGCGCTCAGCACGCGCAGCCCGAACGACTCCGAGAAGAACCACGTGTAGTCGGCAGTGACGCCCACCCCGAGCACGAAGGTCTCGAGCGGCGCGACGGTGCCGGCGACGCTGAGCTCGTGGCTCCCGCGGAAGCTGCCGGCGTCGACGCCCTTGCGCGCCGTCTCGGGGATGCCCACCAGCGAGAGCGAGGACTCCTCGAGGCGCGTGGCCTCGTGGGGCTTCACCAGCACTTCCTTCGAGAGCACCTGGCCCGCGCGCAGCCGTCGCACGAGGTACGGGCCCGGGCTCAGCGAGAGGCGCAGCACCTGCTCGCCGGGCGCGGCCTCCACCACCGTCACTCCGGTCGAGAGCTGCACCACCTCGAGCGGGCCCTCGGTCTGCGCGAGCACGAGCTGCGTGCTGGCGCTGTTCGACGCGGTGAGCACCACGTCCTGCCGGCCGCGGAGCCGGAGGTCGAAGCTCGGGTGCTGCGGCACGCGCGCGGTGGTGGCGGTGTCGCGAATGGTGAGCCGGTTGGCGTAGGCGAAGGCCTCGGTGAGCGTCACCTGCCCGTCGCCGGTGGTGTCGGCCGCGCCGCGGAGGCCCGCCACGAGGTGGTGCGTGAAGAAGCTGCCCTGGAGCGCCTCGGCCTCGTGCGCGTCTTCGAGCCCCGAGCTCGCCGCGAGCAGCGCGGTGCCCTCGCTCGAGAGCGCCGGAACGCCGACCTCGAAGGGCGCGACCGGCGCGAGGCCCTTGGCCTGCGTCCACCCGCCGCCGCGGCACGCGTCGATGATGCCGATGCGCACCCCGGCCGCGTCGTCGGAGAGCCGCGCGCGGAGCTGCTCGAGCGGCAGCGCCTCACCGCCGGGGAAGAGCGCGCGCTGGTCGGCGTGGCCCGAGTAGTAGAAGACCAGCAGCCCCTCGGCGCGCTGCGCGGCGAGCGCGGTGCGGGCCTGGTCGAGCGCGGCGAGCACCTCGGCGGGCCCGGCGTCGAGCAGCACCACCACGTCGGTCGTGGCGAAGCCGCCGCTGGTGACCAGCACGTCGGCGAGCGCTCGCGCGTCGCGGTGGGCGAAGCGCAGCGGCGTGCGGCCCTCGATGGGCGCGTTCGAGCCGACCAGCACCGCGCGGCGCGGCGGCTCGGCCGAGAGGAGCGTCGTGAGCAGCAGGCTGATCAGCACCGGGCCCCCCGCGCGACGTCGAGGAGCGAGCCAGACCTCTTCTTCATGGAGCCTCCCGGTACAGCGTGAAGCGGGTGCAGTGCGCGTCGGGCGCGCAGGTCTCTGACGACAACGCCTCGGCGCTCACCGGCCCGCGCGAGAGCACTACCCGCAGCGACTCGGAGGGCGACTGACCGTCGAACGCCCACGCGGGGGTGAACGTGGGCGCGCCGTCGGGCACCTCCGCCTCGTACAGCACCTGGCGGGTGTGCTCGTCGACGACGGTGACGTGCGTGAGGCCTGCGGGGGCGACCTCGATGCGCACCGCGTCACCCGCGACGACGGGCTGGCCAGTCCACGCGACGACCTTGCCGCCGCGGTTGAGCCACAGCGCCACGCTCGGCGCGCCCTTGGCGGTGAAGGCCGACGGCGGCTCGCGCGTGGAGAGGACGCCGACGGTGAGCAGCACCGCGGCGGTCGCGAAGCCCAGCGCGACGACGCGCCACCACGGCGCGCGCGGAGGCGGCGCCTTCAGGTCGGCGAGCGCGGGGGGAAACGGCGCCGGCATGCGCACCGCGGCCACGTGCGCCTGGCACTGCGGGCACGCCTTGACGTGCGCCTCGACGTCGCCGGCGCGCGGGTCGACTCCGTACGCGTCGAGCGCGAAGAAGGACGGGTGACTCATGAGGCGAACTCCTCACCGCGCGCGCGCGCGTCGAAGCGGTTGAGCAGGCGGCGCACGGTGCGCTCCGAGACGTCCATCACCAGGGCGATCTCCGGGTGCGTCAGGCCGTCGAGCCGCGCGAGCACGGCGGCCTCCAGCTCGTCGGGCTCGGCCGCGGTGGCGAGGCGCTCGAGCAGCTGCCGGCTGGCGGTCGCGGCCTCGAGGTCGCTCGTCTCGGTGGGGCCGGGCACCGGGCGGGCGTGCACCGCGCGCTGGCGCAGCCGGTCCACCGAGAGCCGCGTGGCGGTGCGGTAGAGCCAGGCGAGCGAGGTGCGCGGGTCGGCCGTCGCGCCCGACTTCCAGAAGCGGATGAAGGTCTCCTGCGCCACGTCCTTCGCCTCGTCGGAGTCCCCCAGCACGCGCCGACACTTCTCCCGCACGGGCGAGAAGTAGCGCTGCCAGGCCTGTTGAACGTCGTGTGACACCCTGTCTCCGGCAAGTAGACGAGCGGGCCCGGGAAATCCGGCCACGGGCCTGCGGAAGCCTCCGCGCTGTAGGCGAAGTCACCCGGGGAGGTGAGCGTTTCGTCGCGCCGAGAAGGTGCAATAGGGTCGACCCATGCGGATCAAGTCGCTTCAGTTGGCCGACATCGGGCCCTTCGTCGAAACGACGATCGAGTTCCCGCCGGGCGGAAATCCCGAACTGGCCGACGTGTACCTGCTCGTCGGCCAGAACGGCTGCGGCAAGACGACTGCGCTGCATGGCATCGCGACCATGCTCGACCCCGACTCAACGATGCATCTTCGGTGGGACCAACGGTTCACGAAGCTGGGACAAGCCCAACTCCGTGTTGACGTCGATGGCGCTGAGCATGTCGCAGAGTGGAGTTCGAGCCATGCCCATGCCAGCGCGGGGTTCTATCCCGCTCTGCCATCGCTCAATGAATGGCGGCGTTCTATGAACATCGCGTCCACGCCGCTCTCATGGGCAGCGTTCGCCTACTCGGGACTGCGCAACTTCGAGCACGTCGTCGTCACTGCCATCTCCGAACAAGCAGGCTCCCCGCTGCAGGGCTCGCTGGGCTTCTTCAATTCGGCGAATACCCAGGCGCTCGCGCAGTGGATCGCCAATCAGCAGTTCAAGCGACTCAAGGCACTTGATGCCAGGCTTCACGACCGAGCGCGCTCGATCGAAGAGAGCATCCAGAGAATCGAAGCAGCGGTTCGCGACGTCGTCGGCGTCGACTTCCGGTTTCACACCACGGTCGACGATCTCAACGTCCGAGCAGAGTTGAACGGAGCCGTCGTGGACTTCGGGCTCCTGCCTGAAGGTGTGAAGTCGATCGTCAGCTGGATCGCCGACCTCTTGATGCGCCTGGATCGGACGCCGTGGACGGACAACCTTCCGGTTCATCAGCGTGAGTTCCTGCTGCTGCTGGATGAGATCGACGTTCACCTGCACCCCGCCTGGCAGCGCAAGCTGTTGCCTGTCGTCCAGAAGCTCTTCCCCAGGGCGCAGATCATCGCCTCGACGCACTCGCCGTTCGTCGTCGCCTCGCTGGCCGACGGCGCAGTCATCGAGCTGCGCCTCGATGCGAACGGCAAGTCCACCGCACAACCGCCGGTGCGCGCGCCGTTGTCTCTGAGCTACTCCGCGACGCTCCGCGAGCTCTTCGGCATCACCTCTGACTTCGACCTCGAGACCGAGAAGGCATTGAAGGACTTCCAGGAAACCCGCACTCGCGTCCTCAAGGGAGAGCCGGGGGCGAGGCTCGAGCTCGAACGACGGGCCAACGAGCTGAAGAGCCGGGGCGAAGAGGTCGCGCAGGTCGTGCAGTTCGAACTCAATCAGCTTGCGCGTTCTCAGCGTCCCGCTGGCTCATGACCCCGTTCACGAGAGGGAGCCCTCCAGCGGTGCTCGTGGAGGTCGCGCAAGAAGCGACGAAGTCGTTCGTCGAGCGGCGCGCGCGCAATCCGAGCGCTGAGTTCAAGTGGCCGCAGCGCGATGGTCGTTCCATTCTCGAGCCCATACGAGACGCCCTCGCCGCGCTGACGCATGATCACTGCTCGTACTGCGACGGCTTCCCGATCGACTCGACTGGCAAGAAGGAGATCGATCACTTCAAGCCCAAGTTCGAGTTTCCGGACGAGGCGTTCTCGTGGCCGAACCTGTACCTCGTCTGCAGCGCCTGCAACGGAGTGAAGCTCGCGGTGTGGAATGAGCAGCTGATCAGGCCCGACGAGCCTGGCTATCAGTTCGACCGCTACTTCTTCATCGATGGAGTGACGGGTGAACTCCACCCAAACCCCGCCGCTTCACCAGCGGATCGAGCACGTGCGCTCGAGACCATCCGCGTGTTCGGCCTCCAACGGAGCGGGCTGTGCATCGAGCGGCGAAAGGCGATCATGTCCATCCGCGCCGCCGGTGATCAGTCGAACCCCTACCGGTTCCTCGACCCTTGAGCTCCGCGCGGGCGTCCTGAGCCTCAGGGCGTTCCAGCATCTTGCGGAGCAGGAGGCGGCGCCTCGAGGCGCGCGCACACCTGACGCACCGGCCTGGGCACGCCTTCCAGCACGTCGAGGCTGGCGCAGGCGACGCGATCCTTCTCGAGGCGGACGCTCTCTCGCGACGTGGGGTCGGCCCAGAGCACCGACGACTCGTCCCAGAAGAGCGCCTCGACGAAGGGGTCCGCGTCGAGGTTCGACTTGAACGACTCGAGCGGGCGCGCGACGCCTCCATCGGCGGCGAGGCCCTCGAGGTGCACCACGCCCTGCGTCACGAAGCTGGTGCCGTGCAGCTCGTGAATGAAGAGCACCTCGCGCGGCGCGGCGCCCATGCGCGTGAGCCACACGCCCGGCGCGAGGCGGCTGTCGACGGTGTGCGACTGCCCGTTGACGAGCTTGAACACCGACAGGTCTGCGTTGCGCAGCACCATCGCCCACGCCGCGCCCTGCTCGGGGTCAGGGCACCACAGGCTGTCTTCATCGATGGGCTTGCAGCTCAGCGAGCGCGTCGTGGGGCAGACCTTCACCTCTTCCTCCTCGTCCTTCGGGAGCTGCGCCTCGACCCACGGCGACTCCCACCACTCGAGCATGGGGCCGAGCTCGTGCACGTCGCCCGCGGCGAGGGCGCGCGCGAAGCGCTTCTCGACGATCTCTCCACCCGCCACCGACTGCGCGAGGTCGAGCGCGGCGCTGAGCGTCGGGGTGAGCTGCTTCGCGGCCTTCTTCTTCTCGGCGAGCGCGGCGGGCTCCCCCTTCCACAGCTCGACGGTCGACACCTGCGCCTCGCGGAGCGCGCTCAGCGCCCGGTTGGCGCGGTTCTGCTCGGCCTCCGCGCCGCTCTTCGCCTCGGCCACCGCGGTGCTGAGCTGGTTGAGCTGCGCGGCCAGCACGGCCTCGTCATGGTGCGCGGCGATCAGCTCGGCCTCGCGGTCCTTGAGGCCCACCTCGCAGCCGAGCAGCAGCGCGAAGGTGAAGACCATCGACGTGCGCTTCATGGCGTCACCTCCCCGGCGTCCGCGCCGCCATCGAAGGCGGCCTCGACTGCGGGCGGACGCGCCGCAGGGCAGTACTGCTCGAGCTGAGCGAGCTTGCGTTCAGCGACGAGCTGACACGTCTCGGTCCGGTTGAGCCAGCGCGTCTCGCCGTCCGCCGCTTTCGAGAAGGTGACGGCGCGCACGGTGTTCGTCGGCACGTCGAAGCCGACGTAGGTGACCTCGTCCTTCGACTCGAGCTGCTCGAGGTGCGGCGTGTCGAAGACGACGCTGAGCCCACGCACCAGGTCCTCTGCGGGCAGCTCGAGCGCGTCGCGCTTCGCCTCGAGGAGCTCGTCGAAGCTCAGCACCAGCTGACGCGTCGAGACGCCGGCGTCGTCGTGCCCGTCGATGGTGACGTCGAAGAAGAAGAGGCCGGGGAAGCGCTCCTTGCGCAGCGTGAGCGAGACGGAGCTCAACGCACCGCCCTCCTCGGTGGCTTCGACCTCGCACGGCGCGCGGCACTCCTGGTACTCGAGCTCGTTGCGCGCCTCCGCGGCCTGCGCCTCGGCGAGCGCGGCGGCCTCGCGCGCCTGCCTCAGCTCGTACGGCTCTTCGTTCTCTTCGTCTTCTTCACCCATCGGTGAGTCGCCCCAGCCGTCGCCACAGCCCGAGAGACGCCCGAAGCGCTCGTCGCAGGTGCGCAGGCACTGCTCCTGCGAGTTCGTCGCCTCGCACGCGTCGAGCTCGCTGGCGTTCCGCGGCCGGTAGAGCTCGAGGTCAGGAGGCGGCCAGTCGGCGACCACGAGTCGACCGTGGTGCTCGAACGCGAGCCGCACCACGTCGGCGTCGACGCGCTCACCGGGCACCGCAAGTGGCAGCGTGCTGGCGGTCCACGCGCCGGCGCTCTTGCACACCGCGACGGTCGCGAGCCCGGGCGAGGCGACGGTCTCGGCGCAGGTCCACGAGAGGGGCTGCACGATGCGCGGCTCGACGCCTTCGCACGCGTCCTCGAGGGGCGGCGGCTCGCAGGGGCTGCCCTCCTGGGGCTCGTCGGCCGGCGTGTCGCTCCCGCACGGGAGCTGACGCTGCACGATGGTGGCGGCCAGGCGGCCGAGGTCACCGCGCTTCGAGCGCAGCGCGTCGTCGAGCAGCACGCCGTCGGGGACGGGCTGACCACCCAGCACGAGCCCCGCGGCGAGCACCTGGTTGCGGGCAAGCTCCGCCTCGTCGGCCTGCTGCGCGTGCGTCTTCCGCTCGACGAGGAGCCGCTTGCTCTCTGCGAGCAGCTCCTTGCGCTTCGTCTCGAGGGTGGCGAGGCGGCTGCGCGTCGCGGCGAGCTCTGCCTCGACGTCGCGCAGCTTCTGGGACTTGCAGCCGGACAACGCCATCAACGCCAGCAGGACCCACCGGAGGTGCATGCCGGCGGAATAGCCCAGCTCACCTCGGCGCGCGCGCTCCAGCAGGTGCGCCTTCGAGCAGGCTGAGCGCCAGGCCGAGCGACGCCAGCCCCGCCAGCGCCCCCGTCGCGAACGCGGCGGACGAGCCGAACGCGCCGAC
>JBMORD010000204.1:0-12664 GCA_049322495.1 Myxococcota bacterium | reverse complement strand
ATGGCAGGCTCGTGGTGTCGGGCGTGAGCTCGAGTGACGGGAGGACGCGGTGGGAGCCGAACTCGTGGGGGCGGTGCTGTCGTCGGTGGTGATCTGGCTGCTCGGGCGGTGGTGGGCGAAGCACGACCGTGAGTTCTCCGGCTCCGAGCTGCGCCACTCGAGCGTCTTCTTCTGGCTGGGGGCGGTGATCGCCGTGCCCGCCAGCGCGGCCGCCGTCAGCCTCGCGCTCGACCGCGACTGGTCCAGCGCAGGCCTCGCCGTCGGCCTCTCGCTCCTCGGCTTCTACGCCGTCTGGGAGGTGCTCTTCGTATGCTTCTCGTTCAGCGACGACGCGTTCCGCTGGCGCACCCTGCGCGCGGGGCGCGGCCAGGCGCCGTGGGCCGAGCTGGAGAAGGTCGGCTGGGAGAAGCGGAACCGGCTGCTCACCCTGCAGTTCCGCGAGCGGCTGCCCGTGCGCGTGTCGAGGTTCCTCCTCGCGAGGGCGGCGCACGCCAGCATCGAGCCCGCGGCCCGCCGGCTGCTCGCCCTCTGCGCCGACGGGAAGCGACCCGACAACTGGGACGAGCTCTGAGCAACCCGCCGGAACTCCTCGGGTCGGGGCCAGTTGTCAGGGGGCGCCGCTAGAAGGGCGGCATGGTCCTGCTCAGCGCGGTGCTCGGGGTGACGATGGGGGCGACGATCGCCTGGCTCGTCGCGCGTCGGGCGGCCGTCGTGGCCCACCGGCACCTCGAGCTCGAGTTGACCGCGACGCGCGCGCAGCTCCAGGCGCGGGAAGACGCGCTGGCCCGGGCCGAGGCGCACGCGCGCGCCCTGGCGATCCAGGAGGAGCAGCTCTCGGGGCTCCTCACCACCACGCGCAGCGAGTTCGCCCGGGCCGATGCGGAGGCGCGGCTGATGCGGGCGCGCGCCGAGGCGCTGGCCGACGCCGAGCGGGCCGCAGCCGAAGCGCAGTCGCGGCTCGACGCGGCGCTCGAGCGGGCCGCCCGCGCCGAGACGCTCGAGGGGCGCCTCACCGACGCGCTCTCGCTGGTGGCCCGTCGGGAGGTCGAGCTCCGCGTCGCCGCCGAACGTCGCGAGGCGCTCGAGGCCCAGGCGGCGCTGGTCGAGCCCCTCCAGGACCGGGTGCAGACGCTCTCGCTCTCCCTCAGCCGGGTCGAGGCCGCCCTCGAGGGGGAACGCACCCGCGCCTCCGAGCGCGCCGCCGAGGCGGTCCAGGCCCGCGCCACGCTCCGGCTCGAGTTCGAGGCGCTCGCCCAGCGGCTGCTCGAAGAGAAGGGGCGGGCGCTCCTCGAGCAGAACCACCGCAGCCTCGACGGGGTGCTGGCGCCGGTGCGGGAGCGGCTCAAGGCTTTCGAGGAGCAGTTCCTGCGCGTCTCGGACACCGAGGCGAGAGATCGCGCCGCGCTCCTCGAGAAGCTCCGCGGCCTGCAGGACGCGCAGAGCCGGCTCCACGCCGACGCCGAGGCGCTCGCACGGGCGCTCACCGGCGAGGCGCGCGCGCAGGGCGACTGGGGCGAGCTGGTGCTCGAGAGCCTGCTGTCGACCGCCGGGCTGACCGAGGGCCGCGAGTACGCGCTCCAGGTCGACCACCGCGACGAGGCGGGCGCCCACCGACGCCCCGACGCGCTGATCTACCTGCCGCCCAACCGGGCGATCGTCGTCGACTCGAAGTGCTCGCTGCAGGCCTTCTTCGCCTCGACGCGCGCCACCTCGCCCGACGAGCGGGAGGTCGATCTCGCCGCGCACGTCGCGTCGCTGCGCGCCCACGTGCGCGCGCTCGCCCAGAAGGACTACCAGTCGGTGGTGAAGGAAAGGACCCTCGACGTGGTGTTCCTCTTCGTGCCCAACGAGGCCGCCTTCCACGCCGCCCTCAGCCGCGAGCCGTCGCTCTATGAAGACGCCTTCCGCCAGCGGGTGATGCTGTGCAGCCCCACCACGCTCCTCGCCGCGCTCCAGGTCGTCAGCCACGTGTGGCGCAGCGAGCGCCAGGCGCTCAACGCGTCGCGCATCGCCGAGGAGGCCGGGAAGATGATCGACAAGCTCGCCCTGGCCCTCGAGGCCTTCGACGAGCTCGGCACCCGCCTCGGCGGGGCGCAGCAGGCCTTCGAGCAGGCGCGCGCGCGGCTGGCCACCGGGCGCGGCAACGTGCTCCAACTCGCCACCCACGTGGTCGAGCTCGGGGCGCGGGTCAGCAAGGGCGAGAAGCTCGAGAGCGCGCGCCGACGCCTCGACATGGAAGACGAGGAGCCGCCCGCCGCCGCGGGCCTCCAGGCGGAGCTGCAACTCGACGCAACGGGGGAGGAGACCAGTGCTAGACGGGTCGGCGGTGAGCGCCGCGGCAGAGAACAGTGCGAGTCCGGAGATCGTCGACGCGTCGAACCTGACGCCGATGATGAAGCAGTACCTCGAGGTGAAGGCGCAGCACCCGCAGGCGCTGCTCTTCTTCCGTCTGGGTGACTTCTACGAGCTCTTCTTCGATGACGCGGTCAAGGCCGCGGAGTTGCTGCAGATCACCCTCACGTCGCGCGCCAAGGGCCTCGAGCGGGTGCCGATGTGCGGCGTGCCGTACCACGCCGCCCGGCGCTACATCGCCCGGCTGATCGAGGCCGGCCAGAAGGTGGCGATCTGCGAGCAGCTGACCCCGCCCGGCAAGGGCATCGTCAAGCGCGACGTGGTGCGCGTGGTGACGCCGGGCATGGTGCTCGACGACGAGGTGCTCGAGGCGAAGGAAAACAACTTCCTGGTCTCGGTGCTCCCCGGCGCCGACGAGGGCGACGACTGGGGCGCGGCGCTGATCGACGCGTCGACCGGCGAGTTCGTCGCGCTGCAGCCGGGCCCGCTCGAGGTGGTGGCCGACGAGGCCTCGCGCGCCAGCCCGCGCGAGCTGCTGGTGCCCGAGGGCCGCGACGCGGAGCTCGAGCCGTTCCTCCGCTTCTTCGCCCGACGGCCGGCGCTGGCGCTGCTCGGCCCCGACGCCTTCGATCTCAAGCGCGGGCGCCAGCTGCTGCTCGCTCACTTCGGCGTGCAGAGCCTCGAGGGCTTCGGGCTCGAGCAGGGCGGCTCGTCGCTCGGCGCGGCGGGCGCGGCGCTCCGCTACGTCAAGGAGACCCAGAAGAGCGCCGCCGCCCACGTCGATCGCATCTCGCTGCAGACGCGGGGCGGGGCGCTGGTGATCGACGAGGCGACCCGCGCCAACCTCGAGCTGGTGAAGACCCTGAAGGACGGCGCGCGCTCCGGCTCGCTGCTCGGGGTGCTCGATCGCTCGGCTACCTCGCTCGGCGCGCGCAAGCTCGCCCGCTGGCTCACCACGCCGCTGGCCGACGTGCGCGCCATCGCCGCGCGCCACGACGCCGTCGAAGAGCTCTTCGTCAGGGCGGCGCAGCGCGAAGAGCTCATCTCTACCCTCAAGGAGGTCTCCGACGTGGAGCGCCTGTGCGGGCGCCTCTCGCTCGCCTCCGGCGGGCCGCGCGATCTCGACGCGCTCGGGCGCTCGCTGTCCGCGATGCCGAAGCTGGCCGCGGCCCTCGGGCAGATGAAGGCCGACCTGCTCAAGGCGCTCGTCGGGCCGCTCACCAACCCCGGCCTGCTCGAGCTCGGCGCCACGCTGCGCAAGGCGCTCGCCGACGAGCCGCCCGCGGTGCTGGCCGACGGCGGCTTCATCAAGAAGGGCTACCACCCGGAGCTCGATCAGCTCATCGAGCTGTCGACCAGCGGCAAGGACTACCTGCTCAAGCTCGAGACGCGCGAGCGCGAGCGCACCGGCATCGGCTCCCTCAAGGTCCGCTACAACAAGATCTTCGGGTACTACCTCGAGGTGACGAAGGCGAACCTCCAGCTCGTCCCCCGCGACTGGATCCGCAAGCAGACCACCGCGGGCGGCGAGCGCTACGTCACCGAGGAGCTCAAGACGTACGAAGAGAAGGTGCTCACCGCCGACGAGAAGCGCGTCGCGCTCGAGCAGCGGCTCTTCGAGGAGCTGCGGGCGCTGGTGGTCGCGCGCGCCGGGCAGCTCCGCGCCGCCGCCGACGCCGTCGCCACCCTCGACGCGCTGGTGTCCTTCGCGCGCGTGTCTTCCGAGAACGGCTACGTGCGGCCGGTGGTCGACGAGTCGAGCGTGCTCGAGCTCGAGGGCGGCCGGCACCCGGTCGTCGAGAAGGCGCTGGGCGGCGACTCCTTCATCCCCAACGACGTGCGCGTCGACCGCGAAGAGGCGCAGGTGCTGATCATCACCGGCCCCAACATGGCCGGGAAGTCGACGGTGATGCGCCAGGTGGCGATCGCCGCGGTGATGGCCCAGGCCGGCTGCTTCGTGGCGGCGAAGAAGGCGCGCATCGGGCTGTGCGATCGCGTCTTCACCCGCGTCGGCGCGTCCGACAACCTCGCGCGCGGGCAGTCGACCTTCATGGTCGAGATGACCGAGACCGCGAACATCCTCCACCACGCCACGCGCAAGAGCCTGGTGGTGCTCGACGAGATCGGCCGCGGCACCAGCACCTTCGACGGCCTGTCGATCGCCTGGGCGGTGGCCGAGCACCTCCACGATCGCCTCGGCGCGCGCACCCTGTTCGCCACGCACTACCACGAGCTCACCGACCTCGCGCGCGAGAAGACCCGCGTGAAGAACTGCTCGATCGCCGTGCGCGAGCAGCAGGGCAAGGTGATCTTCCTGCGCAAGCTGATCGCCGGCGCCGCGAGCCGCAGCTATGGCATCGAGGTCGCCCGCCTCGCCGGGCTGCCGCCGGAGGTCCTCGCGCGCGCCCGCGAGCTGCTCAAGAACCTCGAGGCCGGCGAGTTCGACGAGGCGGGGCGCCCGCGCCTGGCGAAGCGCGCCACCGGCAACGCCGGCGAGAAGGCCCCCGCCGCGCCGGTCGACGACTCGCAGCTGGGCCTGTTCGGCGGGCGCCCGAAGGCCGCGGCGCCCACCTCCGCGCAGGCGGCGGTGCTGGCGGCGCTCGAGGCGTTCAGCATCGACACCTCCAGCCCGCTCGAGGCGCTCAACGCGCTGGCGGAATGGAAGCGCCGCCTCAAGGCGCCGTGACGCGATGCAGCTCGCGATCCCCAGCGCGCCGCGCCCCGTGACGCTCCGGCAGATCCCCGGTGCGCTGCGGCGGGTCGCGCTGATCGGCGGCGGCGCGGTGCTGCTCACGCTCGTCGCCTGGCTCGTCGTCGCCCGCCTCCAGGCGCCGCTCGCCGAGCAGCGGAGGTTCCTCGAGCGCGCAGTGCCGGTGACCGGCCAGGTCGCGGAGGTCGAGCTCCCGCCGATGGACTCGCGCCTCGACTCGCCCGCGAAGCTGCGGGTGGTCTTCCAGCTCGAGGGCCGAGACTTTGCCTCGTCGAGCGTGCCGATGGACGGCGTGGAGGCCGAGCGCCACTTCCAGGGCTCGAAGGTGAAGCTCCTGGTCGACCCCGCCACGCCGTCGAAGGCGCAGGAGGAGCGCTGGGCGCGCGCGCAGGCCGGCTGGGTGTGGCTCGGCACGCTCGTCCTCGGAGTGGGGCTCCTGCTCGTCGTCGGCGTGGTGGCCTTCGAGCTGCGGCGGGCGATCCGCCGCGAGATCGCCCCGCTGCGCGTCGGCGCGCTGGTGTGGCTCACGCCCGACGAGGCGCTGCCCGACACCCGCGACGAGCTCCGCTTCAAGGCGCACTACTTCCGCGACGATCGCCGGCTCGAGGTCACCGCGCTGGTGCGGCCCGGGCGGCGCCCGGTGCGCAACGGAGAGAAGGTGCTCGCGGCGGTGCTGCCCGCCGAGCCCACCTGGGCGCGGGTCGTCGACGAAGAGCTCGCGACCACCCTCGGCTGGTACCGCTGAGGGCCGGCTCAGTCGTGGTAGAAGCAGTCGACCGGCTTCGCGCCGAACATGTCGCGCGGGTGCGCGTTCTGCTCGCGGCGCAGGCAGATGCCCGTCAGCCGCGGTGAGTTGTCGGGCGGGTAGTCCTGCGGGAGCACGACGGCGATGAACTTGGTGCGGGTCTCGCGCGGGAGCGCGACCACCAGGTGGCCGGCGTTCGCGCGATCGATGATGTCGGAGTCGGTGACGCGCTTCCAGCCGCGCATCGGCCCCTCGTGGCGCACCCAGTCGACGGTCTGGGCGAGCGTCAGCTCCTTCGCGCCCACGAAGTGGGGGATCTCGCAGTTCATCGCGCGGCTGATGTCCCAGACGAAGATGTGCCCGCGGATCTTCCCGGGCGCGTCGTCGTTGTAGCGGGGGTTCACCAGCACGCCGAACTGGTTGACCAGCGACTCGTAGAGCTCCTTCGAGCGACGGCCCTCGCGGCTCTGGAGCGGCGCCTGCACCGCCTTCCACAGATCGCGCCCCTGCAGCGCCTCGGGCACCGTCTTCCCGTCGAACTTCTGGCCGAGGGTGGTGGGCTCGTCGTCGGGGGCCGAGGGCTTCGCCGCGATGTTCGAGGGCATGCTCGTCGCGAGCAGCGAGTTCCGCCGGCGCTCGGCGCTCGAGTCCGCGAACTGCGAGCCGAGCATGTTCTTCTGCGTCGCGGTGAGGAGCGACGCGTCGGTGCGCAGATCCATCGAGCGATCGAGTCCGCCCTGCGCGGGGATGCTGCCGGTCGTCGTCTTGGGCGCGGCGGTGCCCGGCTTCTTCTGATCAGCGGATCCGCCTTTGCCCTGCTGCGGCCTTTCGGACATGTGCTCGACATTACAGCAGCCCGTCGCGCGTGCGGGCGCCTTCCGTCCGCAGCAGCCGGGACCCGGGCGCGGCCGTTTTTTTGCCGTGATGTGCGACGCATGTTCACATTCCACACCCCTGTAGCGAGTCGTCGCGAGCGCCCATGATCCGAGCCGTCATCACCAGCCTGCTCATCTCCACGAGCCTGACGGCGAGCGCTGCGGGCAACGCCGACGACGCCTACCAGGACGCCAAGGCGGCGTACGCGAAGCTCAAGGGCGACGAGAAGCGCCGCGCCTTCCGGCACCACTGGCAGAACGTGGCGAAGAAGTTCGAGGCGGTCGCCAGTAAGTACCCGAAGAGCGAGCGCGCGCCCGAGGCGCTCTTCAACTCCGGTGAGCTCAACAACGAGCTGTCGCGCTTCTCGCAGCGCGACGACGATCGCGAGGCCGCCGAGCGGAGCTACCGCCGCCTCATCGACGGCTGGCCGAAGCACCGCCTGTCCGACGACGCGGCGTACTCGCTCGCGCGGCTGCTCGCCGATCGCGAGGGCGATCCGTCGGGGGCGCGCCGCGTGCTCGAGGCGGCGCTCAAGAACGCCGGCGACAAGAAGAAGGACATCCAGGCGATGCTCGGCGCGCTCCCGAAGGACGCCGCGCGTCCCGCGGTGGCGCAGAAGGCGAGCCCGCCGCGGTCGACGAAGCCCGCTGCGCGCGACGAGGCGCCGGAGCCCGCGCGCGCCGAGAAGCCCGAGAGCGCGAAGGTCGAGAAGCCGGCGCGGCCCGAGAAGAGCAGCGACGTCGCAGAGGCGATCCGCCGTGCGATCAAGCCGCTCGAGGCGGTGCGCGTCGACACCGAGCCGCTGACCGCCCAGGCGCGGCGTACGCCGCCCTCGCGCCCGGCCGACGAGGACAAGCCGCGGGGCCTCGAAGACGTCGAGCCCGAGACCGGGAGCAGCGACGAGGTGGTGGAAGCGTCGGAGCCGGTGGTGGCCAGCCTGGCCGAGCGGCTCCGTGACGTCCGCGTCGGGGCGCGCGCGCCTGCCGACGACGGCGACACGAAGGCGCGCTTCAAGAAGCTCGCGAAGGCGGAAGACAACGCCGAGGTCTCGCTCGCTCAGCAACTCGGGCTCAAGGTGCGCCGGGTGGTGGTCGATGCGGGGCACGGCGGGCACGACACCGGCGCCATCGGGCCGAAGGGCACCCGCGAGAAGGACGTGTCGCTCGCCATCGCGAAGAAGCTCGCCGCGCGCCTCGAGGCAGCGGGCCTCGAGGTGGTGCTCACCCGCGACGACGACACCTTCGTGAAGCTCGAGGACCGCACGCGCATCGCCAACCGCCAGAAGGGCGATCTCTTCATCTCGGTGCACTGCAACGCGGCCCCGTCGAAGACGCTGCGCGGCATCGAGACCTACACCCTCAACACCTCGTCGAACCGCTACTCGATCCGCCTGGCGGCGCGTGAGAACGCCACCACCGAGCGGGGCGTGGGCGATCTCCAGTACATCCTCGCCGACCTCGCCACCAAGGCGAACACCGGCGAGTCGGCGCACCTCGCCGATCGCGTGCAGCGCTCGCTCATCCGCAACCTGTCCGGCTCGTACAAGAACGTGAAGGACCTCGGCACCAAGGAGGCTCTCTTCTTCGTGCTGCTCGGCGCGAAGATGCCGGCGATCCTCGTCGAGACGTCCTTCCTCTCGAACCCCGAGGAAGAGGAGCGGCTGGCCGACGACGAGTACCAGCAGAAGGTCGCCGACTCGATCGCCGAGGCGGTCGACGGGTTCCTCGAGGAGCGAAACAAGGTCGCGCAGGTCGACTGAGCCGGTTACGCAGCGCGCCCATGCTCAAGAAGATCCTGATCGCGCTCGGCGTGGTGGTGCTCCTCGTGGTCGCGGCGCTCGCGCCGATCGTCTCTGCCTTCCTCGGCCTGGTCCCGGTGCAGCCGGTGACCGAGCTGCCCGGTGGGGTGGTCGCCGTCGCCGATGGCTATGTGCAGGCGTTCATCATCCCGACGGGCGAAGGCGGGGCGGCGCTGATCGACTGCGGCCAGGACCCGACGGCGAAGGCGCTGAAGGCGAAGCTCGACGAGCTCAAGCTCACCGTGAAGGCGATCTTCGTGACGCACGGCCACGGGGATCACGTCGGCGGCTGCGTGGCCTTCCCCGACGCGCCGCTCTACGCGCTCGAGGCCGAGCGCGCGCTCGTCGAGGGGACGACGGCGGCGAAGGGCCCCATCACCCGCTTCGGGAAGAATGACGCGACGAAGGCCCACAAGGTCGCGCGGTCGCTGAGCGACGGCGAGACGGTCGAGCTCGGCGCGGCGCAGGTGCAGGTCTTCGCGATCCCCGGCCACACCGCCGGGAGCGCCGCCTTCCTCGCGAACGGCGTGTTGTTCCTCGGCGACTCGGCGACCGTCCAGACCGACGGGAAGATCCGCAACGCGCCGTGGGTGTTCAGCGATGACACCGAGCAGTGCCGCCAGTCGCTCCTCGCGCTCGCGAAGCGCGTCGACGCCTCGCGCGTGCAGGCGATGGCCTTCGCGCACTCCGGGCCGCGCACGGGCCTGTCGCTGGAGCTCTGAGCAACACCGTGTCAGGCGCCAAGCGGCCCCATCCGCGTGCTGCGCCGGAGCGTGGTGCTGCGGTGGCGGGCGACACTGAGACCGTCCCGTCAGGGCCTCGAAACAGGAGCAGTGGTGCGGCAGATGCGCACGCTGGCCGCAGTTGGCTGGCCGGAGCGTCACCACCGCCAGCGCGCCCACCGCGCCGAGCGACGCGCCGAACAGCACGTCCGTCACCCACAGCCGGGCCAGGCCCGCCAGCTCGAGCGTCCCGCCGACCGCCCACGCGCCGAGCGCCAGGCCGAGCAACGCGCCTGCGCTGCCTGCCCGTCGCTGGATTGCTGAATCAGGCGACCGCGCGCCTTGCTGCCTCGCTGGCGAGTTCTGCGGGGCGCTGCACGCCGCAGGTCAGCGCGCCCGGCGCTGCGACGCGCGCGGTACGTCACGGGCGTCGCGCAGTGTGCGTGCACTGCGAACGCGCGCCAGGGCTGGCAACCAGGTCTTCCAGTTCGACTCCTGCGGGGGCAGGGCAGCGGGGCTGATGAGCGGCGGCGGATGTGCCCATCGCACCCGTCGGGCACCGCGAAGCGCATCAGCGGAGGCGCGCCGGTGCGGTCGTCCACCACCTGCACCAGGCGCTGGGTGACGCCGAGGGCGGGCTCGAAGCGCGCGGTGACGAGGTACGTGCCGCGGCGCAGCGGCGTGAAGCGCACCGTCGTCTTGTTGCCGCTGGTGTTGCTCGAGCGCGGCCCGTCGTGCTGGTTCTGCGCGTCGAAGACGTCCGTGGGACGTGACTCGAGACGTGCTGTTCGAAGAGGAGCTCCGCTTCATGCGCGACTCTGCGACGACTGCAGCGCGCGAAACTCCGTCACTGAGCGGCTCCGCGGCGAACTGGCGTCACCCTCCGCTCGTCGAGCTGAGGATCGCCGCGCACGTGCAGCACCCGCCGCCGAGGAAGATCACCCCGAGGATGACCGCCACCCACTTGAGCGCGTTCGACTTCTGCGGCGCTCCGGGCGGCGGCGGCGCGCGGGGCGCGGGCGCCTGCGCCCCGACCTGCCCGGGGGCCACGATGGGCGCGGGTGGCGCGGCCTGCTGCACCGGCACGCCCGTGTTGGCCGAGCCGGTGACCGGCACCACCCAGCCTCCTGAGGCGAGCGCGGGGTTGGTCACGTGGCCGGGCCGTTGCGGCGTCGTCAGCGGGATCGGCGTACCGCCCGTCGGCTGCGGGGTGTGCGTGCGCTCCAGCGGCAGGGGCTGCGCGGCGCCCTCGCTCGGAGGCAGGAACGCGGGCGTCGCGCCGGGCGCCGGAAGCCCGACGGCCGAGCGGAGCGCCGCGGCGAACTCCTGCGCCGTCTGCCAGCGCTGCGGGGGCTCCTTCGCCAGGCCCACCTGGACCACCTGCGCGAGCGGCACGGGGATCAACGGGGCGACGGCGTGGAGCGGCGGGGCCTGCTCGGTCCTCACCTTGACGATGAGGTGCGCGTAGCTCTCGGCGTCGAAGGGCAGCCGGCCCGAGAGCAGCTCGTAGAGCATCGCCGACACCGAGTAGAGGTCGGCGCGCCCGTCGACGCTCTTGGCGTCGAAGAACTGCTCCGGCGCCATGTACGCCGGCGTGCCCATCGCCATGCCCGTCATCGTGAGCCCGGAGCCCGCCCCGGCGTCGTCGTGCATCTTCGAGATGCCGAAGTCGAGCAGCTTGACGAAGTCGCGCTCGGTGCCGCGCTCGTCGCGGCGGCGCACGACGAACACGTTCGCCGGCTTCATGTCGCGGTGCACGATGCCCTTGGCGTGCGCCGCCTGGAGCGCCTCGAGCACCTGCAGGACGATCGTCACCACGCGGAGGTGGGGCAGAGGCCCCTGCGCCGCCGCGAGGTCCTTGAGATCCATCCCCTCGAGGTACTCCAGCGCGAGGAAGGCCTGGCCTTCGTCGGCGGGGCCGGCGTCGAGCACTCCGACGATGTGCTCGTTGCCCACGGCGGCGGCGGCCCGCGCCTCGCGCAGAAAGCGCTCGAGCATCTTCTGATCGGCGCCGAGGCTCTTCTTGAGCAGCTTGAGCGCCACCACCGCGTCGGTGTGCACGTGCCGCGCGCGGTAGACCGAGCCGAAGCCGCCGACGCCCAGCAGGCGCTCGAGCTGGTAGCGATCCACGCGCGCGCCGATCATCCCCGGCTGATCCATCCCGTCGCCGGTGACGAGGCACTTCGGGGTCCCGGGCGGGTGCTCTCTGCCGCAGTGCTGACAGGCGTTCATCCTGCCGTCGTTGTAGCCGTTCACCGGGCCGCCGACACGCGTGCTATTCGCCGCACCCGAATGAGCACGTCGCGGCGAACCCCCTGGCTCGAGGTCCTCCTCGCGGCGCTCCCGGCGGCGCTCCACGCGGTGGTCCTGCTCGGGCGCGTGCACCCCGACGAGCTCTTCCAGTCGCTGGAGATCGCCAACTTCCGCACCTGGGGCTACGGCATCGTGCCCTGGGAGTGGCACGTGCCGAACAACCCGGCGACGGTCCAGACCCCGTGGGGCATTCGCAGCTGGGCCGTGCCGCTCGTGCTGTCCGGCCTCTTCCGCGTGGGCGACGCGGTGGGCATCACCTCGGTGATGGGCCGGCGCGTGCTCGCCGAGCTCCCCCTGTTCGTCCTGCACATCGCGATGCTGGGCGCCGTCTGGAGGCTCGCCGCCCGTCGCGTCGGCGATCGCCTGGCGCGCGCCTGCCTGTGGCTCGTGGCGCTCTACGGGCCCATCGTCTGGTTCGCGGGCCGCACGCTCTCCGAGTCGTTCTCGGCAGCCTTCCTCGTCTGGGGCCTCGAGCGGCTCGATCTCGAAGAGCCCCGCCGGGTCGACGCACTGCTCGGCGGTGTCCTCCTCGGGCTCGCGCAGGTCACGCGCTACGGCTCGGCGGCGGTGATCCTCCCGGCGATGCTGTGGCTCCTGGTGCAGCGGCGCTTCGTCGCCTTTGCCTTCGCCACGCTCGGAGGCCTGGTGGTGGGCCTCCTCGGGCTCGGGTTGCTCGATCAGCTCACCTGGGGCGAGTGGTTCCACTCCTTCATCCATTACGTGCGCTTCAACGTCACCTCCGGCGCCGCGGCGCAGAGCTTCGGCACCCAGCCGTGGTGGATGTACGCGCCCCGGCTGCTCCTGGCCCCGTTCGCCGTCGTGGGGCTGCTCGCGCAGGGCATCAGACCCGGCCCCGGCCGCCGGCCCGGGGACCAAGCGGCCCTACGCCCCGGACAGCCCCTGGAACCTGCCCATCGGCCCCAGCCCCGAATACGACATGAACAGCGACGCCTACATGGAGATGTTCGCGGCCAAGGGGCACATGGGCGCGGACCCCACCCAGTACACCCTGCCGGTGTACGAGGTGTCGGAGTCCACCCCCCTGCGCGCGGTGCGGGTGAACGGCTCCTTCTCCCGGGTGGACCGGGAGGGCCGCATGGTCCGGGTGGAGAAGAACGTGGAGGTCCGGGTCCCCATCCCGGACAACG
>JBMORD010000203.1:0-12720 GCA_049322495.1 Myxococcota bacterium | reverse complement strand
GCTCTCGCGCTTCTCGGCACTCGCGCGCACCACCTGCCCTTCCGCGCTCATCAATGAACGTTCTGGGAGGCCGGCAGGGTCGTGGCCACAGCCCTCCGCGACTCCCAGTTCCTGATCAGCAGCGTCACCATCACGAAGCACGCGCACCGGCGTCACCGGGCATTAGCGCCGAGGAGCTCTCACGCTTCTCGGCACTCGCGCGCACCACCTGCCCTTCCGCGCTCATCAATGAACGTTCTGGGAGGCCGGCAGGGTCGTGTCCACAGCCCTGCGACACCCCCAGTTCCTGATCAGCAGCGTCACCATCGCCGGGCCGCTTCGCGAGCACCTCGCGCGCGGCGGACGGCGTCGGCGAGCGGGAGCGGGGTGAAGAGGGTCGAGCCGCGCTCCTGCTGGCGCACGAGCTGGAGCGCGACGGCGTCGGTCTCGGGGGCTTCGGTGGCGAGGAGCGGCGCGAGGGTCTGGAGGGCGGTGTCACCATCACGAAGCACGAGCACCGGCGTCACCCGGCATCCGCGCCGAGGAGCTCTCGCGCTCTCGGCACTCGCGCGCACCACCTGCCCTTCCGCGCTCATCAAGGAAGGAAGGCCTCGACCCGCCGGCCCGGTTGGCTTCTCGGCACCTGTCTCCACTCCGACGCACAACTGCCGAAGATTGGGCAGTTGCGTGTACGAGTGGAAAGTCAGCGCTGGCTCGCTGCGCGAGCGCCGCGCATCACGCCGCGCCGAAGCGCGCGAACAGGTCCGGCGCCACCGGCCCGATGTGCACTCCGACCACGCGGCCGTCCTGCACCTCGACGGTGGTGGGGGTGGCCATCACCGAGAACGCCTGGGCGAGGGCCGGGTCCTGCATCGCGTCGACGGGGAACACCGGCTCGCCCTTCTCGGCGAGCGCCTTCATGCGCGGCGTCATCGGCCGGCACGCCGGGCAGGTGGGCGTGAAGAAGTACACCAGCGCCCGGCCGGCGGCGTTGATCCGCTGCCCCGTCGCGCCGGGGAGCTGCGGCAGCGGCTGGCCTTTCATCTTCTCGGCGCGGCGGCGCACCACCACCTGCAGCCCGAGCTGGAGCGCCACGAAGCCGATGATGCCGACGAGGACCACCCACTGAAACGTGCTCATGCCGGGTGGGATGCAGTCGCCCCTCCCGAGGATTCACCAAACGACGACGCCCCTCCCGGCGAAGGGAGAGGCGTCGCACTTCACCCCTGCGGCTGATCACCGCTCGACGTACTTGTCGAAGGCGGCCGACGCGAGCGGCGCGGTGAGGTCGTTCACGTTCGCCACGCGGATGCCCGAGTCGCTGATGGCGTACACGAAGTCATCGGCCATCACGCTGCGGCGCACGTACGGCTCCCAGTAGTAGTACCAGCCGTCGTAGACGTACACGCTGTACATGTCGTCCATCCGCAGCGCGCCGCGCGGCGTGAAGCCGGTGATGGGGTCGACCGAGAACACGCGGAGGTCCGAGGTGAACGAGCTCCAGTAGCTCGCGCCGCTCACCGAGTTGTTCCAGTCGGCGAAGGGGATGGCGAGGAGCTTCTTCGCCGCGAAGTAGTTGAACGCCTTGTGCTCGTGCGCCGCCTCCGACCAGCCGTAGGCCGTGCCGACGAGCTGGGTGTGCGTCTGCACCGGGTGCGCCAGGTCGCTCACGTCGAAGATGGCGAGTTGCAGCGCGCGCGCCGACCAGTTGACGGGCTGGCCGTTGACCGGCTCCGGCACGTAGGTGCCGATGGTGAGCAGGTGCGTGGCGTCCATCGGGTGGATGTAGGTCGAGAAGCCGGGGATCTTCAGCTCGCCCACCACGCGCGGGTTGGTCGGGTCGCTCAGGTCGAAGGTGAAGAGCGGGTCGACCTGACGGAAGGTCACCACGAAGCCGCGGTCGCCGATCATCCGGCTCGACTGCACGCGCTCACCGGGCGCGAGGTCGGGCGACTGGCCGACGACGTCGAGGTAGCCCGCGTTCTCACCGAGCACCGAGAGGCGGTTGGTGGTCTGAATGGTGCCCCACCAGTTGTCCGGGTGCTGCGTGTCGGGCACGCGCGTCTGGATGGTGGTCACCACGCGGAAGAAGCCGCTCGCCGACTCGTCCATCGAGAACTGGTCGACGATGTGCCCGTCGACCGTGCCCGACGCCACGTACACCGCGTTCGACGGCTGCGAGATGTCGAACTTGTGAATGTACGTCGTGTCGCGCTGACCCGGCGCCGGCCACCACCACCAGTGCCGCGTGGCGACGTAGAGGTTGTTCTGCGAGGCGTAGATTTCGCCGCTCTCGCCGAGGATGGACGTGCGCGCGATGGAGTTCGCCGCGAGGTTCAGCGTCACCACCGAGACCTGGCCCAGCCGCGTCGGCGCGTTGACCCGCGAGAAGGCGTCGCACGCGTGCGGCACCACCGTCACCGCGCCGCCCTGCTTGATCTTCGCCGCCGGCACCCACTCCGCCAGCGTCTGGCTGCGGATCAGCCGCTCGTTGTCGGCGATGACGCGGTCATACGCCGCGCGCAGGCGCGCCTTGTCCTGCCACAGGCCCTCTTCCCAGTCGGGGCCCCACTTGAAGCCCGGCGGGAAGTTGAAGTCGTCGCTCAGCACCAGCCGCACCGAGTCGCCCACCTTGCGCGCCGACTGGTAGTAGCCGGGGAGGTACGTCTCCTTGGTGACGCGCAGGTTCGTCAGGTCGCTCACGTCGACCTCGGTCACCTTCACCGTGTTCGCGTAGTAGTACGAGCAGTTGAGCCCGAGGCACGACACGCCGCCCGCGTTCGACAGCGGGTACCAGGTGTAGATGCTCGAGAACACCACCGCCTTGTCGGTGCCCGAGAGGAACATCTCGCGCGGGTAGCCCTCGAGCTGCAGCCGGCCCTGCACCGCCAGCTCGTTCGCCGGCCAGCTCTTCACCGCGTGCAGCGTGTTGCCCGACAGCGCGAAGATGCGCGTGCCGTCGTTCTTCACGAAGTCGGCCTCGTCGACGCCCGCCACCTGGTTGTTGGTCGTCGTGTAGTTGGTCGGCGCGCTCTGGCCGCCCGCCGCGTTGGCCGTCGGCGCCGCGCCGTCGAACTCCAGGCCGCCGCGCCCGAGCCACCCGCCCCACCAGCCCCAGCTCGGCACGCCGTCGCGCTGCGCCTCGAGCTGCGTGCGCATCTGCAGCACCGCGTTGTCTTCGATGTACTGCTCGAGGTCCTGGCACGCGTTGCTGCCCTGGAACGCCGTGAGCGAGACGCGGTTGACGACGGCCTCCGGCTGCGGAATCGACTTCTCACAGCCCGTCAGCAGCGACGCCGAGGCGAGCCCGGCAGCGACGGCGACGGTGCGCCAGCGAGTGGTCCAGTGGGTCTTCATGTGGTTCCTCCCAGAAAGGGTCCGGCCTGAGATGCGGAGCGCGTCTGCTCAGTGCCAGCCGTGCGCCACCAAAGAGCCGGGTCATTTCAGGGGCTTGTGACGACGTCGGGCCCTCAGACTTCTGAGATTTCTGCGCCCCCTCGTGGATCTCCGAGAGCCGGGCTGACCCGCATCAAGCCGCTCACTCGTCGACGTCGAGGCCGCAGTCGAGCTCGCGCACCACGCCGCGCTCGAAGACGACGACGATGCGCCGCGGGTCTGCTTTCGCCACGGGCCAGGTCCACACCGAGGCGTCGCGCGTGAGCGGGTCTCCGAGCTCGAAGTGCACCTGCCACTCGGGCGAGCCGACGCCGAGGCGGTGACAGCGGCTCGCGGGGGCCGCCCACTCAGCACCGCGAGCAGCGCGAGCTGCTTCTTCACCGCCGCCGTCACCTCACACTCCGAGGCGCTCGAGCGCGGCGGCGGTGGTGTCGCCGTCGAGCATCACCACCAGCAGGCCAGCGAAGCCCGGCGCGTTGGTCGAGGTGAAGCCGGCCGCGAGCACGGTCTGCACGTCGTCGCGCTCGCCGTCGCCGACCAGCGCCTTCACCGTCGTCTCGCGCACCTCGGGCGTGGTGGGCAGGAGGTTCGCGTGCACCAGCGTGCCCATCGCCGAGAGGCAGGCCGAGGCGACGATGTTGGCGGCCTCCGCGAGCGCGGCCGAAGAAGACGACGAGAGCGGGCCCGACACACCGGGGCGCGCGAGCAGCCGCTGCCCGAGCCGCTGCGCGTCGGCGTCGCGGAGCACCCACCACAGCGAGCCGCGCAGCTCCCCTTCGATGCCGAACAGCGAGGCGTGCACCTTCACGTCGCGGCCGCCGAGCAGCCAGCCGAGCTGGTAGCGGTTGGCGGCGAGCACCACCGGCACGTCCACCAGCACGCCGACGTCACCGACCAGGCGCGCGAGCATCGACGCCGCCTTCGCCGAACCCATGTTGGCGAACTCGCGGAGCGCGTCCTCCTGGCGTTCGGTGAGCGGCGTGGCCGTCATTCACCACCGGCCTTCTCGCGGCGCGGCGCCTCGAGCCGCGACACGTCGAGGATGAACACCGGCCTCCCGTTGCCCAGCACCGTCACGCCGGCGAGGCCACGGACCTGGTCCAGCGGGCGGGTGAGCGCCTTGAGCACCACCTCTTCTTGGCCCAGCAGCGCGTCGACCGCCAGCGCCACGCGCCCCTCGTCGGTGTCGACCACCACGAAGGGTGACGGCGCGGTGACGTCGTGCGGCCGCCCCGGCACTTCAAGCACGGCGGACAATTCCCGCGCGGGCACCACGGTGGCGCCGAACTGCAGCACGGGCACGTCCTGGCTGTGGGTGAGGGCCTCGCGGCTCGTCTCGACCACCCCGGCCACCTTGGTGATGGGCAGGCCGTACACGTCGTCGCCCAGCCCCACGAGGAGCAGGTTCACCATCGCCACCGTCAGCGGCAGCGAGAGGCGGAAGGTGGTGCCCAGGCCGCGGCGGCTGGAGATCTCCAGCGTGCCGCCCACGCCCTCGACGGCGCGCTTCACCGCGTCCATGCCCACGCCGCGGCCGGAGATGTCGGTGACCGACTGCGCGGTGGACAGGCCGGGCAGCGCGGACAGCATCAGCGCCTCGCGCTCGCTCATCGCCCTGGCCTGATCCGCGGTGATCAACCCGCGCTCGACGGCGACGGCCTTGAGGCGCTCCACGTCCATGCCGCGGCCGTCGTCTTCGAGCTCGAGCAGCACGCGGTCGCTCACCCGGCGCACCGAGAGCTTCACCGTGCCGCGCGGGGGCTTGCCGCGCATGCGGCGCTCCTCGGGGGGCTCGACGCCGTGGTCGATGGCGTTGCGCAGCAGGTGGAGCACCGGGTCGTTGAGCTCGTCGACGATGGCGCGGTCGAGCTCCACCTCGCTGCCGGCGATGATCAGCTCGATCTCCCGGCCGCGGCGGCGGGCGATGTCGCGGGCGGCCCGCGGGAGTCGATCGGTGATGACCGACACCGGCGTCATGCGCGCCTGCATCACCTTGTCGTGGAGCGAGCGCACCAGGGTGTGCAGCCGGTCGACGGACTCGTTGAGCGGGGCGCGGAGCTCCTCGTGCATCGCGCGGCCCACCTCGCGCACGCCGGCGGTGGCCAGCAGCAGCTCGCCCGCGAGGTCGAGGAACTCGTCGAGGAGCTCGGTGCGCACGCGCACGGTGCGGGGCGGCTCCTGCCCGACGACGCGGTCGGCCTCGGTGGCGGGCTTCTCTTCGCTGGCCGCGGGCGTGGGCGGCGGCGCGGTGACGCGGGTGATGCTCACCAGCTCGACGTCGGCCACCTGCGAGACGGTCTTCTGCACCGCCGCCTCGGGCTCGCTGGTCTCGAGCTCGACGCTGAAGGTGCCGCCGGGGAGCTTGCCCGCCTTCACCTCGTCGAGCGGCGGCGCGCAGCGGAAGAGGTTGCCCAGCGACGAGAGGCGCTTGTACGCGAGGAAGCCGCGCACGCCCGGCTGCGCGGAGTGCGAGGCGACGCGCAGGGTGACCTGCCACCGCGGCGGCACGTTGGCGTCGGGCGCGGTGGGCGTGGTGCTCGAGACGAGCGGCGGCGCCTGGCCCGGGTCGGCGAAGGGCAGCGGCGTGGTGCCCGGCCGCATCGACTGCGTCACCGCCATGAGCTGGCTGATCAGCGGCGCGACGTCGGGGAAGGGCTGGCCCGCCTGGGCGGCCTTCACGTGCGAGCCGAGCGCGTCGACGGCCTGGAGCACGAGGTCGGCCACCGTGCGGTCGAAGCGGTAGGGCGAGGTGCGCACGCGGTCGAGGAGGTCCTCGAGGCGGTGCCCGAGCGTGGTGGTCGCCTCGTAGCCCATCGAGCTGGCCATGCCCTTGACCGAGTGGGCGTGACGGAAGAGCGAGTCGATGGCCTCGGCGGTGACGTTGCCCTCGAGGCGCACCAGCTCCTTCCCGAGGGCATCGAGGTGCTCGGTGGCCTCGCTCACGAAGAGGCTCACGTAACGCGAGGTGTCCCACGGGGAGGCCACGGCGAGGCGGAGCCTACTCGGTGGCGCCGCGCTTGGGTGGCGCACGTTGCGGCGATGTCTCACCACGCCGGGTCACGGTGTCTCGAAGACATGACGAAGCGAATGCTCGCGTTGTGTCTGTTGTGCTCGGCCCCGGCCTTCGCCGAAGCGGGCCTGCCCTTGTGGGAGCTGTGCAGCTCGCCGCCGTGCGCGTGCGGCACCACCAGCTGCGGCTGCGGCGAGGTGTGCACGCAGGGGCAGTGCCGGCCGGCGCAGCAGGCGTACTGCAGCGTCGACTCGCAGTGCGGGAGCGGCACCTGCGGCACGTTCGCCTGCGAGCTCAACGTCTGCGTGCCGACCGACGGCGGCGTGCGCGATGGCGGCACCGATGGCGGAGGGACGTGCGGTGTCCCCGATGGCGGCGAGCACGAGACGGACGGCGGCGAAGACCCGGCACCACCTCGCGGCGGGTGCACGGCGGCGCCCGGGCTGATGGTGCTGGGGCTCGCGCTGACGATGCTGCGTCGCGGCGCGAAGCGGTCGCGCTGAGCGCCCAGCAGACTGACCGGGGAGGCTCTCCCCGGAGGCGGGTGCATCGAACCAGTCGAACGATCGCTACCATGGCCTCCAATGAACGAAGCGGTGGTCATCTTCGACGAGGAGGATCGCGTCGCCCGCGCCCTCGCGCGGGAGCTCGCTGGTCTCGGAGTGCAGCCCATCATCGTCACCGACCTCTCGGGCGTGCGCGCCGCGCTCGAGGCGCACGCGCCGCGGCTGTTCATCGCCGACCTCTGGAGCGGAGAGCGCTCGGGCCTGGCCGCGCTCGAGATGGCGCGGCGCGACTTCCCCGCGGTGGGCCGGTGCCTCCTCACCGGGTCGATCCACGGGCTCGACAGCCACCAGCTCGAGCGCATCCGCCCGTGCTCGGTGCTGCCCAAGCCGTGGACCGTCGCCGAGCTCACCGTGCTGCTCTCGCGCGCCTCGTGAGCGCCGGGACCCTTCTTCGCGCGGCGGCTGGCTGTCACAATGACGCGGTCCGTGAGCGTCTTCGGGAAACTTCGGGAAATGGTCGGCTGGGTCCTCGGAGAGGATCTCTCAGCCCCTGACGAGCCGTCACAACCGCGACAGCAGCGCGCCGCGCCGGCGAAGAAGGCCCAGCGTCGCTCGGAGGGTGACGGCTTCGACGATGTCCGGCCGGCCCCGCGTGCGACGACCAGCCCGCCGCGGCTCGAGGTCTCGGCGCCCCTCGATGCACCGGGCAGCTTCGTGGCGTCGCTCGATGATCTGCACGATCTCTCCGGGGGCCAGGTCGAGCCGGAGCCCGAGTTCATTCCCGAAGGCGGAATGTCGACGCAGTCGCTGATGCGCGAGTTCGAGACGCTCGACCCGGAGCTGCAGGCAGCGGCGATCGAGCAGGCCGCGCGCAGCGCTGCAGAGGCCGAGGCGGCTGGCCCCGCGGAGAGGTCGACCCAGGCGCTGATCAGCGAGGTCGACGCGCTCAGCGGTCCGGCTGCTCTTCCGATGGAGGTCGGTACAACAAGGGCCGCACCCGCGGACGCTGGGGCGAGCGAGACATCGCTGGCTCCGCATGTCTTTGCATCGATGTCGGAGGCGCAGCACGCCGCGCCGGATTCCGCGACGCGCGAGACAAGCGCGCCCAGCGTGACGTCGGACGCTCCTCTTGTCGTCGCGGAGTCCGCGATGCGCGAGATGGTCGCGCCCATCGTGACATCGGAAGCGCCGCTGGTCGCCGCGACGGAGTCCGCGACGCGCGAGACAATCGCGCCCAGCGCGATGTCAGAGGCTCCGCTTGTCGTCGTCGCGGAGTCCGCGATGCGCGAGACCGTCGCGCCGAGCGTGACGTCGCACGCTCCGCTGGTCGCCGCGATGGAGTCCGCGACGCGCGAGACCGTCGCGCCCAGCGTGACGTCGCACGCTCCGCTGGTCACCGCGCCGGAGTCCGCGACGCGCGAGATGGTCGCGCCCACCGCGACGTCGGAGACTCCTCTCGTCGCGGAGTCCGCGATGCGCGAGATGGTCGCGCTCAGCATGACGTCGGAGGCTCCACTTGTCGTCGCGAAGCCCGCAATGCGCGAGACCGTCGCGCGCAGCGTGCCATCGGAAGCGCCGCTGGTCGCCGCGCCGGAGTCCGCGACGCGCGAGGCAATCGCGCCCAGCGCGATGTCAGATGCTCCGCTCGTCGTGGCGGAGTCCGCGATGCGCGAGACGGTCGCGCCCAGCGTGCCTCCGCAGGTACTCGGGAGTGCGACGTCGGCTCCGTCGGAAGTCGGGCCACGCGTCGCCACGCCCGAATCCACGACGCACGGAACAGACGCGTCGTCGACGGCAGTCGAAACGAATCGGCAGTCCGATGCGTCGGCTCCTCAGCCCGAGCGCATCGACTGACGCGCGGCGCTCATCCTGCTTCGCCGGATGGATCGCGCGATGAGCGGGCTGGGTCGAGGTGCCGAATGAGGACCGCCGTTCTCGCGCTGCTGCTCGCTGCCGCCTGCCGCCACCACCCGAAGGTCGCACGTCGGATCATCGTCGATGACACACCGCAGGGACGGCAGTGCTTCGCGGACGCGCAAGAGGGCTATCGCGACTGCATGTTCCACCGCGTCCGTCGCGGTCTGTGCGCGAGCATCCGCGACAAGGCGCTGCTGGAGTGCCCCGGTGCGCGCGACTTCACGGGCGAGGAGGATCCGAGCGTCATCCCGCTCCCGGGCTATCGCCCCTGATCCGCGTCGAATTGCTCAGCGCAGCGCGCCGACGACCAGGAACAGCGTCGGTCCCAGCTCCGCGAGCACGAGCACCACCATGCCCGACCCAGTGAAGAACGTGCGCTCGGTGAACATCGTCGTCTTGCGCCCGCGCGCGCCGTGCACCGCGTAGGTGACGAGCGTGATGACGAAGAAGCTCCAGCACAGCCAGAACGCGGCGGCATTCCACGCCGCGGGGAAAGCGCTGGCCATCACCAGCCGCGCGAGCACCAGCGTCGCCGCGGCGTACAGCAGCGCCGCGCGGTGCAGCACGTCGACGTAGAGCGGCGCGCGTGCCTCGGCCGAGCTCCGCATCGCCAGCCACTTCCACACGCCCGACGCCATGCCCACCACGAGGAGCAGGCC
This sequence comes from Myxococcota bacterium, assembly GCA_049322495.1. Lineage (GTDB taxonomy): Bacteria > Myxococcota > Myxococcia > Myxococcales > Myxococcaceae > Archangium_A. The sequence continues at coordinate 3,253 of JBMORD010000203.1, read as the reverse complement.
CGCGGCCGCGGTCATCGTCCGTTCGGCGGCGTCCATCACTCGAGCGCCTGCAGGAAGGCCTCGGCGGTCCAGTCCGCGTCTGGCACGGGCTCCCAGGGGAACGCGTCGAAGTAGTCCTGCACGAGCACGCGCTCGTCGAGCAGCCCGACGCACACCGACCGCAGCGGCTCAGCGGGCAGCACGGAGCGCCTCCGCGACGGCCGCGACCGACTCTACGCCCTTCGCCAGCACCGGCTCGAGAGCCGCCTTGCGCTTCTCCGACGCGACGACGAACACGCACGCGTCGAAGCCCTGCGCACAGCACCGCAGCTCGCGCACCACCAGCAGGCGCTGCGAGAGGTGGTCGAACACCGCCTCCATGAAGCCCTCGATGAGCCCGCAGCGCGGCGTGTCTGCCGGGCCGACCGCCTCACCCAGCGCGCTGCGCGCGAGCTCGATGCCGAAGATGCCGTCGCGCGCGTGCGTGAAGTCGAAGCGGAACGTGCCGAGGCCGCGCGCCGAGGCCCAGGCACTCACGCGCTCCATCGCCTCGCGCATCGGGAGCTCGCGCAGGGTGAGCGTCTTCTCTTCGAGCAGCGCGGCCTCGAGGTCGACCACCGCGTGCCGCCCCCACTGCCAGCCCCACTCGCGCGAGAAGCCGTGCCACGCGCGCGGCGCCACCTTGAGCCACGTCTGCTGGAGCGCGGTGAAGAAGTGCGCGTCGAGCCTCACGCTGCGCCGCTGGGCCGCGTCGCGCTGCACGCCGAGCTGCGACTCCTGCGGGGCGAGCTCGGCCTGGAGCGGCGCGGCGAAGCCCTCGGGCAGCCCCGCGCGCGGCGGCTCGAAGCGCGTGCGGTTGATCAGCAGGTACACACGGTCGTTCGCCGGCACCCGCACCAGCTCGACCACCACCTGCTGCGCGCCGAACTTGAAGTCGAAGAGGTACTCGAAGCGGTCGAGCGGCTGCTGGCCGACGAAGAAGGCGCGCACCCGGCCCTCGAACTCCGGCGTGGCGGTGCACGGGGCGATGCGCCGGAAGAAGTTCTTGCTCAGCACCTGCGCGCGATCGAGCCGCGCCAGCCGCGCCTCGGCGAGGTTGTAGCGGAGCACCTTGCCGTCGCGGTCGAGGCAGATGACGCCGAAGGGCAGCGCGTCGAGCTCGGCGTCGGACATCGCCGCCACCTGGTCGGGCGAGAAGGGCGCGGGGTTCACCCGGGCAGGAAGCGCGAGGTCAGTCATGGCGGAGGGGTAGTGCCGTGGCACGGAGCGCGCAATGCCCCCGCACCGAATGCGATTCCCGAGCGCAGCGCAGGCGGTAAGGTGTTCCACGATGTTTCGTTTCGTCATCGTGCTCGGGTGGGTCAGCTCGCTCGCGGCCGCGCAGAACCTCGCCGACGGGAAGGACGTGTACGGCCCGTGCGCCGCGTGCCACGGCGCGAACGGCGAAGGCGGAAAGGGCGGCGAGTACCCGCGCATCGCGGGGCAGCCGGCGAGCTTCCTCGTCGAGTCGCTCAAGTCGTTCCAGACGCGCGCCCGGTACAACCTGCCGATGATTCCCTACACCGAGCCGCGCGAGCTGCCGGAGCGGGACATGAAGGACGTGGCGGCGTACCTCGAGAGCCTCCAGCTGCCGTCGAAGATGCCGGACCTGCCGGCGAACGCGAGCGCGCTCGACCGCCTCAAGGCCGCGGAGCGGGTGCTGGTGGTGCCGCGCGTGAAGGGCGACGTCGAGAAGGGCCGCGCGCGCTTCCAGGAAGAGTGCGCCGACTGCCACGGCAAGGACGGTCGTGGGCGGGCGAAGCGCGACGCGCCGGGGCTGGTGGGGCAGTACCCCGACTACCTCCAGCGCCAGTTCACCGCGTTCAAGAAGGGTGAGCGCGGCGCGGACAAGGGCGACGCGATGAACGGCGTGCTCGACGAGGTCAGCGAGAAGGACTTCACCGACATTCTCGCGTGGCTCACCGCGCAGCAGGACGAGGAGCCGAAGCCCGAGGCGAGGTAGCGGGGCTCAGGGGCCGCCATCGGTGCCCGCGTCGGGCCAGTTGCCGATGACGCCGTCGCAGGGGCCCTGACACACCTCCTCGGGCGTGCGCGGTCGCTCGGGAGTCTGCGGGGTCTGCGGCGGCTGTGCCGGGCTGCCTCCACAGGCGACGACGAGCGCCGACAGCGTCAACGCAACCACGAGGGTCGTTCTCATGCCGCGCATGGAAGCGCGGAGCGCGCGGGGTCACCAGCGCTGACCTCGGGAAAGTTCGTGTGCTTCGTTTCGGGCGTCGCGCTCGCTGGCAGTCAGTGCAGGTTCGCGACGAGAGAGCTCGTCATGGTCATCGACTCGGTACGCGAAGCCGCACCTCGAGGCGCGTGCCTCCGCCTGGCCGTGCGCTCAGCTCGCTGCTGCCACCATGTCGCCGCGCCCGCTCCGCGATGCCCGAGAGGCCCACGCCCGGCACCGCGCCCTCGGCCCCACGGCCATCGTCTTCGACCACCAGCCGCACCTCGTCCGCGGTGAACGAGAGCCGCACCGTCGCGCGCGTGGCCCCCGCGTGGCGGCGCACGTTGGTGAGGGCCTCCTGCGCGCTGCGAAACAGCGCGTGCTCCTCGGCGGGAGCCAGGCGTCGCGCCGTCCCCTCGAGCTCGAGCGTCGTCGGGGGCGCGCCGTCTTCGCACAGCCGCGCCAGCCGCGCCGCGAGCGGGAGCTGCGCCCCGGCCTGCTCCGCGAGCGCGCGCACCGACTGGCGCACGTCGTCGAGCCCTTCCTGGATCAGCCGCGCCGCCGTCTCGAGGTTCCCCCGGGCGCGCGGCGGATCCCGCTCGAACATCACCCGCGCCGCCTCGAGCTGCACGCGCGCCGCGGTGAGCGCGTGGCCCACGCCGTCGTGGATCTCATGCGCCAGGCGCACCCGCTCCCGCTCGAGGGTGAGCGTCTCGAGCCGCGCGTTGGCCTCGGCGAGCGACGCCGCGAGGCGCTCGACCTCGGTGCGCGCCTGGCGCTCGCGGATCGCCACGCCCGTGAAGAGCCACGTGAAGCTGCCCGCCACCAGGTAGCTCACGCCGTTCTGGATCAACGCCGCGCCCGACGGCTGCTCCAGCGCCGCGAGCAGCAGCCCGCCCCAGAGCGTCATCACCAGCGCGACGCCGGCCGCCGGCACCACGAGACAGGCCTGGCTGATCAGCGGCATCACCGCCATCGCCGCGCGCCCGTGGGAGCAGCCGAGCGCCACGCCCAGCAGCGCCGTCTGCGCCGCGAAGTAGGCGAGGAGCCCGCGGCGATCCG
>JBMORD010000202.1:0-12750 GCA_049322495.1 Myxococcota bacterium | reverse complement strand
TGGCCGGCGCCGGCCTCGCCGCGGCGCACCGGGCGGGGCTGGTGCACCGCGACTTCAAGCCCGACAACGTGCTGGTCGGCGCCGACGGCATCACCCGCGTGAGCGACTTCGGCGTGAGCCGCCGCGTGACGCCCGATGGCGCGTCGGCCGAAGACGACACCATCACCGGCGCAGGCAGCCTCATCGGCACGCCGCGCTACATGTCGCCGGAGCAGTTCGACGGCCGGCCCGCCGACCCCCGCAGCGACCAGTTCAGCTTCTGCGTCGCGCTCTTCGAGGCGCTGTGCGGCCAGCGGCCCTTCGACGGCGACACGCTGCGCGCGCTCTCCGACGCGGCGCACGCCGGCCCGCCGCAGCGCATCCCCGCGAAGACGGCGCTCCCGCGCTGGCTCGAGGCGGTGGTGCTGCGCGGCCTCGCGCCGCGCCCCGAGCAGCGCTTCCCCTCGATGGACGAGCTGCTCACGGCGCTGGCGGGGCCCTCGCGCCGCCGCGCGCTGCTGTGGCCGGCGGTCACCGCGGCCGCGGTGCTCGCCGCCGGGCTCCTCACCTGGCGCGAGCTCGCCCGCCGGCGCGCCGACCCCTGCCGGCAGGTCGACGCCCGCGCGGCCGCAGCGTGGACCGAGGCAGACCGCGCCGCGCTCGCCGGTTCGCTCGACGGCGCGAAGGTGCCCTGGGCGAGCACCACCGGCGTGCACGTCGACGCGCTCTTCCGCGGCTTCGTCTCGCGCTGGTCGACCGAGTACGAGTCCCTCTGCCGCGCGCGTGACGAGGGCCTCGATGAGCGCGCGCTCGCCACCCGGCAGGCCTGCCTCGACGAGCGCCTCGCGAGCTTCGTCGCGCTCAAGACGAAGATGGCGGGCGCCTCGGCGCCGCTGCGCGAGAGCCTCGGCCGGCTGCGCATGGTGCTCGAGACGCGCGAGTGCGGCGTGCGCCCGTGGTTCCTCGAGGTGCCCGAAGACCCGCGTCGCCGCGAGGACTTCCTGCGGCTGCGCGACGCGTACTTCGAGCTCCAGTCGGAGGCGGTGCTCGAGCTCCCCGGCGAGCAGCTCGCGCGCGTCACCGCGCTCCGCACCGAGGCCGCCGCGCTCGGCTTCACCCAGCTCACCGCCATGCTGCGGCTCCTCGAGGCGTCCTTTCTCCTCTCGCGCGGCCAGCTGAAGGACGCGGTCGCGGCCACCGAGGACGCCGCGGTGATGGCCGAAGCGAGCCACCTCGACGTGGTGGTCGCCGAGGCGCGGCGCCGGCTCGTGCGCACGCTCGCCGAAGACGTCGACACGCGCCGCGCGCGCTCGCTCGTGCCCTCGATGCGCGCGGCCTTCGTGCGCGCCGGCCTCGATCCCGATCGCCACGTCGCCTGTCTCGAGGCCGAGGCCACGCTGCTCGCCGCCGAGGGCAAGCCCGACGAGGCCATCCAGAAGATGGAGACCGCCATCGCCCAGCTGTCGGACGCCGACGACGTCATCCTCCGCACCGACGAGTACCGCATCCTCTCGATGATGCAGGGCCAGGCCAACCGCTGGGACGACGCGCTCGCGACGGCCGACCGCGCGGTGGCCGATCTCCGCGCGCAGCTCGGGCCCATGCACCCCACCGTCGCGCTCACGCTCAGCGCCCGCGCGCTCGCCCTGTCCCGCGCCGGGAGAAACGACGAGGCGCTCGCCACCATCCGCGAGGTGCTCGCCATTCAGTCGAAGGATCCCGACAGCCGCGCGTACATGCTCACGCTCTACAACCACGGCCTGACGCTCAAGCGCCTCAAGCGGGCGAAGGAAGGAGTCCCCTTCATGGAGCAGGCGGTGGCCCTCGCCGAGTCGCGCGGCGAAGAGGCCAAGCTCGCGCAGATGAAGAGCGGGCTGGCGGAGGCGCTCCAGGAGCTCGGCGAGCTCGAGCGGGCGCTGCGCGTCGTCGACGAGGCGCTGGAGATCGGCCGGCGCGCGTGGGGCGCCGACTCGTCTCAGCTCTCGACGGTGCTCTCGGTCAAGGGCGGCGTGCTCGAGGCGCTCGGCCGCCACGTCGAGGCCGCCGGCACGCTGCGCGACTGCCTCGATCGCCTCGAGCGCCCCGGAGGCAACGCCGTGCTCCGCGAGGTGACGCGGTACGACCTCGCGCGCAGCCTGTGGCACGAGCCCGCCTCGCGGCGACAGGCGGTGACGATGGTGCAGCAGGTGCGCGCCTTCTTCGTCGGCAAGGGCCCGCACTTCGCCGACTACGTGCAGGAGTGCGACGACTGGCTCCGCGACCACCCGCCGAAGTGAGGCCTCACCGCGGCTTGAGCTCGCGGAGCAACGCCTCGAGGTGGTTGGCGTCCCACGGCTTGGGCAGCGTGCGCACCCCGGGCGGGAGCGGGCCGAGCTCCGGGCCGGAGTAGCCGCTCGAGAGCACCACCGGCAGCGAAGGCGCGAGCGCGAGGATGCGGCGCGTCGCCTCGGCGCCGTCCATCTCCGGCATGGTGTAGTCCATCAGCACCACGTCGAAGCGCGAGGGGTCGGCGCGCACGAGCTCCACCGCCTCCGGTCCGCCGGGGGCCTCGGTCACGGTGCACCCGAAGGTGAGCAGCAGCCGCGACGCGCTCCGGCGCAGCAGCGCCTCGTCGTCGACGACCAGCACCCGCACCCCGAGCGCCGAGTCATCGAGTGGGGGCGGTGAGGCGACGGGCGCCTCGTCGGCCAGCGCCGGGAGGAAGACCTCGAACGTGCTGCCGTGCCCCAGCGTGCTGGTGACGGTGACGGCCCCGCCGTGCGCGCGCAAGATGCCCAGCACTGCGGCGAGCCCCAGCCCGCGGCCGGGCGCCCGGGTGCTGAAGAAGGGGTCGAACAGCCGCGCCTTCACCTCGGGCGTCATGCCCGCGCCGGTGTCCGACACGGTGAGCTTCACCGCCCGCCCGGTGACGACCGCGCCGCGCGCCTCGGGCGGTGGGGCGGCGAGGTGGACCAGCTCGGTGCGCAGCGTGATGCGCCCCTCCCCCGCGCCGATGGCCTCCGCGGCGTTGGTGAGGAGGTTCATCACCACCTGCTGGAGCTGCACGTCGTCGCCCATCACCGCCGGGAGCCCGGGCTGCAGCTCGCGCGCGAGCGTGACGCGCTTCGGCACCGACAGCGAGAGCAGCTCCCCCATGCCCTCGAGGAGCTGGTTCACCGCGAGCGGCGCGCGCTGGCTCGGGCCGCGACCGGCATAGGCGAGGAGCTGCCGGGTGAGCACCGACGCGCGCTTCACCGCGAGGCTCGCCGCCGACAGCTCTTCGGCGACCGGCTGACCGCGCGCGGCGTGCACCTCCGCGAGCGAGAGGCTGGCCGAGACGACGGTGAGCAGGTTGTTGAAGTCGTGCGCGACGCCGCCGGCGAGGAGGCCGAGGCTCTCGAGCTTCTGCGCCTGCACCCGCCCCTGCTCGGCCTCGAGGTCCGCGGTGACGTCGCGGAAGAAGCCGGCGAAGCGCGTCGGTGCGCCCGTCGCCTCGTCGCGCAGACAGGCGCCCACCGAGTCGATGTGCAGCACCCGGCCGTCCTTGTGGATCGCGCGCCACCGCTGCTCGAAGGTCTTCGTCTTGCCCTCGAGGCACGCGTTGACCGCCGCCCGAAGGGCCGGCCGGTCGTCGGGGTGCACCACGCCCAGCCAGTCCTCTCGTGACGGGGCCCAGTCGTCCGCCGAGTGGCCCAGCAGCTCGATGAAGCGCGGCGACACGAAGACGCGCTGCGTGCGGAGATCCTCGTCCCACACGAAGTCCCGGCTGGCGCTCGACGCGAGGAGGAAGCGGGCCTCGCTCTCGCGGGCGGCGCGGAGGCTCTCTTCGAGCTCGCGCTTGAGCTTCTCTTCGTTCTCCCGCTGCGTGGCGCGCAGGGCGAGCTCGGTGGGGAGCCAGCGCCGCACGAGCGCCAGCAGCACCACCACCGCCACGCCGACGTTGAGCCACTTGACCGAGGTGAGGAACACCGCCTCGCCCAGCACCTTGAAGAGCGGCGGCAGCAGCCCGTAGTTCGCGCCCCACACCAGCCCGAAGTACGCGCTCTCGACGAAGGTCTTGAAGGCGTCGAGGCTCAGCACCGAGAGCAGCAGCGTGATGAGCGCGTCGCTGCGCGCGGCGCGGCGCTGCCGGAGGTACACCAGCAGGATCGCCCCCCACAGGACCGTCAGCAGCGCATAGGTGAGGACGGCTCCGAGACCGCTCGACATGCTTCCCCCGAGGGCTCCTTCTCACGTCGGGGAGGGCCGCGCACTCACTTGCTGCGGGTCGACCACTTGAGGCTCGAGGGGTCGAGCTCGAGCACCGTCGTCTTGTCGGGCCACACCGACGCCTTGAAGCTGCTCGCGGTGCCGTCTTCGAGCTTCACCTGGACGGTGTAGGCGCCGCTGGACAGCTTGCGGACGATCGGCGGCGCTCCCCAGTCCTCGCCCTGCACCAGCACGACGTGTCGGCCGCTGCCCGCGACGTTGATCGACAGCTTGCCCTCCCCCTCGGGGATGGACTCCTTCACCGGGGGCGGCGGCGCCACCTCGGCGACCTTCGGCGGCGACGGCTTTTCCACCGGCTTCGCGACGGAGGTCGGCTTCTTCGGCGGCGCCTTCACCGGCGTCTTCGGCGCCACCGGTTCGACCTCGACCTCGACCTCCACGGCGGCAGCGTCGGGCGTCGGCTCGAGCTCGCGGCGCGGCTCGGCGACCGGCACCTCGACGAGCGGCTCGCGCGGCGTCGGCTTCGCGCGCTCGACGACCACCGGGTGCCCGGGCTCGGGCGCGGGGGTTCCGCCCCCGAGGAGCACCGCCGCGCCCCCGACGCCGAGCACCACGGCGAGCAGGAAGGCCGCCGCGAGCGCGAGCCGGCGCGGGAGCGGGCTCGCCGCGCGCGGCGCGACGGGGTCGAGGCGATCGGTCTGGAACCGCCGCGGCTGCGCCGCGGGCATCTGCTTCGTCGTGGGCGCGGGCACCGGCGCGAGCTGTCGCACCGAGGCCGGCCTGGGGGGCGGCACCGGCGCGGAGAGCACCGGCTTGAGCGTCGCCGAGGGAGGCGCGGTGATGGCGGGGAAGGCCGACATGCGGCTGCCCCCCGAGGCCGTCACCTCGCCCTCGTCGTCGAGGTAGCCCAGGAGGCTCGACTGACCGACGCGGATGCCGGCGTCGAAGGCCGCGCGCTCGAGGGCCTCCCGCATCTCGCGCGCCGACTGGAAGCGCTCGTCGGGCTTGACCGCCAGCGCGCGCCGCACGACGTCGTACAGCCCGTCGGGGAGCCCCGGGTAGACCTCGTCGAGATCCTTCCACTGACCGCGCACCAGGGCCGCGTGGCGCTCCGCGTGGTTCTTATAGTCGTCGAAGGGCGTGCCGCCGGAGGCGAGCTTGTAGAGCGTGACGCCGAGCGAGAAGAGGTCGCTGCGCCCGTCGAGCTTCTTGCCCATCGCCTGCTCGGGCGAGAAGTACCCGGCCTTGCCCTTGGTCACGCCGGGCATGGTGAGGTTGCGGTTGGTCGCCGCCTTGGCGATGCCGAAGTCGATGAGCTTGAGGCTGCCGGTCGTGGAGAGCAGCAGGTTGTGCGGCGAGACGTCGCGGTGCACCAGGTTCGCCACGCCGCCCTCGACCTTGAGCGCGTGCACCGCCTCGAGCGCGCTGCAGCAGAGGATGCCGATGGCGAAGAGCGCCTCGTCGCTGAAGCGCTCGTCGTGCTCGCGCAGCGTGCGGTTGACGGTGGCCAGCGTCTCGCCCGAGACCAGCTCCATCGCCATGTAGAGCTGGCCGTCGTCGGTCTCGCCCACCTCGTAGATGTGGACGATGTTCGGGTGGCTCAGCGTGCAGGCGGTGCGCGCCTCGTCGAGGAACATCGCCCGGAAGTCCTCCGACTCGGAGTACTCCGGGCGAATGACCTTCACCGCCACCGGCCGCGTGATGCCGCCCGCGAGATCCTGCTCCGCGCGGTAGACCTCGGCCATGCCCCCCTGCGCGATGAGCCGGGAGATGGTGTAGCGACCGACGCGCGAACCGGACTCGAGCGACACTGCTGGCCCGTCAAGGCACCGCGACGTTCATCTGGGCCGAGCTGATGGTGAAGCAGCGGCCGCCAGCGACCTCCATGTCGGTCTGGTAGTTCCACTCGCGGAACGTCGTGGTGCCCGGGAGGCTGGCGCTGAACGTGCCCGTACCCATGGGGGCCGACGTGACGGTCATCGAGCCGCTGCGCGCGAGGTAGTCGCCGCCGGTGCAGGTCGTCGACGAGCCGCTGACGGTGCAGCCGCGGCGCAGGAGCGCGCAGGTCGCGCAGGTGTTGAAGGTGCCGGCGGTGCTGAGGTCCTGGGTGATGGGCAGGGTGACGTTGGGCACCCACCAGAGCTGAAGCTCGAGGATGTCGGTGGGGTCGGTCGAGGTGTTGGCGCCGAGGCCGAGCGTCACGTTGTTCATCGAGTCGTACTGGCCGACGCCGCGCACCACGGTGAAGGGGCCCAGCGGGGTGCAGGGCGTCGAGCCGCCGCCGCCGCCGGTGGTGCCGCCGCCGCCACCCGTGGTGCCACCGCCACCGCCCGTGGTGCCACCGCCACCGCCCGTGGTGCCACCGCCGCCGCCCGTCGTGCCGCCGCCACCGCCCGTGGTGCCACCACCGCCGCCCGTGGTGCCGCCGCCGCCGCCCATGGAGCCACCGGTGATGGCCTGGCACGACGGAGAGAGGACGAGGTCGCTCGCGCACGCCGTGAAGCCGCTGATCGCCGCCGCGTCATTCCCCGTGGTGCAGCGCTGCGCCGACAGGAGGCAGGTCGAGAACGACTGGATGGCCTGGCGATCCATCGACGTGCAGGCGCCGATGGCCTCGTTGCACTGCGTCAGCATGTTGGGGTTGCTGTTCAGCGTGAAGCCGTTCGCGCTGCAGCTCGTGCGGCCGGCGAAGAAGCTCGTCGAAGCGCTGGCGAGCGCGGTGCACGTGGTGTCGCCCGAACCGCCGCCGCCGCCGGTGGCGCCGCCGCCACCGCCCGTGGTGCCCCCACCGCCGCCCGTGGTCCCGCCGCCGCCGCCGGTGCTGGAACCGCCACCACCACCCGTGGAGCCACCGCCGCCGCCCGTGGCGCCGCTACCGCCGCCGGTGCTGCCGTTGCCAGCGCCGCCGCCGCCGACGAGGACGCACTGGCCGAGCTGGCACGTCTGCCCGAGCACGCACGCCGCGCACGCGCGACCCTGGCCGCCGCACTGGGCGTCGGAGCTGCCGGCCTGGCAGGTGCCCGAGCTGTCGCAGCAACCGAAGGCACAGCTCTGCGGAGTGCACTTCGCCGGGCCGCAGGAGGCGCCGATGGCCACGAAGAAGCCGAGCAGTGCGCCCAGCGACATCCACTTGAAAGTCGTCATGATCAGCTGCCCTCGCACGAACGGCGTCGGAAGTCCAACCACCCGGACACCTCGGCCGCCCTCCCTGTGCAGCTCCGGTGGTAGGAGGTTCCCATGGCTTCAGTTGGTTTGACGGTGAACGAGCGGGTCGCGGTGTTGACGTTCGACGACGCCCCGCGCCGGAACGCGATGACGCCGGAGCTGGGCGACGCGCTGCACGCGCGGGTGATGGAGCTCACCGGACGCCCCGACGTGCGCGCGGTGGTGCTCACCGGGGCCGGCGGCGCCTTCTCGGCCGGTGGCGATCTGGCGATGCTCGAGCGGCTGCGGCGCTCGTCCTTCGACGACGCGCGGCGGCACATGCTCGCGTTCTACGCCCGCTACCTCTCGGTGCTCGAGCTGCCGGTGCCGGTGATCGCCGCGGTCGAGGGCCCGGCGATCGGCGCTGGTCTGTGCGTGGCGCTGGCGTGCGACCTCCTGGTGGTGGGCGAAGACTCGAAGCTCGCGCTCAACTTCGTGCAGCTCGGGCTCCACCCGGGCATGGGGGCGACTTGGCTGCTCCCGCGCCGGGTCGGCGCCGAGCGCGCGGCGGAGCTGCTGCTCACCGGCCGCCGCTTCGACGGGCGCGAGGCGCAGCAGCTCGGGCTCGCGCTCGAGGCCGTGCCGCAGGCGCGCGTGTTGCCGCGGGCGCTGGAGCTCGCGGCGCAGATCGCCGCCAACGCCCCGCTCGCGGTGCGCGCGCTCAAGCGCAACCTCGGCGTCGATCGCGCCGCGCTCCACGCCGCCCTCGAGCGCGAGGCGCTCGCCCAGGCCGAGAGCTACGGGAGCGCCGATCTCGGCGAGGGACTCGCCGCCGCCGCCGAGCGCCGGGCGCCCCGCTTCGAGGGGCGGTGATGCGCAACGTGCTCCTCGTCGGCGCCGCGGCGCTGGGGCTGGCGGCCGTCGGCTGGACGCTCCTCCCGCGCGCCTCCGCTCCGCCCGGTCCGGCGCGACCGCCGGCGCCCGACTTCACGCTCCCCCGCCTCACGGGTGGCGAGCTGCAGCTGTCGTCGCTCCGCGGTCAGGTGGTGGTGGTCGACTTCTGGGCGACGTGGTGCCCGCCCTGCCGCCAGGAGCTGCCGTGGCTGGTGCGTCAGGCGAAGCGCTTCGAAGGGCGCGGCGTGCGGCTGCTGGCCATCTCCCTCGATGATCCGCCCGGACGCGAGGCGTTGATCCACGACTTCGCGCGGGAGGTGGCCGATCTCGAGAGCGTGGTGCTGCTGGGCGATCTGTCGGTCGAGAGCGCGTGGGGCATTCAGTCCATGCCCACGCTCGTCATCCTCGATCGCGAGGGCCGCGAGCTGACCCGCTTCGTCGGCGCGACCACCGAGGAGCAGTTCGCCTCGCTGCTCGAGACGCTCACTCGCTGAAGCTGAAAAAAGAAGTCACGGTGCGGTGTGACACAGGGAACGCTGAGAATCCCCCCGCGCTCCTCGCTGCGACGAGCAGACATGCATCGCACCGACCGGACTTCCGTATGGCACGGTTTGATCTGCCGCGCCAGTCCCTGCCCGACGATTTCGATCAGCGCGGCCTGACGTTGTCCTCGAAGCCGTCGGCCGTGAAGTAGCGGCGTCGATCATCCGCCCCGGTGCGGTTGACCCGATCGAGCGACTCCTTGATCACCTCGACGTCGTCGCCCGAGGTCACGCCATCGAGCATCGCCAGGAGGTTGTCCGCGGTGACGTGCCAGTACAGCTCGGTCGTCGAGCCGAGCACGTCGAGGTTGGCGGTCGTCTTGTTCTTCGCCTTCGTGCGGAGGTCGTCGAGGTACCGGAAGGTGTTGCAGCCGTCGAAGAACATCAGCTGGTAGTCGCGGGTGAGCGGCTGCGCGGCGAGGTCGTTCGGGCCGAGCGTGACGTGCCCCGCCTCGAACGGCGCGCCGATGACGAAGTTGCCGGCCGGCGAGCGGATGTCGTCGAAGTCGGGGCCCGAGCCGTAGCGCCCGTGGCCGCCGTACAGCACCAGCTCGCGCTGGCGGAGCGCGGTGGCGAAGCGGTCCTTCGCCTGCTCGGTGTCGGGCGTGATGACCTCGAGCACCGCGCGCACCTCACGCCCCTCGTGGGTGAAGGTCCGCGTCACGTAGCGCCCGTCGTCGAGGCCGAGGGTCTGGCGCTCCGCGTCGGACACGTTGCGGTACCCGCGGTCCCACAGCCCCTTGAGGAGATCCGCCTGCTCGGCCTCGTGCGAGCCCACCTCGTCGAAGCCGATGGCCACCACGCCCCGCAGCACGCCGTCGGCGAAGAGCGCGTCGTAGTCGGGCGCGGGAGGCAGGGCGCGCGCGAGCGCCTCGAAGGTGGCCGCGTCGAAGCGCCCGGTCTGCGGCACGCCGTACGTCTTCTGGAAGCGCGCCAGTGCGGCCGCGGTCTCGCCGCCGAACTGGCCGTCGGCCCCGTAGCGCGGCAGCGAGAAGCCCGCGCGCAGGAGCTGCTCCTGCGCCGCCTTGACCTCGTTGCCGCGCGCGCCGCGGCGGAGCGTGGGCGCCGGGGTCGTCGGCTCGGGGGAAGACTCGTCGGACGTCGGACCACGGTGAGCGTCGATGCGCATGGAGTGCCTTTCGGTCGTGCGCGGCGGCATGCCGCGGCGAGGCTCCGGCAGAGCAGCGCGCGTGCCTCGCCTCTCGGCCCGGCTCCTCGGCGCTTCGCGGCGCGGTCGGTACGCGCGCGGAGACGCGACGAAGACGCTCCGAAAGGGCCTCTCAGCCCGTGAGAAGCGAGTCAGCGCGCGGCCCGCCCCTCGTCCACCGGCCATGGGCCTGACCATCCACCACCTCGACGAGGAGCCAGGGCACCGGGTGCGCGTGCTCAACGCACGCCCTGGCGGCGGCGCCGAGACGGCCTTCGTGCCGGTGCTGCGCGGGGTCGTCGACGGGCTGCCGGAGCCGCTCGAGGGGCTGGTGCTGGCGAGCGATCTCCAGGGCGTCGCGCCCGACGACGAGGGCCGCCTCGAGCTGTGCAGCGTGGCGGTGGTCGACGCGCTGGTGCAGCTCGAGCTCGACGGCGCCGTCCCTCCGCTCGCGGCCTGCGGCGCGGTGCTCGCGGGCGACCTCTACAGCGTGCCCGACGCGACGAAGCGCGGTGGCTTCGGTGACGTGGCGAGCGCCTGGCGCGCCTTCGCCCGCCGCTGCGCCTGGGTCGCCGGGGTGGCTGGAAACCACGACGACGTCAGGCGGCTCCCTGCAGAGGCGGTGCTGCTCGACGGCGACGTGCGCGAGCTCGGCGGGCTGCGCGTCGGCGGCGTCGGGCGCATCTGCGGCAACCCGGCGAAGCCCGGTCGGAGGGACGAGGCGCACCAGCTGGCGGCCATCGCGCTGGTGAAGGAAGCGGCGCCCGATCTCCTCGTGCTGCATGAGGGCCCGGCGGGCGGCCAGGCTCAGCGCGGACACCCCGCCATTCCCCTCGTGCCGGGGCTCACCGTCTGCGGGCACGTGCATTGGGAGCGACCCTGGTACCGGCACGCGCACGGCGACGTGCTGAACGTCGAAGGCCGCGTGGTGGTGCTCACTCGTCGGCCGTGCTGATGCCCAGGCGACGGAGCATGCGGTGCACCGACTGGCGCGGGAGCCCGGCCCGCTGCGCAGCGCGGGTGACGACGCCGTTGGCCGCCTTGAGGTGCTCGAGCAGGTAGGTCTTCTCGAAGCTCTCGAGCACCCGCTCCTTCGCCTCGTGGTACGGCAGCGAGAGGAGCTGGCTCGAGACCTCCGCGCGCAGCTTCGCGCCCGAGGTCTCGTCGCCGGCGTCGGGGTTCTTCCCCAGCGCGCGGGCGATGGCGCCGGCGCCGAGGTCGGGGAAGGCCGCCAGGCGCTCGAGCACGTTGCGCAGCTCGCGCACGTTCCCCGGCCAGTCGTGCCGCGCGAGCATCTCGAGCATCTCGTCGCTCACCGGCTGGCCGCCGCGGCTCTTCGACTCGAAGTGCCGCACGAGCTGGGGCACGTCTTCGGGCCGCTCACGCAGCGGAGGCACGCGCACGCGGAACACCGAGAGCTTGAAGTAGAGGTCCTCGCGGAAGCGGCCGGCCTTCACCTCGGCCTCGAGGTCCTTCTGCGTCGACGCCACCACGCGCACGTCGACCTTCGCCACGCCGCCGACGCCGGGGCGCTTGATCTCCCGCGTCTCGAGCGCGCGCAGCACCCTCGCCTGGAGCGTGTTCGACAGCTCGGACACCTCGTCGAGGTACAGCGTGCCGCCCTCCGCCTCCTCGAAGGCGCCGGGACGCGCGGTGGGGCGCGAGGCCGAGACGTCGTGGCCGAAGAGATCGCTCTCCATGAGCGGCTCGCTCGAGGCGCCGAGATCGACCACCACGAAGGGCCCTTCGCGGCGCCCGCTCTTCTCGTGGATGGCGCGCGCGAGCAGTTCCTTGCCGGTGCCCGGGTCACCCTCGAGCACCACCGGAGACTCGGTCGGCGCGGCGCGCTCGAGCACCGCGAACAGCCGGCGCATCACCAGGCTGCGCCCGAGCACCTCGCCGAAGCGCTCGTGCGGCGAGAGCGGCCACTGGATCTGATGGCGCTCGGGCTCGAAGCGGAGCTCGGTGCGCCCGATGGTGAGGCGCGTCTTGTCGGCGAGGCGGGCGTCCATCACCTGCACGCCCTCGAGGCGCACGCCGTTGGTGCTGCGGAGATCCCTCAGCCGGTAGCCGCCCGGACCGCCGGTGAGCTCGAAGTGCCGCCGCGAGACCGAGGTGTCGGTGAGCTTGAGCTGGCACGACTCGTCGGTGCCCACCACCACCGGCTGGCCCTCGAGCACCACCTCGAGCCCCTTGTCGGGGCCCTTCGTCACGGTGAGGCGCGCACGCGGAAAGCGGGCGACGTCGGCCTGCAGGACTTCGGTCAGCTGATCGAGCGCCATGATGAGGCGCGGACCATACTCGCTCGGCCCCGGCGCGGCGCCCGACGCGCGAGAGGCCGACACCGGCGTGCGTCACCGCACATCGAACCACGCGAGCGAGGCCACCACCTCACCCCGCCCGACCCACCCCTCGCCCGGCAGCACGTCGACACCCATCCGCGCCTGGACGCCGAGCGCCCAGCGCCCGAGGCGCAGCTGGAGGCCGAGACCGGCGCGCTGGGGCAGCCGCGGCGCGAGGCGCGCGTAGAAGAACTCCGCGCCGCTCTGCAGCGAGAGGTCGACGGTGAAGGTCGGGCCGCCGAGCGAGAGGTTGAGCCCCGCATGCGGCCCGAGGCCGACGTCGAAGGGCGCGGGCACCACGTGCGCCGCTGCGCCGAGCGTCACCGAGGCCGTCGCGCCCTGCGTCGGCGTGAGCTGCCACACGCGCGCGCCGCGCAGCTCGACGGTGCGGTCGGTGAAGACGTAGAGGGCCTCCGCCGAGAGCGCGCCGCGCGCGCCCGGGCCGTCGGGGCGCACCAGGCCCGCGCCGACCGAGCGCGAGCCGCCCCACGCCTCGACGCGGAGCGACTCGGCG
>JBMORD010000201.1:0-12844 GCA_049322495.1 Myxococcota bacterium | reverse complement strand
GGGACGTGCGACCCGGCGACGGGGGACTGCTCGACTCCGGCAGCGCCGGACGGGACGGCGTGCGGCGACGGCAACGCGTGTACGAGGACCGACACCTGCCAGGCGGGCACCTGCGTCGGAAGCAACCTGGTGGTGTGCATGGCGCAGGACCAGTGTCACCTCGCCGGGACGTGCGACCCGGCGACGGGGGGCTGCTCGACTCCGGCAGCGCCGGACGGGACGGCGTGCGGTGACGGCACGTGTGCCAGCGGCGGCTGTACTGTCGCGGCAGACGACGGATCGGATGCCGGATCGAGTGACGCTCCCGATGCGGGCAATCAGCTGGGCACCAGCGGAGGCTGTGGGTGCCGTCCAGGTGGCAACGGACGACCAGATGCGTTCCTCTGCGCGGCTGTGTTGTGGCTGATTCTGGCCCGCAGCCGGCCAGGGCGCGCCTCCACCGCGTGCGGGTAGCGACCGTCGCCCGAGCGGCCACGCCGCGTCCCTCGTACTCATCGGCGCCCCGGTCGGCGGCCCGCAGCGGCTGATCGCGGCCAGCAACGGCTTGAGAAGCGCGGGATGGCGATCGGTATGAGAGAGGGCTCTTCGAGCTTCCGGCGTTCGACCCGCGCGCGTTCTAGAACCGCAGGCACCCTCACCAGGCGATGGACCACCTGCGCTTCAACCTGAATGGGGTGTGGATCGAGGAGCGGGGCCTGATTCTCGACCACGACCCTCCTGGGGTACCTCCGAGATGCAGCGCAGGGCCGCCGAGCCACACCACCACGTCGACCGAGCCGTCCGCGGCGCGAGCGAGTCGAGCGCCGGGCCGGGCGTGATGGCCCAGCACGCGTCGATGCCGGCGATGTCGCTCTGACGCTCGTGAAACCGCACGCCGGGAGTGTAGGGCGGCCGGTGTCAGCGCGGCGTCGCCTTGTTAGCGTTTCGGTGCATGTCAGACCCCACCGTTACTGTGCCCGTCATGGACGAAGTGGCGACGACGCTCAACGAGAGGCTCCGACCGCTGAAGGTGTCCGAGTACGTGGCACTTGCGGCGATGGGGGCCTTCGAGGGCGAGAAGGTCGAACTCCTGAGAGGGCGGGTGGTGAGGATGGCGCCGCAAGGCGAAGAGCACGCGTGGGTGATGCAGACGATGACGAACCTCCTGGTGGAGGCCTTTGGGCGTTGGGCGGCGGTGCGCCCGGGGCTTCCGCTCGACGCCGCGGAAGACTCGATGCCGGAGCCCGACTTCGCGCTGGTGCCGAAGAGCCGCGCGCCGGGGCCGCATCCTCAGCGAGCGCTGCTCCTCATCGAGGTCTCGCACTCGTCGCTGCGGCTCGATCTCAAGGTGAAGGCCCCGCTGTACGCCGAAGGCGGCTCGCCGGAGTACTGGATCGTCGACGTCGCGGCCCGGCGCCTGGAGGTCTTCCGCGGCCCGAAGGACGGACAGTGGACCGAGCACTTCACGCTCTCCGCGAAGGACAGCATCCGCCCGGTGTCGTTCCCCGACGTCGAGTTCCCGCTCGCGCCGTTCCTCGCGACGTACTCGTGAAGCTGCCGCTCAGCGGGGAAGCCGAGACTCGTACCACTGCTCCGAAAGCCCGCCTTCGAGAGGCACGGCCGTTTGCCAATCGATGCTGAACGACGCTCCGCCACCGGTAACGTCGGCGACCAGAGTTCCTTCCGGAGTCGTGAATCGGCTCACCTCGACGCGAGTGGCGTTCAGGTTGGCCCCTTCGCACTTCAGCGCGAAGGATTGGAAGTGACGGGTGAGATCGACCGGCGCATTCGCACCCTGCGCAGCGACGCCAGTGCAGCTCAACCGAACGTCTCCGTCGAACAACCGCACCAGGTCGTCCAGGGTGGTCGTCTCTGCTCTCAGCACTTCGCTGAAGTGAAGCTCGAAGAAGGTGCTCGCATCTCCGCGAAGTCGGCCGATCGATCGCACCAGCGGCTGAGAGCCGACCCTGAACCAGACGGAGGCCTCGTCGCCCACCTGGCTCCAGGCCTTCGCGTTGATGAGCGCTGGGAGCTGTTTGGTTGGAATGACAATTCTGTACCAGCCGTCGGGCAGGCCGCGGTCCCACGAGACCCTGAAGCCATCTCCATAGTGCGAGCTGACCAACTCGATCGACGCATTGACCGGGTGTCCGTTCTGAGCGTCGACGTGAACTTCCGGAGCAAGGTTCGCCACAAGTGACTCCGCGTCGAGGCCTTGAGGGAAGCTCTTGAAGAAGAAGTCGGCACTGGAGAGGGTCGTTCGAGTCTCGAGGTGCTCCAGGGATTGAAAGACCACCCGGGCCGAGTCGTTGTCGGAGGCCAGCGGCGGCCGCTGCCACGGGGTGCACCCTGCGCAGAGCGTCAGCGCAAGCACGAGTTGTCGCTGCATCGCTCCGCCAATCTGGTTTGGCATACATCTCGAGCGTACCTGATTGACGGCCCCGGTGACGCTCAGCGGCGAGCGATGACGCCGGCGCTTCGCAGTGTCGTCTCGACGCGCTCGAGCTGAGCAGGCGTCGGTGGCGTGGTCTGAAACGACGGTCGCGCCAAAGCCTCATCCTTGGCGCGCGCCAGGCCGTGCCACGGCACGAGGGTGAGCGCGCTGACGCCGAGCTCGCGCAGGAAGCGCGCGGTCGCGAGCAGGTTCTGCTCATCGTCGTTCACGCCCGGCACCACCGGCATGCGGAACTCGACCGTCGCGCCGTGCGCCACCAGCCAGCGCGCGCTGGAGTGAATGCGCTCGAGCCCCGCGCCCGTCCACCGCCGATGCTCGGCGTCATCGAGGTGCTTGAGATCGAACTGAAAGAGGTCGACCAGCGGGGCGACCTCCTCGAGGTGCCGCAGCGGGACCGCGCCGCACGTCTGCACGCAGGTGCGAAGGCCGAGCGCCTTCGCCGCCGCGAGCAGCCGGCGCGCGCGCGACACCACGAGCAGCGGCTCGCCGCCCGAGAGCGTGAGCCCGCCTCCGCTCACGTCGTAGAAGGGGCGATCGGCGCCCACCTGCGCGAGCACCTCGTCGAGCCAGGCCTCGCTCTCCGGCTCGGCGCACGGCTGGAGCCCCTCGGGGTTGTGGCACCACGCGCAGCGCAGCGGGCACCCGCGCAGGAACACCGTGGTGCGCACGCCGGGCCCGTCGTGAATCGAGAACCGCTGCACGTCGAAGGCCGGGCTCAGCACGCGGCGAACTCGGTGCGTGCGATGAGGTCGTCCTGGATGCTGCGCCCCAGCCGCGTGAAGTACGCGGAGTAGCCCGACACGCGCACGATGAGGTCGGTGAACTCCGCGGGGCGGGCCTGCGCGGCGCGCAGCGTCTCGCCGTCGACCGCGTTGAACTGCACGTGGAAACCGCCTTGCGCGAAGTACCCGCGCACGAGGTGCACCACGCTCTCGACCCCGGCCTCGCTCGACAGCAGGCCCAGCGGGAGCCGCATGTTCAGCGAGTTCCCGTACCCGATGGCCGTCTGGTCGATGCGCGCCAGCGAACGCATCGCCGCCGTCGGTCCCCGGCGCTCGGCGCCATTCGACGGCGACATGCTGTTCGACAGCGGCGCCCCCGCGCGACGGCCGTCGGCGCTCGCGGGCTCGAGGGCGCCCTCGTACACGTTGAGCCCGTACGAGATGAGGCTCGCCTTGTACCGGCCGCCGGTCGCGGTGCGGTGGGTGCTCACGTGCGCGCAGAAGCGCGCCACCACCTCGGCCGCCAGCGCGTCGACGCGCGCGTCGTCGTTGCCGAACTTCGCCGCGCTCGCGAGCGTCTGCCGGAGCGCCTCGTCGTGCCGGAAGTCCGTCGCCAGTGCGCGGGCGAGGCGGTCCATCGACACCTCGCGCCGCTCGAAGACGAAGGCGCGGATGGCCGAGAGCGAGTCGACGGCCGTCGCCAGCCCACCGCCGCCCACGGCGCTGAAGTTGTAGCGCGCTCCACCGCGCGTCAGGTCGCGGCCGTGCTCGATGCAGCCGTCGATGGTCGTGGAGATCAGCGGATGGTGGAAGCGCCGCGCCCAGACGTCGTCGCGCAGGTCGGTGGCCGCCGTCACGTGGTCCACCATCACCTCGAGCTGCCGGTAGAACGCGGCCAGCAGCTCCTCGAACGACGTGAAGCCGCGCACGTCGCCGGTGTCGGGGCCGTCGCGGTGGCCGAAGAAGCTCGTGCGCCCGCGGCTGAAGACGAGGTCGAGCGCGGTGGGGAAGTAGACCTTCGTGCCGCCGGTCGCGCCGCCGGTGTCGCCGTGGCCCGAGGGCTCGACGCAGCCCACGAGGCAGTAGTCGCGCGCGTCCTCGAGCGCGTAGCCGTCGCGCACCAGCGTCGCGATGGCCGTCTCGTCGCACAGGAAGGCCGGGGAGTTCGTCGCGCGGTGCATCTCGGCCACGCGGCGCACCCACGCCCGCGGGCTTTGCTTCGAGACGCGAAACGACGCGGTGGTCGCCAGCCGGGTGTGCTCGATGGCGTCGCAGAAGAGGTACGACAGCTCGTTGGTGGCGTCCTCCCCGCGGGCGTCGACGCCGCCCAGGGTGACGTTCTCCACGTCGGAGCCGAGGTGGTTGAGCTCCACGCCGCCGAGGTTGGGCCAGATGATGACGTTGTCGTTGAGCTTGATGATGAGCTCCTCGACGAGGCGCCGGGCGTGCGCCTCCGAGAGCACGCCGCGCGCGCGGTCGGCCTCATAGAACGGCCACAGGAGCTGATCCACGCGGCCGGGCGTGATGCCGCTCCCGGCGCCGTAGGTGATGATCGCCGCGTTCTGGGTGAACCACAGCGCCTGCACCGCCTCTTCGAAGCTGCGCGGCGGCAGCCACGGCACGCGCTCGCAGCGCTCGGCGATGGCGAGCAGCTCCGCGCGCCGCGCCGCGGGCGTCGTCTCGGCCTGCGCTCGGGCGAGGGCGGCGAAGCGCCCGGCGAAGTCGCGCATCGCCTCGCACACCAGCTCGACCGCCTCGAGGAACGCGCGCTGGTCGTCGTCGACGCCCCGGGCCTTCCGCGCGCGCGCCGCGTCGCGCAGCCCGCGGAAGCCCTGCGCGAGCACCCGCCGGTGGCCGACCACGATGTGCGCCTGGGTGTCGGTGCACCGGCCGCGGCCCTTCACGTTGTCACCCGCCCCCGCGCGCAACGCCCCGAAGAGCGAGCGCAGCGGCACGCCCTTCGGCAGCAGCTTCGCCAGCGCCGGCAGCCCGAACGCGCGGAGCCGCCGCGCGAAGGCCCGCGGTGAGAGGTCGAGCGGGCTGCTCAAGCCGTGCGCCGCCAGGGCCGCGAGCTTCTCGGCACGCACCGTGCGGCCCTTCCAGTACGGGAGCAGCTCGTCGAACAGCTCGGCGCGCGCCGCGGGCTCGATGCGGTAGCCGAAGCGCTCGAGCGCAGGGAAGAGGTGCTCGAAGACGAACGAGAAGTCGCCGCGCTCGAGCGCGAGCGGGGGCGCGATGGGCTTCGAGCTCCGGTTGCCCACCAGCAGCTCCTCGGGCTCGAGGCGAAGCGTCATCTCCGCGAAGATGCGTCGCGCCGCCTTCGCCGCGCGCAGCGACGGGTGCTCGCCTTCGGTCTCGCGGTGCGACGCGGTGTAGTGCCGCGCGCGCTCGGTGCACAGCCAGTGCTCAGCCTCGAGCAGCCGGCGGCGCAGCGCTTCGTTCGCAGGGTGGAGGCTCATCGGGCTCCCTTCTTCTTTGGCTTCGCGGCGCCCGGCGTGAGCGCCGAGAGGAGCAGCGCCGCCACCGTGCGCACGTGGCGCTTGCGCGCGGCGAGGGCGCGCGGGCTGTACGGGTCTTCCCCGGTGAGGCGCCGCAGCACCTCGCCGTGGGTGAACCACGTCACCACCAGGCCGTACACGCTCAGGAGGAGGTGCTCTGGCTCGAGCCCCGCTGGCGGCCGCTTGACGGTGCGCGCCAGCCAGCCGACGCCGAGCTGCAGCGTGGGCAGCGTGCGCTGCACGAGGCGCTCGACATGGTGCCCGCTGGAGATCTCCCGCTGCACGATGCGGCAGAAGGTGAGGTTGGCCGCGAGGAAGTCGGCGTACGCGTCGAGCACCGCGCCGAGCTGCTCCGCCGGCGGGCCGCTCCCGGTGAGCGCCGGGGCCAGCGCCTCGCCGAGCCGCTGGTAGTAGCCATCGAGCAGCGCCTCGAGCAGCTCGTCCTTGGTCCCGAAGTGGTAGTGAATGAGCGCCTTGTTGACGCCGCTGCGCGCCGCGATGTCGCGCGTGGTGGTGGCGTCGAAGCCCAGCCGCCCGAACAGCTCGTCCGCCGCCTCGAGGATCCGCGCTCTCGTCTCGTCGGGGGTCATCGTTGGTCAGGTGGTTTAGGCGGTTGGTTAAATCGGATCAAGCGGGCGGGCGCAGTTCGCGGCGGGCCTCTGGTAGACGCCGCGCGTGCTCCTCGTGACCGCGCTGATGCTCACGCAGGCCGCCGCGCCGCCGCTGCGCGTGCTGGTCCGCGCCGAGACCGACGACTTCCTCCCGCCGCAGGCCAACCCGCTGCACCGCGAGCTGGAGCTGCTCGAGGCCTTCGCGCAGAGCGAGCACCGGCCGCTGGAGCTGGTGCCGGTGTCGACCTTCGCCGAGCTCATCCCCTCGTTGCTCTCGGGGAAGGGCGACGTCATCGCGGCGGGCCTCACCGTCACCGCCGAGCGGAAGAAGCAGGTCGCCTTCACGCGCCCCACGCGCTCGGTCGACGAGTGGCTGGTCGCGAAGAACGGCACGCCGGGGCTGCCGCGCTCGGTGGACCAGCTCGCCGGGAAGACGGTGCACGTGCCGAAGGGCAGCGCCTTCACCGAGTCGCTCTCGCAGCTCCAGGGCGTCTCGGTGGTCGAGCGCGAAGGGCTCCAGGCGCCAGACCAGCTCGCCCTCGAGGTCGCGCAGGGGGCGGCGCCGCTGACCGTCATCGACGACCTCCGGCTCGACGTCATCCGCCAGTACCTGCCAGCGCTGCAGCCGCTGTTCCCCGTGGCGAAGGGGCGCGGCATCGCCTTCGCGCTGCGGCCGGGCGACGAGCCGCTCCGCGCGAAGCTCGATGCCTTCCTCATGGCGCGCGCCTTCGAGGGGGAAGACGTCGACCAGCGCGGCGACCTGCCGGTGATGAAGAAGCGCGGCACGCTGCGGGTGCTGACGCGCAACAACGCGGTGAGCTTCTACCTCTACAAGGGCAACCGCGAGGGCTTCGACTACGAGCTCATCAAGGCCTTCGCGAAGAGCCAGGGCCTCACCCTCGAGGTGGTGCTCGTGCCCGGCTACGGCGACCTGGTGCCGATGCTGAAGGACGGGAAGGGCGACGTCATCGCCGCGGCCTTCACCGCCACGCCCGAGCGCGCGAAGGAGGTGGCCTTCACCCGGCCCTACCTCTTCGTGAAGGAGCTCTTCGTGCAGCGCAAGGGCGCTCCCGCGCTCGGCTCGCTGGAGCAGCTCCGCGGGCGCACGGTGACGGTGCGCGCCTCGTCGTCGTACGCCGAGCGGCTCCGCCCGCTCGCCGCGCAGTACGGCTTCACGCTGAAGGCCGCCGACGAAGACCTCGAGGTCGAGGATCTCCTCGCCGACGTCGACGAAGGGTCCGTCGAGCTCACCGTCGCCGACTCCCACTTCTTCGACGCCGAGCGGCTCTTCCGCCCGAACCTCGAGGCGCCGCTCGCGCTGTCCGGCGACGCGCAGGTGCCCATCGCCTTCGCGGTGCGGCAGGACAACCCGAAGCTCCAGGCAGCCCTCGACGCCTTCGTGAAGAAGGTCTACCGCGGCACCGAGTACAACCTCCTCAAGCGGCGCAGCTTCGAGAACCGCGGCGCGCTCACCGAGGCGCGCGAGCTGTCGACCGCGAAGACCGGCCAGCTCTCGCCCTTCGACCCGCTCATCAAGCGGTACAGCGAGCGCTACGGCTTCGACTGGCGCCTGATGACCGCGCAGGCGTGGCGCGAGTCGCGCTTCGACCCGAAGGCGAAGAGCTTCGTGGGCGCGCTCGGCCTGTTCCAGGTGATGCCCGCCACCGGCAAGGAGCTCGGCTTCACCCGCCTCCAGGACCCGGAGCAGGGCACCCACGCCGGCATCAAGTACATGAACCAGCTCGTGCAGCGCCTCGAGCCCGCCCTGCCCCTCGACGAGCGCGTCCGCTTCGCGCTCGCGGGCTACAACGCCGGCTTCGCCCGCGTGCAGGACGCCCGCCGCCTCGCCCTCGAGCTCAAGCTCGACCCCAACGTGTGGAAGGGCAACGTCGAGAAGGCGATGGGCCTCATGGCGCGCCCCTTCTACGCCCGCCGCGTGCGCACCGGCTTCTGCCGCTGCCAGGAGCCCGTCGACTACGTGCGCCACATCGAGAACAAGTACGAGAGCTTCGTGCAGCTCGTGGAGTGAGCGAATTCGATTGAATGCGATTTAATTGCATCCGATGAGGCTGGGCGGCATCTGAAGGGGCGTGAACCCGCTCCTGCTCGACTCGCAGCTGTGCTTCTCGCTGTACGCCGCCTCGCGCGCGATGACCGCGGCCTATGCGCCGCTGCTCGAGCCGCTGGGGCTGACGTACCCGCAGTACCTGGTGATGCTGGTGCTGTGGGAGAGCGACGGGGTGTCGGTGAAGGACATCGGCGACCGGCTGCAGCTCGACTCCGGCACGCTCACCCCGCTGCTCAAGAAGCTCGAGAAGCAGGCGCTGGTGACGAAGGCGCGCGACGACCGTGACGCCCGCGTGGTGCGCGTGTCGTTGACCGCCGCCGGCCGCCGCCTCCGCAACAAGGCCCTCGACGTGCCGCGACAGCTCTTCTGTCAGGCGGGCGTCGCCCTCTCAGAGATCGCCCGGCTCCGCGAGGAGCTGAAGTCCCTCACCACCACGCTCCGCGCGGCGACCGCGGGCCAGCACCCCCAGGACACCGAGTCATGACCAACACCACCCTGTACACCACCACCGCCACCGCGAAGGGCGGCCGCGACGGCTCCGTGAAGTCGGCCGACGGCGTCGTCGACTTCAAGCTCACCATGCCCAGGGGGCTCGGCGGCGACGGCGCGCACGGCGCCAACCCGGAGACGCTCTTCGCCTCGGGCTACTCCGCCTGCTTCTCGAGCGCGCTCAGCCTCATGGCGCGCATGCAGGGCATCAACCCCGGCCCGTTCACCATCACCGCCGACGTGTCGCTCAACAAGGTCGGCCAGGCGTACGGCCTCGCGGTGAAGCTCACCGGCGCCTTCCCCGAGCTCGAGCGCGCGAAGGCCGAGGGGCTGATGCAGGCCGCGCATCAGGTGTGCCCGTACTCGAACGCCACGCGCAACAACATCCCGGTCGAGCTCGCGGTCGCCTGAAGCTGCTCAGCGCCGCACGAGCGCCCGCGCCGCGGCGAGCATCGGCGCGAGCAGCATCGAGCGCACCGTGGCGCGGTGGTTCTGCTGGTCGGCGCTCAGCCCGAAGCGGAGCCGCTCGCGCGCCCTGGTGACGTAGAGGGTGCCGAACAGCCAGTCCCACACCGCGAGCGCTTCCCCGAGGTTCCTGTCGTGGTGCTTCGGGTCGAGGCTGTGGTGCACCTGGTGCTGGGCCGGGCTGAGGAAGACGTGCTCGAGCACCGGCCCGAACGAGAGCCACACGTGCGAGTGCCGGAGGTTCGAGCCGGCGAAGGTCCACACGAAGGCCAGCCCCTCGACGCCGAGGATCTCCCACGCCGCGATGCGCCCGTGGAACAACCACGCGCACACGCCCGCCGCCAGCCCCAGGCCCACCGCCGAGGCGGTCTGCATCAGCAGCCCCTCGAGCGGGTGCGTGCGGTTGAGCGTGAAAGGCGTCAGCACCTCCGCCGAGTGGTGCACCTTGTGGAGCTCCCACAGCGGCGCGAAGCGGTGCGACGCCCAGTGCGCCCACCAGCGGAAGAAGTCTTCGGTGACGAAGGCGGCGACCGAGAAGCACACCAGCACCGTCGCGCGGCTGGCGTCGGCGAGCGGCCCGATGCCCAGCGCGCGCACCAGCGCCAGTGACAGCGGCACCGAGAGCGCCTGCGCCGAGAGCGCGACCGGCACCACCAGCAGCGCCCCGAGGAACGCGCGCACGAAGAGGAAGCGGTAGTCGAGCAGCGCCGAGGGGTGCAGCCAGAGGTCCTTCGGGAAGAG
Organism: Myxococcota bacterium; assembly: GCA_049322495.1. GTDB lineage: Bacteria > Myxococcota > Myxococcia > Myxococcales > Myxococcaceae > Archangium_A. Next base: position 2,816 of record JBMORD010000201.1, on the reverse strand, counting down.
GAAGGCGAGCAGCGGGCGGCCTGACTTGCGCACGCGCCGCGCCCAGACCAGCCCCGCCAGGAGCCCCGCCGCCACGAGGTGGGGCCAGAACAGCCGCCGCGTCGGGTCGACCAGCGCCACGAGCGGCTCCAGGCACTCGCGCGCGAAGGTCTCGAGGGGCGGCAGCACGTCCACGCGCCGTCCGCTAGTCCACTCGAGGCGCTTCCCGCAACCGGTCGAGCGGTGGGAGCGACGGCTCAGCCCCGCGGCGCGCTCGCCGACACCTGCACGCGCTCGACGCTGACCGCCAGGCCGAACATCTCGAGCGCGTCGGTGGCCTCGCCTTCGATGGCGGCGGCGAAGCTCTCCGAGGCCTCGAGGAGCGCGTCGAGCCCCCAGCCGTTGTCCTCCGCGGTCGTGCCGGCGGCGCGCAGCAGGTCCTCGGCGACGTACTGCTCGCCCGACTCCTCGTCGAGGTGACTCACCAGGCCCAGCAGCATCGAGGGGTCGTTCACCGTCACCGTCGCGTCGATCTCCACCCAGGGCTCGTCGTCGTGGAACTCGAGCGTGCCCTGCGCGTGCACGCGCACCGGCGCGGTCGACACGAAGAAGACGTTCACCGGCTCGTCGCGCCCGCGGAGCCCGGGCGGCAGGGCGTGTCGCCCGGGACCGAAGCTCGCGAGCTCCTCGTCGTCGAGATCGACCACCAAGACGCGCTCGGTGGGCCCGCAGAGAAACTGCGCGTCGTCTGGCAGGCTGTCGCCGTCCCAGCGTGTCAACAGCGTGCCGCCACCCTCGGGTCTGCGGATGAGCATGGGCGCATCATGCCAGCCCGGTACACTCAGTTCCCATGGCCGTCATCGCGGCACTCGCGATGTTCCTCGCGATCAACGCCCTCGTCGTCGTGGTCTTCGCCCACCTCTGGCGGGTCGAGCGGGCACCGCACCTCCGGTGGTGGGCCGCGGCCTTCGCCGTGCTCTTCGGGGCGGAGCTCGCCGGCGGCTCCGAGCTGCTCGGGTTGGCGCTCGCGCCGCTGCAGGCCCTCGGCCTGCCGCTCATCGTCACCTCGACGCTGCTGCTGCTGCGCGGCACGGCGTCGTTGCTCGGGCGGGCCTGGCGGCATGGGTGGACGCTGGGTGGCCTGGGCGCGTTCCTCGTCGGCGTCGCGGCGATCTCCCTCGGCGTCAAGCCGACGCTGGCGGCGACCCCGGCGATGTCCTTCCTCGCGGCCGCCTACCTCGCGATGGGCATCGCCGTCTGGCGCTCGGTCGCCCGGCCGCGCGGGCTGGGCGCGGGCCTGACGCTGGTGGCCTCGGTCTCGTCCGCGGCGCACCTCCTCGACTTCCCGTTCCTCAGCGACGTGCCGGCGTTCGTGCCGTGGGGTGTGGCCATCGCGTCGTTCAACGAGGTCGCCGTCGCGATCGGCCTGCTGATGCTGCACTCCGAGCGGAGCCGCGCCGAGCGCGCCCAGGCCGAGGCGCGGTACCACGAGCTCGCCGACACCGTCGGCGTCGGGCTGCTCGAGGTGTCGGCCGATGGGAAGCTCGTCGCGGCCAGCCCCGCGCTGGTGCGCCTGCTCGGCTACGCGTCGGAGCAGGAGCTGCTCGCCGCCGACCCGCGGGCGCTCGAGCACGAGTCGACCGGCGCGAAGCTGGGCGAGCTGGGCGCGCGTGACGCGATGGCCGTCGGCGTGGAGCTCCGCTGGCGGACGAAGACGGGGCGCGTGCTCGCGCTGCAGCTCCATGGCCAGCCGCTCAAGGACCGTCACGGCCGGCGCACCGGTCTGCGCGGCTTCGTGGTCGACCACACCGCGGCGCTCGAGCTCGAGCAGCGCGCGCTCCACCAGCAGAAGCTCGAGGTCGTCGGCCAGCTCGCCGGAGGCGTCGCGCACGACTTCAACAACCTGCTCACCGTCATCCAGTCGGCGCAGCACCTGCTCGCGCCGCTGGCCACGAGCGACGAGCAGCGCGCGGTGCTCCAGGACGCGACCGAGGCGGCCACGCAGGCCGCGCAGCTCACGCGGCGCCTGCTCGCGTTCGGGCGCAAGCAGCCGTTCTACGCCCAGGTCTTCGACGTCGGGGCGGTCGTGCGCCGCACCGCCTCGATGCTCGGGCGGACGCTCGGGCCCGCGCACCGGCTCGACCTGTCGGGCGTGCAGGCCGGCCTCCACGCGCGCATGGACCCCGGGCATCTCGAGCAGGTGGTGGTGAACCTCGTGCTCAACGCGCGCGACGCGATGCCCGACGGCGCCATCACGCTCACGGTCGCCCCCGCGGCGCGCCCAGAGGGGGGCGTCGAGCTCGCGGTCAGCGACAGCGGCCGTGGCATGGACGACGCGGAGCGCGCGCGGCTCTTCGAGCCCTTCTTCACCACCAAGGGGAGCGGGCGCGGCAGCGGGCTCGGGCTGGCGACGGTGCAGGGCATCGTGCAGCAGGCGGGCGGCGGCATCACCGTCGAGAGCACGAAGGGGAAGGGGAGCCGCTTCACGGTGTGGCTGCCGACGGTCGACGCGCCCGAGCGCACGGCCGCCCGCGCCGAGGCGACGCGCCTCGACGGCCTGCGCGTGCTCGTCGCCGACGACGAGCCGGCGCTCCTCCGCACCGTGGTGCGGCTCCTCGAGGGCGAGGGCTGTGTCGTCACCGCGGTCGCGAGCGGCGCGGAGCTCGTCGAGCGCGTCGAGCGCGGTGAACGCTTCGACCTCGTGCTGTCCGACGTGCGCATGCCGGGCGTCGACGGCATCGAGGCCGCGCGGGCCCTTCGCGCGAGGGCTCCGGAGCTGCCCATCGTGCTCATGAGCGGCTTCACCGATCGCCTCGACGAGGCCGAGGCGCAGCTCG
>JBMORD010000200.1:0-12858 GCA_049322495.1 Myxococcota bacterium | reverse complement strand
CGAAGTGCGCCGCCAGCGACAGCGCCACCGCCACCCCCGAGGCGTTGTCGTCGGCCCCCGGCGTGCCCGGCGCGGTGTCGTAGTGCGCGCCCACCACCACCAGCTCCGTGGGCTTCGTCGCCCCGCGCCGCTCGGCGATGAGGTTCTTCACGGTGCGCGCGCCGACGGGGAACGGCTCGTCGCGCACCTCGTAGCCGAGCGCCTTCAGCCGCGCGGTGAGCCACGCCGCCGTCTGCTCGAGCTGCCCGGGCGCGTTCTCCACGTTCCGCTCGCCGAAGCCGACGGCGAGGGCCTCCACGTCCTGCCGCAGCGCGAGCGCCAGCGCGCCGTCGGCCGCCGCGGGAGGCCCGTCGTACGAGCGGCCCGGCATCGACACCATGCGCGTGAAGCACGCCGCCGACGTGCCGCCCACCACCAGCACCCCCACCGCCACGAGCCAGCGCGCACGCATCGGGCAAGCGTGGACCAGAAAAGGGACGCCCGGTGGCCTTTTTCTGCCGCGGCTCGGTGTATGAGGCGCCTCCCATGCGCTCCCTCCTGCTCCCGCTGCTCCTGCTGTCGTGGTCCTCCCTGGCCCAGAAGCCCGTGAAGCCGACGCCTGCCGCGCCCGCGCCGGCCGCCGAGCCTGCGGACACCGAGGCCGCCGCCGAGGACGGGGAGCCCGAGCCGCTCCCGCCCGGGATGACCGAGGGCCCGGCGCACGTGAAGGTGGGCGCCAACGCCGAGCTCGACCTGCCCCAGGGCGTCATCTTCGGCGACGCGAAGGTGGCCAAGGACATCCTCGAGCGCTCGGGCAACCTCACCAACGGCCAGGAGGTGGGCATCCTCCTCAACGCGCAGTCGTCGGTCATCTTCGAGTTCGACCCGGTCGGCTACGTGAAGGACGACGACAAGGAGGCGCTCGACGCGGACAAGATGCTCACCGCGCTGCGCGAGAACCAGGAGGAGGCCAACTCCGAGCTCGAGCGCCGCGGCCTCGACGCGCTGGAGCTCACCGGCTGGCAGGTGAAGCCGCACTACGACCCCGCCACCCACAACCTCGAGTGGGCGCCGCTGGTGAAGAACAAGAAGAACGGCCACGAGACGGTCAACTACAACGTGCGCATCCTCGGGCGCCGCGGCGTGATGGAGGCGACGCTGCTCGTCTCGCCCGACAAGTTCGACGCCGAGCTGCCGGGCTTCCGCCAGTCGCTCAAGGGCTTCACCTTCACGAAGGGCGAGGACTACATGTCGTGGGTGAAGGGCGACAAGGTCGCGGAGTACGGCCTCGCCGCGCTCGTCACCGGCGGCGCCGTGGCGGTGGCCGCGAAGTCGGGCCTGCTCGGCAAGCTGATCAAGCCCCTCATCGTCGCCGTCGGCGCGGCGCTGGCGGCCATCAAGCGCTTCTTCACCGGCAAGAAGTCGACCTCGGTCGTCGAGAGCGACAAAGACCGCACCGAGTGAGCTGAGAGCGCACCGATGTTCCCCGAGTCGGCGGTCGGGCAGCTCGCGCTGCTGCTCGGCGCCATCTACCTCCTCGACTGCCTGCGCTGGGTGGCGCGGAACGCGACCGTGTTCCGCGTGCTGCCCCCGCTCGCCCCGTCGCCCGGAGGCCTCTGGCAGATCGCCGGCCAGTTCAAGCGCGCGCTCGTCTTCGGCTTCCCCCTGCCGCCCTTCGGCGCGGTGCTGACCGCCGAAGACTGGCCCTTCATCGTCGGCGCCCACGGCGTGCGCTTCCTGCCCCACGACGTGCCGCTCCACGCCGCGCCGACCGCGAGCGAGCGCTTCGTGCCCTGGAGCGAGGTGGCGCAGCTCCGCCTCGAGGAGCTCTCGCTGGTGCTCCAGGGCGTCCGGCTCCACACCTTCGGCTCGAGGCGCGCCGCGCGGGCGGCGGTGGCACTGCTCTCGTCGCTCGCGAAGCTCGACGCGAAGGCGCGCGAGAAGGAGCTCGCCCGCGCGCTCGAGCAGCGCTTCGACGTCGAGGCGGTGCGCGGCCGGCTGAAGGCGTGGCGCCCGCGGCGGCTGGTGCTGGGCGTGGCGAACGTCGTCTTCTTCCTCGCGCTGTTCGGGCTGCTGCTCGCGGCGGTGCAGGGCGTCGACGTCACGCGGTGGATGGTGGGCGCCACGCTCGCCAGCTGGCTCTTCGCGCTGGTGGCGACGGTGGTGATGATTCGCGCGCTCGAGCCCGAGGTGCGGCCGTCGCTCGGCGCGCAGGTGGTGGCGCTCGTCTCGCCGGTGTCGCTCATGCGCTCGCACGACCTCGTCGAGCCCGAGTGGGTCGCGGAGCTCCACCCCGCCGCCGTCGCCGCCGCGCTGCTCCCGAAGGACCTCGCGCGCGCCTTCGTCTCCGAGCGGCTGCGGGCCGCGGAGCACCCGGTGCGGCTCTCGGGCGCGCTCGACGCCAGCGACGCGCTGAAGGACGACGCGCGCAGCCGCGAGCTGCACGTGAAGCGCTACCGCGCGCTGCTCGAGACGCTCGGGGGCGCGGTCGAGCCGCCGAAGGCCCACCACTGCCCGCGCTGCCTCACCGAGTACACCGCCGCCGCCAGCGTCTGTGACCGCTGCCCCGGCGTTGCCCTCTCGTGACGCAGGTTCGGCCCGGCCCCCATTGCGCGCCGTGCCCCTGACGTGCGAATGGCGTCGCACAGACACCTACCCAGGGGGCCGAATGGGCAGCAGCAAGTCGAAGCCGAGCGCGAAGAAGACCACCACCGCCACCGCCGCTGCGAAGAAGCCCGCCGCGAAGCCGGCGAAGGCCGTGAAGACCGCGGCTCCGAAGCGCGCGAAGAGCGAGGCGCCCGAGCAGCTCGAGATGGCCGCGACGACGCCCGCGCCGAAGGCGAAGCGCAGCAAGCCCGCGAAGGTGGTGGAGGCGCCCGCGCAGCTCGAGATGAACGCGCCGCTCGTCGAGGTCACCGAGACGCTGGAGGTCGAAGCGACGCCCGGCCAGCCGGAGCTGGCGACCGTGGTCGAGACGGTCGAGGCGAAGGTCGAGACGCCCGCCGTCGTGGAGACCGTCGAGGTGCAGCAGAAGCGGGTGCTGCCGTGGCACGAGGTCGAGCACCTCGTGCGCCAGGAGGCCTTCCGCCTCGCGCAGCGCCGCCAGTTCCGCGACGGCTCGCCCGAGCAGGACTGGTTCGCCGCTGAGGCGATGGTGAAGGAGCAGCTCCTCGCCCGCGGCTTCTCGTTCGCCAACTGAGATGACGACACGCCTCGCGGCAGGAGTCGTGGCGCTCCTGCTGGGCGCCGCGTGTGGCAAGAGCGAAGCCCCGGTCGACGGAGGTCACGACGCCGGCGGGCCGCTCGACGCGGGCGTCACGCCCGTCTGTCTGGAAGACCGCCTCGACGCCGGCGCCGACGACGCCGGGTGGGACGGCGGGCTCGACTTCTCGTGCCGCGGCCAGCCGACGGCGCGCGGCGGCCAGGCCGAGCTCGTCATCGGCGGCAAGACGACGAAGGCCGGCCTCAACCGCGCGCTGCTGCCCGGCGTGCGCCTCGAGCTCCTCTCGCGCTCGGGCGCGGTGCTGGCCACGGCGACCTCCGCGGAGGATGGCGGGTACGAGCTCCGCTTCGATGCGGGCTGCGAGCCGCTCGACGGCGAGGTGCGCGCCACGGTCGACGACGTGCGCGACGCGGGCTTCTTCCCCTCGTACGCGGTGCCCGTCGCGCCCTGGCGCTACGACCGCGGCGGCCTCGAGCTGTCGCTCTTCGACGCGTCGACGCGCGGGCTGGTGGCGGCGGTGGCGAGCGTGACGCTGCAGCCCTCGACCGCCGCGCTCGCCCTCACCGTCGAAGACTGCGCGGGCCACCCGGTGCCCGGCGCGACGCTGGCCATCAACCTCGACGGCGGCGTGGTGCGCTACGTCGGCGCGAGCGGCCTGCCCACGATGCAGCTGGCCAGCACCGGCGCGACGGGCGAGGCGGTGCTCTTCAACCTCGCCGGCGACTCGGTGGAGGTCACCGCGACGCTGGGCGGAGAGGTCGTCAGCCGGCGCGTGGTGCCGCTCCACGTCGACGCCATCACCGGCACCACGCTCGCGCCGTGAGACGCCTCGTCGTCGTCGCGCTGGGCCTCGTCGCGTCGGCCGCGCTCGCCCTCGACAAACAGGGCAGCGCCCACGCCACCGGCGTCAACCAGGGCACTGGCTTCAACCTCTCGGGCTCGGCGATGGTCGGCGTGTCGCTCTTCAACCCGAGCTACGCCGCGCGCCCCGACAACACCGGCCTGGCGCTCATGCGCTACGCCGGCCACCTCGACGTCGACCTGCTCGGGCCGAAGCTGTCCGTTCCCGTCGACCTCAACTTCTTCACCGACCGCGAGCGCGGCGGCCTCGAGGCGCTGGAGCCGACCGAGTTCGACGTCATCACCGGCCTCACCTCGACGTGGACGCTCGGCCCCGGAGACCTCGAGCTCGGCAGCCGCTTCGAGCACGACATGCCCATCGACCGCGGTGGCTTCACCCAGATGTACGTCGACGCGCGCGCGCGCTACCGCCTGGCGCTCGCGGGGCTGTTCCCCGCGCTCGGCACCGCGCTCCGCAACGGCGACGTCTCGGGCTGGGTGACGCTCGGCGGCTTCCTCTTCAACCCGAGCTACGCCGCGCGGCCCGACAACTCGGGGCTGGCGCTGCTGCGCTACGCAGCGCACGTCGAGGTCTCGGCCTTCGACGACCTGCTCTCGGTCGGCTTCGACGCGACGCTGTTCACCGACCGCACCGCGAGCTGGCTTGGGCCCAGCGAGCTCGACTTCACCACCGAGCTCATCTTCCACAAGGGCCGCTTCGAGGCGCACCTCGCGTACGAGCGCGACATGCCCGTCGACCGCCCGGGCCTCGTGCAGCACTTCGTCTTCCTCGCCGGCGCGGTGAGCTTCGACCTCGCGAGCGACGTGCCGCGCGCGTTCACCGACAAGAACGCCATTCACTCGCCGTGAGCCAGGTCGTGAACTTCGAGGGACTCGAGCTCGACCTCGTCGAGACGCCGATGGGCCCCCTGCTCTCGACGACGACGGGCCGGCATGAGCCGCTGGCCTGGGCGCTCAACCTCGCCGTGACCGGCGTGTTGCCGGACCTCGACGCGACGCTGACGAGGCGTGAGGACCTCAGGCACCCGCATTGCGCAGTGGTGAGGGCGGACGCACTGGGCGACGTGTACGAGGTCAGCGTGGAGTTCCTCGATGCGCCGTTGGTGATCCCGCGGCGCGTACTGGCGGGGATCCTGCGCGAACTCCAGCGCCTGCGCGCCGCGGCGCCCAGGCCCTCAGCTCCGTGGATCTTCCGGCGCGCCCCCCGATGGAACGCGCCCGCCCCCGACGAAGACGCGCCGTTGCGAGCGCTCGAGCCGCGCGCCGCGAGGTGGGACGCGCTTCGGGAGACGGCACCGCTGCCAACCCTGCTCCCCGAGCGTCGTCAGCTCCTCGCCGAGCTCGAGGAGCACGGCTTCTTCACTGACGCGTTCGGGCTGGTGAAGGTCCAGGCGCTGCGCCGCTGGGGACTCCCGGTGCTCGCAGGCTACGCCGAGAGCGCGTGGCGACTCTTTCAGTATCTGCGCAGCCCCGAGCGAGACCGGTGGGCGCTGCCTGCGCCCTCCCCGCGCTTGCTCGACAACCCCATCTCCGTGGACTGGTTCCGCCTCCCGCACGAGGGCGCGACCGCGCAGGAACCGTTCGTGACGCTCGCCGTCTGTGAAGACGCCCTCCGGCGAGCAAAGCTGCCGGATGATCCCGCTGGCGAGCTCTCGGCGCCGGGCGCCGATGGTTGGCGACGGCTCGTCTGGCGGCGCGAGCTCGAGCGCGTTCCGGCGCTGGTCTCCGTGCACGTCGCGGCGTCACGGCCCGCTACTTTCCGCTGATGCACGCAACTGCCGAAGATTGGGCAGTTGTGCGTATGCGCGGAGACAGGTGGCGCGGAGCGAGCCGTGACTCCTCGCCCGGCGACGAACGCACTCTGCTCGGGGGACGCGTGGCGGTCCGGATGGCCTTCGTCACCGCCACACTCGAGGGAGCCCCTCGGCACGACACTCCAGGTGACGCTCATGACGCTCACTTCGCGATGGCTGCGCTTCTGGGGGCCTCACCGCGTCGCCGCCACGCACGTTCGCACCCCCAGAATCGCGACCGGAGACCGAAGCGCGTCATGTGCGTCACCTCGCCCGGAGTCGCGGGGCTCGCCCGTCACCGCCCCACCGCACACAACCCGCGCATCGGCGCCCCTCGAGGCTTCCTGCTCAGCGGCTGATCAGGAGCGCGGCACGCGGCACTCGCAGCGCCACTCCACCTGCCGGAGGCTGATCAGAAGCCGAACGGCGGCAGGCAAACCCAGCGACCTTTGATGAACAAGAGCCAGCCGCCGTGCTCGTAGTGACCGCCAGCGTCAGGAGCGCTGATGAACGTGAAACCGACCGCCTTCACCTTCCCGCGCCTCCATTCGGCGTCGGTCGGCAGCTCCAGCCGCATCGTCTCTCCCGGGCGCGGAACACGTGTCGCTGGCAGCGTGCGCCACTCCGCGTCGATGGCGGCCAACATCTCGGGCGCTCGTTTCTCCGCGAGCACCTCGAGTTCATCGACCGTTGGCGTCAGCGCCTTTCAGAGCGCGATCTGATCCGCACCCGGGGCGAGGAACGGCGCGAGCACGGTCCGCGCGCCCTTCACGGTGCCGGGTGGACCCGCGAGCGCCGGAGCTGCGACGAGAACGAGCGACACCAGGAGCGCACGCACGCCCCGGAGCGTCTCCGAAGAGAACGCGTCGCGTCCACTCACGCCGCGTCGAAGCGGAAGAACGGATCTTCCCGCGCCGCCAGCGCCGCCGCGACGTACTTCGAGAACGACACGCGCCACGGCGCCAGCAGCTGCGTCACCCGCCCCAGCCACCACGGGTGATCCGTCCTGAACTTCACCTCGATCAGCGCCTTCGGGCCCGGGTCGCCGAGCCCCTCGATGCGGCGCCACCGGTCCTCCCGCGGCACGAGGAACTCGGGGCCGCGCGGCGGCTGCCACATCACCTCGCGGTCGACCGTGACGCGCACGTCGACGCCCGGCTCCACCGCGCGGAACGCCTGTCGCCGCGCGCGCACCAGCACCTTCGGCTCCACCTGGCAGCGCAGCGCGAGGTACTGAAAGTCCTCCAGCGTCTCGTTCACGACCGGCAGCGGCTGCGTGAAGTCGTGGATCCACCCGCGCGTCAGCTCCAGCGGCACGATGGCCCGGCGCTTCATCACCACCGCCACCTGGCGACGCTTGATCTCGAAGAACGTCGGCCCCGCTGGCACCTCGCCGTAGTACCGCACGCGCAGCTTGATGCGGTCCGGCAGGCTCGCGACGTGCTGCTCGAGGAACGTGAAGTGCGGCGAGTCGAAGTACAGCGAGGTGTTCACCTGCGACGCGCCCGCCTGCTTCGCGACCTCGTCCTCCTTCATGAAGCCGTCGAGCAGCGCCAGCGCCTGCTCTACGCGCCGCAGCGGCGCCCAGTACTTGAACTCGAAGCGCTCGAACGTCTCGGTGACCGTCGAGCTCTGAGCTGCCATGTGCGCCTCCGCTGGAGCTACTGCCCGCGACCGGGGTACGGCCGCGACTGCTTGATGAACAGCTTCGGAGTCTGACCGACCACGTCGTCGTCGTCGAACTTGAACTCCACGTCCATCGCGTACCAGCCGAGGTTGCCCGCCGCCGGCCCGTACGCCGCCGAGAACCGCTTGTGGATGGCGTCGAGCGCGCGCCCGAGCTGGTACGTCTGCGTGGTGCTCAGCACCGTGCTGTTCGGCGCGACGAGGTTGCTGTGCGCGAGGAAGGTGATGGGCTGGTTGGGCTGCGAGAAGTAGTACAGGAACTGATCCGACGTGACGCCCGCGGGAGGCGCCACCACCTCCGCGTCGCCCCCGTACTGCACGTTCACGTAGAACGCCGGATCGATGCCCGCCGCGTCGAACGGGTTGGCCGTCACCGCCACGCCGTTGGCCTCCTCGTTGGGGAAGTTGCTGTGCACCAGCAGCGCCATACCCACCGAGAAGTGGTCGACGCCGTAGAAGCTGCGCTCCTCGAAGGTGCGGAAGCTCCACGCGCTCGCGTACGTCTGGCGGATGGCGTCGATGACGTCGGCCACCAGCTGCGGGTTGCCGCTGTGCGACTCGTAGCAGCCCGCGCAGGGGAAGCCGTCGAGGTCCTCCGAGTTGGTGCTGGTGCGGAAGCGCAGCTTGCGGCCCGCGTAGTCGCCCGTCGCCGCCTTCGCGAGGAGCGCATCGAGCAGGTCCTGCCGGATGGTGCCGTTCATGATGGCGGTGTGGAGCTCCGCGAGCTTCGCCACGCGCACCGTCGAGTCGGTGCGGAACGTCGGGTCGGCGAGGAAGCCCTCGACCATCGTGTACAGCCCGTTGTCCTTCATGAAGTCGTCGTAGTGCTTCATCGGCACCACGAACGCCGGCTTGATGGGCACGTCGACACCGATGCGCCGCAGCAGCGAGTAGTGCGCCGCCTTGCCACCGTACGCGCGCGCCGACTCGCGGATGGCGTTGCGCAGCGTGCCGCCGTCGGTCGGATCAGGCGTGCACCCCTCGACGTCGACCAGCCCGCTCGGGCCGAGGTCGAGCGGCGGCAGCGTCACCGGGTCGGGCTTGTGCTCGGCCCAGAAGGTCTCGGCCTCGGCCTGCGTCACCTCGACCGCCGACCACGCGAGCGCGCCTACCGTGAGCTTCACCAGCTTGCCCTCGAGCGCGCGGAGCGTGGCGTTCGACAGCGCATTCTTGAGCCCCATGTTCGGCGTGCCGCGGTTCGCCGAGAGCACGTTGATGTGCGAGAGCGGCGTCTGGAAGGTCTGGGTGATCAGCCCCTGCACCACCGAGATGTCGTTCGGCGCCTCATCGAGCACCAGCACGTCCTGGCTCGAGGGCGGGTGGGTCGACACCTCGACCGCCGTCGAGAACCGGAGCCGCCCCACGCCCGTCGCCAGCGTCAGCGGCTGGTAGTCGATGCCCGCGTAGAGCTGATCCGTGCTCATCACCGGGATGCTCGCCGGCAGCTTCTTCGCCTCGAGGGCCACCGCGTCGCTCGTGGGGTGGAAGACGAGCTGCGCCCCGAAGTACGCGTGCGCCTGCACCGCCTCGAAGAGCGTCTGCATCATCGTCGCCGACGCGGTGTCGTACGGGCTGAACTCGAGCGCGAAGACGTTCGGGCCCTCGTAGTAGCTGACCGCCGCGAGGATGAAGCGGCGCTCCGGCGAGAAGTACTCGGTGGTGTTGAAGCTCGAGAGCGCGGGCACCACCGGCCGGCCGCTGCCCGAGAGGTGCGTCGAGCAGAACTCGTAGTGCACCTGGTACTTCACGCTGTTCTGGAACCACAGGTGGTTCGCGTCGGCCTGGTCGAGCACCACCTTCACCGAGCGCGCGCCGGGAATGCTCGCGCTCACCGGCACCGAGGCGAGCGCGGTGTAGTCGGTGAGGCAGCCGAGCTCCTCGAGGAAGTCGGGCGTGGTGGACGACGCGGTGCAGCTCCAGGCGCGGCCTGCGTCGACGCCGGCGTCGCTCGGGCTCGACGGCCCGGGACACGCGGTGAGCGCGAACAGCGCGAAGACGGCGAGGGCTCGGTTCTCGAGGGAAGTGCTCATGGCGTGAGGGCGAAGCAGTAGAAGCCACCGTAACCGCCGCCGCTGCCGACGGTCGGGTTGTTCGGGTTCGGAGGGCCCATCTCGACCAGGCTCGCGCCCGCGCCGCAGCCCGCCTCGGTGAGCGCGTTCATCCAGTTCTGGCCGGAGCCGGCAGGCCACGAGTGGCCCACGCGCGGCTTGCCCGTCACCGAGGTCTGCGTCGAGTTGGTCGTCCACGACTGGCAGTTGAAGCTGGTGGTGACGCCGCTCTGCGTGAAGCGGAGCCCCTGGCTGTTCGTGCCGGTGAGCATGTCGTGGTTGTCGACGAGCTGGCCGCCCGGCGCGTGGTTGAGCACGCCGTCTTCGTTGGGGAGGTCGTTGCAGATGGTGCTGTCGCACCCGATGGGCCGGTTCGCGCCGATGGCGTTCGCGAGGTTGGCCGCGAAGAGCCGGCCGTTGCGGTCGTACCAGGGGCCGTTGCCGATGCGGTCCTTCGCGTGCACCACGCCGCCGTCCTCGCCCTGATCAGCCGAGAGGAACGCGCGCCACTGCTTCACGCTCGAGCCGGGCATGCTGCGCTCGGCGATGGCCGCGCAGATCCTGTCAGCGCCGCGCAGGCCCGCGCCGAGGCCGGTCTCGCCGTAGCGGAGGTCGCCGCCGAAGCCCTGCGTGCTGTTCGACAGCACCTGCAGCGCCGCGTAGCTCGTCACGAAGAAGCTGAACGTCGGCAGCATGCCCGCGTCGATCCCGGCGTCATCGGTCGCGCCGCCACCGCCGCCCGTCGAGGAGCCGCCTCCAGTCGCCGCGCCGCCTCCGCCGCCCGTTGCCGCGCCACCTCCGGTCGCCGAGCCACCACCAGCACCGCCGTCCTCTTCGGCGACGGGGACGCCGCAGGCAGAGGACGCGACGAGGACACCCAGCAGAACGCGTCGAATCATCGGGCTCCCCGTGTCACGAGCAGGCGAAAAGTGATCAGCCCGTCGAGCCGCCGGAACGGAAGGCATGGATGGCTCCCCGGGTCACGAGCAGGTGAGAAGCGATCAGCCCGGCGAGCGGTCACGGTGTGAGCGCGAAGCAGTAGATGCCGCCGTAGCCGCCGCCGCTGCCGACGGTCGGGGCGGTGGGGCCGCCGGTCTGCTGGAGGTTGACGCCCGCGCCACAGCCTCCGGCGAGGTGGGCGACCATCCAGTTCTGGCCCGACATCGCTGGCCACGCGTGGCCGATCTGCGGCTGACCCGCGTCGGTCGCGCTCGTGGTCCACGACTGACAGGTCGTGTCGGGCCGCGAGGTCTGCAGCATGCCCTGCGTGTTGCTGCCGGTGAGCACGTCGTGGTTGTCGAGCTGCGCGCCGTTCGGGGCGTGGTTCGGCACGCCGTCCTCGTTCGGGAGGTCGTTGCAGATCAGCGCGTCGCACCCGGTCGGACGCGTGGTGAGCGCGTCGGTGAGCGTGGCGGCGAAGAGGCGGCCGTTGCGGTCGTACCAGGGGCCGGGGCCGATGCGGTCGCGCGCGTGCACCACGCCGCCGTCCTCTCCCTGCTTCGCCGAGAGGAAGGCGCGCCACTGCTTCGCCCCCGCGCCCGGCATGCTGCGTTCGGCGATGGTGGTGCAGAGCTTGTCGGCGCCGCGCAGGCCCGCGCCGGGGCCGGTCTCGCCGAAGCGGAGGTCTCCACCAAAGCCGTTCGCGCTGCCGGACAGGTCCTGGATCGCCGCGTAGCTCGTGAGGAAGAAGCTGAAGCGCGGGAGCCCGCCGTCCGGGAGGCCCGCATCGCCGGAGCCGCCACCGGTCGCTGAACCGCCACCGGTCGCCGAACCGCCGCCCGTCGCTGAGCCGCCACCACCTGTCGCGGAGCCGCCACCCGTCGCGGAGCCGCCGCCCGTCGCGGAGCCGGCGTCCTCCTCCTGGACGGGCACGCCGCACGAGAGAAGCACCAGCACGCCGAGGACCACCCCTCGGAGGTTCGCTTGACGGAAACCCGTGTTCCGACCCGTGTTTCCGTCACGTGAACCGAAGTCAGCGTGAAGTGCGCAACCTGACGCCCCAAAGTCGAGGGGCTCTGTCGCTGGTCGCTGCAGCGTTCGTCGATCAGTCATCACTCTGCCCCTCATTGCTTTCGCGGCTCGGCTCAAGGCGTGTGAAGGCGTTCATCCAGCTTCCATCGTGTGAACCGAGGTCTGACGCTCCGAAGTCGAGGCCTCGATCAGTCATCGCTGCGCCCCTCATTGCATTCGCCGCTCGGCTCACGGCGTGAGCGCGAAGCAGTGACGGCGTTCATCCCGTTTCCGTCATGTGAACCGAAGTCGAGGGGCAGTCTCGCTGGACGCCGCGGCGTTCGTTGATCAGCCATCACTCCGCCCTCATCGCTCGGCTCAAGGCGTGAGCGCGAAGCAGTAGAAGCCTCCGTAGCCGCCGCCGCTGCCGACGGTGCCGGCGTCGGGCTTGGGGCCGCCCTGCTCGAGGAGGTTCACGCCGGCGCCGCAGCCCGACTCGGTGAGGGCGTTCATCCAGCTGGTGCCCGACATGGCGGGCCACGAGTGACCGACGCGCGGCTTGCCGGTCATCGCCACGTTGGTGCTGTTCGTGGTCCACGAGAGGCAGTTGAAGCTCGCGCTGCCCGAGGTGTAGCGGAGGCCGAGGTTGTTGGTGCCGGTGAGCATGTCGTGGTTGTCGACGAGCTGCCCGTTGGGCGCGTGGTTCAGCACGCCGTCTTCGTTCGGGAGGTCGTTGCAGATGGTCGGGTTGCAGCCGATCGGCCGGAACTGGTGCATCGAGTCGCTGAGGGCGTCGGTGAGGTTCGCCGCGAAGAGCCGGCCGTTGCGGTCGTACCAGGGGCCGCTGCCGATGCGGTCCCTGGCGTTGACCACGCCGCCGTCTTCTCCCTGATCAGCAGAGAGGAACGCGCGCCACTGCTTCACGCTCGCGCCGGGCATGCTGCGCTCGGCGATGGCGGCGCAGATCCGGTCCGCGCCACGGAGGCCCGCGCCGAGGCCGGTCTCACCGAAGCGGAGATCACCGCCGAAGCCCTGCGTGTTGTTCGAGAGGATCTGCAGCGCCGCGTAGCTGGTGACGAAGAAGCTGAACGTCGGGAGCGTGCCGCCGTCGGGCAGCACGGCGCCTCCGTCGCCCGAGCCGGAACCGCCGCCGGTCGCCGAGCCGCCGCCGGTTGCTGAGCCGCCGCCGGTTGCTGAGCCGCCGCCGGTTGCTGAGCCGCCGCCGGTCGCTGAGCCGCCGCCGGTTGCTGAGCCGCCGCCGGTTGCTGAGCCGCCGCCGGTCGCCGAGCCACCACCGGTCGCAGAGCCACCACCGCCC
>JBMORD010000199.1:0-12917 GCA_049322495.1 Myxococcota bacterium | reverse complement strand
GAGCGGTACTCGAAGTAGCGCGCGAAGTCGGGGCCGAAGGGCGGCTCGACCGGCAGCACCTCGACCTCGCGCCATGGCTTGAGCTCGGGCGGCGGCAGCGAGAACGCGCGGTGCTCGACCGGGCGTGGCTTGCCCATCACCCCGACGCCGTGCGCCTGGACCTCGCCTCCCTGAACGAGCCGCACCGCGGTGGTGGTGACCGCGTTGCCGGCGCGCAGCGGGTCGAGCTCCACCGTGACCTCGCCCGGCTGCACCGGCCCGCACAGCTCGGCGGTGAGGCTGCGCAGCGGCCGCTCGGGCGTAGAGTCTTCGAGCGCGCGCACCAGGAGCGCCGTGACGAGCCCGCCATACAGCCCGCGCCCCTGCTGCCAGCCATCGGGGAGCACCGCCTTCGCCGAGCGCGGCGTCTCGAAGCGGAGGTCGAGGAACGAGTCGAACGGGGCGTCAGCAGCGGGCAACGTCATGCCGGCTCTGGTACCGCGCCGGGTCGCTCAGGGCCAGACCTGCCGCACCACGCGGATGCCTCCGTCGGCGACCTGCCAGATCTCGTACGGCGCCTGGGGCACGCCCGCGTCAGCGTCGAAGTCGAGCGGGCCGGAGGTGCCCTCGACGTTGGTGGTCGTGCCGCGCGAGAGGGCGTCGGCGAGCTCCGTCCACTTCTCCGCCGTGAAGGGGATCGCCGGGCCGCTGCTGGTCGCGAAGCGCGTCATGCCTTCGCCGATGCGCGCGCCGCTGAGCTCTCCGCCGTCGGGCGTGTTCGCGAGCGCGTACTGCGTGGCGAGCATCACCAGCCACGCGGTGTCGTAGCTGTGCGAGGTGTAGTTCGTGGTGTCGGGGTCGAGGCCGTACTTGTTGGTGAACGAGGTGCGGAAGATCGAATACGCCGCGCCGGCTCCCTGCGCGGGGGCGGTGCCCAGCGCCGCGGTGAGCTCCGGCCGCGTGACGTCGGTGAGGATCGATGGATCCTTCAGGCCGTCGGTGAGGAACCAGCGATGGCCCGCATCGCGCGTCAGCTCGGGGAGCGAGGTGCGCGCCGTGGTGACGAACTCCACCAGGTGCGAGCTGTTGCCGATCACCACCGTCGCGGTGGGGGTGACGCTCGCCGCGCGCCGCACCGCCGCCGAGCGCTGGGTGGTGTCGTTGCTGTCGAAGGGGATCTGCTCGGTGTCGAAGCCGCGGCTGCTGAGCTCCTGGTTGAGCGGGTTGGCGAAGCCGGTGCCGTAGATCGACGTGGTGTGGATGATGGCGATCTTCGCGCGCGCGGCGACCCCGGCGTCCATTCCCCCGTCAGGGCTCGTGCCCCCGTCGGGGAAGGCCTGCTTGATGAGGTCCGCGAGCACCTTCGCCTGGCCCGTGTCGGGCGGGGCGACGCGCCAGACGTTGCCCAGCGTGGCGTGGCGCACGCGGAGCTCGCTGCTGGTGGCGTTGGGCGAGATGATCAGCGACCCGGCGTCGAGCCGCGCGGCGTTCTGCGCCAGCGCGTTGGTGGGTGAGCTGCTCGACACGATGAAGACCGGCGCGTGGAGGTTCGCGACGAACCAGCTCGCCTGCACGTCGAGCCCGCCGCCGTCGACCTTCGCCCCGGTGTCGCAGACGAAGAGGCCGAAGAGGTGGTCGGCCAGGCGCTCGTTCGCCTGCGAGATGGCGAGGTTCATCGCGTTGATCGACTGGATCTCCGAGTCGTCGGTCTCGCCATTGTCGGTCGTCACCGGGAGGATCGCCACCAGCGGCACGCGGCCCGGCACGGTGAAGGGGTTCTTCGTGCCTCCCGGCTCGGAGCGCCGGCAGCCGGGCGGCAACGGCAGGCAGTAGTGCTTCATGCACGCCGCGGCGCTGCCGCAGTCGACGTCGGCCGTGCACTCGGTGAAGTTCGAGCCGGTGGTGAAGCTGCAGCCCGCGAGGGCGACCACGAACGACAGGAGCAACGGGCGCATCAGAAACGTCCTCCGAGGCCGACGAGCCCGCCGCCCGACGCAGGGGCGAGCACGACGGTGACGGACTTCTCGGGCTCCGCCTCGCCCCGGGGGAAGAGCACGACGGTGGTGATCGCCGCCGCGACGCCGACCAGGAGCGAGATGTCGGTGACCGCGGCGGTCGCGCGGGTGCTGGCCTCGAGGCGCTCCTTGTCGGCGAGCGTCTCTGCGCGGCGGAACGCGTCGCGGTTGCCTGCGGTGCCGATGCCGAAGCCCAGGGCCAGCCCCAGGCCCGCCACCGCGACGCCGCCGGAGATGTACGCGCCGAGCCGGCGGGTGCTGATGCGCTGCTCTTCCGCTTCGCGGCGCGCCTTCTCCTTCGCCTCGAACTCGCGCCGCTGCCGACGGGCCTCGGCGGCCTCGGCGTCGGCCCGGGCTTCGGCCTTCTTCGCGTCGTCTTCCAGGCGCTCCTTCTCGGCGTCGCGCAGCTTCTTGTCGGCTTCGGCCTTCGCGACGAGCGTGCGCAGGCGATCCATCGCGAGGTTCGCCTTCTTCACCAGGTCGGGCTGGGCGTCCTCCGCGGGCAGGCCCACGTACTCGCGGTAGTACTCGAGCGCGAAGTCGAGCTCGCCGGCCTGATCGTACGCGCGGGCGATGTTGTAGAGGTACAGCGGCGCTGGCTCGAGGTCGTACGCCTGCCGCAGCGTCTCGGCCGCCTCCTTGTACTTGTTGTCCTTGTAAAGACGGTCGGCGTCCTTCGCGAGCTGCGTGGCCTTCGGATTGGCAGCGAGGGCAGGCAGCGCGAGCAGCGCGAAGAAGAGTGCGAGGCGGCGCATGGGCCGGGTGAATGTAGCCCCACCGTCACTCCCAGCCCAGCCCATGACACCAGCAGGTGTCAGCGCCCTCGAGGCTGACGCCGGTGCCGCCGCAGCCCGCGCAGACTGCAGCGTCGGTCGGGCGGGGAGGAATGAGCTCCCGCACCCACGGCAGCTGCTCGGTCGCGTGGCGCAGCGAAGAGAGGATGAGCCTCGGCTCCTGCTCGGGCGTGAAGGCCTGGCGCACGTCGTCGAGGTCGAGCCGGTACACCACGCCGCGCGTGTCGAGGAACCAGGTGAAGGCCTGGTTGGCGTCGATGATGATCGCCCGCTCCTCGAGGCCGACGTGCACCACCCACGACGAGAAGTTCGCCAGCTCGAGGCGGCGCTGCGCGTGCGCGGCGGCGAACGCCTCGCTCGGCACCGGCGGCGGCGGCCCCGGCTCGTGCGTCGTCGAGATGAGGCGCACGCCCTCGCCCTGGCGCTGGCGTTCGAGCGCGTCGAGCTCGGGGAGCGTGGTGCAGATGCAGCTGGCGGGCATCAACCAGCGGTGCGTGCCGTCGTGGTGCACCACGTGGCGATGCACGAGCAGCAGCCCGCCCCAGGCGCGCACCGAGTCGGTCCACTGGGCGTGCGGGGTCTGCCACTCGAGGTGGGCGGTGGCGCCCGCGCGCAGCTTCTCGGCGTCGATCGGCGGCACGCGCGCTCAGTCGAGGCGGTACTCGACGCCCTCGGGGTGGGTGGCGACGCGCCGGAAGCCGTGCTTCTCGAGCACGCGCTGCGAGGCGAGGTTCTTCACCGCGACGTCGGCGAACAGCGGCCGCGGCGCGAGAGGGAGGAACGTCTTCACCGCCCAGCTCGCCACACCGCGGCCCCACGCCGAGGGCGCCAGCACGTAGCCCAGCCACCACCGCTCGTCGCTCGGCCAGCTCACCACGTTGCCAACCACCACCCCGTCCTCCTCGATGACGCGGAAGATGCCGGGGCCCGGGAGCACCGTCTGGCGCATGTGCGTGAAGAAGGCCTCGCGGTTCCGACCGGGGTGCTCGGCCATCGCCTTCACCGCAGGGTCGGCCTGGTGCTCGAACAGCGACTCGAGATCTGCCTCTCGAGGGGGGCGCAGAAGAAGTGTCATCGCCGGGAGCCTGGCAGAAGACGGCGGCCTTCACGCCGGGTCGACGAAGAGCGGATGCCGCGGGAGCCTGCCCGTCAGGAGGGCCCGCTCGGCGCGGGCGAAGCGCGCGAGCGCCTGCTCGAGCCGCAGCGCGTGCTCGGTCACCAGCGCGCCCGGCAGCCACACCTCGACGCGCGCCACGTCGGTCACCACGAGATCCTCCAGCGCGCTGATGCAGCCCTCGGCGAGGTAGCCGGCGTCGGGGAACCACAGCGCGAGCGCGAGGCCCGCCTCGAGGCGCTGCGTGCGGAGCCAGGCGTTCCCCAGCTCCGGCGTCTGCACGGCGAGCGACGGACAGCCGAGCCCCTTCGCGAGCCGGAGCCAGCCGGCGCCCCGGCCCTGACACTCGAGCGTGAGCAGCTCGAGGCCGGGTGGGGTGAACGGCTTCCACATCGGCGCCGGCAGCTGCGGCGGCGCCCAGGCGGGGCAGGCGAAGCCGAGCCGCCGGAGCCCGCGGTGCCGCGCGACGTGCTCGAGGAGGCGCGGCGGGGGCGCACCCTCGGTGCGGAGGTGGAGCTCGGTGAGCGTCTCGCGCGGGGCGAGCTCGGAGAAGACGTTGGGCAGGAGGCCGCCGACGCCGCGCAGGGCGGGCAGGCGCTCGAGGAGCTGGAGCTGCGTCACCGCCTCCGGGCTGCGTCGGCGCGCGGCGTCGAGGCCCGGCGCGGCCCACTCGAAGAACACGCGGCGCACCGAGCGCCACTCGGGCGCGGCGAGGGCGGCCCGCAGCGCGCGCGCCGGCGTGCGCCAGCTCACCACCGCGGTGTCGAGCAGCCCGTGGCGGAAGCTCGAGCGCGCGAGATCGAGGAAGGGCGCGAGGTCTCCCGCCCACGCCTCGCGGTGGGCGCGCGTGAGCTCGTCGAGCCTGGCGCGCGCCCGCTCACGCTCGTCGCCGGACAGGCCGGGGAGCGCCTCGTCGAGCGTCACCGCCTCCGCGCGCGGGTCGCCCGCGTCGAGGTGCTCGTCGGCCCAGACGAGCCGCTCGGTCTCGTCGAGCTCCAGAAACGAACGACCCCGCCCCTCGGTGGAGGAGCGGGGCCGCGGGGAACGACTCAGCGCCACGTCACGTCGTCAGGCGCGAGAGGAGCTGCTGGCGGATGAGCTCGAGCGTCTTCGGCATGCGGTCGCCGAACTGATCGAAGAACGTCTTCTGGCTCTCGAGCTCGATCTTCCACTCGTTCTCGTCGATGTGCGTCGCGGCGTCGACCGTCTCGGGCGGGATGTCGAGGCCGGAGAGATCGATGTGGCCCTGCTTGGGCACCCAGCCGAAGAGCGTCTCCTGGGCGCCGACCTTCCCGTGCGCGCGATCGACGATCCACTTGAGCACGCGCATGTTGTCTCCGTAGCCGGGCCAGAGGAACTTGCCGTCGAGCCCCTTGCGGAACCAGTTCACGAGGAAGAACTTGGGCGGGTAGGGGATCCGCTTCTGCATGTTCAGCCAGTGCTGGAAGTAGTCCGCGACGTTGTAGCCAGCGAAGGGCAGCATCGCCATCGGGTCACGGCGCACGACGCCGGTCGCGCCGGTCGCGGCGGCGGTGGTCTCGGAGGCCATGGTCGCGCCGAGGTACACGCCGTGCGCCCAGTTGAAGGCCTGCATCACCAGCGGGACGGTGTTCGAGCGGCGGCCGCCGAAGATGATGGCGCTGATGGGCACGCCGCGCGGATCGTCGACGAAGCGCGAGAGGATGGGGTTGTTCGACGCGGGCGCGGTGAAGCGCGAGTTGGGGTGCGCCGCCTTCTCGGTGCTGCCCTTCTTCCAGGGCTGGCCCCTCCAGTCGGTGAGCTCCTCGGGCACCTCGCCGTCGAGGCCTTCCCACCAGACCTCGCCGTTCTTCGTCACCGCGACGTTGGTGAAGATGGTGTCCTTCGCGACGGTCTTCATCGCGTTGGGGTTCGACTTCATGTTGGTGCCCGGGGCGACGCCGAAGTAGCCGTTCTCGGGGTTGACCGCCCACAGGCGCCCGTCGTCGCCGACGCGCAGCCACGCGATGTCGTCACCCACCGTGTAGATGCGCCAGCCCGCGAAGCGCCGCGGGGGAATCATCATCGCGAAGTTGGTCTTGCCGCAGGCCGAGGGGAACGCCGCCGCGACGTAGGTGGTGTGCCCGTCGGGATCTTCGACGCCGAGGATGAGCATGTGCTCGGCGAGCCAGCCTTCCTGCCGGCCGAGGTGGCTGCCGATGCGCAGCGCGAGGCACTTCTTGCCCAGCAGCGCGTTGCCGCCGTAGCCCGAGCCGAAGGACCAGATCGCGTTGTCCTGCGGGAAGTGGCAGATGTAGCGGCGCTCGGGGTCGAGCTCACCGGTGCAGTGCAGGCCGCGGTTGAAGTCGTTCTTCTCGCCGAGCATGTCGAGCGCCGGCTTGCCCATGCGCGTCATGATGCCCATGTTGAGCACCACGTAGACCGAGTCGGTCAGCTCGATGCCGATCTTCGAGTGCTCGCTGCCCAGCGGGCCCATCACGTAGGGCACCACGTACATCGTGCGGCCCTTCATCGAGCCCTTGAAGAGCCCGCGGAGCTTCTCGTACGCGGCGTGCGGCTCCATCCAGTTGTTGGTGGGGCCGGCTTCTTCCTTCGTCGGCGTGCAGATGAAGGTGAGGTGCTCGACGCGCGCCACGTCGTTGGGGTTGCTCCGGTGCAGGTAGCAGCCGGGGTGCTTCTCCTGGTTGAGGGGCTGCAGGATGCCCTTGCTCACCGCGTACTCCGTGAGCCGCTTCTTCTCTTCCGCGGAGCCGTCGCAGAAGACGATGGAGTCGGGTTGGCACATCGCCGCCATCTCCTCGATCCAGCCGAGGAGGTGCTTGTTGGAGGTCAGGGGTGTGGTGAGGGCCATGCCGGGTTCCTCACACGCCGATGACGGGGAGATCAAACGCACTCTGCTCACAGCGGTCATGAGCGGTGCTTGTGTTTGTGCAGTGCGTCGAAGGAAGTTCGCGGGGATGACGCTCTCGGAGTTGTGCCTGGCATGCGGGCTGTGCTGCGACGGCACGCTGTTCCGTCACGTGCAGCTTGATCCCGGTGAAGGCGGGCGGCTCTCGGCGCTCGGCATCGGCACCGGCACCAAGAGTCGCCGCGAGGTGATGTGGCTGCCGTGCGGGAAGCTCGAGGGGCGCTGCTGCACCATCTACGACGCGCGGCCCGGGGGCTGTCGCCGCTTCATCTGCGCGCTCGGGCATCGGCTCCAGGCGAAGGCGCTCGGGTACGACGAGGCGCTGGCGGTCGTGCGCGACATGCAGGCGCGGCTCGAGGCGCTGCGCGCGGTGCTGCCGCCGCCGCCGGGCGAGCCGGTGCTGCGGCACGCGCGGGCGTGCATCGACTCGACGACCACCACGGTGAGCGACGAGCAGCTCGCGGCCTTCCGTCGGGTCGAGGAGCTCCGCTACGGCGCCTTCATGCCGCCGCCGGAGTAGCTCACCGCTTCTTCGCCAGCTCGCAGCAGGCCTTCTCGCCCGCCGCGCAGGCCTCGTCAGCGAGGGGGAAGGCCTCGGCGCGCGTCGCCTCGTCACGGTGCAGCAGGTGCGCCTTGTGACACAGCACGACGCCGCGCAGCTCGTGCGAAGCGGGGAGGCGGGCCTGGAGCTCGTCGAGCTTCGCGCGGAGCGCCGGCGGATCTCCGTCCTGCGCGCGCATCATCGCCTCGGCGAGCTCGTACCAGACCTCGCGCGGGTTCTTCTGGCGCAGCTTCGCGTAGAGCGCGCGCGCTTCACCGACCGCGCCGTCGCGCGCCGTGGCGGTGGCGAGGGCCGACAGGGGGCGCTCGAGCTCCGGGGCGCGCTCGACGGCCTTCGCGAAGGAGACGCGGGCACGGCCTGCCTGGTTCTTCTCGAGGAGCTCCCAGCCCTCGTCGAGCAGCTTCACCACCTCGCGGGGCACGCGCGCGAGGCCGCGGGGCGGGCACGGGCTGCCGCAGCGGTAGGCGTTGGTGACGAGCGAGTACCTGGTGTCGCCGCAGGCGACGGTCCAGGTGTCGAGGAACTCCGCGTCGTCGGTCTCGAAGCGCGTCGCGAAGCCGCCGCGCGGCGAGCTCGAGCGCGGGTGAGGCGCGATCAGCGAGCCCTTGGCGTTGCCCAGCTCGGGCTTGGTGCCGTCAGCGCAGACCAGCGTCTTCGTGAGCCCCGGGCGCGTGGCGAGGAGCGCCCACTCGAGCGGGTGCGTCGGGCTGAGGCCGTGGTCGGCGGGGAGCCCCTCGCAGCTCGCGGGCGGAGGTGCCTCCTCGAGCGCCGCGCAGGCCTCGGCGGCGGTCGGAGCGGGCGCAGGGGCCGGCGCGGCCGGCGCCGGGCCGGTGTGCGCGCACGCGCTCGAGAGGACCGCCGACATCACGCAGACCACCGACCAGCCGCGCATCGTCATGGCCGTGGTGTACCAGCCGGCCGTGCTTCTGGCATAGGCGGCGCCATGCCTCTGGTCGATGGACTCAAGGTGGTTCGGTCTCCCGTGCATGGGTACGGCGTCGTCGCCACGCGCGACTTCGCTGAGGGCGAGCTGATCGCCGACGTCGAGGGCGTCGCCTGGCGCCTCGGCGAAGACTGGGACGACACCTGGTCGCTGCGCATCACCGACGAGCTGTGGTTCGACATGGTCGACCAGACGCGGTGGATCAACCACTCGTGCGACGCGAACGCGGAGGTCGACCTCGGCGTCGACGAGCGCGGCGAGCCGTGGGCGAAGGTCTACGCGTGGCGCGCCATCAAGGCCGGCGAGGAGATCACCTACGACTACGAGTTCGATCCCTCGGTTGCCGAGCCGTGCGCGTGCGGCGCGGAGAACTGCCGCGGCGTCATCGTGCGCGTCGACTGAGGCAGCGGAACTGTTTCCACGAAGGGCGCGTCCCTCCGCCGTGTCTGCCCTCGTGGCCTTGTCGCTGGTGCTCGCAGCCGCCGATGGGGGCGTCCCGGCCGCCGTCGGCTGTCCCGTCGCCGATGCAGGCGTGGTGTCGCTCACCTGGTCTGAGCTGCCCGACGCGAAGCTGGTGCTCGCCCGCGTGTTGTGGGCGGCGTACCCGGGAGACCCTCCAGCGCCGTGGCCCGAGGCGACCTGCGTCGAGGGTGGGGTGCGCCTGAGCGGCCCGCAGTGGCTGCCGTTCACGCTCGCCTTCGAGGAGAAGGGCGAGGCGCTGCGGGTCGACCTCGCGCCCGCGCGGGCGGTGCTCGACGACGCCTTCGCGCGGCCGCCGGGGACCAGCCTGACTGACGCGCCCGGGCTCTCGCGCCGCGCGCAGCACACGGCGTACGCGCTCCGACACCTCGCGCCGGAGGCGGGCAGGGCGCTGCAGGCCGACGCGAACGATCTCGAGCTCCGCGAGCGTGCATGGGCGTCTCCGGCGGAGCTCGCCAACGCGCTCGCGCGCCTGTCGAAGACCGCGCGGGGACGGGAGCTCGCGGCCCGCGTCGAGGAGCGCCTGGTGCTCGTCGCGCCGTTCGTGATGCGCGATCTGCACCTCGTCGACTCCCGTGAAGGGGCGGCGCCCCCGATCGTCTTCTGGCGGGGAGAGGACCCGTGTCTCGCGCAGGCCGGCGCGCCACGCTGTACCGACCCGCTCACCGGCGCCACCTTCGCGACGCGCGGCCTCGGGCGCGGCGACTCGCTGCGCCAGCGCTCGACGCTCGTGCACACCCCGCCCCGCACGCTCGAAGGGGCGCACGACGAAGCGACGGCGGTGATGCAGGACGGCGAGCGACAGTGGACCCCGCAGCAGCTCGTGGTCAGCGCGCGCGCGGGCCGCTTCTCCTCTGCGCCCGCCGACGTGGTGTTCTCCCCTTCGCGAGCGGCCGGGGTGGTGCTGGTGCCGAGCTACGGAGGCGCGAAGTGCAAGCCGAAGCGGGCGGCGGAGGCGCTCACCCGCCGCTTCTCGTGCGAGGCGACCTGGCGCGTCGAGTTCTGGGAGGTGTGGGCCTTCTCGACGCGCTGATGGCGCTCAGCGGAGCTCGGGATCGTACGGCTGGCCGAGCGCCGCGGGCGCGACGTTCTTCGCGCCCTGCACCGCGAGCACGACGAGGGTGAGCGCGTAGGGCAGCGCGAGCAGCACGCCCTTCGGCACCACCTCGAGGAGCTGCGGCGCCGATGACGCGAGCCCGATGCGCAGCGCGTTGCCGAAGGCGAAGAAGGCCGCCGCGCCGGCCGCGCCGAGCGGAGTCCACCGGCCGAAGACCATCGCCGCCACGGCCATGAAGCCCAGGCCCGAGGGCATGTGGTGCTCGAAGCGATCGAGCGTGGCGGTGCTGAGCGCGGCGCCGCCGAGCCCGGCCAGCGCGCCGGAGAGCAGCACCGCGCCGTAGCGCAGCGGCGCCACGCGCACGCCCATCGCCGCGACCGCCTGGGGCTTCTCGCCGACCGCGCGCAGGCGCAGGCCCCACGGCGTGCGCTGCACCGCGAAGTGCACGCCGAACGGGAGCACCACCGCGAGCCAGGTGAGCGGCGAGTGGCCGAGCCACAGCGGCAGCTGCGTGATGGACGGCGTCGACGAGGGCGAGTTGAAGACCGCCTCGAGCAGGAAGGTGCCGAGCGCGAGCATCACCAGGTTGAGGGCCATACCCGAGACGACCTGGTCGCTGCGCCACGAGATGCTGAGCCAGCCGTGGAGGGCCGCGACGGCGGCGCCGACGGCCATGCCCACCAGCACCGCGAGCGGCGTGGGCATCACCAGCGCGGCCACCGCGGCGGCGAAGGCGCCAGCGCGCATCATGCCTTCGATGCCCACGTTCACCACGCCCGCGCGCTCCGAGAGCGTCGCGCCGAGGGCGGCGAAGACGAGCGGCGGCGCCGCGTCGAGGATGGAGTGGAGCAGGGCGAGGATCACCGGGCCCTCCTGCGGGTGAGCAGCCGTTCCCACATCAGCTTCGCGGCCACGAGGAGCAGCGCGAGGCCCTGGATCAGCTCGGGGAAGCTCTTGTGTACGCCGAACAGCTGCATGCGCGTGCCGCCGGCGCGCAGCCCGCCGAAGAGCGTCGAGACGGCGAGCACTCCGAGCGGGTGGCCCTGCCCGATGAGGGCCATCGCGATGCCGTCGAAGCCCCACGGTGCGCCGAGGGTCGCGGGGTACTTGAGCTCCGTGCCGAGGACCAGCACCGCCCCGGCGAGGCCGCCGAAGGCCCCCGCGAGCAGCATCGCCCCGAGGAAGCCGCGCTCGACGTCGATGCCCGCGGCGCGCGCGGCGTCCTGCGAGAGGCCGATGGCGCGCCACTCGAAGCCCTTCGTGAAGCGGGCGAGGAAGAGCCAGGTGGCGAGCGCAGCGAGCGTGGCGAGCACCACGCCGACGTTGAGCCGCGACACGTCGCCCAGCAGGCGCGGGAGCTCCGCCGTGGGGAGGATCTGATCGGTGCCGGAGATGCTGTTGTCACCGGAGGCCGACGCGCGCAGCGGGCCGACGACGAGCCAGTTGTCGACCAGGCTCACCGCGACCCAGTTGAGCATGATGGTGCTGATCACCTCGTGCACGCCGCGCTTGAGCTTCAGCACCGCGGGGATGAGGGCGTAGAGCGCGCCCGCGAGCGCGGCTCCGGCGAGGGCGAGCGGCACGTGCAGCAGCGCGGGGAGCTCGACCTTCGCGCCGATCACCGCGGCGGCGAGCGCGCCCACCACCAGCTGGCCCTGCGCGCCGATGTTGAAGAGCCCGACGCGGAAGGCGACGGTCACCGAGAGGCCGGTGAAGGTGAGGATCGCCGCCTTGGTGCCCGCCTCGCCGAGCGGGCGGAGCACGGTCGCCGCCGCGCCGGTCTCGACGAACTTCGGCCAGTCGCCGAACGCGCCCCACAGCATCGCCACGAAGGCGTCGAGCGCCGTGGCGAAGTCGCGGGTGAGCGCGGCCGCCAGGAAGCACAGCACCAGCGCCGAGACGATCGACAGCACGCTGGGGAGCGCCCTACGCATCCATCACCCCCAGCATGCGCCGGCCGATGCGTCGCTCGTCGAAGGCGGCGCGCTCGAACTCGCCCGTCACGCGGCCGGCGTACAGCACCACCACGCGATCGCTCAGCTCGAGCACCTCGTCGAGATCGAGCGAGACCAGGAGCACCGCGCAGCCGCGCGCGCGCTCGGCGAGGAGCTTCTCGCGCACCGCCGCCACGGCCGCGATGTCGAGCCCGCGCGTGGGCTGCACCACCACCAGGAGCTCCGGCGCCGCGTCGAGCTCGCGACCGACGACGAGCTTCTGCTGGTTGCCGCCCGACAGCCCTCCGGCGCGCATCGCCGGCTCCCGCGGGCGCACGTCGTGGGCCTCGAGCAGCCGCTGCGTCACCGCGCGCCGCCCCGCGAAGTCGATGAACGGCCCGCGCGCGAAGGGCGGCCGCGCGTGGCGGCCGAGGGCGACGTTCTCCTCGACGGTGAGGTCGGTGATGAGCGCGCGGCGGAGGCGATCTTCGGGGATGTGCGTCACGCCCAGCGCGCGCGCCTCGCGCGGGCTCCAGCGGGTGAGCCGACGCCCGGCGAAGGTGAGGGTGCCCGCGCTCCACGGCCGGAGCCCGGTGAGCACCTCGGCCAGCTCCCGCTGCCCGTTGCCGTCGACGCCGGCGATCCCGAGGATCTCCCCGCGCCGCAGCGTGAAGGACACGTCGTCGAGGGGCGCGGCCTTCAGGTGCTCGACGACGACCAGCAGCTCCGCCTTCGTGGCCGCGCCGCGCTCCTGCTTCGTCGCCGGCAGCGCCTCGCCTGTCGAGACCATCAGCTCCGCGAGCTGCTCGGCGGTGGTGTCGCGCGGGGTGGTCTCGGCGACCTTCTTCCCGCGGCGCATCACCGCGATGCGCGTCGAGAAGCCCAGCACCTCGCGCAGCTTGTGGCTGATCAGCACCACCGCCAGGCCTTCGTCGCTCAGGCGCCGGGTGACGGCGAAGAGCTCCTCCGCCTCCTGCGGCGTCAGCACCGCCGTCGGCTCGTCGAGGATGAGCGTCTTCACGCCGCGGTGGAGCGCCTTGACGATCTCCACCTTCTGCTGGCTGCCGACTGACAGGTCGCGCACGAGGGCGCCGGTGTCGAGCTGGAAGCCGAACTTCGCGCACGTCGCGTCGACCTCCCGCCGGGCGCGCT
>JBMORD010000198.1:0-12932 GCA_049322495.1 Myxococcota bacterium | reverse complement strand
GAACCCCGACCCCGCCCGCCTTGCCGGCGGCGGCGTGGATCAACAAGCCCAAGTCGGCGGACGGGAGCGTGATCGTCCAAGCCTAAATGCAGCGCGCCGGTGTCTCATCCACGTTGACAGGTTCCGTTCTGCTACGCGACTGTGCGCGGCTTGGGATTTACGATGCGCGCTGACGATCATCTCAAGCGTCCCCTCAGAACCAGCAAGGACCCATGCCAGAACGCCTCGACGAATACTGGGCTCGAGTTGCGCCAGGACTCGACCGAATCATCGCGCAGGGAACCAACGGAGCAGTTGAGGACCTTCTGCATCACACCATCGCCTTCATGGCGTTCACGGTTGAGAACCTCCCCAACCGAGCCACACAGAACCAGGAGCTTCTTGGGACCCTCGATGCGCTGGACATCCTGGCCTTCGACGCGCTTCGTAGCGCGGAAGTCGCTCAACGAGTCCTCTCGCTCGCCGGGACCGCGCTCGCAACGCGTCTCATCTTTGAAGCGTGCTGCACGATGAGGTTCATCACCGAGTCAGGCGTGGACGCTGCGAACTACGCGCGACGCTACGCGCGCTGGATGCACGTTGAAACCTTGGAGCACCATCGCCAGACCGAACAAACTCTTCCTTGGGACGAGTTGATTGCCCACGCCACCGAGGCGGCAGAGTGGCTGGAAGAAGACTCGTTCCGAGTTCGGCGCAACGCGCATTGGGCCAACAACCCGAGATACGCCAACCTCTTCGTGATCGCCGAGCACCTTGGTCTCCAAGAGGACTACCGACGTATCTACTCGGCGGGCTCCGCTTTCACCCACGCAACCTCGACAGCGTCGCGGCTCTACCGCCACGGACAGCACCTTCGCCATGTTGCGGATCCCAAACACTCGAGCCGCCTCTCCATCCTCGCGGCAAGTTTGGCCCTCAAGCTCCACCGCGCCTTTCTCGACTTTCACGGTGTGGCATACGAAGCGAACGACCTCGCGGCCCTGATGGCCCGCATCCTCGCCGCGGCACAAACCGTTGGAGCGTGAGGCGCTTCGGCGCCTACGAAGGCTCGTGCCATGACGGCCGAGGCGTGTAGCTCTCGCGGTAGCTGCCCCGATCCGGCCCTTCGTTCTGAGGGAAGTCGTCGACGCTGATGCAGATGCTCTTCTTCAGGTCGAGCAGAACC
This sequence comes from Myxococcota bacterium, assembly GCA_049322495.1. Taxonomy (GTDB): domain Bacteria; phylum Myxococcota; class Myxococcia; order Myxococcales; family Myxococcaceae; genus Archangium_A. The sequence goes on along the minus strand of JBMORD010000198.1, from coordinate 11,767 downwards.
GCGCGCCGACGCGAGTCGCGTCCGTCGAACGTGACGCGTTCGCTCTCCGCCACCACGAAGCCGCCCTGCTTCCTGTTCTCAGTGATGAGCCGGCGCAGCGCCTTCAGGTCGACGACCTCGCCCTGGTAGTCGATGCGCTTGCAGTGCGCTCGAAACGCGTCGTACGAACTCTCGAGGTGTACCGCGAGGCGCCCCTCGTCGAAGACGTAGTGGACCCTGTGCTTCAGGTGTCCCTGCACCGCCATCACGCCCAGCATCTCGAGGAAGTGGTCGAGCGCGTTCTTCACCCCGTGGTCGGTCTCCAACACGTCGGCAATGACGGCATCGACCGCGGCCGCGACACCGAGGTCGTCGGGGAGTTCGCAGCCACAGGCCGTCGCGAACTCCTCGAACAGGTGAACGCCGAGCAGCATCGCGGTGAGGTTCTCGACGATACGGATCGGCACCTTCCGGTCGCCGAGCAGCGCCTGTGTCACAGAGCGCGCGAGCTCGAGGTCGGTCTCGAAGTCGCGACCGAGACAGAACTGGATGTACCTCGGAGCGAACAGCGCCAAGTCGACCGCCCGAAGCTCGCGGTGCGCGTGCTGGTACCCAGCTTTCTCTCGAAGCGTCGTCTTCTCCGGGTTCGAAGTCAGGATGCGCTCGAGCAGCGCGGCCTCCGTCGGCCGGGTCTCACCCGCGACGCAGACCGGCGCCTGCAGGTGGTAGCTGTTCACCTTCAGGTCGGGCCTGCCCCGCTCCTCGGTCTCGCCGCGGTAGAGCCGACGCAGGTACCGGTGAAGCGTGTTCAGCCGGTGCCCCAGCTCTCGCTGCCGTACACGATCCTCGGCGTCGTCGACCTGATTCTCGATACGCTGGGTCGGCTGCGCGACCAGTTGGTCTTCCTCGCGCATTCGGCTCAGCGCCTCGCGTCGCTCACCCAACGCGCGGCGGAGTTGAACGACCCTGGTCTCGCAGCTGTGGCCGCCTGCGCGCGTGCCAACATCGAGCAGGAGGCCGCCAACCTCAGCAAGGGCCTCGGTGCCGTGAGCACGTTGCTGGGTATCCTCAGCATCTTCACGTCGATGATCGGCGGCCCGAAGGTGCCGGACCTTTCGTCACTCTCGGGCAAGCCCCTGGATGAGGCCGTGAAGCCCATCGATGACCTCGTGAAGACCCTGCAGGAGGTGCGCAGTTCGATCCCGGTGCCCTGATGGTCGCGCGCAATCTGCTCATCCCGTTCCGGCGCGACCGGAAGCGCGACCTGGCGACCGGCGCGGCAGAGGCACTTCTCGCGTCGAAAGTGCGCCAGGCTCTACTCACGGAAGGAGCGACGCCACGGTCCTCCGGCGAGCTGCCCTGGCGCACCAATTTTGGCGGCGGCGTCGCTCTACTGCGCCACCAGCGCAATGAGGCGGTCCTCGGTGAGCTCGCGCGGCTGTGCGTGAGGGATGCCCTCACCCGGTGGGTTCCAGGTGCACAGTTGCTTGAAGTTGAGCTTCATCGCGCCGGGTCGTCACTGGGCCTGCGCGTCCGCGTGCGCGAGCAGCAGCAGACTGTCGAGCTCTCGGTACCCGTTCGTTGAAGTTCGAGCCGAGCGAGAATCAACTGATGATCGAACCCGCTGCACATTGGGAAGACGTCTACGGTCGAAAGAAGCCAGACGAGGTCAGCTGGTTTGCTCCGCACCTCAGGCGCTCCCTCGCGTTCATCGAAAAGGCTGGCCTGCCTCACGAGGCAGCAATCATCGACGTCGGCGGAGGAGCCTCGACGCTCGTCGATGACCTCTTGGAGCGCGGCAACTCGAACGTCACCGTCCTCGACATCTCGGCAAATGCCATCGAAGCGGCGAAGCAACGATTGGGCGCGCGTGCGCTCGAAGCCCAATGGCGGGTGGGGAACATCACGGAGGTCGCGTTGCCGGAAGGGGCGTTCGACTTTTTGCTTCGGCCGCTCTGAAAGTGATCCACCCGCCGGCGTGAAACTGATCCACCCCAGATTGGACTTCCAGCCTACCTAGCCTTCGCCTTTGTCGTCTTGTCGTCGTGCCCCGCCGGAGCGACCGCAGGGAGCGCAGGCGGCCCCTTGGCCTCGTTCTGAGCGCCGTGCGTCTGGCCGCGGCGACGCATCCGGAAGCTCTTCCCCTTCGGCGTGATGACGGTGGCGCCGTCAGCGAGCCTGTCGAGCAGCGCCGTCGTTAGCTTCTCGTCGCCCGCAAACACCTTCGGCCATTCCGAGAAGCTCAGGTTGCTCGTGAGCAGCACGCTCTTGCGCTCGTAGCGGTCGGCGATGACGTTGAAGAGCAGCTCGCCGCCCGTCCTGTCGAAGGGCACGAAGCCGAGCTCGTCGAGGATGAGCACGTCGACGCGCAGCAGCCGCCGCTGCAGGCGGCTCAGCTCGCGTTGGTCGCGTGCTTCGACCAGCGTGCGCACGAGGTCGGCCGCGCGCCAGAAGGCCACGTGGTGACGCTTGCGCGCCGCCTCGATGCCGAGCGCGATGGCCAGGTGCGTCTTGCCCGTGCCGATGGGGCCGACGAAGAGGACGTTCTTCGCGTCCTTCACCCAGTCGCCACGCGCGAGGTCAGCCACCAGCTTCGCGTCGATGCCCTCGGCCTCGTGGAAGTCGAAGCTGTCGAGCGTCTTCATCTCGGGGAAGCGCGCATCGTGGATGCGCTGTTTGATGGCGGACTCGGCACGCGAGGTCTGTTCAGCCGCGAGCACTTCCTGCAGGTAGTCCTCGAAGGCCCACTTCTCCTCGCGTGCCTGTCGCGCGAGGCCCTCGAAGACGCGCGCGAGGCCCGGCATCTTGAGCCCCTTCGCCTGGGCCCGGATGAGCTCGCTCACCAGCGTCTCGCGACTCACAGCGCACCTCCCAGCAGCGCGTCGAAGTCCGCTGCGCTGGCAGTGGCGACGTCGACGTTCCGAAGCGACGCCGGTAACGCCTCGTCATTGAGCGGTGGGGCCGCAGCGGCGGGCGGTCGCACGGCCAGCTGCAGTGCCTCGCCTGACAGCAGCGCGTGCTCGAGCCGCCTTGCGACGACGTCCTCACCCTCGGCGAGGGTGGCTTTCAGCACCTGCGCCATGACGCGCGCGGCCTGCTTGGGCCCGTGCAGGTCCACGAGGTGCGTCCAGGCGCGCTGGAAGCGCGCGTCCAGCTTCGGCATCAGCTCGTCGGCCACCTGCCGCAGCGCCTGCGGCTTCTTCGCCAGCACCGGCAGGTAGTGCCGGTAGTCGATGCTGCGGCGGCCAAAGCTGACGCGCTGGTGCACGACGGGCGGCAGCTCGGGCCCGCGTACCTCGACGAAGTCGACGCCGGCGTAGGCGGTCAGCGTCATGTCCGCCCACTGGCTCCACACCGAGTAGCGCCCGCCCTTCACCTTCACGAGCGCACTGCGCGATGCCTCGACGGACAGCGCCTCGGCGGGCACGAAGCGCCACTTCGGCAGCGGCACCATGGCCGGAAGTTCAGCCGCGAAGAGCTCGGTGACGGTGCGGCCGTCGAGGTCCTTCTTCTGCGCGGCCTCGGCGTCCAGCCGCGCCATCAGTGCCTTGCTGATGGCCTCGAGCGAGTCGCCTGCCGGAATCGGCACCAGGTGCGCCCAGCGCACGCCCTTGCCGCGCGCCTCGACGCCGCCCTTGTCGTGCCCGGTGGCCGGTCGCGCGAAGCACGGCTCGAAGAGGTAGTGGTTGGCGAGCGCCGCGAAGCGCGCCGTGAGCTGGCGCTCGCTGCCCGCCAGCACCTTGGCCACTGCGGGCTTCAGGTTGTCCAAGAGCAGGCGCTGGTAGATCGCGCCCAGCCACTCGAAGGCGCGGACGTGCCCGTCCAGGAAGCACGTCTGGTCCTGCCGCGGGTACAGCCACGCGAAGTCCCGCTTCGACGCCATGCCCCGGAGCAGGAACATCCACGCCTTCTGGCGCACGCCCTTCATGTCGACGTAGACCTCGAAGAAGTCCACCTCGCCGAGGTCGCCCGGCTTGTACGTCAGCGGCACGAAGACTTCGGCGAGCTTCCGCTTCCACTCGCGCACGAAGTCCTTCACGAGCGTCGCGCCGACGTCGTGTCCTTCGGCTTTGAGCATCCGCCACAGCTGCGTCGCCGTCAGCCGCTGCTTGCCTCCCGTCCACCTCGGCGCATCCTCGAGCAGCTCGCGCATGCGCGCCTCGACGGCGTCGGTCTTCGGCCGGGCCCGAGCGCTTGGTCGCCGCACGCCGACCGGCGCGCCCTCGACGTACCGCTTCACCGTGTTCCGCGAGACGCCCAGCTTCTCGGCCACCTCGCGCTGCGAATGGCCCTTCACCAGGACCAGCCGCCGAATCGTCGTCACCTCGTCCATCACCAGCATCCCTCTGGGAACGCAGACCGGGCTGTGCCCGGCAAGCGCGCCCTGTTGAGGGGTGGATCAGTTTCAGACCGGCGGGTGGCTCAGTTTCAGAGCGGCGGCATCACTTTTGGCACGACCGAGCAGTATTCCATTTCCTTCGGCAACCCGCGGACCGAGAGAAGTACGTCGCCAACGTTCGTCGTGCGCTGAAGCCTGGCGGCCACATCCTGGTCGCAACATTCGGACCGGAAGGACCGCAGCGTTGCAGTGGCTTGGACGTGATGCGTTACTCGTCCGACCAACTCCACGGAGAGTTTGGCGACGACTTCAGGAAGGTTGAAAGCCTCACTGAGCTCCACGCGACACCATCCGGCGGCGAGCAGCAGTTCGTGTACTGCTACTGCCGCATCCAGTAGCGGACTTCGGCTCAATCGTCCCACCGCGGGCCTCAGGGTGGCTTTGTTTCCACGTGGCCTCGCTCCCTCCATCGGTCGACTACACCGACAAGGACTTCGACTCGTTGCGGGCGCGGCTCATCGCGTTGCTGAAGAGCGTCTTCCCGGACTGGACCGACTTCGACGTGGCGAGCTTCGGCAACCTGCTCGTCGAGATGTTCGCCTTCGTCGGCGACGTGCTGACCTTCTACCAGGACAACCTCGCGCGGGAGTCGCGGCTCGTCACGGCCACGCAGCGCAAGAACGTCATGGCCCTGGCGAAGATGCTCGGATACCGCCTGAGCGGCGCTCAGCCCGCGACGGCCGAGCTTGAGTTTCGACTCGCCCGGCCCGCGCCTGCGCCAGTCACCATCCCTGCGGGGACCATCATCCGAACGCAGGAGGTGACCGCTCCGGTTCGGTTCCAGCTGCTCGCCCCGGTGACCGTTGCCGCGGGAGCGTTGCAGGCGGTCGGCGTCGGGGAACACTCAAAGACGCAGCGCCAGTTGTTCGACGCGCAGGGGCTCGCCGACCTCTCGCTGCCCCTCGACTTCGGCCCGAACCTCGACGGCTCCGCGGTCGTCACGACGCCGCAAGGCCCGTTCACCGAGGTCGACAGCTTCCTCAACTCCGGCCCGAACGACCGGCACTTCGTCGCGACGGTCGACCAGAACGACCTCGCGACGCTCCGCTTCGGCAGCGGCGGGAGCGGGCTCCCACCGACCGGCACCATCTCGGTCACGTACAAGACTGGAGGCGGCTCCACGGGCAACGTCGACGCCCAGCGCCTCGTGGTGCTCGAGGGAAACTTCCGCGACGCGAACGGTGGGCTCGTTCAGCTCTCGGTGCGCAACCCGCGCTCGGCCTCAGGCGGAGCCGACCGACAGAGCATCGCCTCGGCCAAGCTGCTCGCTCCCGAGAGCCTGCGCGCACTCACGCGCACCGTCGCCCGCGAGGACTTCGAGATCAACGCCCGCCGCCTCACCGGAGTCGCGCGCGCGTTGATGCTCACCTCGAACGAAGACCTCTCCATCGGAGAGAACACCGGCATCCTCTACGTCGTGCCCCGCGGCGGAGGGCTCCCCACGCCGGCGCTCAAGGCACAGGTGCTGCGGCAGGTAACCGAGGCGTACCCGTGCACGCTGACGTTCCAGGTCGCTGTGCAGGACCCGGTGTACCGGCGCCTCGACATCTCCGCGCGCGTGTTCCTTCGACAGGGCGCGAGCCCGAACGTCGTGCGCGACGCGATTCGCGCCAACCTCGCCGCGTGGTTCCGCGTCACCGAGCCCGACGGCACGCCGAACCCGAACGTCGACTTCGGCTTCAACATCAAGGACGTCGAGGGGAACCCCGTAGGTGAAGTCGCGTGGAGCGACGTCTTCAACGTCATCCGCGACACGCCCGGCGTTCGGAAGATGGGCGACGCGCGGCTCGACCTCACGCTCAACGGACTGCCCGCGGACGTGAAGCTCAACGTGCGCGAGTTCCCGCTGCTGGGCACGGTGTCGCTCCGCGACGGCGACACGGGGGTGTTGCTCTGATGGCGCTCCTGAACCCGACCTTCGCCGACGCGGGAGCGCTTCCAGGCGAGGCGGCGCGATGGACCATCTCCGCGGTGACGAGCCTCGAGGTGCTGGCGGCCTTCGGTGGCGCCGGAAGAGAGGACTTCGAGCGGTGGAGCGCGTTCGTTGCCGCGCTCGCTGACGTCACCGTGGTGCGTGCCTTCTACGGCCGAGACGGCTTCGAGGCGTTCGAGCGGCCGTACCTCTTCGCGCTCCCCACGGGGCGGGTCGTCGCGAGCTCCTTCGGCGTGCGTGATGTCGAGACCTGGGCGCTGCCTTCTCCGTGGCTCGACGACTGGAGCCGTGTTCCTTCTGCACTCGGCCTGGTTGAGCCCTTCGCGCGCACCGGCCACGTCTCCGACTGGAGCTCGGTCGGCAACGTGGCCGCCACGCTCGAGACCTTCTCCGGTGCGTGGGCACGCGCTGCAACGCTGTGACGGAGGCTCCATGGCTGAGACGGACTGGACGTACCTCAACAACGGGCTCGACCTCGCTGCGGTGGACCGGGGCGTGACGGCAGGCATCCCGACGCCGCCGGGCGGGGGGAACTTCCTCTTCGGCTTCAACTCGCTTGCGGCGGTGCAAGGCGCCGTCGGCCTGTTTGCGAACCTCGCCAGCTTCGCGCCGATGGCGAAGGGAGGCTCGATTCGCGGCTGCCTCCAACGCGGCGCCGGCGGAGGCCCGACCGGCTTCTCACCGTTCCTCTTCCTTTGCTGCCAGGGGAACTCGGTGAATGACAGCGCCTACATGCTCGGGCTCTCGGACGACGACCCGCACCGCGTCGTGCTCAGGAAGGGAGCCATCGCCGTGGGCCTGCCAGACGCCGACGGGCCCGGCGTGCTGCTCAAGTCAGCCGCGAGCTTCGCGCAGGCGACCTGGGTGCACCTCCGCCTCGACGTCATCGTGAACACGAACGGCGACGTCGTGTTGAAGGTGCTCTCGAACGACCTCGCGGCGCACCCGCTCGGCACGGCTCCTGACTGGCAGCCCGTCGCGGGGATGGTGCAGTTCATCGACGACCAGCTCGGCATCAACTCGGGCAGCCAGCCACTCACCTCGGGGCGAGGAGGCTTCGGCATGTCGGTGAGGGACGTCACGCGGCGGGCGTACTTCGACCACCTCGAGCTCTTCCGTCAGGTGTGACGCATGGAGCTGACCTCGTTCACCAGTCGTCTCGGCGAGGGCCAGGGGCGGCTCGGGCCGGGCGGGTTCGTTCTCGGTGACGACGAGCCTGGTCGAACCTTCGAGCTCGGCCACGGGGACCACGTCGAGGTGACGCAGGTGGTGGACCTGACTGGCGTGACGCTGGTGCGCACGTCGATGAGGGTGTGGACGCCGAAGCGCATGCCGCCGGGGGTTGTCTGGGAGGTCTCCGTCGTCGTCGACGGGGTGAAGTATGCCGGCGTCACCCTTCGCGCAGGGAGCGAGCGCGCGCTCGACGACCTGGCGGCCAACGTCTCGAAGCTGACCGGGCAGCACACGGTCGGCGTCCGCCTCGAGTTGGTGTGAACGATGGCCACCATCGAGCTGCCACGCGTGCAGGTGCAGTCGGTCACGCTCACCACGAGCGGGGCGCGGCCGCTCCTCATCAACCGGGACCCTTCACCTGGTGAGGTGGGCGTTCCCATCGATTCGCCGCTCGCGCTCGAGCTCGTCGACCCAGGCGCCGCCGGCATCGACACGAGCGCCACACGCATCTGGGTCGACGGGGTGCTCGCGTTCGATGGTGCGCCGGTGCCGCCGTTCGCTGCGGTGGTGGCGCAGTCGCCTGACAGCCTCCGCGTGGTCCTCACGCCGGCCGCGCCCCGGGTCAGCCTCGCCCGAGTCACGGTCCGGGTCGCCTCGCGAATCGTGGGAGGTGGGCAGTCGCTCGACGAGACCTGGAGCTTCACCGTCGAGGACCGCGTGGCACCCCGACTCGCGAGCGCCCAGGCGATTTCGCAGAAGCAGCTCCGCCTCGTGTTCGACGAACCGGTTGAGAGCGCCAACGCGACAGTCCTCGTGACTCCCATCGGTGCGCCCGCGGTGCCGGTGAGCGCTGTGCACGTCGCCAGCGAAGCGAACCGCCTGACCGTCTCGCTCAACGTGGAGATGTCTCCCGATGTCGAGCACGAGGTGCAGGTGCTCGGCGTGACCGACCTCTCCGGGAACGCGGTGCTGCCGCCCTTCGACAAGGCGCGCTTCACGGGCTTCAGACCAGCGAGGCCGGCGTCGCGACGGTTCGACCTCTGGCAGATGCTCCCGAAGCACAACCGGCGCGACGACACGACCGGAGACCTCCTGCGCTTCATCTCGTGCCTGCAGGAGGTGACGGACCTGCTGCTCGCCGACCTCGATCGCTGGCCCGACATCTTCGATCTCGAGAGAACACCCGAGCCGTTCCTCGACCTCATCATTCAGGACCTGGGCAACCCGTTCCCGTTCGACCTCGACGTGAGGGGCAAGCGCCGGCTCGCGGCAGTGCTGGTTGAGATGTACCGGCAGAAGGGAACCGCGCAGGGCATCAAGAACGCGGTGCGCTTCTTCCTCGGCATCGACATCGTGGCCATCACCGCGTTCAACGCCGACACGCTGGTGCTCGGCGAGTCACTGCTCGGAGTCGACTGGGTGCTCGGCCCCTCGGACCGCTTCGCGAAATACGCGTTCAACGTCGCCGTCGCGCGCATCCTCACGCCGACCGAGCGGAAACACCTGCGCGCCATCGTCGAGTACCTGAAGCCCGCACACACCCACTTCGTGGACCTCGTCGAGCCGTTCCCTCCGGTCGTACCAGATCACTGGGAACTTGGGCTTAGCGCACTCAGCGAGGCTACCGATCTGCATTAGTGGATGCGGCGAACTACGGTCGAAGGCGCTTCGTGCATGGCGTGCGCTCGGCTCTAATTCCACGCATGCCCACGAACCTGGCCACTACGTTTCCGAACCTCGAGCGGCTTGCCTCGTCGCAAGGGACTTCACTCGCGCTTCTGGCGGCACGTCCCGGCGACGAAACCGCGTTCCTGAATCTGGCTTCGTCTTGCTGGTGGGTCGCATCGGGGCTTCTGAGGCAAGAAGCTGTCGCGGACCCGTATGGCTATCTCGCCACGCTTGACGCATTTCTCGGTTCCTTCACTGAGACGGAACTCCCTCGCCAGAAGTTCTGGAACAAGATCAAGAACCCGAATGCCAGCGCCTTCCTCGATACCGTTGCAGAGGCGGCATTCTCGGTTCAGCTTCGTCAGGGAGGTCAACAGGTACGCATCGAGCAGCCGTTCGCAGCAGCGCAGGGCTCAAAAGACGCTGACATCCTCCTGACAGCGAACGGCACAGACCACTGGCTTGACGTGATCTGCCTCGATCCGCACGAAGACGTAATCGCGGGTGGATTTGTGCAGCAGGGACCGACCCAATTGGCTGAGTTGTTTTCCCGCGCCGTCGAGCGGAAATACAACAAGAAGTTCCGGGATGCCGTCGCCAATGGCCCTCTGCAAGGAGCCTCGGTTGGAGTGCTCGCCTGCATCCTGAAGTACGAGGCCGCGTTGGTGCCGCTGGTCCTGTTCGGACATCCGTTGCCGGAGCCCCCGCCTGCCCTCTTCCAGCAGTGTCCCGGCCTCTCCGTGGCCTGGGTCCACACGTTGCGAAAACCCGTCGCGAACACTGATCTGCTTGTGCCGATGCCAGTTCTTCGCTGGTTCCGGTCGTAGTTCCGACCCGAGTTTCGCCATCCAGTTTCGGCTTGCCCGTCCCCTGGGGACTGCCGCGCGACCTTTGCTCTCCTTCGAGAGAGTCCGGAGGACGCAATGCCCAGATCACACGTGCTGCTCATCTTCCGCAATCTTGCGCGGACCAACTCCCTCGGCAGTGCCATTGGCCTCGGCGTGAACGCGCTCCATTCGGTCCGCGTTCTGCGCCGCGCGGGCGTCGAGGTGGACGCGACACCGGCAGCCGAGCCACCTGATGTTCACCGGGCGCTCGCTGCGCGGCCGTCGGTGACTCACTGCGTGCTCGAGGCTCCGTGGGTCAGCCGCGCGCCGATGCTCGAGTTGCTGCACGCGTTCCCTCATGTGCACTTCCTTGTGCGGAGCCACTCGCAGATCGGCTTCCTCCAGGTCGAGCCGTCGGCGATTCAGCTGCTCCGCGAACTCCTGGTGCTCCAGGAGAATTTCCTCAACCTCACCGTCGCGGCGAACAGTGTCGAGCTGAAGCACTTCTTCGAGACCGCGTACGGCGGTCACACGCTGTACCTCCCGAACCTCTACGACCTTGAGCGCGTACACCGTCGCCGCGGTCGCGAGCACGATCATCGGCTCCTCAGGGTCGGCAGCTTCGGTGCGCTCCGGCTGCTCAAGAACCACACGACGGCGGCCGCGGCGGCGCTCATGCTTGCCCGAAAGCGCGACTGCGATCTCGAGTTCTCGGTGTCGGTCGAGAACGACACCATGGGCGGGGGCGCGGTGCTCGATGCGCTCCGGAAGATGTTCAACGGCCTCCGCTGGGCGCGGCTCATTGAGCACCCGTGGCAGGACTGGGCGAGCTTCCGGCGAACCGTCGGAGGCATGGACCTCTGCCTCCAGGTCTCGATGACCGAGACCTTCAACGTCACGACGGCCGACGCGGTCGCGGAGGGAGTGCCCTCGGTAGTGAGCCCCACAATCGAGTGGGCGCCCGACTACTGGAAGGCCGACCCCGACCGTCTCGACGACATCGTGCGCATCGGCGGCGCGCTGCTCTCATGCCCAGACGCAGCGGAAGACGGGCTCGCCGCACTCTCGTGCTTCACCGAGGACGCCGTGCGGCGCTGGCTCGAGTACCTGTCGGGGCCTCCTGGCCGCCACGTCCGCGCCGCGTAGTCCCCACGGCAAGGCACATGGGGCTTTGAACTGGCGCGCCCATGGCTGACCGCCTCGACTACTACTTCCGGCAGCGCGTCACCGAGGCGGAGCTCGACCTCGGCTTCAGCCTGCTCGAGAAGGCGCTGCACAACCTCGCGGCCGACCTGCGCATCTACGGCGTCGTCTCTGGCGGAGTCCCGTCGCCGCACTCGCCGGTCCCCGACCTCTCCATCGACCTGACCGCGCCCGCGCGCGCATACGACAACCTCGGCCAGCGGCTCTTCTTCGGCACGGGCCAGACGGTGGACTGCTCGACGGACCTCTCGGGCATTCCGACCGACGTCTCGACCGCCGGCAACGAGCGGTGGCTTGGCGTGTTCCTTCGCTTCAAGCGGCTGCTCTCCGACCCGCGCACCGACGGCAACTCGCAGCAGGTCTTCTTCCGCCGAGACGAGTCCTTCGAGCTCGTCGTGCGCCAGGCGGCTGAGGGAGCGGCCGGCGCCGCACCGAAGATGGCGCTGCAGCCGGACGAGCTCCTCCTGTGTGATGTGCGACGTCGACCAGGGCAGACGCAGGTCGTCAGCACCGACATCGACACCTCGCGGCGCCAGGCGTTCGTCTTCGTGCAGGGCAGCTCCGTCGGCATCACGACCGTGGGCT